>NZ_LMRY01000059.1:0-386636 GCF_001427935.1 Paenibacillus sp. Soil724D2
GCGTTGCTAGCGAGATTTTGCAATCTCTTTTTTGAACGATTTCTCGTTCGTGCTTACTCACTCGTTGTTCAGTTTTCAAAGATCAATTTCTTTCGTTCACTGCCGTGTTACCGAAGCAGCGAGAAGTAATATACCATACTGATTTTTATTTTGCAACTAGTTTTTTTCTAGTTACTTTCACCAGCCTGTCTTGCGGCCGGAGTGATAATATAACATGGAATCCAAACACATAGCAATGTTTTATTTTTCCAATTCAAATGGACCGGCTTACCATCCAGGAGCACGATAAGTATTTTGAAGTACTCCTCAAGCTCATTCAACATATGATTGATAAAAGTAGGGGTTAGCCCAATCTTTATTTGGCCGAATAAAAGACGATCTAAAAGATTCAGTTTATATTCGCGTAAATTTGCCGTTAAATCGTAAGCTTGTTTGTTTATTTGAGCCAAATTGTTAACTTCATTCATTCGCGCTTGACCAAGAAGTTGATCGTATTGGTTTATGTAAGAATGGGCGATAGCAATATCTTTGAGCTCCACAGGAGCTAGGGCATTATAAATAAACCTCGCATGATCCCCTAAAATTTGCAGCCAAAATCGATGCTCAAACAACGTTTGTTCCATCATCTCGTGCCCCTTTCCCGTTCATACTTTACCTAATTGTATGTAACGAGCTAATGATAAAAAACCGATCCCAGCTACTTTTTTAGAGAAAACGAAAAAAGACGCCTTGTGGCGTCATAGTGGCAGCAACTACCTAGCATATATAGAAGCTTCTCTAGAATCTCTTCATAGTTAGGAAAGGATTCCTAGAACTCGAATGATTCTACTTCAGCGCGGGCATTAATAACATAACTACGTCCTCACATATTCCATTCACTCCTTACCCTCTTACACGATCTGCTTTAACCTTTGGCAAAGCCACTTTATATCGACCCAAATATTGCGTCCCGATCACCCCTGTTAGAATCATCACAGAGCCGATCAAGTGATACATCGTCACTTTTTCCCCAAGAAAGAGGGCCCCCGCAGCTATGGAGACAATGGTTGATAAATTAGTGAACACGCTCATTTTGGAGGCTTCTATCTTGGACAAGACATAGTTACCTGTCAAAGCCGTCACCAGTGAGGAGAACAAGCCTAGGAAGAGTATCGCCACAATAAATGAAGGGTTAGACAGCGGTGAAAGAAAGATCTCAAGTGTCCCCGCGCTAGCATGACTCGAAAGCGAAACAACAAGAAAGGTAGCAAATCCTATACCGAGCATAAAATAACTGATCTCCGCTGGGCTAAACTGCTTCGAAAGCGAACGAGCCAGAACACTGTATCCAGCAAAAGCCACACAAGTAAGAACCAACAGGATGATCCCTGTCATGTTTGACAAATCTAGCGTGCTCCCTTTCATGATGAAAATAAACAGAACGCCGAATACAGAGAGGAAAATCGATAGTTTCTGGAAGACGTTTGTTCTTTCCTTCAGAAACAAGGAAGCAAACACCATCGTTACGATCGGCGTGAATGCGTAGAGGATGCCTCCCTCTGCCGAAGAGGTATGAAGCAGCCCATACGCTTGAAGCGTAAAGAAGCCTAGTGGATATGTCGTGGCCAGCAGAAGCGCTTTGATAATCGGTTTGCCACGGTAATTCAACTTAACCAAGCCAAATGCAACCGGGATGGAGAAGACTGCGAACGAAACGGTAAAACGAAAGGTTAGCGTATCGAGCGGGTTAGCATGATCAAGAGCTATTTTGGCAAACAAGAAAGAAAATCCAATGATCACCGCGTTGAGTACGGCAAATAGATAGGCAAGTTTGATTCCTTTTCGGTTTTTCATATTCCCCACACTTCCTAACGAATTTATGGTACTTTATTGGTAATGGTGCCGGCCGGCTGTTGGTAATAAGCATAGGACGAATACGGTCGTACTACAATCTATTTACGAACCAACTGTACCGGTACAGTTAAAGGGCGGGGGAACTATATATGCATAAATATTCGCTTATTTTCAATGACATCGAACGGCGAATTGAGGATGGACGAATACGATCCGGACAAAAACTGCCGTCAATAAGGGAGCTGTCCATCACCTATTCTTGCAATAAAAGTACAGTCATACGTGCCTATACCGAGCTTGAGAGCCGCCATCTCATTTACTCTATCCCACAAAGCGGGTATTATGCGGTACAGAAGAGAACAGATGGCATCCATTCTACAGAACAAGCGGTCTATGATTTCTCTTCGGGGGCTCCAGACCCTGAGCTTTTTCCTTATCTCGATTTTAAGCATTGTATAAATAAAGCGATTGATACTTATAAGAACGATCTGTTCGTGTACGGAACTCCGCAAGGATTGCCTTCGTTATTGAAGGTGTTGACCAAGCATTTGGCCAACTATCAGGTGTTCGCGAATCCTAACAACATACATATAACATCCGGTGTGCAGCAAGCCTTATCCGTCTTGGCTTTGATGCCTTTTCCGAATGGAAAACGAGGGGTGTTGCTTGAACAACCGAGTTATTATTTGTTTATAAGACTTTTGGAACTTTATCAAATCCCTACTTTTGGCATCACAAGAACGGTTAGCGGCATTGATCTAGATGAATTAGAGCGCTTATTCCGTACGGAAGATATTAAGTTCTTCTATACAATGCCCCGCTTCCATAATCCTCTCGGTAGTTCTTATTCAGAACAAACGAAGAAAGCAATTGCTAAACTAGCCAAACGCTATAACGTGTACATCGTCGAAGATGATTATCTGGCTGACTTGGAAAACGATACGAAATCCGACCCCATCTTCGCTTATGCTTCAACCCATGTTGTTTATTTAAAAAGCTACTCTAAAATTTTGTTTCCAGGATTGCGCGTGGGCGCAGCCGTCCTTCCTACAGACCTCACGCCCACGTTCAGCAACTACAAGAAATTGTCGGACATCGATAGTTCCACACTCTCGCAAGCAGCATTAGAAATTTATATTCAAAGTGGTATGTTCGAAAGGCGCAAGCGTAAAATCAGAGATTCTTATTCGCGTAGATTGAGGCATCTGAATAAATCCTTGCTTGCAAACAGTGACAATGCATACCTATCTCCATCTCAGGCAATCTCGGGTGTGTACACTCATATCATCGTCCCAGCTCATCTGCACATCCCAACCCTGTTGGATAGATTACGAAAGAAGCGTGTTATTCTGCAGGACCTCGAACCTTATTACTTACCTGCATTTAATCCTGAGCATTTGTTAAGCCTTAGCGTAACGCAAGTATCAGAGGAGCGGATCGAAGCCGGCGTACGGCTTATTGTGGATGAGATCAAGCGGATGCTTGGATGAAACGGAGCTCCTTCGCTCCCAGAAGGCAATCAAATACCTATTTATTGCAAAAGCCCTTCTGATTAATATCATCAGAAGGGCTTTAATACGCATATATGCTAGGAGATTCCGAAAAGAAGCAGATCCCAAACCGATGCAAATTCCTGGTGAATCGTGTCTGATGACCACTCTTTCGCATGTGCAGGATGATGAAAACGCGAAGTAGCAATAAAAATAGCTTTTGCAGTTACGTTAGAATCAACGGATTTAAACTCCTCGGACTTCATTCCTTCATCGATAATTCGGGCAATCTGATCGATTAATTGATTGACATGCGTAGTGATCATTTCAACTGCTTCTAATGTAACAGCCGCGTACATGGTAAACATTTCGGAATCATTGATTGCATAGGTCCTCTTCGTATGGATCAGGGTTTCAAACCACGAGCGCAAACGTTCGGCAGCACTACCACCCGACTGGGAGGCAATAGTTTCTAAGGGATCTAAAATAATTTTGTGCAGCCATCTCTCTGTTACCGCCTCTCTTAATGAGGCTTTACTTGCAAAATGCCGATAAAGTGTACCATGGCTTACCTGAAGTGCCTTAGCCACATCGACAACGGAAGTTTTGTCAGGTCCATAACGCCGAAGCACCTGTTCCGCCGCGTCTAGTATGGCTTCCTTCGTTAGTGGAAGATCATTGGACATGTTGGCTCCCCCTCTCTATTAAGCTCCATAATAGCACAATAAGTATCAAAAACAAAATGACAATATTGTTATTTTGTTTTATGTTTTATTTTTAGTAGAAGAAACCAATTGCGAAGCGTTGGGCAGAGCTAAGTAAAGCGGCTCTACGACAAGAGCTGAAACTGTAACCGTCATTATTAACATGCTGAACAAGAAACAATAACAAGTGTTGATAAACCCCTCTTTGTATGGTTTTTTCATACAGGAGGGGTTTTTAGTTTCTAGGTCATCATTCGTTTGACTAAATCTCGATTGCGCTTTTTAAAAACTTCATTATGCGAAGACACCATGGCAGCCTTATTAGCATCCGGTTGGATGTATTGCTTTGCTTTATTTACTGCGTTTGCAGCGTCTTGGAAAGCACCGGCTATTAAATGCAGCTTCCCATCGTGGTGTAAAATATCTCCGGCTGCATAAATTCCATCTATCGAAGATTCGCTAGCCGCATTACCAGCAATGTAATAGTTATCTGCGATCGCAAGCTTTACTTCACTATTATTAAGTAGTGTTGTATCACGTTCATAACCATGATTAATAATCACTTCATCAATGGGCAAATACGATACCTCACCTGTTTCATGGTTGGTTAGTTCGACACGTTCAATGACTTCATGATTACTGCTAGCAACCAGTTTGGTTATGGACGTATGGAAGAAACAAACAACGGAGCTCTCCATGAGCTGCTTTACTTGTGCTTCGTGGCCTGTTAAAGCCTCTTTTCGATAGGTTAAATAAACGTTCTTGGCGATAGGCTCCAATTCATTTGCCCAATCAATGGCAGAATTGCCTCCACCAGAAATGATCACCGTTTTGTTTCTAAAATGCTGCAAAGACTTCACGGTATAGTTCAAATTCGACACTTCATATCTCTCTGCGCCTTCGATCTCCAGCCTTTGCGGATTCAATATTCCCCCTCCAACAGCAACGATAACTGTTTTCGAGTAATGCTTTTGACCAGAAGCAGCTTGTAAGATAAAAATCCCCTCTTCATTACGTGTGATCGACTCTACCTTTTCATTCAACACAACTTCTGGATGAAACGTTAGTCCTTGCTCTACAAGATTTTCAATAAGCTTCACTCCTGGAATTGGCGTGTGTCCTCCAACATCCCAAATCATTTTCTCCGGATAGATATGTATTTTTCCACCTAGTTGGGTTTGATACTCAATAAGCTTGGTCTTCATTTCTCTAAGTCCACTATAAAAAGCGGAGTAAAGCCCTGCTGGCCCTCCTCCAATGACAGTCACATCATACAATTCCTGTTCTTGCATTTCACGATCACTCCTTGGTTATGAAGCGTAAATGATTATCATTCTCAATTAAATATACGTCTATTCTTCTCATTTGACAACCAAAAAAGGTATTGACAAATAAAATTGTTCGCATTATTGTGTGTATTGTAGTGAAATTGATAATCATTATCATCGATTGGGTGGTACGTATTTTGAAATAAATGGAGGTTATCTCATGGTTCGCCTGTATACAGATCAGCTAAACATTGGTTATGGTGAACGTTTAATTGTTAAAAATCTCAGTGTAGAGATTCCAGACAAGCAAATAACCACCATTATCGGAGCGAATGGCTGTGGAAAGTCTACCCTATTGAAAGCAGCCACGCGGATTATTTCCCATCAATCGGGTTCAATCGTTCTAGATGGCGAACATATTGCCAAAGAACATACAAAGATACTCGCTAGAAAAATGGCGATTCTTCCACAAGCGCCCGAAAGTGCAAGTGGTTTAACCGTCGGTGAGTTAGTCTCCTATGGTCGCTTTCCTTATCAAACGGGCTTTGGGCGCTTATCGAAAAGGGACTATGAAGTGATCGACTGGGCGCTTGAAGTTACAGGTACCCTCGACTTTAAGTTCCGTCCTGTAGATGCACTATCCGGAGGACAACGCCAACGCGTTTGGATTGCCATGGCGCTTGCACAAGAAACGGAGATTATCTTCCTTGACGAACCTACCACCTATTTAGATTTGGCACATCAATTAGAGGTTCTAGAGCTTTTGCAAAAGCTAAATAGGGAACAGGAACGCACGATTGTCATGGTCCTACATGATTTAAATCAAGCGGCTCGTTTTGCCGATTATATCATCGCTCTTAAAGATGGTGAAATCGTGAAAGCTGGCACTTGCGAAGAAGTGATGAATCATGAAGTGCTCAAGAAAGTTTTTCACATTGATGCTGAAATCGGGCGAGACCCTCGAACAAATAAACCCATGTGCGTCACCTACAATTTATTAAAGGGAGATAACCAAAATGAACAAACGACTCATTCCGTTCCTGCTCTTCATCTCATTAGCTCTTAGTGCTTGCAGCAGCCAAACAACCCAAACAGAGAAAAACGCAGCGAAAGCTGAAAACAAACCAACAACCATCACCTACCAATCTGAAAATGGACCTGTCGAAGTTCCGGCCAATCCTCAGCGCGTCGTTGTCCTTTCATCTTTTGCAGGAAATGTAATGGCTCTAAAAGTCAATCTTGTTGGTGTCGATTCATGGTCTAAAATGAACCCGCGCTTCGAAACAACACTAAAAGCTGCGCAAGAAGTATCCGATGAAAGTCTAGAAAAACTGATTGAATTAAAACCGGATTTAATCATTGGGCTATCCAGCATTAAAAACGTGGATAAATTAAAGCAAATTGCTCCTACAGTAACGTATACATACGGAAAGGTAGATTATTTAGCCCAGCACTTAGAAATTGGCAAACTTTTAAATAAAGAAAAAGAAGCGCTAGCTTGGATTACTGACTTTAAAAAACGGGCGCAGAAAGCCGGAGAAGACATTAAAGCGAAGATTGGAGCGGACAAAACGATTTCTGTTGTTGAAAATTTCGACAAACAGCTTTACGTCTTCGGAAATAACTGGGGTCGTGGCACCGAAATTCTTTACCAAGAAATGAAGCTAGAAATGCCTAAAAAAGTCAAAGAAATGGCTTTAAAAGCCGGTTATTATGCCTTGTCTTTGGAAGTTCTTCCGGAGTATGCAAGTGACTATGTTATCTTTAGTAAGAACCCAGACACAGATAATTCGTTCCAACAAACCGATACCTACAAAAACATTCCAGCTGTTAAAAACAAACAAGTATTTGAAGTCAATGCAAAAGAGTTCTACTTCAATGATCCACAGACATTAGAATACCAACTCGATTTCTTTGTTAAAAACTTAGGTAGTAAATGATTACGGAACATCAACGGTTCATCCCATTCGTTTATAAACTGATTGCCGGACTTGTAGTCTTTGTGGGTATGTTTATTATTTCTATGGTATTTGGGGCCGCAGATGTTACCGTCAAAATTGTCTGGCTGGCCCTCACTTCACATGCCGCAGGTAATAAAATATCGATCATCCGCGAAATTCGATTACCGCGGGAAATTGCGGGGGTTTTTGTTGGAGCCGCGCTAGCCGTTTCCGGAGCCATCATGCAAGGGATGAGCAGAAACCCGCTTGCTGATCCTGGTTTACTTGGCTTGACCGCTGGAGCAAACGCGGCTCTTGCGTTTACGATTGCTTTTATCCCTTCAGCCAATTATTTCGGGATTACGATTGCTTGTTTTATTGGAGCTGCTGTTGGTGCAAGCATCGTATTCGGTATTGGCGCAGTGAAAAAGGGCGGCTTCTCTCCTCTTCGAATCGTATTAGCCGGAGCTGCTGTATCTGCGTTCCTATACGCGATCTCGGAAGGTATCGGTATTTATTTTAAAATTTCAAAAGATGTATCCATGTGGACAGCAGGAGGGTTGATCGGCACTTCATGGGGCCAACTCCAAGTCATTGCGCCATTTATTACGATCGGTATACTGATTTCCCTGTTCCTCTCCAGGCAGCTTACCATTTTAAGCTTAAGTGAAGAAGTCGCTGTCGGATTAGGTCAGAAGACAACACAAATCAAAACCGTGCTTTTTATCATCATCATCTTACTCGCAGGTGCCTCTGTTGCGCTTGTTGGGAATATGGCGTTCATTGGTTTGATGATTCCTCATATTGTTCGCGCCATTGTTGGAACCGATTATCGTTTCATTGTGCCAATGTCGGCAATTATAGGAGCTGCTTTTATGCTTTTTGCGGATACCCTTGGACGAACGATTAATTCTCCTTATGAAACACCAGTGGCGGCCATTGTGGCTATGATGGGTTTACCGTTCTTCTTGTTCATCGTTCGTAAAGGAGGAAAAGCATTCTTATGATTCATCCTCCCGCTTTAATAAAAAAACAACGGCTGCTGTTATATGGTTCCCTTATCCTTATTACGATGACGATCGTGCTCGGGATGGGACTGGGATACTCCTCCGTATCTTATGATAGGCTGATTCCCACCCTTCTCGGTCAAGGTACCTTCAAAGAAGAGTTTGTTTTATTTTCGATCCGACTGCCACGCATGGTGATTACACTGCTAGCAGGCATGGCACTTGCCCTGTCGGGTGCTATTTTACAAGGAATTACGCGAAATGATTTAGCTGATCCTGGAATTATAGGCATTAACTCTGGGGCTGGTGTTGCTATTGCCGTATTCTTTTTGTTTTTTCCTATCAAGGCGGGATCGTTTATTTATCTGCTTCCACTTGTTGCTTTTATAGGTGCTTTAATTACGGCATGCTTTATCTATTTACTTTCGTATAACCGAACCGTTGGCCTTCAACCCGTCAGATTGGTGCTAATTGGAGTCGGGTTTTCAATGGCGCTATCTGGGGTCATGATAGTCATTATTTCATCTGCTGAACGAGCCAAAGTCGATTTTATTGCAAAATGGTTAGCCGGAAGTATCTGGGGTTCAGACTGGCCCTTCATTTGGGCAATTGTTCCTTGGTTAGCCATACTCATTCCATTTACCTTATACAAAGCAAATCGTTTGAATCTCCTGGGACTAGGCGAACCTGTGGCCATCGGCGTAGGTGTATCTGTTGAAAAGGAACGTATGGTCTTACTTTTAACTGCGGTTGCCCTGGCTGCTTCGGCCGTTTCGGTTACTGGTGGAATTGCCTTTATTGGACTCATGGCTCCGCACATGGCCAAAGCTTTGGTAGGACCCAGAAATCAATTATTTATTCCAATCGCCATTCTGATTGGCGGATGGTTATTAGTAATGGCAGACACCATTGGACGTAATGTGATTGAGCCTGATGGAATTCCCGCCGGCATTATGGTCGCATTGATTGGGGCGCCGTATTTTATGTATTTATTATTGAAAAAATAACCTTGTATAAAACAAAAAACTGAGCTCCATGGTATTATGGGTTCAGTTTCTTTCTGTATATTTATTATCGGATTAGTTGCTCGATATTTCGCTGATTGTTTGGATTTCTTTAGCAGTAAGCTTAAATTGCATGGCTTTTACATTTTCTTGAGCATGATGAATTTTAGAAGCACCGGGAATGGCAAATACGGTTTCTCCGTGAGCGTTAATCATCCAATTCAATGCGATTTGTGTTGGAGAAGCATCGTACTGAACAGCTAGCTCTTCCAAGTGATCGATGAGAGGCTTTGATTTCTGAAGTCCTGATTGTTTAAAAGAAGACGTCCATTTCCTAGGACCCGTTATCCCTTTCACGAGATCAGGATTCTTATGGAATTTGCCGCTCAGAATTCCTTGCTCTAATGGAGAGTAAGCAATAATTGCAATCCCTAACTCTTTAGCTGTCTCCATAATCCCATTCTGTTCAATACGCCGATCTAGCAAGCTGTACTTCACTTGATTGGATGCTAAAGGAAGTCCATGCTCCTTCAGTACTCGGTGAGCCTCCCGCATTTGCTTTGCCGAATAATTACTCACGCCCACGTTTTGAATTTTACCGGCTTTGACCAATTGAGCCATGGCTTTCATTTCACTTGCTACAGAGGAGAATGAGTAAGGCTGATGTACTTGGTGCAGATGGATCGTGCGATTATCTAAGTATCGAATGCGCTCATCGATTGTACTTACAATGCTTCCGGCTGTGCGAAAAATCGGCCACCATTTCGTAGCAATTCGAGCGTCATCCGCCAAAGACCCTGAATCTCGGAGAGCTTTCGAAAGCATTTGCTCCGACTGTCCTTTACCATACACTTCCGCTGTATCAAACCAATTGATGCCGCCTTCAAGGCTAATCTTAACAATCTTCAGCACATCATCGGCACCCAACACAGGCCAAAACTTGCCTACTACCCCTTGCCCATTGCTAAATTGCCAGCAGCCAAGTCCAAGTGGTGAAAGCTCTAAATTCGTGCTTCCCAGTTTACGGAGTAACCTTGTTTTCTCCATGACACTCACCTTTTTTTCAAATTGAATGAGGGATATCGTTTTTCGCAGAATTTAGTACAACTTAACACTACTTTGCTTACTACTAAATAGCAACCTGGACGTGAAATTTAAGTGTTGAGTCGATCCTCCAACTGCTGCCTGTACAAGCTGAGCGGTAAAACTTGCTTGCCCAGTGCATTCAGATACCCATCTTTCCTCGGACGAGGATCATAGTCATTCGGTGCGCGTCCTTTTTTCATCTCACCAACGTGACCAATCGCGTAGTTTTGCGCGGTAGGCGGCTGCTGCAGCGTCAATTCTCCCTCCGTGTTCCAGGTGACATAATTCGCACCTGCCCAACCGTGTCCGCTGCCTAGCCAAATGCGGTCTTGGATAGCGATTGGCGCCTTCACATTATCGTACAGACCGCCTACCGACCAGCGATGATGCGGTTCACTTGTGTTATAGTCGGTGGAGGATTTGCAGTCGAGAAATACATTCGGTCCTGTCACCCACTTATCGACAACGAATGCATGCCTCGCTGTTTCCGTATAAGCCCGCTGGACTAAAATCATCTGTCCGCAAACATGAAAGCTGTAGCGGCGACCGCCGGTTATGATACTAACCATATCCAAAACCGTACAATCTTGAATGGTCACCCACTTGCTCCCGTAGTCGGCAAGGACAAGGCTATGATCAAGATGGTAACCTGTAACGTCACGTACCCAAGCATTCTTCACATGATTCAGGACGGCAAAGTTGGTTGTGTGATTTTCGTCAGCACAATACGGATCAAGAGCACCCTTCCGATCATCAATTTGTGTATCCGTCACAGAAGGATCGAATTCGACGTCAATACGCATATTTTCTACGCCAACATGCTCGATTCGGTCTGGATCCTTATATTTGAAAACCCGTGCCCCGCCCCAACGAAGCTCTATTGAATTAGTAAGCGGTGTATCTACGGTTATCTTGTTGCCTTCCATATGAACGATGATACGGTCAAAATCAAGTTCGAATGGGCTCCACATCTTGGTTCCGCCGGTAATCGGCCGTTGGACTATGGCATCCATTCCGATTTCATGAATCCAAGCGTCGTTCCCATAGCGGCGCACAATGACCGAATCCCCGACTTGGAAATGACGCGCATCCGCCACATGGAAAGAATTCGATCCTGAAGGAACATATAGATCGGTAATCGTCGTACATGTGTCTTCCAACAGCTCGACTCCTCTTGCCCCACCAATTTCTAAAATATTTTTCTTGGTTGCACCTGTCGCATACAAGAGTGTGCCGTCTTCTCCTTGTCCTTCTCCGCGAAGGACAACCCCGCTAGCTGCTATTTTCAGCGTTCCGTCCAAATGGTACGTTCCACGTCTCAGCAAGACAGCACCGCGTAATCCTTCTGGCGTAAGCGGAAGCTGGGACACCGCATCAATGGCTTCCTGAATGCGTGCTGTCGCATCCCCTTCTCCAGGCTCGATGGTCATTTGCGTTTGTACATCTGGAAGCTGTATGCCGCCGCCCATGTAACCTGCATGAGAAAAATCTGCGATCCGATTTCCTTTGTAGTCCGGTATGTAAACAAGCTTACCGCTCGTCCCTATATAAGCAATGTCCGATTGGTCGTTCTGAATGGCCGACGGGTCCTTTACATAAAAGTAGAAAGCATCGTGCAGATCCGAATAACCGGGACGCGAGAAGGTTAGCCGCAAGATGTGCATCCCAAACCGTTCAACCGTACCCGGGATCGCGATTTCTGCCTCATCCCCGAGTTGGAGGGATAGTGACGTCAGGCGAATGGTATCGCCTTTCTCTAGCTCTACAATTGCGCTAATCGTCATTGCTGCGTATACATGAACGCGTAAGGTCGGGAAAAGGTCAGCTGGCTGCAGCTGAGCCGGTTGACCGATCTCCCTAATGAGAGTTGGGTGTTCTAACCATGTTCTAACGACTTCCATCACGTTAGGATCTCCATTATTGCCCCCTGAATGTGGTTCTATCCTATCAAGATGCAATGTCATCATCCCCCTTGATTCATATTTTTGTTGTTTCTCAACTCAAAGTTGTACTTTGTACAAACTTAATCTAAGCTAATAGTAATGAAAATCGCCCTATGAATCGCTGGGGCGTATACGATTTCCGATTACGATTCATTCTGATCATACATTGGCGGAATCGTAGACTCCATGGTGAAAATTTAAATCGTTATGTGTTTTTTTATGATTCTGGATTCCCTTCTGCTGGCAGCGTGCCGTATGACATGCAAAAAACCAGCAAACTCAAAAGCAAAAGTTTGCTGGTTTTTTATAAAATTAGGTTGTAATTGGCCAGATCAATCAATCACGTCCCCGAACGGATAATACTCAGGCAAGTCCAATTTTATCATTGGCAAACGGTACTTGATATTTTCCTTATGCCGGTACATAACTAGTGGAGAACATGCAGCAAGTGTTGCAAGCAAGCTCCCCACGTATGTTCATCTTATTTCTTTGCAGTCGCATACCAATCGTTGACTTCTTTGACGCTCGCGTCTCCACCGGAGGTTTTGAATTTCTGTTGGAACGCTTCTAAACCACTAATGGCTTCTGCTCCAAAAATTAGCTTCGTCGTATAATCTCCCACCAACACGTTCAACTGCTGGAAGTTTTTCGAGAAATCAGGTAAGTAAGGAGCGAAGCCCAATGGATCAAGTACTCTTACATTCGCTTCCGTCACATTCATAAACTTCCAAGCTTCAAACAAGCGTAAATCTTTACGTACACGTGCTTGCCAGTAAATCGGATAATTTATGTCATCAGTGCCCATTAAGAAATTATTCGCTCTATTGCGCTCGTCTGTAAAGATAGGTTGAATCGGTGTATACGTGCCATCCTTAAACGTAAAGTGCTTATTCTCTTCACCAATGGCCATCCCTTTAAACGTATCTTTTTCAAGTTTAGCGTTCATCCATTTGATGGCATCCTCAGGATGCTTGGATGCTTTAGGAATGAAGGAGATCCGGTCAAACCCTTGATTTGCAGATAATCCAACTTTGCCATCCTTACCTTTTAATGCTGGAAGATAGTTCGCCTTAGCTGTAGGTACGTTTTTCACTAATGCATCTATAATAACAGGCACATCAGACCAGTTCATCATAATGATTCCTGCTCTTCCACTTGTGAATTTTTCTTTAGCGGTAGCATCTTTATTAGCGGCAAACTCTTTATCAATCAAGCCTTGTTTAAAGAGATCTTGGGCAAAATTTACGTAATCTTTGTAAGCAGGATCTAGAATCCGTGGCGTCAGCTTACCGTTCACATTATTCCAGAAGTTCGGCATACCGAAGGCTCCGACAATGTTATCAATGAAAGGCGCATCTCCTCTAACCGTTAATGGAATATTCTTATCTCCGTTTCCACCTGGATCCTTCTCTTTGAAAGCTTTGAGAACGGCAACAAGCTCATCCAACGTCGTGGGCGCTTTCATTCCTACTTTGTCAAGCCAATCCTGCCGAATGTATAAACTGCTAGAGGTGGTCGGAATACTTTTGGTAGGAATTGCGTACAATTTCCCATCTACTTTAGCGGCTTCCAGAGCTTCAGGGTCTACAGACGATTTAATGTTGGGTCCAAATTTATCGATCAGCGGGCCTAAATCTACTAAAGCGCCTTTTTTCGCATAGTCTGCATACAAGGCTTTGAAATCTGTCCCACCAATTGTAGTGATCACGTCATAAGATTCTCCAGAGGCAATGAGAATGTTCAGCTTATCTTGGGGCTTATCTTGGGGAAGCATATCATATTTCACTTTGTAACCCGTTTTCTCTTCTAGGAACTTAGCTACCGGATACGTATTGTAGTCCTCTTGCTGCCAAATTTGCAGTGATCTTAACTCTGCCTTCGGTCCAGCAGCTGTCGTTGTTGCTGCTGCAGTGCTGGCTGGGGATGCACTGCCGCCTGTGGTCGTGTTTTTGGAAGCGCAGGCGACAAGAGACGAAATGGACAAGCATGCTGCAACAGTTAAAAGCATAGCTTTGTTGTGCTTTTTGAGCATGGGTAGACCTCCCTAAATGTATGTGTTTACTATATCATTAAACCCTAGATGCTTAAATCCAGAGCGTTAATGCACAATTACCCTTTCACAGAGCCAATGAGTACGCCTTTGACAAAATGCTTTTGCAAATAGGGGTAGACGAGCAGCATCGGAATAATGGAGGCAATCACGGTTGCGGAACGAACCCCCTCCGGTGATGTATTCATCAAGTCGTCCGTACTTTTGTTCAACGCATTGGAACTGTCGGCATTCAAAACAATGTCGCGCAAGTACAACTGCAAAGGCTTAAGGCCTGCGTCATTAATGTAGAGCATGGGGTGAAAATAATCGTTCCAAAAGTAGACGGCATAGAAAAGAGCAATCGTTGCAATCACCGGTATGCTTAAAGGAAGTATGATGCGAAAAAGAATCGTAAAGTTACGAGCGCCATCCATTTTGGCGGATTCTTCAAGAGCCTCAGGCAAGGATTCATAATAACTTTTGATAACCAGCATATTGAACACACTAATGAGGGCTGGAAGCATTAGCGACCACAAGCTATTAATTAAATGCAGCTGTTTCATTAGCAGGTAATTTGGAATAATACCGCCATTAAACATCATCGTGAAAATAAACAGCAGCATAATCATCGAAATGCCTGGTAGATGCCTTTTGGACAATGGATAAGCGGTTATTGCTGTTACCAGAATCGCTAGCACTGTACCTACAACTGTAATGAGCAGCGAAATCCCTATCGAGTGAAGAAATTGACTGGAGGACACCACATATTTCATCGTATCTAGCTGGAAGCCTACTGGAAAAATGCCTACTTTACCAGAAACTACTGCTGACTCATCACTAATGGCTTTCGATAAGATATTGGCCAAAGGCAGCAGTGTAGCTAAGCCGCAAAGCAGCAATACAAGATAAACACAGAAGTCTAATGACCAATCACGAAACGTTTTCTTATGCATGTTTTCCACCCCCTACCATATGCTTCGCTTGATCAGCTTCTTGCTGAGCTCATTACCAGCTACGATCAGGATGAACCCAACAAGAGAATTGAACAATCCGACCGCTGTACTAAAGCTATAATCCTGCTGACCGAGACCTTGACGATACACGAACGTACCGATGACATCACCGGACTGATATACAACAGAATTGTACATGGTCAATATTTGCTCCGTACCCGCTTCAAGCAAGTACCCCATGCGTAAAATTAAGATGAGAATGATCGTTGGCATAATACCTGGCAAAGTAATGTGGAACATTTGTTTCATGCGTCCTGCTCCGTCAATGGAAGCAGCTTCATATTGCTCCTGCTCGATACCTGCAATGGCTGCGATAAAGATAATCGCATTCCAGCCTGATTCCTTCCAACCTGCCGTAAATACCACTACACTTCGGAAGAATTGGTTGTCCAGAAAGAAGGAAATCGGCGTCCCACCGAACCACTGAATCATATTGTTCACTAAACCGCCTGATGGGGACAGGATATTAATAAACAACCCAGAAATGATCACCCACGATAAGAAATGCGGTAGAAAAATAATGGTTTGAATCGTCTTCTTGAAAAAAGCCTTTCGAACCTCATTCAAGAAAAGAGCGATGATAATCGGTACCGGAAAAAGTAGCACAATCTTGTAAATGCTGATCAACAAAGTATTCATGAAAACCTGATAAAACTCTTCGGAATGTATGAGCTTCTCGAATTGATCCAGCCCCACCCATTTACTTCCGGCAAATCCATCAAAAATGTTGAAGTCTTGAAAAGCGATAATAATCCCATACATAGGCGCATATTTGAATACAAACAGAACGAGTAATCCAGGCACTAATAATAGATATAAATCATAATTGGTTAGAATCAGCTTCCAACGGCCACTACCTTTTGTTTTGGGCTTGGTGTGAGCTTTTTGTTGTTCAAGCTCTGTTAGTGTAACACTCATGTAAGGCTCACCTCCGTGTTCTTATAGGTTCATTATATAGGTGCCCTGAAACGACTTGTAGATGGTAATATTTCTGTTTCTGGTGCAATCGTATGGTATTTAAGCAAACAAAAAGCCGACCTCTTTCTTATAGAGGCGGCTTATCTGATGAACGTTTATATGTCATTCGAACCGTAACAATGGTCCCCTCTCCGAGCGTGGAGTGAAGCTCCAGTCCATAGTCATCTCCTGCGAACAGCTTGATTCTTTCATTCACATTGTACAACCCATACGAGCTTCCTGAACCATCTGATCTCATGGTGGGACGTGGCTCTGTCAGCAGACTTTGCACAAGCTCTGGCTCCATGCCGATGCCGTCATCCGTGACGGATATGATCAGAACCCCCTCTTCTTGTCTAGCTTTGATCACAATAGATCCTGTCTTGCCCTTTGATTTTCTTATCCCGTGCAAAAGGGCATTTTCCACAATGGGCTGCAGTGTAAGCTTCGGCATTTCGATATCATCCAAGCCTTCTTCAATATCAAAATGAGTCTCAAAGCTTTTCGGAAACCGTGTTTGTTGAATTTCCAAGTAAACCTTGGCTAAATTAAGCTCATCGGTCACACTGACCAAATCTCTGCCCTTGTTTAAGCTTAACCTGAAATATTTGGCCAAACCATCGATCATCTGGCTAATATCGTGAGCATTATGTCCAATTGCAATCCAGTTGATCGTATCTAGGGTATTGTACAAGAAGTGAGGATTAATCTGCGCTTGCAAAGCCCGAAGCTGCGCTTCACGCTCCTGCACCTTCGATGTATAGGTCTCTTCCATTAAATCTCGGACCCTATGGATCAGATGGTCGACGCTTTTTTCTAGCAGGTTAAAATCGCCTTCCGACGTTCCGCTCCGTTCATCCAGCCCCTCCATGCCTTCTCGTTTTATGGCTCTTATCACCGTCTGCACTTTACGATTCATTCCGCGCACGATAAAAGCAATCAGAATAAAAACAAGAATGAGGAACAGTATCGTTATACCTGACAAAGTAGCCACACTGGAGAATTGATTCAACGAGGCCGCACGGGAGCTAATGCCATTCTTCGGCACTTCCGCAACCAACTTCCAGCCCGTCGAGCCGATCGTCGTATAGACGACATATTGCTGGGTGTTGTCCTCCGTGATGGCAGATACGCCCTCATTCTTTTGTTCTATAGCGCTAAGCACGGCGCTGGATTTCAGCTTCGTCCCAAGCAAGGATTTGTCGTTGTGCAAGACGACGGTGCCACCCGGTGCGACCATGAATACATTTTGCTCTTTGTTCAACTCGATATTGGATAGGATATTATCTATGGTTTTAGCAGCGACTTCAACAGATAGAACACCTGACAAATGATCGTAATTATCCGGATCCCGCAGCACTCTGATACCCGAGAAAATATAGCGGGAGCTCTGTACATCATCAAGAAAGTTTTCCAAGTAAGCTCCCGTCCAGACGAGATTGCCATTGGCATTCAAAACATCTGTGTACCAAGGACGGTTTTTGATGCTTTCCCACGGAAAGAAATTCACTCTCTCATGGGAAAAAAGCTTGGTTTCGTCAACATACAATCGAACGCGGAACACAATCGGATTCGTTTTGGCATTATCAACCAAAATGCGAAGTTCCTTCAAGGCATCGAGTTGATCACTATCTGATGTTGAGGTGCTTAAATACTGATGCAGCTTAGGATTCATGAGAATCGTATTCGAAATATCTCGTGCTGAATCGAATTGGTGATTTAAATTGATCTCTGCCTGCTTCAGCGTCTGAAGCATCGTTCGCGTTACTTCTTCTTCCAAAATGCGGGAGTACCTCTGCGAGTAAGCATAAAGTAATACAGAAGCAGGAATCAGGATCAACACGATGTAAGCGACCAGCCATACCCTTGCTGCAACAACGCCCTTGAAGATCATCGATACGTAGTTCCAACCTCTACTCATGAGATGCTTCATTCCCCTCTACCGTCTTTACATGAAATGATCGCGAAATGAGCTCGGCGTATGTCCCGTGTGTTTCTTAAATATTTTGCTGAAATAGCTAGGATCCGAGTAACCAACGGCATAGCAGACCTCATAAAATTTGTTGGCTGGATCTTTCAAGAGCTCCTTGGCTTTGTCCACCCGAACTTTCGTCATATATTCGTTGATGGTTTCGCCCGTCTCCTGCTTGAATAGCAGGCAAAGATAGGTTGTAGATAAGAATACTTCCTTCGCAATGTCCCCCACCTGCAGGTTTTCCGCGAATCGTTTATCGATTAGGGAGCGAATACGTTCAATGACATTTTTGGCTTTGCCATTGCGTTTCTCACCGATTCGCACACACACCTCAATGAGATGGGACTCCACAAGCCGTCTTAAATCACCTAACGTTTCTTGCTGAAAAACCTCAGCCAGAAGCTCGTTCTCTTTCTCCTCCAGCCCTTGCCTATGAACATTTAGCTCTAGCAAAATGCGGCTTGCAAGCAGCAGCAGCTGCAAGCTTAAGTTGCGCCCATACGGCATGCCTTCTGCCCGATTGCGGGAAAGAGCGCTATAAATCATGCGAAGCTCCTCCTGCACCTTGCCAGCTTCCGCAGCTTTCAGAGAAGAGATCAATCTCTCATTCTGCGCTGGATCGAAGCGGTACATGCTATCCTTACCTTGTTCCAAATTATCCATGGAGATAACCTGATTCTTACCGAGATACCATCTTTGATCAGCAGCTTCTCTTGCTTGCGAATACGACTGCGGTAAGCTGGCAAGCCTTGATATTCGTTCGCCCACGCCAATGGTCACACTAATTTTCAAATAGTTGTAGAGACTTTCGCGCACTTCATCGGCTAATGTAAACAGCAGACTTTCCTGATCTTCCTGCTCCACCAGACGAAGAATGCCTACGAACTCGCCTGTTTGATTTTCAAATACATATCCACCAATCTCTTTCTCAATAAGCTCTTGCACGATATTAAGTACAGAGTATGACAACAACTGCTGATCCCTCTCGGAACGGTTCTGCGCAACCTCAGACGCATTATCGATGCGAATCGCAATCACCCAGTATGTCGCCTCAAGCGGGAGATCAAGCCCGAGGAACGCTATGCGATCCTGTATCCGTGCGGGAAATTTGATCCCTTCCCTAATTAATGACATGAGGAATTTCTCCCGCAGCAAGGGCATGCTTTGAATGAGCTTGACCTGCATGTCCTCAATCATTTTTCGTTCCTGCTTTTCCGTTTGCAAGGTCCGAACCAAGCGTTCAACTACCACGCTCAGCTCTCCCATATTCACGGGCTTAAAAATATAATCAACCGCTTTGACTTGAAGCGCAGATTTCAAATATTCGGCATCATCATGGCCGCTCACAAAAACAATTTTGATATGAGGAAATCGTTCACTGAGTCTATTCGACATCTGAATACCATCCATATTGGGCATGCGCACATCCGTTAACACTAAATCCGGCTTCACTCGCTCGATAACCTCTAACGCAACGTCACCGTCATCCGCATCACCCACCACTTCAATCCCATAAGCATTCCAGTCAAAATAGGTACTTAGTCCAAAACGAACTGTCGGCTCGTCGTCCACAATGACTAATTTATACATCTCGTGCCGGCCTCCCTTTAGCTGCAGATCATCTTATTATATCTTGCAAAAAAGCCAAGGACATATGAGAATCTTATGATTTCTGGTTCTATATTCACTTGAATTCAGAAAAAACACGGCCATTTGCAGGCGCTGATGTTGTACTCCCAACAAAAAAATCACCTTGAATACGAATGTGTTCAAAAGGCAGCGTCGGATTGGCAATACGCCACAGCATCCGGTCGGCAGCACGATAACCGGTCTCTCGGATCGAAAGGAGCGGTCGGGTGAACGATGGCAGAGATTCCGATTGTTCATTCAGAAATCCAACCAAGGACACGTCCTCAGGCACTCGCCACTGAAGCTCGTTACATAACTCATGTACAACCGGAACTTCATGATCAATTCCACAAATGATGGCGCTTGGCGTAAAGTGTTCCAGTTGTTGCTGCAGCTCTTCACGCCACTGCGCTTGGTTGGTCCGTTCACCGATGGAATGCATAGAAGGGTCAATCTCGACACCGAGCATATTCATCGCGTGACAAAAGGCTTGCCAGCGTAAAATAAAGCCACGCTGCAAATGGATATCTCCCACGTACATCATTCGCTCATGCCCGAGGCTTCGCAGATAGGTTACCGCCTGAAACGTAGCTTCGTAAACATCCCAGATCACGCTGTCTATTTTCACTCCTGGAGGAGGAAAGCTTAGTAATATTCGTGGCAGCTGCAGCCCAAACAGAGCGGGCTCCCATGCCTTAGGCACAATGCTTGGAGCTATGAAAATGCCGTCCGCATAGGCCATTCCGCTTTCTTCGATCCAATCGTTCATATGTTCCTTCTTGATCTTTTGCGGCAGCATGAGCAGCTCGATTCGGTGGCCGAAGGAAAAGAAACGATCTTGAAGTCCTTGAAGCAATAGCCGATTGTAGGCTACTGATTCTGCGGTTTGCACCAAAAGGAAGCGCTTCCGTTCATTCGGATAAGGAGCGATGCGATCGAGCCTCAGGCTGCGAATCTGATCCATTGTATAATACCCCAGCTTCTCGGCCGTGTGGACAATAAGCTGTCTGGTTGCTTCTGACATGCCGGATTTTCCTTTTAGCGCTTTGGACACGGTCTGTACAGTTAACCCAAGCTCCTTGGCAATCGTTTTTAAAGTAACCTGCTTGCGGGTAGGCATATAGGGCTGCACCTCGATATATAGTAGTCCGGATATGTTATTCGTTTAGTTATCATATCACGTCCTTTTTTTTGATTAAACTAAAATTAAACTAGTTCCTCCATGACAGAAACCTATAATGAAAGCAATGACACTCAACACTGAGCTTTTGCAAATGATTACAAATGCAGATGAGTACAAATGCAAATGATTACAACTGCTGATAAGTACAAATGCAAATGAATACAAATCCAGTTTTGCTGAAGCAAAACTCTTAGGAGGAACATCCACATGACGAAGTTGAATATGCAAACCGTTACGATCCCATCGCAAAACCTACCTGTTAGCTATACCCCGGACGTGGTTATCGTTGGAGGCGGCGCATCCGGCATTGCAGCAGCTATTGCTTCAGCCCGCAATGGTGCTAATACGTTATTAATTGAGCAAAGAGGCTACTTGGGCGGGATGGGGACAGCGGCTCTAGTTCCTGCCTTCTGCCCTTATACCGATGGTGAGAAGCCGGTCATCCGCGGCATCGGGCTTGATCTACTCGAGAAGATGAAGCATGCTGCCGGTGATGACTTTATGCGACGTTACAAGGAACAGTTGGACTGGGTTCCAATCGATGTAGAAACGCTTAAGCGCGTATATGACGCAGAAGTACAGTCCAGCGGAGCGAAGGTGCTGTTTCATACGGTAGCGGATCAGGTACTGCTGGATGGCGATCGGATATCCGGGCTAGTCATCAGCAATAAATCCGGACGGTCTGTCGTCCAAGCCAAACTATACATCGATGCTTCCGGAGATGCGGATCTTGCTGCGCTTGCAGGCGTTCACTTTCAAGTTGGTGGAGAGCACGGAGAGCTTCAACCTGGTACTATGTGCTATGTCGTTACCGGTGCGGATAAAGCACGTTATGAGCAGTTTCTCCAAGATACGGGCGAGCATAAGCAGCTGGAAAACCTCGTTATTGAAGCGCAGCGAAACGGCGACCTCCCGGAGGGACGCAAGCGGATATCAGGCATGGCCTGGATTTCCGATTCAATCGTCGGCTTTAATTTTGGTCATATCTTCGACATTGACGGCACGAAAGCGGAGGATTTGACACGTGCCGCGATCGAGGGCCGGAAGCTAATCGACACGCAGATCCGGTTTTTACGCAAATATGTGCCAGGTTTTGAGCATATCTTCCTCGTTCATTCCGGCGACCAGATCGGCATACGCGAAACACGCCGAATACAGGGCGACTACACCCTTGTTGTCGAAGACTTCTTGTCGATGCGGACATTCGAAGACGATATCGCACGCAATTCTTACTTTATCGATATCCATTTGGCAAACGCCAATAGCACCATGACGATCAAGCATCTGCCTAAAGGCAAATCTCATGGCGTACCTTATCGCTGCATGCTTCCGCAAGGCAAATCGAATCTAATCGTAGCCGGACGCTCCGTCTCGTCCGATCGCCCTGTGCAAGGCTCGCTTCGCGTCATGCCTAACTGCTTTGCCATGGGAGAGGCCGCAGGTACCGCGGCAGCTATGGCAAGCTTCGCTGGCATTGGTTTCCGCGAGGTTCCGATTCTAGAACTGCAGAACAAGCTGATCGCGCAGGGTGCATGGCTTGGAGAACGGCCGGGTAAAGCTGATGCGGATCAAACCGTTGCCGTAGGTGCCGTTACGTTTGATGAAGAATGTTAATGTAGGGAGTGTTACTGAAATGCAAAATAAGTGGGTAGGAAAAACCTGGGGAACACTCGGTGACAGTATTACAGAAGCAGGCGGATATCAGCCTCTCATTCAGTCTGCTCTAGGCTTTTCGAGCGTCATCAATTATGGGAAAAGCGGTTGTTCGATGACTGCGGGAGGCGACCGCGACTACGGGGCCACGACGCATGTAGGTAAAACGATTGATGCTTCCTTGGATTGCGTCACCATCTTCGCGGGAGTGAATGATTTTCGCTTGGATAAACCTATTGGCGACATCGGTTCGAACGATATTTATACATTTTACGGAGCTTATACGACCCTTATCGAAGATATTTTGACGAAGAATCCACGCTGCCGCCTAAGCTTGTGGACACCGCTGCAGCGGGATAAAGATGGATATGACATCTTCTACATCAACGCTGCCGGGCACCGTTTATCCGATTATGCCGAAGCCATTAAGCATATTGGTCGTCTGTACGCTCTCCCTGTTCTAAATCTCTATGAACAAAGCGGGCTTAATAAGCTGACGCTGCCCCTTTTTACTTCAGATGGCTTGCATCCGAATGAGTTAGGGCATCGGCGCATTGCGGATATGGCGATCCCCTTTTTATTAAGTTTGTGAAAAAGCCGTTCTCAGGTTCATATTGTTAAAAGATGGCTCCTGTATTCGGCATTCGCCGGGAGTCATCTTTTTTATGTCCATTGATAGTGATCGCTATTTGACATAGCTCCAAAATTCGATTTTAGTTTAATGTCGCTCAGCAGCTTCGATGGGCTTCCGTGTATACCAATGTTGTAGTTTGTACAACATTTCACACGCTTAAAGGCTATTTTGCAAGTAAGAGTTGTTGTTTGTACAACAATTCGAACCCATTTTTCGCGAAATGGCATGTATGGGGCTAAATTGTTGTACATTATGCAACATCGAGGGGAGAGAGGCGGGATCTAGGAAGAAATTGTTGCATTTTCTACAACATCATTCGACCGAGAATGTGGATTCATTCCTTTACTCACACATTAAAACCTTACCCTCCCACCCTACTCCAACTTTTCCCACGTGTATTCCTCAAGCGGCAATCCCACAAGCTATGGAAATAATCCTTCCTCTTTATATTTAGACATCTTGTCCCGCAGCGTACGTTCGCCGATATCCAGCATATCGGCTGTTTTGCGGCGGTTTCCGCCAAGCTCACGAAGCGTTGCCAATATGAGCTTTCTCTCCGCCTCTAGGGCGGTATCGCCCACATAAACGGGAACGAGCCGACCGTCTGCCATTTGCCCGCGCTGAGGCTGAAGATCCATCGGCATATCTCGGATCGTCAAATGTTCGCCGTCCGCGAGTGCGATAGAACGCTCGATTATGTTTTGAAGCTCCCGCACGTTGCCGGGAAAAGGATAGTCGTTCAGCAGATTGAGCGCTTCCTGCGAGATACCTTTTATTTGCTTGGACATTTTTCCGCCGATTTTATCCATGAAATGACGGATTAGCAGCGGAATATCTTCCTTGCGCTCGCGGAGCGGCGGAACCTGGATCGGAATGACGTTCAACCGATAATACAAATCTTCTCTGAACTTGCCCTGCTGCACTTCTTTCTTCAAATCCCGGTTCGTCGCGGCAATGATCCGAACATCGATCCGCTTCTCCTTATGCCCTCCGATTGGCGTCACCGTCTTCTCCTGCAGCACCCGCAGCAGCTTGCTTTGCAACCCGATATCGAGCTCACCGATTTCGTCGAGAAACAAGGTGCCCCCATCTGCTGTCTCGAATATGCCAGCTTTGCGTACATTCGCGCCTGTAAATGCGCCTTTTTCATAGCCGAACAGCTCAGACTCCATCAAGTTGGCAGGAATGGCGGCGCAATTTATCGTGGAAAACACCTGCTCTCGCCGCTCCCCAGCAAAATGGACGGCACGGGCGACCAGTTCTTTTCCCGTCCCGCTTTCCCCCAGGATCAGTATGCCAGAATCGATGTTCTTCACTTTATCGATAAGAGCAAACACATGCTTCATCCGATCGCTTTCGCCGATCAAACCGTGCACGTCGTAGACTTTGCGGATTTCTCCATCAAGCCATTCCACCCTCGATTGAAGGTGATATTGCTCCTGCGCTCTGCCGCACAACACCTTGAGCTCCTCCATATCGATCGGCTTCTGCACGTAATAAAACGCGCCGAGCTTCATCGCCTCGACAGCGGAAGCAATGCTGCCGTACGCGGTCATCATGATGACGACCGTCTTAGGCGACAGTTGCTTGACCGTCCGCAGCACCTCGATGCCGTCCCTCATACCGATTCGCAGATCCAAGAGCACGATCGCAAAAGAAAGATGCGCGAACAAAGCGACCGCCTCGTCAGGATCAACGGACGTATACACTTGATAATCGTCTTCCAAAATAAACGACAACGATTTGCAGATCGAGATTTCATCATCAATAATAAGTAAATTTGGTTTATGCATGTCCGCTCTCCCCCTGCTCGCCCGGTAGTTTCAGCGTCACCTTGGTTCCGGTTCCCTTCTTGCTCTCCACTTCGATCCCCCCGTTGTTCTCGGCCATCAGTCGGTAGCATATCGACAGCCCAAGTCCGACCCCTCCGGCTTTTCGCGTAAAAAAAGGTTCGTAAATGTTGGCCATATCCCGAGGATCGATGCCTTCGCCGGTATCTTCAATCGTCATCATGACATGAGAACCATCGCTGTAAGCCGTTATCTGCAGCTTTCCGCCATTCTCCATCGCATCGATCGCATTTTTGAACAAATTGATCAGCACCTGCTTGATTTGCTGGGCATCGGCCCAAACAGCGCAAGACTCCGGCACTTCAAGCTGGACGACGATCCGTTGTTTCTCCAACAGCTGATGGAACAGCAGTACGACGGCTTGAACGGTTTCACCGATAGGAAAAGTCGTTTTCTCAGGCGGCTTGTCACGCGCGAAGTCCAGCAGTTCGCCGACGATCCGGTTCAAACGCATCACTTCCCCAGTTACGTGCTGCGCAAAAAACTCACGGTATTCCTTGTTTTCGTATTTGGTTGGCAGGAGCTGGGCATAGGATAAAATGGACGTAATCGGGTTGCGGATTTCGTGGGCAATCCCTGCGACTAATTGGCCTAACGATTGCATCCTATCTTTACGCGCAAGCTCGTCCAGTGTTTTTTTATAAGTGTCGACACGCTTCTTCAATTCTTTCTTCAAAGTAAAATTCCACCATAAAAATATGAGCAGTACACAAGTTATGGCAACCAAGCCGATGATAACATAAGTAAGCATGCCGCGGATATTACGAGGCGACGGATAAATGTATTCACCGAACCATTTGCGTTCGATTTTCGGATACGTACCATTTGTTTTGATTTTCCGCAGCCCTACGTTGATCGGCTCAAGCAGCTGTTCGTTTCGCTTCAGAACGACCATGCCATAGTTGGTAGGCGAAATCGGATCTCCGACGAGCTTCACCTTGTCCTGCTGACCATCCGATTGCAGCAAATATTGACCGGTAATTTGATTGCCGATAAAAGCGTCCACTTTGTGATCCAGCAGCATCTGGATTGCTTCTTTCTGATTTTCCCCAGCAAGTACGACGGCATTAGGAAGCCGTTGCAACGCTTCCCCGCTAATATCGCCTTCCTGTACGGCTATTTTCCGGTGCTGCAAGTCATTAAGCGAGAACACGGAATAATTGTCCTTCAACACGAAGATCGCCTGCGTACTTGTAAAATACGGTTCGGAGTAAGCGTATAGCGACGCACGCTCCTTGCTGTATTTCATCCCTTGGATGGCATCCACCCGACCCGCTTCCAGCGCTTTTAATGCTTCGCTCCATGGCATCGGATAGAACTCGAATGTAATCCCGGTTTCGATGGAAAGCGCGTTCATCATATCGACGTTAAAACCTTGAAATGTACCGTTGACCTCGAATTCGAACGGTGGAAACCAATTATCGCCGGCAACGCGAATCACTTGCCGCATCTCGGATGGCGTATCATCGGCGGCGCCCACGAAAAACGGGAAGCAAAAGGTCGCCGCAAACATAGCAAACGCTATACAGAGAAGTGGAATGCCAGTACCAAGACCATCTTTGCGCATTATCCTTTCATCCCCCCTCTATCATAGATAGTCAGTATTATATCTCAATTCGCGAAATTTCACGATTAACCCCACTTCAAAGCAACCCCAATAATCTACGTTAAATACCCCCTCATCGTTTTATTAAAATAAGTTGTTACATTTGTAACAAACCCAACTTCGCTAACAATATGAAAATAGTGAAATCTACCATGAGAAATAACGTTACTAGTATCATTCACTAGACATATCTTATATTAACGCCGTTTAAGGGAGGTGAAAAAAATGGCTTTTAATCCAGATGGAAATTCATTTATATCATATCCTATTAGCCAAGGACCTGGCGTAAGTAAAGGTTATTACTCATCGCAAATACCAGGTTTAACCGCATTGGTGCTCGTGGAGAATGACAGCGCCGACATTACCTTGACCGTACAAGTGCTAACTTACTTCGGGGATAACTTTAGTTTCGAAGTCCTCCCAGGAAGCACCTACTCCTTCAATATCAATAGCATTCAGCTTATTGGCATTCTCAGTAGTTCGGGAACGGGAATAGCTGCAGGAACATTAGCTCTTTTTCCTTCTTTTGGATTCCCCTTATTCTCTAATTCACGTACAGTACAAGGGTAAGACTTTTGTCTGGGCTCGTTCGGCAATAGAGTCAGCCAGTTTATTCTGGTTGACTTTTCTTACATAGGTGATCTTCATTATAGTTCATTAAACAATTAAGCATTGTGGTGGTTCAAATGGCGGCGAAATCCACCGCAGCGGCAAAAACTGCCGCTTTTGTCTCTCCTAACACGTCCTCTCGTTTTTCCCACTTAAATTTAAAAACTCTTGCAAACACTCGTATTTTTCTCTCTATCAAATGGTTGGCATGATATTTGCTTATTAAAGAGATATGCAGTATCTATTAAATTATAATGGGGGAAAAAACAATGACTCACCAAACGAAAAAAGTAATGATTCTCGCGATTCTTTGCGTACTAACGATTCTTGCAACCGCTTGCGGTGGAGGGAAAGCGAATCCGGCACCAAGCGAACAGGCCAAAACGGCAAATGCACCCGCGAACGCCAGCACGGACGAAGTACTGCAAAAGATCGCAAAGAACAAAACCCTTACAGTCGGAACGGATGCGACTTTCAAGCCGTTCGAATACAAATCAGGCGACAAATATGATGGTTTCGACATCGAGCTCATTCAAGCGGTTGCCAAAGAACTTGGTGCGGATAAAGTGGATTTCGTCGATACGGAATTCAAGGGGCTGATTCCAGGCTTGCAAGCCAAGAAATTCGACTTGATCGTTTCCGCCATGTACATTACCGACGAACGCAAACAGACAATTGACTTCTCCGAAACATACTACCCGGGCGGTCTGACGATCATGCTCAAAAAGGACAATGACAAGATTAAAGGCATCGAAGATTTGAAAGGTAAGAAAGTAGCTGTGCAAATCGGCACCAAATCCGTCAAATTCTTAGAAGAGAACCACAAGGACATACCGCTGGTGAAGGTCGAGAAGAACACCGAAATGTTTCTGGAGCTCGAGACCGGCAAAGTGGAAGCAGTGGTAACAGGTGGACCTGCTGCCAAGACGTACGCTAAAGAAAAAGGCACAGTGAAGGTCCTGCCTAAAGAACTGACGCAAGAATATTACGGGTACGGTATCCGCAAAGATAATCCGGAATTCCAGAAAGCCGTTAACGAAGCACTCGTGAAAGTAAAAGCGAATGGCAAATACAACGAAATCGTCAAAAAATGGTTCGAATAACAGGAAATGAGGGTTGACCATGCAGCATCTTGATTTTAGCATCCTGGCGGAATGGCAATACATTCGTCTCCTTCTGAAATCGTTATGGTATACGGTCGCTTACACGCTAGCAGGGTTTACGCTTAGCATCGTGGTCGGAACGATCGTTTCGTTTGGGCAGATGGCCAAAAACAGACCGATAAGATACTTGTCCCTCGCCTATCTTTCCTGGTTCCGGGGAACGCCGCTGCTCGTCCAGCTTTTCCTCTTATACTACGGCTTGCCGATTCTGTTCGGTATCGATACGGTCCCGTGGGTGTCCGGCATTATCGCCTTGGCGATGTACGGCGGCGCTTACTCGTCGCAAATCATCCGCAGCACGATCCAATCAATCGACCGGGGACAGATGGAGGCCGGACGATCCATCGGCTTCTCCTACGCGCAAACAATGCGGAAGATCATCATTCCGCAAGCCATTATCCGGATGCTGGCACCGATGACCAACGAGCTGATTTCGCTGACCAAAAACTCGTCGCTGCTGTCCACGATCACGGTGGTGGAGCTGTTCCGGCAGGCGAACATCCTAATCGCCGATACGTACAAGACGCTGGAATTTCTGATTGCTGTCGCCATTCTTTATTACGTGGTCAACAACATTATCGGACTCATCGGGATGAAGCTGGAGAAACGTCTGAGCACAGGAGATGACATGCGATGATACGAATTAACGGCTTACACAAAATGTTCGGCAGCAACCATGTGCTGCGGGGTGTGGAGCTTCAGGTGAATCGCGGGGAAGTCGTGGTCATCCTCGGACCGTCCGGTTCGGGAAAAAGCACTCTGCTGCGCTGCGTCAACTATTTGGAGACGTTCGAAGAAGGGAATGTGTTCATCGAAGGAAAGGCGATCGGCCGCATAACGGCCGGCGGACATTCCCGGGAGATGCCGCAAAGCGAATTGAATGCGATGAGGCAGAAAGTTGGAATGGTTTTTCAATCGTTCAACCTTTACCCGCACATGACGGTGCTGCAGAACATCACGCTGGCTCCAATTTCATTACGCGGCATGCACAAAGAGGTAGCGGAACTTCTGGCACTCGAACTGCTCCGCAAAGTTGGTTTGGAGGAAAAGGCGAATGCCCGTCCATCGAGTCTCTCCGGCGGCCAAAAGCAACGCGTTGCGATTGCCCGCGCACTTGCCATGAAGCCGAAGGTGATGCTGTTCGACGAACCTACATCTGCTCTCGATCCGGAAACGGTGGGAGAAGTGCTTCAGGTCATGCGCAATCTGGCGCAGGAAGGCATGACGATGATCATCGTGACGCACGAGATGGGATTCGCCCGCGACGTGGCCGATCGGGTTGTCGTGATGGATGGCGGCGTTATTCTCGAAGAAGGAGCGCCTTCGACCATTTTTACGAATCCGTCTCATCCGCGTACGCAAACATTTTTGAGCCAAGTGCTGCAAAACAAATAATCCGAGGCCAGCGACGGCTTCGATTCCAGATTGGAGGCATACATGATGAACCAAATCCCTTATTTACAGCGGCCAAGTCTCGTTTATACGCCCGGTCAAGGAGATCCCAACGTGACCCGGCTCAGCGATTGGATCACCGAATGGGACGGCGCCGAATTGTTTCACGCGGCAATTATCGGTGCGCCGCTTTCGAAGAGCTCGATCAGCTTCTCCGGCGCTCATATGCATCCGACCGTATTCCGCCAGTTATTCAGCGCGTTCACGACTTATAACTTCGAAGACGATTTGGATCTGCTGCCGCTACTCGTCCGCGACCTCGGCGACATTATCATGCATACGACCGATATTCCGCTATGCCACCAGCATATTGAACGGGCCTTCGAAGAAGTGGCGAAAAGGCTCCCCACCGCCGTTCCGTGTTTGGTCGGCGGCGACCATTCGATCACGTATCCAGCGCTGACCGGTCTACAACGCGCCCGCGGGGAACGGATCGGGTTGATCCAATTCGACGCCCATCTCGATGTGCGGGACACAGCTTCCGGCGGGAGATCGAACGGGACTCCCGTTCGCAGCCTTATGGAAACCGGAGTCTTGCGGGGCGAGGACGTCGTGACCATCGGGCTCCGCAGCTTCGCCAACTCCAAGCAGTACCGCACCTACGCCGAACAACAGGGTGTTACCCTATATACGGCAAAGCAGGTCAGAGAACGCAGCATTCAGACGATTCTAGAAGAAGCGATCTCCAAGCTTAAGCAGAACGTCGATGTGGTATACGCCACGTTCGACATCGATGTACTCGATCAGTCGGATGTGCCTGGGGTGCCAGCGATCGGACCAGGCGGCCTTTCCCCGCTCGACTTGTTTTATTGTGCGGAGGTGCTCGGGGCGTGGGACCGCGTCATCGCTATGGACATGGTTTGCGTGGACCCGAACCGAGATACACGAGACCGGACGACGCGGATTAGCATGCACGTACTTTTATACTTTTTAACCGGATTGGCCAAGCGGCTCAAGCTTACACCGGGCCATGTCTGACGCAACTAAATGCTTCACCATCGCCTTGCTCACCTTCTACCGGAAGGAGCTGGCATGCAAAAAGACACCTGTACGGTGTCTTTTTGTTTTTAGAACTTAGGGGTTCATAAATTCGCAAAAGCTAAAAAGCCCAGCAATGGCACGATCCAGAGCAGCGGGATACAGTTCCAGATTAGCGAAGCCTTATACCTTCGGCGGGAAAAAAGAATCCATCCCGCAATTAGCGCGCCAAGAAGTCCTAACGGGTAAATGACAATATAAGAAAAAATCAGCCAAGTCGTCACATCATTTACCGCATCAGGATGGTCGAACATCATGACCGACATTCCGGCTACAAACAGCCATACAATTACAAACAAGACGTACACGATTTGTGACACGATCAGTGTCCAAAGCGTTTTTTTGCGATTCATCCGTTTTACCCCTTTTATACTGGTATTAGTTACCTTATCTATATTTCGACATCATTTTCAAAAACCCCTACTAGAATTACAGCAATCAGAACCATACACGACCTGGGTGAATATCATGCTGTTGTAAAAACGATTGGAGGATGGCTATGTACCCGAAATATCCATATTACGGCTATGAAACAAAGTGCGAAAATAAACCCGTTACCTTTCCGCCGCAGCATCAGGACAGACAACCGGGCTTGGAATACTTAATGGTTCCAACGCCTATATCAGACAATCCACAGTATGTTGGGAGTGGGAAATTACATGGCAAGGTTGCTATTATTACAGGGGGCGACAGCGGAATCGGGAGAGCTGTGGCTATCGGTTTTGCCAAAGAGGGCGCGGATGTGGTTATTCCTTACCTTTACGAGCATGAAGACGCCAATGCAACGTTGGAAATGGTATCGAGCTATGGCCGACGCTGCCTTCCGATTGCTGGGGACTTAAGAGACGAGGCGTTCTCCAATGAAATCGTGCAAAAAACGTTGGAACTCTTTGGGAGGATCGATGTTCTGGTGTTGAATCAGGGCGTTCAGTTTCCCCAAGAGAGCATCCTGAATATCAGTACCCAGCAGCTCGAGGATACGTTCCGTACGAATATTTTCCCGATGTTCTTTATGACCAAAGCCGCGCTTCCCTATTTGCAGCCAGGTAGCTCGATCATCAGCACGGCATCTGTGACCGCATACGCTGGGGCGCCTCTGCTTGTAGATTACTCATCGACCAAAGGCGCAGTTGTATCATTTACCCGCTCGCTTTCGCTTCAGCTAGTGAAACAAGGTATCCGGGTGAATGCGGTAGCTCCGGGTCCGATCTGGACTCCGCTAATTGTTTCAAGCTACTCCGCAGAATACGTAAAAACATTCGGCTTAGAGACACCAATGCGTCGTGCGGGTCAGCCGTTCGAGCTTGCTCCGACGTATATTTACTTGGCATCGGATGATTCCTCTTTTGTTACCGGACAGGTGCTGCATGTAAACGGAGGCGTTATGACTGAGACTTGAAAGAAAACCCCGGATATTTGACGACCGGCCACTCTTCCTTGCGCAGCGCATCCAATAATTCAGGCCCAACATGCAAATTGCCTCTAACCAGGTGGCGAGGGGTAAGCGCCATCCATTGATTTAGAGACACATCAACAAATCGGTCGCTCTTGAACATCTCCAAAAACCATAACGTTTGATTACCGGTATTCTGAATATAGTGCCCAGTAGCAAATGGTACATAACCGACATCACCAGCTCTATAATCAAATGTTCGGGCTGTACCATTACCAGCAAATACTGTCATTCGCCCCTGTCCGGTGAGGTAATACTGCCACTCGTCGTTATTCGGATGCCAATGTAGTTCTCTCATTGCACCAGGTTCAATCTCAACAAGCGCCGCCGCGATATTTTTAGAAATAGGAAAATTAGAAGAGTCCACGATTCGTACGCTGCCGCCAGGTGTTTTGATTGGTGCTTGCGCTAGCAGCTGATGCTTGAAGCTATGAAGGGTGGTTCCATAAGGGGACTGCACCCTCTCACTTTCAAGCGGACCAGGAACCTTGTCTTGATAAATATAGACCTGCCCGGAAGGAATGTTGTTAAAGGCACTCATAGGGACTCCAAAATTGGCCGACAGTACATCTTTGGGTGTATGTGCAAACCAATCGGAGATCGATAAGGTGTTAAGGTCGGAAAAATTACCGTCATCGAAGACGAGCAGGAATTCACAGTGTTCCAACCCCTGAATGGAATGTGGCAGTCCCGGAGGAAAGTACCACAGGTCGCCCGGGCCAACGTCGGCAATAAAATTTCGCCCCTCAGAATCGATTGACGTAATTCGTGCTCGACCTACTATCATATAGGCCCATTCTGCTTGTTGATGCCAATGTAATTCCCGGACACCACCGGGCGTCAAGCTCATATTTACACCTGCAAGCGTGGTCGCAATGGGGAGTTCCCTGACGGTGATTTCCCGTGACCACCCTCCGTGACTTAATGTCATAGAAGTATCTGAGAATGAAAATTTCATGTTAGGGAGCAAGCCAGAATCCGTTACAGGCGGAACCAGCATGTCAGGGTTTTCAATATCCCTCATAACATCCCGGGGACCGGTATCCATCCCTCCCGCGCCGTCACTTCGGATGGGCTGAGGCACATTTCCGTACATACCTTGATTCCGTCTCGGAATTTCCATTTCATTAACTCCTCTCATTGGATGGCATTCTTTGCATACTCATTCTAAAAGATATATGAAACACAATCTGTGTAAATGACTTTCGTACCTATAACAAGAAATCTGCTCTAATAGATGAACAAAATAGGGACATGCTGCAGCAGGCCCCTGTTTTTGTTTAGATAATTTTTCAACCGCAGTGTTAGCAGCTGTTTATACACTTTACTTGATTAGCATCCTATCATCGATATATTGCCCAACATTACTCGCGCAATGTCGAATGTACTTGCTATCATCAAATAATTTACTCAGCATAACGCCGCCTTCTACCACAGCAATAATATAGCTGCAAACCTCGTCAGTAACTATATCTTTTCTAAATTCTTGATGCTCAATGCCATTGTTAATGATCAAGGTTAGCTTCTCGATAAAAATTTTCATCGCATGTTGAGCCCGTTCTTTGAGATGAGGGTGTCCATCGTCGCTTTCAATCGCAGTATTTAATATTGGACATCCCCCTTCTAAGGAATTAGTTTCAATGATATCGATGTAAACCTTGCATATGGCTAACAGTCTCTCTTTAGAGTTTGGTGCATTCTCTAGTGCCTTGGAGAGAAACCCTAGAATTTGTGAGAATGAATAATCAAAGACCGCAAGAGCAATTTCATCTTTGTTTTCAAAATGATTATAAATTCCGCCTTTGCGTATACCGCAACGATCTATAATTTCAGATAGGGAAGCCCCCGTATATCCCTTTGTATTAAACAAACTAGCGGACTCACGAATGATATGTTCTTTCGTTAATTGCCCCTTACGCATGGTACAACCTCCTATCAAAAAAGTACCGTTTGGTCTTAAAATAGCATACTACTTTTTGAAAAACAATCAAAATTACACAAGAATCTCTCAACAAGGTGGAAAAAATTTCTTGCAGAATACCTAGCGCTGTGTTAATTTAAAACAGACCGGTCGGTATTATTTATTGCGATACTTAAATAATTAGGAGATGATAGCCATGTCTTTTTCTATTCAACATATCCGTAATGCAACGTCGATTGTTACAATGAATGGCAAAAGAATTCTTGTCGACCCTATGTTAAGTGATGTGGGACAGCTCCCTCCAGTTCCTTTTACAAGGACTTTACGTAGAAACCCATCCGTACCTCTCCCCGTAACGTTGGATACTTTTGAAAATATCGATGCTATACTATTAACTCATTTACACTTTGATCACTTCGATAAAACAGCACAGACCGTTCTAAACAAGAAGGTCCCCGTCTTTTGCCAACCTGCTGATCAAAAATATATTAAATCCTGTGGTTTCTATAACGTTTATCCAATAGGTGATACCCATCAATGGTGCGGAATTGATTTCAGGAGAATTAGTGGCCAGCACGCAAAGGGAATCGTATCTAAACTGCTTGGTCCAGTATCCGGATATATTCTGAATACTTCAGAAGAGGGCTCCTTATACATAGTAGGAGATTGCATTTTTACCGATCAAATCAACCAAGTTTTTAAGCATTATCAACCTCGAGTTTGTATCTTAAATACGCCAAGGGCTCAGCTGCTGTTGGGTTCTATTATCACTATGACCCCTCAAGATATCATTAAAGTCTTACAGGTATCTCCCTCGACTAAAATTGTAGCCGTGCATATGGATGCAATTAGTCACTGCACGTTAACAAGAAAAGATCTTTATTCGTATCTTGAGAAACATAGTGCGTTAGATTCGGTGTTTATCCCCCAAGATGGCGAGTTCATTTATTTTTGAAAATGCCCCTTTTCATAGATTTAAGATCCATGATAAGATTTGCGCACAAGATAAACTCCCCACGCGGAGGACAATTTTTTGCTATATACTGGTTGTAAAATGGTCGTGAAGCACACGCCGCTCTTAATCTCATGAAGCGCCAAGTAGATTTGTTACTTTGCATTCGTGGATTGGGGCGGCGTTTTTATTTAGAGCCGGTATGATCGAGGATGATATTGTTTGAAGTTTGAACAAGCATTTGAGCAGTTTATGCAGCAGCAGGTGGAAGAAGAAGCGAAAGGGAGGTGCGCGACTTCTCCAATGGATATCGATATTTAGATCTTGCCTACATGCCCTGTGATGCTAAAGGTGTCATTGAAGTGCAAAGCTTCGGCTCTCATGCTCGCGATATCGAAGCATGGCGATTCAAGGACCTATGCTTGAGGCACAGTCACCTTGCATTAGATGGATGGGTAGTTATACCGATCGCCTATTCATCGATAACCGATACACCGAAACAATGCCAGCAGCTAGTGCTTTCCTTAATCGGAAAATTCGTATCAACGGGCGTGCCGAAGGACTTGTCGTGGCTGGAAAGCGAATCTTTGCTGTTTGCTCGAAGGCTGCTTCGCCCCCTTACCCCAGCTGAGTTGGCCGATCACCTTAAAGTCACCACGAGACATGCGAGAACGCTCTCCTTCGTAATCTAGTAGACAAGCAGATGCTGGTTGTCATAAGTGGTCAGGAGCGAATTCGGACATATATGCTGCTAATCTAGGCTGGAGGGGAACGAGGATTCGCTATTTCGGCGATTATGCCGATATAGGGCTGGTATGCGGAACGTAGGAACGCTATTTAGGTATATTTACAACTTTTCCCCTTGAAAACGGGAAATAGCGGATCCTTGTTCCGCGAAAACGTGAAATAAGCAGTTTCGAGCAAAATAAGGTATCTACGTTCCGCGATGGTAGGCCGGTTAGAGCAGATAACTCCAAATGTTCCTTAACATACTGAGAAGGCTATCTCTCTGTAGAATGTTCTACAGAGAGATAGCCTTCTTTTGCGACTCAGGTTTTTTCAGCAATGATAACCTGCAAAACTCCGTATCAGGGCTTTGTCTACACTAGCCGTAACTCGTAGCCGCAGCTGCTTGGTACGGACCGTTTCAAACCGGTCGATTTTTTTGTGACCGATCGCACTTCCTTTGACCAGCTCCACCCACTGCCCTTGCTGTTCTGCTTCAATCACGTAAGAGCGAATGCGTTCACCTTGTGCAATATCTTCCATTAAAATTACGTGATTGACTTCGGTTTCCTCCTCAAGCGGTAACAGTACAGAATCTCCCTCTCCATCCGTCACGGCGATGGGAGTAGAGAATCTTTGCTTGATTTCGTCAGTGAACCCAAGCAGTCGATTAACGTCCGCCTCTGGCAAGAGTCCCCGATCATCGGGGGCCAAATTAAGCAAAAGCGTGCAGCCATGGCCGACAGAGCGATAGTAAATATCGAGTAAATTATCCAGCGAGCGAAGCGTGTGTTCGTCATTCGGATGCCAGAACCAGCGATCCTTGCGGATCGGCACATCGCACTCGGCCGGCACCCATGCCGGGGTTTCCGGCAGCCATGCCGCCATATCTTGCGTATACATGCTCAGCTTGGCCGATTCAGCCGTGTTCCAGCACGGATACGGCGCAACGCCATCCTCATTGCCTACCCATCGGATCGTAGGCGCCCCCATGTTGAAAACCATCGCATCCGGCTGATACTGTTTCACTAATCCCATGATGCGTCTCCAGTCGTATTCCCTGCCATGAGAGCCGGCTCCATCGAACCAAAGCTCGACAAGCGGTCCGTATTGCGTAAGCAATTCCGTCAGCTGGGCAGCGTAAAAATCGTCATAAGCCTCCTTGTCCGGATAACTCGGTTCATGCCGATCCCACGGCGACAAATACAGACCAAAACGGATGCCCTCCTGCTTACACGCATCCGCAACCTCACGAACGACATCGCCTTGTCCATTTTTCCAAGGGCTCGATTTTACGGAATAATCGGTCGTTTCCGTCGGCCATAAACAGAAGCCATCATGGTGCTTGGCCGTTAAAACAAAGTACGCGGCTCCCGCTAGTTTGGCTGTACGAACCCACTGCAGAGCATCAAACTGCGTTGGGTTAAACAGCTCCGGCGAATCCGTACCTTCCCCCCACTCCTGATCGCAAAACGTATTGATACCGAAATGACAAAACATCCCAAATTCCATATCCTGCCACTGAAGCTGCTGATCCGATGGCTTGGCTAGTATAGTGTGATTCATTATATTAATCCCCTTTCAAACAATGTGATTGATATTCATTGTAAGATGCGGAAACGGGGAAATGAATATATAATAATAGGAGGTTTTTGCACAATAGTAAGCTATCTTCATGAAAAAGGTGAGTAACTGAATGGATTTGGCTCGTACCTATTTATCGAATACACAGATCCACATGACGACAGGTGCTCTTACGAAAGTGAGGCCTGACTGGGGCGGTACCAACATCATTCAAGGGGAAAACGTGCTCTATTTTTTTCTCGAAGGAGAAGGTTGGCTGAAAATCAATAATATCGAATACTACCCTGTTCCAGGGGAGCTGTTTCTTGTGCCAGCCGGCACGCGTATATCTTGTTCAACCAGTGAGACCCATCCTTTTTTAACCTATTGGTGTCACTTTACCGCAACCGTTGGGGAAAATAATTTGTTCGATTTGTTGATCACACCTCACTCCATCGCCATGAGAAATGATGAAACGATAAAAAAACAGTTTCAAGAGCTGATTACCCAGCATGAAAGCGATGGACTAGCTGCGCCTTTTATTGTCAAATCGTTATTATTTCATATGATGTCACGGTTCATTGAACGATCCACGGTAGATCCGCTGCAAACGGCATCGATTCCATCCGTCCATAAACTGTATATCGTACTGCAATATATCGAAAAGCACCTGACTGAGCAAATGACAGTAGAAATGCTATCCCAACTCGTCCACTTTCACCCGAAGTATTTTTTACACTATTTCAAATCGATGCTCGGCGTCTCACCTATCGTCTACATCAACAAAAAGAGAATGCAAAAGGCTAACAAGCTGCTCCTTCATTCGGATATGACCATCGCCGAAATAGCCGAACAATTGGGCATGCAAACGCCTTATTTATCCCGAATGTTCAAAAGGTTTACGGGCTTTTCGCCGAATGAATTCAGGCAGCAGCATAGGATGAGTCAGCGTTTATAAGGCAAAAAACCAGCAAACTCAAGGGGCTCAAGGGTGTGCTGGTTCTTCTCTAAGCGTGTCTAGTTAGCGTCAACGAAATGACTTGTTAAAAGACCAGCTGATGGCGTTTATTTCTCCCGCTATCGGCAATGTTCCAACCCTTATTTCATCAATGCTCTTACGATACCCTTGATATGATAGATGGATTGTTGCGTGTATCGATCATGAAGTGCACCCGATTCGCTTTGTTGAGCCGTCATGTATGGATTAGATACCGGCGGCATAAATTCCATGGTAATGCATCCTTGGTATCCGAGCTCCTGCAAAGTTCTAAAAACATCCTCGAAATTGGTTTGGCCTAAGCCGGCCGCTTCTCTTGTGTTATCAGCAATATGGACATGGGCCAGATAGGGGGCTATGTTCTGAAGCGCAGATCTGTGGCTTTTTTCCTCTATATTCATATGAAACAAATCAGCCATGATTCGTACGCTGCTTTGATCCACTTCTTGGGCCAGCTGTTTAGCCGCGCTTAATGTATTGATCAAATAGGTTTCAAATCGATTTAACGCCTCGATCGCCAGAACGATATTTTTCGACTCCGCATAGGCTCCTGCATCTTGAAGACTGGAGACTGCTAGCTTCCACTCTTCCTGATAGGTCGAATCTGGGGCGCTTTTTCCAACTGGCGACGGAACGACGATGACAACAGAAGCCCCCAATTGCGCAGCCATGTCGACGCATGACTTCACATAACGGACGGCATGACTCCGTATTTCCGCATTAGGACTAGAGAGATCTCGATCCAATGTATAGATTCCACATATGGAGGTGCATGACAGATCGTACTTGCTTAACAGCGATTGAACGACACCCAGGTCCATCTTATTGGGTTCACCGGCAAGTTCCACACCGTCATAACCGTACTTTTTCAATCGAATTAGACTCGTTTCCAAATCTTCATTTCCGTAGATCCATTGCGTGACGCTATATGAATACATGTACGCTTCCTCCTCCTTAGTCCCGCTACTTCCATTAACCCAGAAGGAAGCCTTCCCCGAGCGGGTCAGACGGATCAACGATAAACTGGTGTGTCCCGGTAATGAAAGCTCTACCTTGGATAAGAGGGATGATAGCTTTATATTCAGCCACTTTCACAGTTTCCATGATGCGTCCCGAAAACTGACTGTCTACAATACTTTCATGCACAAAGTTTTGACCGTTCTCTAACTCGCCACGGGCATGCAATACTGCCATACGCGCGCAAGTTCCCGTTCCGCAAGGCGAACGGTCAATTTGCCTATCTGCAAATATCGTCACATTGCGCAAATGCGAGTCTTCCTTACGCGGAGTATCGGAAACGACCACGCCATAAATGCCCTGCAGCTGCGGCTCAAAGGGATGGCTAACTATCATATGGCTCTCGACGTAGGCCTTAATCGCAGACCCCCATTCTTGGAGTTTAGACAACACTGCAATGTCAACAGAGATGCCAAGCTCCTCTGATTTGACAATTGCATAGAAGGCGCCGCCAAAAGCGATGTCTATCGTGAAAGATTTGCCTAGAACCTCTACTCGCACGTCTTGAGCGAAAACGAACGATGGAACGTTCACAAACGAAACCGATTTCACCTCTATGCCTTCACATTCAGCTTTCGCAATCACTTTACCGGCTGGAGTATCGATAATAATCTGCGAGCGTTCCTCTGCTGCCGGAAGAAAGCCCATTTCGATGGCAGCCGTTACCACTGCAATGATACCGTGCCCACACATTGTGCTATATCCTTCGTTATGTATAAAAAGTACGCCGAAATCGGCATCTGGACTTACTGGCGATGTGATTACGCATCCATACATACCGTGGTGCCCGCGCGGTTCAAACATGAGCACCTTCCGAATGTAATCATAGTGTTCGCGAAAGTAAGCCCTTCTCGCAAGGATGGTATCGCCTTTTAACGGTGGAATCCCTCCTGTAATAATACGCAGAGGCTCTCCTCCCGTATGCGTGTCAATTGTCGTGTAATACTGCTTCAGTTCCATCGATTTCCCCTTCTTTCTCAGTGATCTTCTGCAGGCGGAATTAATAAAAATCCCTCATTAAGCTCATCGTCCTCGTGCATAAAAAACGTATGCATCCCCGTCATCCATGCCGAACCTTCGATTCTGGTCACCACAGCCGGGAAGCCACCTACCTGTGTCGTGCCGACAACTTGAGCTCTAAACAGCGAACCGACAATACTCTCGTGTACGAACTCCTCGTTCATGCGTATTTCCCCTTTGGCAAACATCACCGCAAGCTTAGCCGATGTTCCTGTCCCACAAGGAGAGCGGTCAATTCCGCCAGGAGGGACGATCACGGTATTTTTCACATGGGCATCCGGATGTGTCGGGTCTGTATAAAATTCAACGTGAGTTAATCCTCTTATATACGAAGCCTCCGGATGCACCACGTTGACCGATTGGTTAATCGCTTTGCGCAAGTTTACGGCCATTTTTACAATGGTATCTGCATTGGATGGCGTAAGCTCAAGCCCCAACACCCGGGCATCCGTAATCGCATAAAAGTTGCCGCCATATGCAATGTCGCAGTAGACGCTGCCCAATCCTTCAGCTTCTACCTTTACATGCTTATACAAAAAGGCGGGAACATTTTGAAAAGCTACTTTCAGGACCTTCCCGTTTTGCACCGCAAGCTCTGCTTCAACCAGTCCCGCAGGTGTATCGAGCTTCAAATACGTCGTGGGTTCCGTGACGGGGATCATTCCGGTCTCGGCCAACGCTGTACAAACACCTATGGTGTCATGACCGCACATCGGCAAATAACCGCCGGTTTCGATATAGATCACGCCGATATCCGCCTCCGGATGGCAAGGTTCCACCAGTAGGGCACCTGACATGACGCCGTGCCCCCTTGGCTCGTACATCAATATTTTTCGAATCCAATCATACTCTGTTTTCATATGCAGCATTTTTTCCGACAATGTTGACCCTACAAGTTTGGGAAGTCCGCTGATCACTGTTCTCGTAGGATTTCCGCCGGTATGCGTATCTACGGTCGTAAATACTTTTTTACTCTTCACGTAGGAACCACCCTTTCCTGAAATCTCTCAAACTTTAACGGTTCAGTTGAAATGATCGTCTCTAGCTGCTCCGTAATGATTTGACACATCAGTTTCCCTGTCACCGCAGCTAAGCTGATACCGTCTCCTTCATGGCCTGCTGCGATATAATAGCCTGGCACCTCATTGACTGCTGACACGATCGGCAAATGATCTTTCGTCCAAGGCCTTAACCCCGTATAGGTACGAATGATTTGAAAATCTCCGATTTTAGGATAAAAACGAAGTGTCCTTCTCGCCATGCAACGTACAACTTCCATATTCACTTGGGTATCAAAACCGACAAACTCTCGGCTGCTACCAATCAAAAAATTTTGGCTTTCCGTAGGTTCGAACACGAGTGCAACGCCATATTTTTCCGTAACCGGGTCGACTTTCCGCTGGCCGCCGAATTTGGAGATCAAATAACCGAACTCCATCACCTTCCGCAAGCCGACAGGGACTTGACGAGAGGCAACGATCAGATGCCCTTTCCTAGGCACAATCGGAATGTCTAAGCCGACCATGCGGCCGATTTGCGGAGCCCATACACCTGCAGCATTCACAATTTTTTTAGCGGTAAACTCACCCTGATTCGTGCTGATCTTGAAATTTCCTGTTACCGGATCTCTGTTGATGGAAGTAACTTCCGTTCTCAAACAGACACGGGCACCATGTTTTTTTTGGGCATCATCAAATAAGGAGTACGTAAGCAGATAAGGATTGACGGTCGAATCCGTGCCGCACTCGAGTCCACCCGGAAGATCGTCAGCAAGGAAAGGCGACTCTTGGCGAATGTCCTGCCGGTCCAGCATCCGAAACGGAAGTCCTAACGCATTCTGCCGATTCACCCACTGCTGCGCCGCCTCCATTTCTTCATCCGTTTCACAGACGAGAATGCTGCCGGGCGCCCTATATTCGAACGGACATGCCAATTCCCGGCTCAGTTCATCGATGATCTTTTGACTGACCAGCGACATTTGACTGTCAAAGCCTGGATCTTTATCGATAGCCAAAATGTTGCCGTCGCAACGAGATGATGTACCGCTCGCCAATTCCCCTTTCTCGAGCACAGCTACGTCCAACCCTTGTTTACTCAAAAAATAAGCAATGGCTGAACCGACGATTCCACCTCCAATAATGACAACTTCCACATGACTTACACCCATAGACATATTTCCTTTCCAACATGTAGATTCATCACTCACACATTTTTAATAAGCAATTTTCATGCCAAATCACCCAGCCACAAGTGTCTAAAAAATTTTACACTTATTCACATGAGGCGTATAATTTTAAACAAAACGCTACCCATATAAGGCGAGGTCATGACAATGAAGCACAAAGTCCCTCTCATAGAGGATTTGATACAGATCAATTATTATTTCATCGAAAAAGACGCCGACACGGAAGCTCGGTTTGAGCAATATACATCCTCCCTGCAGCCGAATCAAAAAAAGGTCCTTTTTTATAAAGACGGCTTTCAGCTTTTTTATTATGTTGGAGAGCACCCGGCTAACAGGCTTAGCTTGATGAATGTGCCTTGGCGAACCGCCGTATCCGTCCCCCAAAAGACGCCGCTGGACGCTGTCATCCCGCTTTTTCGCGAAACCGATTACATCCTTGTAAAAGATGCTGCCGACCAGCCGATCGGTTATGTGACCGCTGCCGATATGCTTACTGCCTTGCATCAAGCACACCAAACCTTGAAAGCTTATTTCGAGTCGATGATCGACACGATGGATGCCTCCATTTCCATGATTGATGATCAAGAACGGACCGTCGTGTGGACCAAGGGCGCCGAGCGAATCTTTTCTATAAAAGCCGACGACATTCTTAGCAAACCAATGGCCGATTTCTTCCCTGCTGATAGGCTGCAAATCTTACAAACCCATAAAACCGGTGATTCTGTGTTTCGTAAGCTGCACCAACCACGGCCCGATTTATATGTCCTAATTAACTCGAATCCTATTCGCCTTAATGGGCAAATCATTGGTTCCGTCGTTGCAGAAACGGACATCACCAGTGAGGTCCGGTTGAATCAGGAGCTATTCAACGCCACTTCCAAGGTCCATCAACTGCAGCAGCAAATGGCCCAGCTTCAACCATCGACCGATCCATTTAGCCCAATCAAAGGAACGAGCAGCGCCATTAAGCGAACGATAGACATGTGCAAAAAAATTGGTACGACCAAGGCAACGGTGCTCATTCTCGGTGAAACCGGTGTCGGCAAGGAGCTTTTCGCCAAAGCCATCCATGACGTTCGAGAAAAACCGGACGCTCCTTTTATCGCGATTAACTGCGGTGCCATTTCTCCTTCTCTATTCGAAAGCGAATTGTTCGGTTATGAAAAAGGCGCCTTTTCTGGAGCTGACAACAACGGCAAAAAGGGGAAAATACAACTGGCAGCGGGCGGCACCTTATTTTTGGATGAAATTGGTGAAATGCCGCTCGATATGCAGGTCAAGCTTTTGCGTGTACTGCAGGAAAGAACCTACTTCCCCGTAGGCGGAACCAAGCAATTGAAAGCCGATATTCGGATCATTGCCGCCACAAATCGCGATTTGAACGCCCAAGTCAAACAGGGGTTATTCCGAGAAGACCTTTACTACCGCTTGAATGTGGTTACAATTGAAATCCCCCCACTTCGCGAGAGAAAAGAAGATATCATCGAACTAACGCACTGTTTCTTAAACGAATTTTCAATTAGCTATAGCCGATTCATTCAACATGTCCCGCAAGATGTGTTATTGGATCTGCTTCACTACAGTTGGCCCGGCAATATACGAGAGCTGCGGAATGCGATTGAACGATTGGTCGTTTTTGCTGCAGACGGATCGGTGAAAAGAGATGATCTGCCGATGTCGATCCATGTCAGTAAACATAGGGATGATTCTCCCCTACAAGAGGAAACTCCGAATGTGATCCAAACCTTGCAGAAGGAGTTGGAAGTTCACGAGAAACAGATCATTATCAAAGCTTTGGAACTGGAGAAAGGCAACAAACTTGCGGCTGCCAAACGGCTCGGCCTGTCACGAGCAACACTGTACAACAAGATGAACAAGCTGGGTTTTGACGAATAAATCATTCTAATCGATAGAGATGGCTCCTGAATTCGGTATTCGCAGGGAGTCATCTTTTTTTATCGTCCATTGATGACGATCGCTAATTCGATAAATGAGGTCAATGCGCTCAGAGTAAGCTTAACCACTGTTAGCTTGGCTGGTTGATGGAAACTGTCTATCCATTAATTGTGCTTCTTCAAAACTGGTTGGCATAGCTCAAAAATTTGATTTTATTTCGGTTCAGCAGCTTCGATGGGCTATCGTGATTGCCAATGTTGTAGTTTCTACAACAATTCGCATGCCAAAAGGCTATTTCGCAAGTAAAAGTTGTAGTCTGTACAACAATTCGAACCCATTTATCGTGAAATGGCCTGTATGGGGCTAAATTGTTGTACACGATACAACATTGAAGGGATAAAGGTGGGATCTAGGCAGAATTGTTGCACTTTCTGCAACATCATTCGACCGAGAGTGTGGATTCATTCATTTACTCATTTGCTCATTTGCTCACTCACTCACTCACTCATCACTCATTCAAACCTTATTTCCCCCTAGTCCAACTATTTCACACAAGTAACCCCCAACCTTTCTTATTCATTAATTGTTAACGTAAAAAGGCCCGAGAGAGCTCACTTTATTTAAAGTCTCCATCTTTCGGATAACCGTTCAACCATGGGCTCAGGCCGTTTTTTTGTTTACGCTCAGGCTTAATAGAAACGTTTCGAATCGAGTTTTATATTTGATAAAATCGCGATAAAATACAGTTTTCATGTGAATAATGGTGGTTGTATAGGAGATTTCACAGTTATTAAATTGATTATTGACTCCAAAACCATTGCTATTTATAATGATTTAATATCTATAGAAACGTTTCGATTTGTAAGTTGCCACATACATTATTCGAATAAGAAAGTGAGTGAAGAATATGACAAGACCTAATAAAACCGACATCTGCATCCGAAATGGCGCAATGGCGTTCACTTTTATGAACAGCGGAGATATTAGAAAGATCACATACAATCAGACAATGATCAATCAACTGATAGCTAACCCAATTGACGGTTCGATGAACAATATTTATCTGCGTATCCACCGGGAATCATCGCTATCCTTCGTACCACTGCTTGGCATCCGTTCTTCAAGCCGAATCAGTCGCAGTGACTGTCAGATTTCTTGGAAGGGGCATGCCGAGGAACTCGAATATGAGGTCATATTTACGCTCACTCCTCAATTGATCTGGTTCTGGGACGTACGGGTCCATGGTCATGGAGCGGACATCGATCTTGTCTATGGGCAGGATGTGGGCATTGCCGATCAAGGTGCTGTCAGATCAAATGAAGCTTATCTGTCTCAATATATGGATCATTCTGTCTTTAAGGACCCTGTCAAAGGCTGGGTCGTCTGTTCTCGTCAAAATATGCCGCAGCAGGGACAATTCCCTTACTTACAGCAGGGCTCTTTAACAAATGCCGCAGAATATTCAACGGACGGCTTCCAATTCTTCGGTTTATCCTATAAGGCAACGAACAAGCCAGAGGCACTGACTCAGGTCAAGCTGGCCAGCGAGATCTATCAATACGAATTTGCCTATACAGCTCTGCAATCGCAGCGCGTGATCGTCGATGGCATGGCGCGATTTGTTTTTTACGGTCTGTTCAAGCCGCACCATCCGGAGGCAGTTGTAACCTTGACATACGAACAGGAAGTTCAGGAAGCATGGGCATATGCGGAGGAACTAGATGCAAAGTGGGAGGAAGATCTGGATTCTGTCAGCCTTCAGCCCAGAATCGGCGACCCTCTTCAGGTTGAATCTATGACAATCGAGGAGATCGGGCGCGACTTTCCTAGCCGCCATCAGGAGGAATGGGATAACGGGGTTCTGTTGTCTTTCTTCACAGAGGGGCACGAACATGTTGTATTAAAGGAGAAAGAGCTGCTTGTGGAACGTCCGCATGGACATATCCTCATGACGGGGGATAACGCTCGTATGAACGAACAAGTGCTTACTACCACATCCTATATGTACGGTATATTCAACTCGCAGCTTGTGGTGGGAAATACGTCCTCCAACAAGATGCTAACAAATGCCCGCAATGCGTTGAATGTGCTGAAGACTTCAGGCCAAAGGATATTTATTGAGATGCACGGTGAATTCCGGATGCTCACAATGCCATCGATGTACGAGATTGGCTTTAACTACGTGCGGTGGACCTATAAGACGGCTGAAGACACAATTGTCGTCACGAACCTCACGGCAATGGACACACCGGAGGTTCATCTGGCCTTACAATCCGTAAGCGGAAAGCCCTACCGTTATCTGATTACGAATCAGGTGTCCATGAATAACAATGAATACGGAGTACCTTTCCTCATAGAACGTGAAGGCGATGTTCTGGTGTTCCGTTCGTGTGAAGGTTCGGATAACTCAGGAACCCTGCCAGACCTGTGTTACCGTATGAAGCTTACGGGAGCGGATGTGACCGTGACCGACGAGACAGCCCTAGCCAATCATGCTGATCCGGGATCCTCTTCGCTCGTTGTGCTCGAATTAAGCGCTAGCTCGGAATGGAGTTTGACGGTTCAAGGACTTATTCATGGCGGTGAGCTGCCGTTCGAGAAGCCGAATACGGCTGCAGAAATAGAACGATACCGCGACTATTTTAGAAAAGTAATGAATGGCTTCCAATTATCGCACAGTGGCGAAGCAACGGAATCGCTAAATAAGGTTAATGCTCTTGCATGGTGGTACACCCATAATATGCTGGTCCATTATTCCGTGCCGCACGGGCTGGAACAATACGGCGGAGCGGCTTGGGGCACACGAGACGTATGCCAAGGGCCTACGGAATACTTCATGGCTACACAGAAATACGATCAAGTGCGCGAAATTATAAAGACCGTATATGCCCACCAATATGAGGATGACGGGAATTGGCCGCAATGGTTTATGTTCGATCAGTATTACCGCATCCAACAAGAAGAAAGCCATGGCGACATCATTGTATGGCCACTTAAGGTCATTGCCGATTACATCTCGTCTACGCACGATTTCAGCATTCTTCAGGAGCGAATTCCTTATACGAATCGGGAAGGCTTCGAGTTCACCGAGGAATGCCCGACCCTGCTTGAGCATGTGCAGAAGCAGTTGACATACATGAAGAATCACTTTCTTCACGATACTCACTTGTCCGCTTATGGCGACGGTGACTGGGACGATACGCTCCAGCCAGCCAATGCGCAGCTCAAGCAATATATGATCAGCAGCTGGACGGTCGCCTTGACCTATCAGGTGCTGAATCAATTATCCGCCGCTTTAACGGACGAACACCAAGAGCTGTCAGCGGAGCTACATAAGCTGGCATTTGGCATTCAAACCGACTTCAATCGCTATATGCTGCAGAAGGATGTCATTCCCGGCTTCGTCTACATGGAGAAACCGGGGGAAGCGGAGCTTATGCTTCATCCGACCGATACGAAGACGGGCATTCAATATCGCCTGCTGCCGATGACGCGCAGTATGATCGCCGAACTGCTGACCGAAGAGCAGGCTGAATCGCATTACCGGCTTATTAAGCAGGAGCTGTACTGCCCCGATGGCGTCCGCTTGATGAACCGCCCGGCACGATATGCTGGCGGCGTAAGCAAGCACTTTAAACGTGCAGAGCAAGCGGCGAACTTTGGCCGTGAAATCGGGCTGCAGTATGTGCACGCTCATATCCGCTTCGTGGAGGCGATGGCGAAGCTCGGCAAGGTGGACGAGGCTTGGCAGGGTCTTGCCATGATTAATCCGATCGGCATCCGGGAAGTGGTGCCGAACGCCGAATTGCGCCAAAGCAATGCCTACTTCAGCAGCTCAGACGGAAAATTTAATACACGTTATGATGCTGGGGAACGATTCCAAGAGCTGTTTGAAGGAACAGTTCCCGTCAAAGGCGGCTGGAGAATCTACTCCAGCGGACCAGGAATCTACATGAACCAGCTCATCTCCAACTGTCTCGGCATTCGCCAAGACGGAGGAGACCTGATCATTGATCCCGTACTTCCGCATGACATGGATGGGCTTCGGTTCGAATTTACCTGGAATAACCGCGGCGTCAGATTCGAATATCATATCAACGGGTCATTGGAATGCCGTATCGAGATTAATGGCCATGCAGCAGAGACCGAAAACATGCCAAACCGTTATCGCCATGGCGGAACAAGAGTGCGGCGCGAGCAATTGGAGATTTTGTTAGGCGGTGAAGATAATATTATTGCGATTTACATCTAATGGAACCAGTGATCTTTCGGCGCAACCAATATATTGGTATAGTAAAGGGAAATGATGCATTGATCGTGAGGGGCGAGTTATTGTGGTTAGTATTAAAGATATCGCTAAAAAAGCGGGGGTCTCGATCTCCACGGTATCCTATGCGTTAAACGGGAACCCCAAAGTGACGAAAGAAACGAGCAGCCGAATATTGGCCGTGGCTAAGGAATTAAATTACATGCCCAATGCGGCGGCCAGATCACTGAAGAAGCGGGAAACTAAGATTATTGGGGCTTTTCTTACGGATTTTAACGGAGCGTTCTACGGGGAGCTGCTGCAGGGGATCAAAGAAGTGCTGAATAAAAAGGGTTATGACTTAATCGTATGCAGCGGCTCGCAATCCCACCGCCTGCTGCCAGAACGGAATATTGACGGCGCCATCGTGCTCGACTCTTCATTCTCAAGCGAAGAGATACTTCAATATGCGGAGCTCGGACATAAGCTTGTTGTGCTCGACCGTGAGCTGAACCATTCGAATGTGAATCAAGTACTGCTCGATAATAAGGCGGGGGCCGCATTAGCTATGGAGTATTTGATTGAAAAAGGGCATCGTAAGATCTATGTCATAACGGGGCCTGAAGCCTCGTTTGACTCGATACAGCGTCTTCAGGCTGTCCGTCAGGTCGTTGAACGTCATCAGCCGCTTGCCTGTACGCAGATTCAAGGCGACTTTAACAAGTCGGCCGGGGAAAAAGCTGCCGAGCAAATCATTCGGGAATATACGGAGCCTGTCGCCGTCTTCTGTTTGAACGATGAGATGGCTATCGGCTTATATAATGCCGTCAAGGAATCCGAGTATAGGATTGGCACGCACATTCATATCATCGGTTTCGATAATATTGAATTGACACAGTATACGGAGCCTCGTCTTGCGACGATTGATTACTCGAAGCGAAAATGGGGTGCTCTAGCCTCCGAACAGTTGTTAAAGCTGATTGCGGATGAAGAGATCGATCACGAGCGCATCTATGTGACTTTGGTCAAAGGCGATTCTGTACATGCGGTATGAGGGAATTTGAGGAACAACAAAAAAAACAACAGCTATTCCTAAACGTTAATTTGTTAAGGAAATGGCTGTTGTTTTATTTAATTAATTACAATCTGCGCAATTGCTTTGGATAGTGTGTCAACACTTCGACCTTGCCGCTTGGCTGCACATACACATCGTCCTCGATTCGAACGCCGCCAAGCGAAGGCATATAGATGCCCGGTTCAATCGTGAATACATGTCCCGGCTCAATGAGCATCTCGTTTTCACCGTTAATCGATGGATCTTCATGCACATCCAGACCTATGCCGTGACCGATCCGATTATTAAAATAAGCGCCATATCCCTTTGCTGCTATGATACCTCTCCCCGTTTGATCGATGACTCCGTATGGTGTACCCACTGCGACCGCTTGAATAGCTGCCAGATTCGCGGTTAACACGGTTTCATAAATCGTTTCCTGCTCTTTGGTTCCTTCCCCAATTAAAAACGTACGGGTAATATCTGAGCAAAAGCCGCCCGCATAAACGCCAAAATCGATGAGCAAAAAATCATTCTCCTGGATCGAATAAGCACCTGGTTTGCCATGAGGCAAGGATGACCTTTTTCCAGTCAAAATGATCGATTCGAATGCCGGCTTATCGCCTCCGAACATCCTCATCTTATATTCTAATTCCGCCACAAGCTCTTGCTCCATCATGCCGACTCTAACTTTTTGCACGGTACTTTCAAGCACCTTTTCGGCAATATCAACCGCTCGGCGGATGCTGACAAGATCTTCTTCTGACTTAATCAGCCGCTCTTGTATGATAAATGGTTCGATATCCGTACAATGCAAATCGGGAAACAACGCCTGCAGCTGCTCCACCCTGTGAAGGCTGATTGCTTTTTTTTCCAATCCCAACGTACCGATGCGTGTTCTACCTACTTTGTCTTTCAACAGAGCGTAAGGATTCTCGCTGTCTGAACAGGGGATCAAATCGCGAACGAATGATTGCTGCTGCGCTGCTTCCAAATCTAAGCCGGGAACAATCATGCTTTCACGAGCGCTGCCCATGTCGACGATAAGTGCCATGAATCGCTCATGCGGATTCGAATGGAACCCGGTAAAGAAATAAATATTCGTTGGATTCGTAATCAAGGCGATATCAATTTGCTTTTTCTCCAAGTAATCACGTAGTTTGTGCAATCTCAATTCATAAATGGAACTCATACATACACCCTCCCGTTTTCGTATCAGTCGTCCTTAGATTAGCAAAAACCGTGCCAATATTTCCAGTTATACATTTTTTCAAACAGATTGGCGCGATTATTGCTAGAAACGTGTAAGAAGGAATCGCACCAACCCGAAAAGGAAGGAACCATATGAACATGACATCCGTTATTATTTGCCGATGCGAGGAAGTAAGTCTTGCTCATTTGCTTGAAACCGCCAAACAGTATCCATGTTCTTCACGTGAATTGAAACTGCGCACCCGAGCAGGCATGGGTTATTGCGGTGGACGCACCTGCCGTTTATTTGTCGATAAGATCGTACAGGAACTATCGGATACACTAAATTCAAATGAAATTCCGCTAAAACATCAGCCTCCTGTCCGACCTGTTTCTTTTTGCAACTTAGGAGGAGAACAACCATGAATTACGGACGAATTATGAACCACCCCATTTTAGGTGAATGGAGTAGCGAACGAATAGGCATTTCTTTTCGTTTGGATGATCAGGAATACGAAGCTTTTGACGGTGAGACGATCGCCGCAGCGCTGCTCGCACATGGTATCCGTACGCTTCGTTACCACGAAGATACCGGTACACCGCGCGGCTTTTATTGCAACATCGGACACTGCTTCGAATGCCGCGTTACGGTCGACGGGATAGACGGACAAAGGGCATGCCTCACACCACTAAAGAACGGAATGGACATCCGCACAGGCAGGACACTTCCCTCCCCGTTGAAGAAAGGAGCTCATCTTCCATGACAGACGTTCTCATAGTCGGAGCCGGTCCAGCCGGTTTGTCAGCCGCTATCTCCTGTTCAGAGCGCGGGTTAAAAGTAACGGTTGTCGACGAATTCATGAAACCAGGCGGCAGACTGCTGGGACAGTTGCATCAAGAACCTAACGGGACATGGTGGAATGGAATTGAAGAGTCAGCCAAACTTCAGAATAAAGCCGTGTCTCTTGGCGTGGTTATCCAACTCGGCGTTTCTGTTTACGATATTAAACAATCGGCAGACGGTTGGATCGTTTATACGTCAAGTGGCGTGCAGGAAGTGCCTGCTCTTCTGCTCGCTACAGGTGCGGCGGAGACCGCTGCCCCTATTCCAGGGTGGACACTTCCTGGTGTTATGTCCATTGGAGCAGCTCAGGTAATGACGAATGTGCATAGGGTCCGTGTGGGCATGCGCGGGATCATTGTGGGAATCAACGTGCTGTCCATTGCCATTGCACGCGAACTGCAACTAGCTGGCATCGATATTGCCGCTATGGTGCTTCCCGCCAAAAACATCATAAATACAGATGCGGGAGATCCCCAAAAAGTGATGCAGTCGATGCTGCGCCTAGGGCACCTTGCACCGTCTCCTATTCTTCGACTTGGCAGCGGCTTGATGCGTTATTCCCCGCTGCAAGCATGGGGACTTCGACTTTACCCAAAGAACGGTTTCAAAATTTGGGGGATCCCCATCCAACTGCGCAAAGCAGCCCTCGCTATTGAAGGGGAAGAAAAAGTCGAGAGCGTGCAGTTGGCTGATCTAACACCAGACGGAGAAATCGCGGCCCATTCCACGCGAAGCGTCCCCATCGATTTCGCCTGCATGGCAGGCAGCCTTTATCCGCTAGCTGAACTGGCAGCTGTAGCCGGATGTCCCTTCCGCTTCGTACCCGAATTAGGCGGGCATGTCCCGCTCCACAACGCCCAGATGCAAACACCGCTTACTGGCTTGTTCGTAGCGGGGAATATTACTGGCATTGAGAGCGCCAAGGTAGCAGCCGCCCAAGGTACGGTTGCAGGTATTTCGATCGCGGCTTTTCATGGGGTTAGCGGAACCGATGAAGAGCTGCAGCGTGCTGTAGAGCATGTTTGGACGGTGCGTGAACAAACACTGATTCAATTTCACCCCCAGGTCGCGGAAGGACGACGGCATATTGAAACGATGTATGATGTTCCAATCAGGGCATTGTAAACAGTTTTCTTTGAAAACTAAATGATTCCTTAAAATGATCAAATGCACTCTATTGTTTGGCCCTTCCCTATTTCTATCACTAGCATAATCTAGTTGAGAGAAGCGAGGTGAAAACAATGCCAATAATAAAACCCTTTATAGCTGCTAGACGATTTACTTCCACAGCAGGAGCTGGAGCAGGTGTAGGTATTGGATATGGTATTCTTGCAACAGCATTTACTAATGATGCTGGTGCAGCTGCTACAGCATTTCCAGTTCCAACGTATTACAATCTTTATATAAACAGTATGCTTCAAGAAGCTGATACTTCATCTATTACTACTACTACTGCGATCACAATTCCTAATGGTGAAGTAATGGATCCTGCTACTCTCAATGACATGTTTTGCTCCTCGCTAGGTGAGAAGGCGAGTCCGGGACGTGGACGTAACGATCTCATGTATTCCAACATTTTAGACACCTGACTTGCCTTTATGTCTAATTTCTTAGACACTTCGCCATGCTATTCATGTATACCAAAAAGCTGCTGATAAACTAAATATCAGCAGCTTTCTATGCTCAAAATTTGCCGTTTACACACTCACCGCGAGTTTACTGATCATTTTGATCGTCATTTTCATGGTGTCCGCCCTTTTTATTTGAAGGTACTGCAGTTACACTATGCCCTACTGGTACTTTGACTTCTGTGTAGCTAATAGTAACACCGTTAACTGTTTTGGTTTCTGCCTTTATAGCTGACCCATTCACTTGAATATAACGGTATGAACCCGCAAACTGTGCTTCCCAGTTGATCCCTTTTGTACCGGAGTTGTTTCTTAAAGTACTCTTCGTCGTACCGTCGTGTCTCAAGTAGACATCGTGATCTCCCAAAGCAATACGGTTGAGTTCCAACCACTGAATGTCTTGCGGCAGACGGGATAAGGTAGACAACTTATTTTGCGGCGCATTCGGAGCCATTCCCATCAATCCTTCAACGGTTTGGCTAATTAACGTAAATGAGACTTCCGGATAATCACCATTTGTTCCTTGGCTGCTTACCTCATGCGGTTCGTTCAACCTGTCAATGATATACTTCATCCACTTCCAACCGAGTTCATTTTTTCCATAAGGGAAAAAGGTATCCGGCAAGTACGTGAATGCTTCGATATTTACCGGCGCCTGTCCAGGCGTCTCACTCATGCTGTCGATCAGACCAAGGAATTGATCTGTCCGCTCGCCGGCTTCGGTAATTTGCTTCATCGGCATGAACCAGCTCGCTTCTTTTCCAAAGCTGCTGTAAGCTTTGCCCCCTGCTTCATAGCCTCGCACATAACCGGACTTAATTCCTTTGACTCCCCAGTCCGAGTTAAAGTATTTTTTAAACGCTCTTGCCTTTTCTTTAAACTCCTGGTACTTTTTCATGTCGCCTTTTTCTTTGGACAAGTTGGCATAAGCAAGCAGCGCTTGATACTGGGATGCGATGCCATCCCCCGCTTCCACAACAGCCTCGCCGCCACGTTCATCATAAGAAGCTGCGCCATCGAAAATGCCTTTTCCAGTTCCTTCAGCGACTCCGTTCTTTATTTGCCCGTCGTGCAGCGCAATAAAATCCGTCATTGCTTTATCGTAGTAGGTCCAAAGTGTTTCATCGGTCAAATAGTTCTTGTCGCTGGTCCATAAATACATGCTGTAGGCTTTCTCAACAAGCTCGAACACAGCGGGAACTTCTCTGACAAAACTATTCGCGTTGCGATAGTCCAATTTAAAAATCGAGCCATCGAAATTGAGCGCCCATGCAGGGTACCATTTATGCGTTTCGTTCGCCGTTCCGGCAAATGCCTTCAACATGGAGAAATTTTCTCGATCCAGTCCTAGTAGATGGGCGCCCGCCATTTGATGAGCCATATCTCTGGAATAGAAGGCGTATCGGTGTGCATACCCCGCCCAGTAGGATGGCATGTAATTCTTGATTTCAGGTGAGTTTCTAAAGGTTTCATCCCTATTAATTAGGCCTTGTTTACCCGTTCTTACATAAGACTTTGCTTTGGGCTTCGCCCAATTGAAAGCATCTTTTATTTTCGCATTGGAGGAATCGATCGTGATTTCTTTGTCAGCTACTGCACACTCCACTGTCCACAGCTGTGTCTTGCCGTTCTTCCCTATGACCGAATAGGTAACTGGATTGGTAAAATCCTGCATTCTGCCTGTTGCTGGCGTAACGGAAGCACCTTCTGAAACGGCGATTTGCTGGGCAATCATTTTCACATTCGTTCCATAAGGCACTGTAAACGAAACCTTCTTAGCTGCTCCATCTACCCTCGAAACGCCGATCTGAATCGGTACCGTGAAGGAGACGATATTGGCAAGTTCAGGCAGAGGATTCGTATTCCCGGAGTCATACAACAAATAAGAGTCGTCAATTTCAACCCATTTATCGTTAGCGTTAATGCCTGTGAAATACACTTCAACAAGAGCACCTTTTTCCAGTAATATGCCATTAAGCGTCTGTGTCACAGGTACGCTGTTCTTAGGTACGTCGCCGCTTTTGATATCACTGCCCTCAGGGAACCTGATGCCGAACTTAGCACCGTTTTCATCAGCCATGTTGAATAAGGCCTGTAATTTATAATACCCTGTGGCAGGCACTGTTACGGTTTGGGACAAGTACGTAGCCGCCCCAGGATCCAAGTAGGCAATAACATTATCGCCAGTCTTGTATGTAAATGCACCGTCATAAAGCCAATGTTGTTTCACAGCATCAAAATTCGAGTTTCTGATCAAATTCTCAGCTAGTGGTCCTATCGGATTGCCCATGGCTGCTTGCCCCTCCTTACCAAACAAATCTACGGGAGTTACTTCAAATCTCACATATTTCCCCTTAAGCCCAACAACTGAAACAAACGTTTTGCTTACTTATCCACAGTAAAGACTAGTGGTGCGTGATTGCGAAAAAATAGGGGGCACGCGTACCTCCCCCTGTTCATAGTGATTATTTATGCAGTTGTCCTACTATTTGTACAGCTTCAGCTGATTTTTACCAGCAATGCTCACATTAACTAAAAAAGAGGGGGAATCCCCCCTTTCTTATTACTTGAACGAGGGAAGCCAACTTCCATGTGCTTCGATGAGTTCGTCGCATAGCGCAACGGTATCGTCGATAGACAGTTCAGCAGCTGTGTGCGGATCCAGTAATGCAGCATGGTAGATATGTTCTTTCTTCCCAGTCATAGCAGCCTCAATTGTAAGCAATTGCGTATTGATATTCGTTCTATTAAGTGCAGCGCATTGAGGAGGCAAATCCCCCACATAGGTCGGAGTCACGCCACTTGAGTCAACTAGGCACGGCACCTCTACGCAAGCTTCCTTCGGCAGGTTCGTAATCAAACCTGTGTTCATGACGTTTCCGCCAATTTTAAACGGAATGTTCGTTTCCATTGCTTCAAAGATATAAGACGCATATTCAAGCGTTCTCTTATGAGTCAAGTTTTTATTGCTGACAAGCTCTTCCCGCATTGTTTTCCAACGCTCGATTTGGTTTACACAGCGGCGAGGATACTCGTCAAGAGGAATATTAAATCTGTCTACAAGTTCAGGATATTGCCGCTTAATGAAATATGGATGGTATTCAGCATTGTGCTCGGATGATTCCGTAATGTAATATCCGAAACGAAGCATCATTTCAAAACGAACCATATCATCATGCTTCTCTTTTTGTTTCTCACGCGCACGTTGTTTGATTTCAGGATATAAATCGACGCCATCCTTCTTCACTTCAAGAAGCCATGCCATATGATTGATGCCCGCAATTTTCCACTGCACTCCAGTGTGATCCATGCCTAAATGCTCAAATATATGCGGCACACATACTTGAACGCTGTGACACAAGCCAACCGTCTTGACTCCGCCATAGGTGTTCATAACATTGGTCAACACAGCCATCGGATTCGTGTAATTCAGGAACAACGCATCCGGACACACTTCCTGTATGTCTTTAGCAAAATCCAGCATGACCGGAATCGTACGCAAGTTGCGGAAAATCCCTCCAATTCCGATCGTATCCGCGATCGTTTGCCGTAAACCGTATTTCTTTGGGATTTCAAAATCGGTAATGGTACACGGATCGTATCCACCCACCTGAATGGCATTGACAACATAAGCGGCTCCGCGTAAGGCTTCCTTACGATCGGAATATGCTTTAACGACACACGTGCTCCCCATTGTCTGTTTCAAGTTATTAAGCATATTTTCGGAATCCTTCAATCGCTCCGCATCGATGTCAAACAGCGCCAGTTCAAATCCTTGAAGCGCTGGTGTGAGCATGCAGTCCCCTAAAACATTTTTTGCGAAAATGGTGCTTCCCGCACCTAAGAAAGTAATTTTTGACATGTATGGTTCCTCCAATATATAGGGATCTTTTATATAGGGACCTTTATTCGGAGAATAAAGTCTCTCATTTTTTTAACAAACACAACTAGCCTTTGACTGCGCCAAGCGTAAGCCCGCCGACAAAATATTTTTGCATGATCGGGTAGACAAAAAAGATCGGTAATGTAACAATCATCGTTAATGCGGCACGCAGTGTCGTTGGCGATAAATTTCTCAACTTTTCGCTAAGTGCTAGCGGATTTCTTAACTCTTCGAACGCTTCTACTTCTAGAAGCAGTCTTTTCAAGTAAATAGGCAGCGTATCCCAATTCCCGTTTGAATTGTAGATTACCGTATCCAGCCAATAATTCCAGTGGCTTACCGAACTGAAAATGGCAATTGATGCAAATACAGGTATCGAAACCGGGACCGCAATACGGACAAATATGCCAAGCTCGCTTGCACCATCAATTCTAGCCGATTCAAATAAGGAGTCAGGTATACTTTCCATATAAGAAGCCATATACAGCATCCAAGTCGCATTAAACATGGCCGGAATCCAGTAAACATTGAACGAATCCGTCAATCCGAGGCCAAGAAAAACCAGATAAGTTGGAATTAAACCGCCGCTGAAATAGATCGTTATTATGAAGATGACTTTCATCATCTTTCTTCCGGAGAAATGCTTGATCGTAACGATATAAGCCAAGAGTCCAGTTGACAGCACACAGGTAAGCGTGCCGATAACTACCCGCATAATGGAAATCGATAAACTGGAAAGTAGTCTCTGATCCTGAAACAGAAACTGATAGGCGCTGAATGATAATTTGCGTGGCCATAAATAGATGCCGCCTTTCAATGCATCGGTTCCATCATTGAAAGAGAGTGCAAGCAAGTTTAAAAAGGGATACACCACAAGCAATCCAAAGATGAGCAGAATGATTACATTTAAGACATCGAATATTTTGCCGCCTAGCGATTGTTTTGAGAATGTAGTGACCATGTAGGCTTCCTCCTAGTAGAGTGACGTATCCATCACTTTTTTCGTAAAGCGATTGGCCCCGAATACTAAACTAATCGCAATGATTGATTTGATTAATTCAATGGCGGTTGCAAATGAATAGTTCCCGAGTTGAAGTCCATATGTGAACACATACGTATCTATGACTTCCGAATAGTCTCTAGTTTGAGAATTTCCGATCAAGAGAGGGGCTTCCAGACCTGCCGTAAAAATACTACCCAAGCTCAGAATCCACAATACGACAATCGTGGGGCGAATAGCAGGCAGCGTAATGTGCCACATGCTTTTGAATCTGCCGAGGCCATCCACTTTTCCCGCATCGTACTGCTCAGGGTCAACACTAGTAATTGCCGACAAGTAAATGATGGAGTTCCATCCAACATTTTTCCACACGCCGAGTCCCGTGATAATCCCCCAGTAATATTTCCCACCGTCACCCAGGAAGGATATAGGTTGATCACTGAATCCGAAACGCAGCAAAAATTCGTTGAAAATCCCTTCATTACCAAATAGGGTAAAAGTAATACTGGCAATGACTACCCATGAAAGAAAATAGGGCAAGTAAGAAGTAGATTGGATAAATTTACGAAAAGGCTTACTGCGAACTTCATTTAGCAGTAATGCCAAAATAATCGGCGCCGGGAATCCAAACAAAATATTCAGCCCACCGATAGCCAGCGTATTCCGCATAAGCATGGGGAAATCCGGCGAAGCAAAGAACGTTTTGAAATGCAGTAAGCCAACCCACTCACTCTTGAAAACAGAAGTTCCGGGAATGTAATTCATGAAGGCTGTAATTACGCCTAACATAGGTAAATACTGCATGATAGCAATAAAGATGAGAATGGGGATGCAAAGCAACCATATTTGACGCTCTCTAACAAATCTTCTCTTAAACAATTGAAACTTTGTTTTCTTTTTCGCCATAGAACTTGTTCCATAGTCATTAAGCTCATGCACAGTGCTCTCCATAAGTACCTCCATATCCGACTGTTTTGATTCACTGAGACAATTCGGACAAAGGAAAGGAAGGAGTGACCCTTCCTTTCGTTATTGTTATTTCCACTCTTTTAATCTTCTTTGGTATTCATCGGTTTTATATTTCTCGATCTTATCCAAGCCTGCTGCATTCAGCTTTTCTTTCAGGGCTGCGTAATTACTACGGCTCTCTTCTTCCGTCTTGCTCATAACCGCTTTAGCCCACTGCGACTCAAGCAAATCTTTCACTTGCTTATCGGTTATTGCCAGCGGGTCATTGGCAGGAATTTTGATATCCCCAACGGTATTGTCATAAATCGTATCTTTCAAATTGTCGTTCATCATCTTTTTCCATTTCGCATTATCGTTGAAGTTTTGATCAAACCAATATGCGCTTTTACCGTCATCCTTTGTAATGCCTTGGCTAGTAACCAGATTATACATATCCATGCCGAGTAGATCACCAGCATCGTAATCAAATTTGGAATCGATAATCGCTTGTTTCTGTGATTCAACAAAACTGGCTTTCCCGTCTTTGAAGTTCCATACGGATTTGTCAGTATTCGGAACTCCCCAACCGATTAATCTTGTACCGGTATCTGTCACAGAGTAGTTTAACCATTTCACAATTTCTTCCGGGTTTTTGGCTTTATTCGTTATCACCGTCATACCTGTACTTCGCGAATTCTTCCCTGACAAGTAGGCTTTATCAGCAGTCGCAGCTTTTGCGCTCACTTGCATAAAACGCTTCTCTTCATTCCAGTTAGGATCGCTCTTCTGCCACACTTCGTGTCCTGCGTTCCAACCAATCCACCATGCGCCAATGAAGCCCATAACACGATCCGTTGACATTTTAGCTTTCATATTCTCGTACTTGTTAATAAATGTATCTGGATCGAGCAAGCCATCGCGATAAATCTTGTTCATGAAAAGCGTAAGCTCAAGACCTTCAGGCGTGTTAATCCAATGCGTAATCTTTCCGTCAGCGCTGATTTTATTCCCGTCTTTCAGTCCCCACATGCCAGCCAGTGTCGGAACGATCTTCTCCGTAACCGGTGCAAAACCAGAGAGCGCGTACGTCTTTTCACCTTTATCATTCTTCGGATGCTTCTCCTGAATTTTCTTCAGTACATCATAGTATTGATCTGGCGTTTCAAACTTCGGAGTTCCAAGTTCTTTCCAATAGTCATAACGAATATGTGCTGAGAAATCCGGGATTGGCAGTGATCCCCAATAACCTGGAAGGGCATACAATTTGCCGTTCGTTAAGTATGTTTTATACAGATCACCCAATTGCGTCTTGACGTTCGGCGCTAACTTGTCGATAGTTGGACCAAGTTCAAGCACTTTACCTTGTGCGACCCACTTGGCTACCGTCGCCTCGTCCATATTGGCAATCACTTCTGGATAATCGCCTGAAGCAAGCATCAAATTCAACTTATCTTCTTTCTTAGCATCAAAAGTAATTTTATTCATGTTGACGTTAAATTTCTCCAATAAGAATTTATGCATCAAATCGCTATTCTTTTTGGTCTTGTCAGGGTTGATCGCATCTGCATAGTAGTAACTAAACTCAATTGGCTTACTAGGCACTTCCCAGCCAAACTCGTTCGTTGCGGCTTTTGCTGTTTCCGCTTTTGTTTCAGTCGTAGCTTTTGGTGTTTCTGTTGCTTTGTTGTCAACCTTCTGTGTGGAGCATCCAGCAACAACACTCATCGTTAGTGCCGCAGACAACATAACTCGCAATGTCTTTTTCAAATCCGACCCCTTCTTTCATTTAAATTAGTTTAAATGATTGCGCTTTCAAAACCGTCCTTTAAGATTTCCTCCTGCATCTCAGCATTCCAATTCTGTGACCATTGACCATACATTCTGTTATAAGCAAGTTGTCTTTGCAAATTTGATTAGTGAATCACTCCACTTTTTTATTTTACTAATTATTTTCTAAAAACACAATAGTTTTTACTAAAATATTTTAATTAAAACCCTAATTAATGATTATATTTACTAAATATATGTGTTGATCAAAAATTAATGTAATGAAAAATGGTAAAGCGACAGATTCACCTATTCGCTTTACCACACCTTATTCGTTCTATTTTGCGTCCGCGGTATGCGCACCACAGCTCTTTCTCACCATAAGCTTCGTTGGAATGGTTACATGCAGCGGCAGTTCTCGACCTCTCAGGCGGTCGACCATCAACTTAACCGCTGTCTCCCCCATTTCTTCCATAAACACTTTGATACTCGTTATTGGAGGAGTCACAAACGAAGCTAGATGAATGTCGTCAATACTAACAATTGCTATATCGTCAGGCACTTTATAATCAGATTCGCTCACTGCCTTAAGCGCAGCAATCGCCATAGGATCGCTGCCAATCACGAAGGCGGTAGGCACATCTTCCGCTTCCAGCGCTTGTTTCATTAGTTCATAACCAACTTCAGCGCGCCAGTCACCGACAAACACATAATTAGGATTGAATAAGTCCATTTCTTTCAAAATGACTTCAAACTCTTTTTGCCGAGCATCCTTATTGAACATTTTCCCTTCTGATGTTCGGATATAGCTGATTCCGCCAATATAACCAATCTTTCGATGACCTAGTTGAAGCAAATGATCCAAAGCTTGCCTGGTCGCTTTGGGCAAATCGAACATCACGGAATCAAATTCATCACTAAGCACATAATCGATAGAAACGATGTTTGGCGTACGTGTCGATTGGTTGATGATATCGATATGCACCTTTCCAATAAGGAATAATCCATCCAACTGATCGACATCGATGTTCGTTCTAGATTCATCCATAAATCGGAACACTCTGCTAATGTTAATCCCGTACTTTACGCACTCCTTCTCGATGCCCTGCCGGATAGACAAGTAGAAGGGATCCGAATATTCCATCTGCTCGGAACACCAGATCAGTAAACCAAACTTTAGCTGCTGCATGTCACTTGGTTCCGTTTTCTGCTTTCGCTCATTTCTGCGATAGTTCAACTTACCTGCCGTCTCCATAATTCGATGCTTTGTCTCGTCGGGCACATTGAACGTCGTATCGTTGTTTAACACCCTCGAAACCGTAGCCGAAGAAACTTGAGCGATTTTGGCAATATCTTTAATCGTGGCTATCATCATCACATACTCTCCATACATTTTCGAAGCTATTCGTATACCGATGCCACGCCGCAAGGGGGAATATCCAATCGATGAATGCCAGCTTTCAGTTCCAAACGTTCCTTAGTAATCAATTGCCCCTTACAATCTCGAACCTCCACCCATTTGGCGCCCCAATCCTCTTCCATCTCCACATAAATCCGCGAATTCAACGTTCCGTTCACGAATAGAACATGCTCGGGATGATTGCGTCCTGGTTTGACAGTTACATCGCCATAGGCGCAAACAATCCTTTTATGCCCGTTATCCGCGATGACTAATGGATAGAGAAAGTCTGGATGCTGCGGTTTCAAATGGCCGTCTAACAATACATCGCGATGCTCCCTCCAAAAAGATAACCAATAACGCACCATTTGAAGATGCTCTTCCGGTAGGCGGTCCAGCAGAACTGAAATTTGCGGAACGGAAAATAGCGTGTTTACGATCTGCAGCGCAGAGCTTTCAACCGGTTCTTGCGGATGCCACATTACCATATCGGAATGAACAACCGTATCTCCGCTAATTAACCGGACATCTAGCGTTCTGATTCTATTTTCGATCGCATCATTCGGACAATCCGTTGCCCTAAACATGTTTCCGTATTTTCTCATTAAAGGGCCGATGTAATTTTGACGGAATTCGATCATGACATCAGGCTTTATGAGTCTTAATCTATCGATGATATTGCTCATTAAGCAGTCTACAGCCTCAGGAATTGAGATGTAATCCATCGAGCTATCTTCCTTATAAATCGTCTCTTCAGTTCCAACGAAGCTATCTACAAAATCAAGCTTAAATCCATCAAGATCCCACTCCACCAACGCTGTTTCATACAAGTTAATAATGAATTCCCGTACATCAGGATACCGCGGATCCAGCACGCCTGTTTGCAAGCTGTCAATCGTCTTTAGCAATTTGTCTTTAAAACGATCCCAATTCTTACTCCTGAATCCAACAAAAGGAACCGAATACCATAACAAATATTTCAAACCCATTTGATGTACACCTTCAACATGAGCTTTCATATCGGGAATTTTCTCTTCACATACTTCCCAGTCTCCGCAATAAGCGTAGCCGCGCGTGTTATCAGACGTTTGCCAGCCATCGTCGACAATGACGGCTTCACAGCCTAATTGTTTGGCTAGCTTACATTCTTGCTCGATCCCTTTCGAAGTAAGTTGCTGATGGAAGCTGTACCACGTTGAATACATGGGAAGTTTAGCTGATTCAGGTACAAGTGCAGGCGTATATCCGGGAAGGGAAACCCACCACTTTTGAACATCATCCAGGCATTCATAATACGCTATCTCTCTCGTGTCCAAGCGCAAAGTCGCTTCGTAAACAGACATGGGTGCACTAGGTTCAAAAAACAACTTGACCCCGCAGCGGAAAGTTGCCGTCTCCTCATTGACACCTGCTGACAAGGCTACGGAATTGAGCGCATCAGAAAAAGCGAACGTGAGTCGGTTGCTTCCCTGTATGTTATATAAACTAAAGACTGGCGCAGAATACGTTGATTTGGAAACGACTCCTTCTTCCCAATCCACACGAAGTCTCTTGGAACGATAGGCGCTAGGGTACCAACTGCCCTGAATATCTAGGCCCGGATGATGCCAAATTAACTCAATCGTAGGCGGTTGTTGCGGGTTCTCACCTTCCAACCTGATGTGAATAAGTTCTACACCCTCCTGAACGTTCGCCCGAGTCATCGAGCCGCGAAACTGCTCGTTGCAGCCCGATAATTGAAAATGGTAAGGACCTACCTGTAACGTGCAATTGTTCAAAGCTTCCTCTTTCATGTTGGTTCCTCCATCACAAAATATATATATTTACTAAATGTTTACTTGATTTTAGCATTTAAATGATACTTTCTCAATCGTTTTTATTCATCATTCAGTAAATTTCACTAAATTAAAAAAAGCCATCCCTCAAATCTATACAGATCTGAGTAGATGGCTTCTTCCTATTTTTACGATTCTATTTTTGTCCCGCAACTCTCACGAATGATAAGTTTTGTTGGTATGGTCACATGGAGAGGAACATCACGGCCGTTGAAACGGTCAACCAACAGCTTCACAGCCGTAACCCCCATATCTTCCGTAAGCACTCTTACGGTTGTAAGAGGAGGGGAAACGAACGAAGCTAAGGGAATGTCATCGAAGCTTACGATGGCAATCTCGTCCGGTACTTTAATGTCAGATTCCTGCAATGCTTTGAGCGCGGCTATAGCCATTGGGTCACTGCCGATCAAAAAAGCAGTTGGCCGATCATCCAATTCTAAGGCTTGCTTCATCAAAAGGTAGCCCTGCTCTGTGCGCCAGTCGTCCACAAACAGGTGGGCGGGTTCGAACCATCCTTTTTCCCGCATGATCGCTTCGTATTCTTTTTGACGTACATCAATGTTATACACTTTGCCTACTAGCGTGCGAATATAACTGATTCCGCCAATGTAGCCGATTCTTTCGTGACCAAGCTGAAAAAGGTGATCCATAGCATGTCTAGTCGCTTTGCGCAGGTCGAACATAACGGAGTCGTATTCGTCATCTAACACATAATCGATCGAAACAATATGCGGTATCTGAGTCGATCGTCTCAGCAAATCGATATGCACTTTGCCGATGACGATTAAGCCATCCAGTTCCTCTGCGATATTCATATCGAAGTCATCCATGAACATCACCTTGTCAACGGTAATACCTTGCTTTGCACACTCTTTTCCGATTCCTTGACGAATAAACATGAAATACGGATCTGAGGACTCCAACTGTTCCGAGCCCCAGATAACTAATCCGATGATTTGTTTTTTTTCAGCTTCTACCTCATGGTTCTTATTTGCACGTGATTTCGTTTTTTTATAGTCCAGTTGCTTAGCAACTTCAATAATTCGCTGCCTAGTTTCCTCTGCAACTTGCAAAGTCATGTCGTTATTTAGAACGCGTGAAACAGTAGCACTTGAAACTTGCGCTTTATTGGCTATATCCTTGATCGTTACCATGCTATCACATTCTTTCGCCATTTAAATAAACAGATATTTACTAAACATTCTACAGACTAATGGCAGCATTGGCAATAATTTGACATTCCAAAAAAAACTGTGGGTTTCAGCATGAAAAGTTATAAGAAAACCTTTCCCCTTTTGAACATTCAAGCATCTTCCCCTTGTTGCGTTCTAATTTCGTTAAGTCTAATTTTATAAATCTCCCCCCATTCTTTCATAGATATTATGATCGGTACTAACGTCTTTCCAAAATCAGTAAGTGAGTATTCCACTCTAGGCGGTACTTCTTTATAAACTTCTCTATGAATGATGCCATCACGTTCAAGCTCCCGTAACTGCAATGTAAGCATAAACTGCGTAATACCCGGATTGAGACGTCGAAATTCATTAAATCTTTTCGTTCCGTCAATGAGATGATAGAGTATGATCCCTTTCCATTTACCCCCAATGACATCCAGAGTTGTCTCCACAGGACATCCTGCCATGTTTGGACTAGCACCGTATTTGTTTCTTCGATCTCCCATTACGCTGTCTCCCTCCAATGGTATGATTTTTAGTACTATATAATAAAATTATGCCTACTTCCTAAAAGTAAGTATACACCATATAATTCAAACGTACGATATACCAACTTGAAAGGAAGAAGAAAAATATGACTAATCACCAAAAAATGAAAGCAGTCGGCGCTTACCGATATCTCCCTATATCCGCTCCGGAGAGCCTTGTTGATCTGTATATTGAAAAACCGGTTCCTACAGGACGCGATCTACTGGTTGAAGTAAAAGCCATCTCTGTCAACCCTGCCGACTTGGGCGTGCGTGAGAAAAATAACTATGAAGAAGAATCGCCTAAAATTCTTGGTTGGGATGTAGCTGGGATTGTGGAACAGGTTGGACCTGAATGTCAGTTATTTAAACCTGGAGATGAGATCTATTATGCGGGGAGCGTGGCTCGCCCAGGGGGTAATAGTGAATTTCACTTGGTAAATGAACAAATTGTGGGAAACAAACCTAAGAGTTTGGATTTTGCACAAGCAGCCGCTTTACCCCTTACCTCGATAACTGCCTGGGAGGGTTTATTTGATCGTTTAGGAATCCATCATAGCGTAGAAGAAAACAAAGATAAAAGCATACTCATTATCGGTGCAGCAGGAGGAGTAGGGTCGATTGCTACTCAACTTGCCAAATTAGCAGGTCTAACGGTAATAGGTACTGCATCACGCCCAGAGTCAATCCAGTGGACCAAAAATCAAGGGGCAGATTTTACTATCAACCACAATAGCCATTTTGCACTGCAACTCAAGAATATTGGATTTGAGACTGTCGATTATATACTTTGTTTAAATGACACGGTGCAACATTTTGCGAATATGGCAGAGGTCATAACCCCCCAAGGTAAGATATGTTCAATCGTACCTGCAGATAAGACTACTTGGACGGGAAGCTTGGATATGGACCTGCTTTTTTCTAAAAGTGTCACATTTGTATGGGAGCTTATGTTTACCCGATCCATGTTCCATACCAAAGATATCATCAAACAACACGAGCTGCTGAATGAACTGGCTGACTTAATCGATAAAGGTAAGTTAACAACCACCTTAACTGAGCGCCTAGAACCAATTAATGCAAAAAACCTACGTGCCGTACATGAAAAAATGGAAACAGGTAGATCGATAGGAAAAATTGTGTTAGAAAACTTCTAACACAGCTTCAAAGATAAACGTACATTATTGGAAATTTCAAATATCAAAGCAGGCTATTCCTGTAACTGCCCATTAAAACAACAGGCTGCCGATGATTCCGGCAGCCTGTTGTTTTAGTGCTCTCGTTGTTTGTTTTAGCGTAACCTATTTACAAATTACAGGTTAAATTATGAAGGCATCTTACTGTTCGCATATGCAGCCGCCCCGATCATACCAGCCTGTCCGCCTAATTTCGCTTGTTCTATCTTACAAGCATGGGAAGAAAGCTTTAAAGCATGATTTCGGGCGGTATCGCGTACTGAATTCAGCAAGCGATCACCAGCTGCCGACATTCCGCCACCAACTATAATTACTTCTGGATTTAATAAGTTGATTACATTCGAAAGACCAAAACCAAGAATCTTTCCTGTTTCATGCATCACCTCAATTGCAAGTGAATCTCCCAGATCGTATGCCTCTGAAATCATCTGGGCAGTAATTGCCGTCCGATCGTCTCCCACCCATTGCAATACGGTACTAGACCGACCTTCTTCAAGCTTGTCTGTAAAGGTTTTAACCATTCCTATCGCCGACGCGTATCTCCCAAGACAACCTGAGCTTCCACAACGACAAGGGCGACCTTCCCGGTACATATTCATATGCCCAATTTCGCCCGCGCTAGATGTTGTACCGTAGAAAACCTTTCCATCATTTACAATACCAGATCCTAGACCCGTACCTAACGTGATCAATACTAAGTTTTTGTAACCGATGCCTGCACCAAACAGCCATTCACCATACATATTTACCCGCACATCATTGTCGATAAAAACAGGAAAGTCAAAATTGTTTTTCATTTGATTCACAACATGAATGTTTTCCCAATCTGGAAAGTTTGGTGAAAATATGGATAGACCTTCATCTGGATCAAGTAAACCAGGGATTCCCATACCCATGCACTTAATAGAAGTTTGATTGATTCCCTCGGACGACATCATCTCTTGAACAATTTCTTTAATCTTGTTTAACACATGACCAGGTCCTTTTGCGGCTTCCGTGGGGTCACTTCTTTCGTGAATTTTTTGAAACTCCGTGTTGAAAATTGCGGACTTAATATTGGTTCCGCCAAGATCAATTCCAATAACATATTTACTCATAACTATCTCCGCTCCCATATATGATCCGAATGCTTATTAATCAGTCATTCTTAAGTTACTTTGATTTTCAATAGTCTGGTTTTCGTGACCATACCCGCACTCTCCAGAGTCCTCTTAGAAGCTTCGTTATAGTACCAACATCCACTTACAGGCTTAATACCCTGCTTATCACACCATTTCCTTAATTGTAAAATGATGACTTTCCCGATTCCTTGCTTTCTATATGCCTCATTAGTAAACATACCTATGCTTGCTAATCCTTTGAACATCTTAGACTTCTCAACTACTCCGATTCCAAGCAACACAGCACCTCTATAGTAGGTGAAGAGTTCTCCACTTGCAATCCGCCGTTCGTATTGGTCAAGAAAATCTCCACAGATTTGTTGTATCTGCTGCAGATCTTCTAAATTAGCAAGGCGAAATGATTCATCACCTGATACATTACTCTCTATTATGTCCGCATGATTGTCTTGGAAAAAGTAAGCTTGTTTGTTGATCGTAAAGTCCTTATCTATCGCTAGGCTTACAAATAGTTCATCGCAGGTCGGAACGAAAAGAGAGTTCACTGTATTACTTTCAAGCACTTGGCTAAACATCTTCTGCGCGTACATTTGGTAGGGGCGACTGATGTAGAATTGGGTAAGAAGTTCGTTATTGTGAATAGCATAGTAACCCACTACGTTTGATCCCTCTTGGATCATGTAAAAAGTCGATGCTAGAATATGCTCCTCCAAGAAGGAATCAAAAGGTGAAGATAGAGAGTGGATGTATTCTTCAATAAGAAATTGAATTTCATTGATAAGACATTCTTTTATAATCATCCCAAGCCATCCTTTCATGAGAGACTAACATTAATTCCATAGTAAATGATGCATTTCATAAATTAAAGGGAAAGTATTCGTTAAACGAACCTCCCGTTAGCTCTGCCCGACGAACACACTGCGTCCTCCATTAACGCCAAAAATAATAAACGTTCACCCAATAGAGTGAACGCCTAATTACTATCTGCCAACGTTAACGCTTCGCCCCAAATGGCCGCAAAACGTAGATACCTCCTACCTCCGTATCGAATTCAATCCGATCAGCATCAATCCTACGACAATCAATGATAACGCCCTCCGACACAACGGTATCAACGGGCTGCTTGCTTCTCACTCTGCATAAACCTCCGTGTTGGGATCGCAGGCTCACTTCTGTCCATTCCCCCTGCTCCCACCGGATCTCCACCTCGAATCCACCTCTGGCCAGCAAGCCTTTCACGAACCCGTCAGCCCACGGTGCGGGTAATGCGGGAAGTAGGCTAAGTTCATCGGCATGACTTTGAAGCAGCATCTCGGCGATTCCTGCCGTACCGCCAAAGTTGCCGTCAATTTGAAATGGAGGATGCGCATCGAATAAATTCGGGTAAACGGATGTCTCCAGCAGCTGTCGTACATAGCGATAAGAAGATTCGCCTTCTTCCAGCCTCGCGAACAAATTAATGATCCAGGCACAACTCCAGCCTGTATGTCCCCCACCCTGCTCCAGTCTTCTCCGAAGCGAGGTCCGCACTGCTTCCGCCAACTGAGGATGCTCGTGAAGCAAAATTTGATTCCCCGGGTAAAATCCATACAAATGAGACATATGCCGATGCCCCGGTTCATTTTCCATGAAATCTTCTATCCACTCCTGGAGTTGTCCGTACTGCCCAACCTGCAGCGGATAAAGTCGTTCCCTTGCCTGGTTCAGCGCAGATTGGAAGTCCTGATCAACCTCCAAAACTTCGCAGGCCTGCATACAATTATTGAATAAATCCCAGATGAGCATGAGATCCATCGTTGCCGCTTTGCTGACAGACGATACATAGCCATTGGACGAAATAAATTGATTTTCCGGCGAGGTGGACGGATTCGTAACCAGAAATCCTGATGCGTCCTCCACCAGCCAATCAAGCACAAACATGGCCGCCCCCTTCATCAGCGGATAGGCCTCATTGCGTAAATAGGAAGTATCTTGGCTAAAAACATAATGCTCCCATAGATGCCTGCAAAGCCAAGCTCCCGACATCGGCCAAAAAGCCCAATGGATGCCTCCATCCTGCTCGCCAACCGGGTTGGATAGCTTCCAAATATCCGTATTATGATTAGCAGCCCAACCGCGGCAACCAAACGTTTCCGATGCAGTAGCTGCTCCTGTAAGGGCTAATTCTCCGATCATCCTCAGCAGAGGCTCATGGCACTCGCTCAAATTACAAATTTCAGCAAGCCAGTAATTCATTTGAACGTTAATATTGGTCGTAAAATTGGAGGACCATGGCGGCCGGAGCTCCCGATTCCAGATGCCTTGCAGATTCGCCGGCTGGGAGCCCGTTCTTGAGGAAGCGATCAATAAATATCTGCCGAATTGAAAGAATAACTCTACCAAACCACGATCATCTGCGCCTGTGCGAAATCTTTTCAATCGCTTGTCTGTCGGTAATTCAGACTGCTCTGGGTCGCCAAGCTTTAGTTCCACTCTATGAAACAAGCGTTGGTAATCTTCTATATGCCGCTCTAGCAGCTGGGCATATCCTCTAGAGCCTGCCGCTTCAATTCTGCTGAGGCAGGTGCCTCTTAGCTTATGCTGCCGGTTCGGGTCCTCAACTGACGGATACGTTGTCGCAGCAGTGATCAGCAGAACTGCCTTCTGCGCCCCCTGCACCGTGAGCTCCCCTTGATGGGTAACCGAAACCTCACCTTCATCGGCAAACACTGCCAGATGCAGCTCGAACTCAATGCTTGGCCGTTCGTCGTAGAGAATAGGAGTCTCCACTCCCACACTCCTATAGTTCGGCTCTACGTGACTGGGACATCGTCCCTTGTAAACCAGATGTCTGTCCGTTAGCCTGATCACTTCTCCCTGCAGCATGCCCTGCAGCGAGGCTGTAAAGATCAGCTCCTGCTGCTCCGCTTCGAGACGTACAACCATCACTTGATCTGGGTTACTGCAAAATGCCGTCTGCAACAAGCTCTGCTCACCGCTGGACGTCATAAGTACTTGTGTAACGGCGTTATCCAGTGACAGCTCCCGCTTATACGCCGAAATCTCTCCTGGAAACTCGCGCTGGATGATCAGGTTGCCCAAGGGTAAGTACGACTGTGCATAAGAGCTCAACGCTTCTTGGTGGATCAACTGCTCTGCTTCTTCATAACTGCCTTGATCAATGAGATTTCTGACTTTAGACAGGCTCGGAAATGGCCGCGGCCGCTGAGCATTATGCGGAGTCCCTGACCATAGCGTATCTTCGTTTAATTCAATCCGCTCCACAGTCTCTCCGCCGAACACCATGCCGCCCAATCGCCCGTTACCGATCGGAAGCGCCTCTTCCCACTGTACCGCCGGTTGCTCATACCAGAGCTTCAATTCTTTTTCACTCATACGCTTGCCCTCCTACTGATATCCCACTATCAGACATGAATCGTTTGCTATAGAAGTCCATCCAACGATTTTTTATTAAGGCATGGCCAGCCGGTGTCGGGTGAATACCGTCCCAAAGCCAATAAGCCGCGGGCGCCAGCTCGCAGGCATCAATAAAGCTTTGCTGCAAATCGATATAGTCCAGGTCGTATTCATCCGCAATCTTACGAATTTGCTCCTGTTTCCGGCTCATTTCGGAATGCCATGCTTGCCAAGCTTGCCCCACCTGACCTGCTGGAAGCAGAAACGGCTCGCAGATCACAATCGCTGTTGAGGCCAGCAGCTCCTGCGTATCCTCAATCAATCTGCGATACGTTCGCACAAACCTGTCCTGAACCAAATCCTGCTTCCCGTTCACGAATGCATGAACATCGTTGACCCCGATTAAAAGACTGATCAAATCAGGATGCAGCGAAAGCGCATCCTCCTCCCAGCGTCCATACAAATCGGCGATGCGGTTCCCGCTGCAGCCGCGGTTAACCATATGCGGTGCTTGTCCGGCTGCCTGCAAACCCAGCTCTGCAGCAAGCAGAAACACATACCCGTGACCCAAGATATGATTCAAGTCATCGTTTCTTCCGCGATTACCGTCGGTAATCGAATCACCCTGAAACAATATGGATGAAACCCCAAATTTATTCATAGCTAACCTCCTTTTGATCAGCAATGTTCCCATACCATGACAGGAAAGCATCGGCTATAGCTAAGCCCGCCTCCCCATTAGGATGCGGGTCCGAGCTTGAGGCCATATAGGCTGGATTAAGCAGATTGTCGTTTGGTGCTGCTTGGGAAAGCACCTCTGCCATATCAAACACGTGATCGGCACCAAGGATGGCATGTTGGCGTATTGAGTCATTGACTTGTCTCCAGGCTAACTCCTGCGAATCGGTGAAATTAAATGTAGGAACTGTGCATAGGATAACCGTCTTTGCAGCATTATCCTGCTTAAGCTTGGCGACGATGGTCTGCAGGTCGTCCAGCACTTGAGCCGCAGTTCGGCCAGCAGTACCGATATCGTTAACCCCCAATGCAATGACGACTTCATCGCTTTGCTTGGCCTTGTACAGCCAGGCTCCATCGCTTGCAGCATCATAGGCTCTTGCCCATCCTGAACCGATATTCCAGACGCTTGTTGAATGCCCGAGCCCCTTCGCAATGTGTGCAGCCCAGTATTCATAAGCATCCAAACGGGTCCGCACGCCTTGGGTAATCGAATCCCCCAGAAAAGTAATGTGTTTCGCATACACACGCTCGTAGCCAATGAAATCCGGCAGCACCAGACAGTTGACAGATCTGCGGTATAAATCGGATGACGCTTGATCAGCAGCATGTCCCGGCGCATCATAGGCAGATACCAGCAAGCCTTCCGTATTGAAGGGAATGCTGTTCCCCGCATCCATAGTCGTAATCGTCCATGTAAATGCCAAATAATTTCCTTCCGGGATAGTTAAAGTTACGGCATCACTCCAGAACGTTTCACCCGGTATGACTAGTTTGGAGAACGAAGAATCGTAAGTTAACGGTACTTGAGTGCCTGAAACGAAACTTCCATCGGGAAGTCTCCCACCGTCAGCTATGTATGCCGCCTCAATTCTCCATGAACCCCCTTGCAGATTTGCCCTGGAAACAGACCCGTCCGCCCATGTGGAGTCCACGTTATTGCTGCACCAGAATTTTATCTTCAGCTTTCCGTATTCCCTCGGCTTGATGTAAGTTCTGTAAGAGTGCGTAAAGGTTGAATTGCTAGTCATGATATAATTTTTAGCCGTTGAAAGAACGGTGGCTGACCTATAGGAAGCCCACATCGCTGAAATGACATCCTTTCCTTAGCCTTTGACGGCTCCGGCTGTTAAGCCGCTGACGATATATTTCTGCGCCATTAGATATAAGACAAGAACAGGTAATGAAGTCAGCGTCAAGTCGGCGAAAACGAGATTCCAGTCCCTGCTGAATTTACCGTAAAAGTTATATACGGATAAAGGCATCGTCCAATTGGAGCTATCCGTCAAGAAATAAATCGGGATTGTAATGTCGTTCCAGACGGACATAAATACCATAATTGCCACAGTGGCATTTACCGGAATAATTAACGGGAAAATCACTTTTATAAATACGTCGAACATATTGGCGCCTTCCAGAAAAGCTACCTCATCCAGCGCTCTTGGTATCGACCTCATGAAACCTGTGTACAGAAAAACGCTAAAAGCGCTGTTCATCGCCGCATAAATAAAAATTGCGCTCGTAATGGTGCCGTAAAGGCCCAACCATTGGACAACACGAATCGTCGTAATAATCGAGACTGGAGCAATTAACCCCATAAAGAAAAACAGGTAGATCAGATTGGAAAGCTTTGTATCCCGGCGCACAATAATAAAAGCAGCCGCAGAAGTCGTGATAATGTTCAACACGGAAGATACACCGGAAATCAGGATGCCATTCCAGAAAGCACGAAGCAGCCCTCCCTGTTCAATCACTTCCTTGTAATTGGAAAACATCCATTTACGAGGCAGCTTTAAAGAGAAATCCAATACTTCTGAGCTTGTTTTAAAGGAACCTAACAGCATAATGAGCAATGGAGCTATTATGGCGAGCGCAAGGATCAGCATGAGAGCTTCCACAACTAACGCCTTCCAGTCGGTTTTACGCAATGAAATCATTATTCCTGTACCTCCTTGCGACGCATATACATGAGCAGCGGAATGGAAATGAGCGTTACGGCTATAAACAGTACGGTATTCACGGCCGTTCCAAGCCCCCAGTTGCCTTCGCCAAATGCTTTTAAAATCATGGTCCCAATGACCTGAGAAGAATTCCCGGGACCTCCTCCTGTCAGAACGAACACCTCGGAGAACACCTTCAAGCCTCCGATCAAGGTCAGCATGACATTGATATTAATAGCGGGCCACAGCAGCGGGAGCGTAATGTGAAGGAAGCTCTTCCATCCTCCCGCTCCGTCGATTCGGGCCGCTTCGTAATAATCTTTCGAGATGGATTGCAGCCCTGCCAAATAAATAGCCATTTGAAATCCGGTAAATTGCCAGATCGCTAGTCCGCTAATCGTCAGCATAATAACGGAGGGGTCTGTCAGCCAAGCTTGCTTCAGAACACCCAAGCCTACGGCTTCAAGGATTTGATTAATTAAGCCCTCCGAACGAAGCATAGGGATGAACAAGAGACTGATGACCAGTACGCTTATAATGGAAGGTGTGTAAAATATGGCTCTTAGCCAATTTCTGGTTTTTAAATTCATATTCAGTGCAACTGCAAGAAGGATTGCCAGCACATTTTTGCCAATGACAGTTACAATAGCGAAGATAATCGTATTCTTGATGGCCAGAAGCAGCGTCTCGTCCGTGAAAATACGTTCAAAGTTATACAGCCCGTTGAAATGGATCTCTTCCGTGTCCAACCGCCAATCCGTAAAGGAATAAAACAAACCAATCACCGTAGGCAGCACATAAAAAACCAAATAAAGAAGAAGAGCCGGCAAAATTAAATAGTAAGAATAAAGACGTTTCGTAATTCTCATGTTATCACGCTCCATAAAAAACTTCGGCAGAATAAAGCCCTGAAGCTTCATTCTGCCTTTTGGCGAAACCTTTTGAAACCTTAAACTTAGAAGCCCGGCATTTTCTTGTCTTTCATCAGCTGAGCGAATTTTTTATCCCAGGAAACATAAACGTCTTTCGGAGTCTTACCGCCCGCATACATGTCTTGGTAGCCTTTCCATAGCTCTGAGATATCGACTGATAGGTACGCGTCCATCGTCATCGTCGTTTTATTCGTTTTCATATAGGTATCAACGATCGCCTGCTTATATGGAGGCAGTTCCGGCGTTTGGATATCTTTGAAATTGGAAATATATTTGTTCGTTGTTACAATTTTTTGCCCTACGCTTTGGGAGGCAAGGTAATCCAGGAATTTCTTGGTTTCCGCCAGATGTTTAGCTTTTTTAGGGACGAACAATTGGCCGCCTAGCGGGCTTATTCCCAAATCCGCTCCGTCTGCATACGGGATAGCAAAGAGTCCAAGATGAATGTTTGGATCTTTTTGATAGGCGTCATTAATGAGCCAATCCCCCATAGCCATCATAGCGACTTCCTTCTTCAGGAATTTATTGACCGCCATGTCATAGCTATCGCTTAATACGTCTTTGTTCGTATATCCTTTCTTATACAGGTCCAGCTGCTGCTGCGTAACGGTTTCAAAAGCGGGAACTTCGGTCCATTTGCGCTTATTCGCGTTCAAATCTTCCCACAATTTAGGATCGTTTTTCTTCGCATAATCGGCCAATGCGGCTGCTGTCCAAATATTAGTCGCCCAGGAATCTTTAAAAGGCATGAAGATCGGAGTGATACCGCTTGCTTTAATTTTATCGCTAACCGCCAGCAGTTCAGTATAATTCTTTGGAATAGACAATCCCAGTTCCTTGAATATATCCTGGTTGTAAACCATTCCCTGCTGCCCTGCATCCTGATTCAAGTGAAACGCGTAAATATGCCCGTTAGAAGAAAGTACATCCTTGTTAAGCAATCTGGAAGCCCACGGCTCATTATCCAGCTGTTCAAAATTTTTATCCAAATTTAGTTCTCTTTCAGCACTGACGAGGTTATATAGAATCAGGTCAGGCACTTCTCCCACAGCCAGCTTCGTCTGCATGATCGTGGAGATTTGCTCGGAAGGAAGCATCTGGATGTTGACGTGAATATTCGTCTGCTTTTCAAACTCCGCTAGCATTTCTTTATTCGCATAAGCTGCGTTCTCAGAGCTTTTCCCCAATGCAAATTCAATCGTTACTTTGGCAGACTGCGAGGGAGCCGCTTTATCCGTGCTGCTTGGCGTGCTGCTTCCGCCCGAATCTGGATTGCTTTTGGATCCACAGCCTGTCAGGGAGAGCGCTATCATAAGCGTAAGGGAACTAAATAATATTTTTTTATTTATTTGTTTCAAACTGAACCCCTCCATCATGTTGGTTTGATGAAACCCGTTGCAACTGGTTACAACTACGATTATAGGTATCTATTCCTGCAAAGTACATGTTCGTGGTTGACTCTTCCTGTGTAATATTATGAACCAATTTGGGGGTATTAACGATTTCATTCCGGTGTTATAGTAGGGTTATTCATGACACTACAGGAAGGAAGGTGCGCAGAAGTGAATAACTTGATCGGCAAAAAGCCGCTGCAGATCAACCTCCAGACTAAGCTGTTTGCAACCTTTTTCATTCTGCTTATCTTCATTCTCGGCTGCTTTCTGATCTATGTGAATGTGCTAGTCGTCAAGCCGCTCAAAGAAAGAACCATCCAGGACACTCTCTTGACAGCCACCAAAGTTGCTAGTCAACTGGACAGCTACATCGCTATGCAAAACCAGCTTTCGCAGCGCGTATTATCCAATCGGGATATTTTCTCTTTTTTGTATGAGTCCTTGAGCAAAAAGTCAACTTCTTCGATTGATGATTTGAATCAAAAACGTGTGCTTAGCGATATTATGTTTCGTGCCGTCGGCCCAAGCCTAAATATCCATGATATGATCATATACAGCCTTCAAGGCGATGAGTTGGCTTCCTATATCGGATATACGGACTTGCCTTCGCTTGAGCCCGTATTAAGTGACGAGACGGCAAGAAGGAAATTGGAAAGCAGCAGCTACATTCTCTATGCGCCCAAGGGCCAGCCAATTTCCTTTATACGTTCCATCGTGGATGTGAATGGCACCGTCTTCGGCTATCTGTCCATTCAGATGGATAATCGTGATTTACAATCCTTGGCTGACGCTGGCAACACCGGAAACGTATTTGTAACAGACGGCAACGGTGAGGCGGTTATTAAGTCCTCAGACACGGAGTACAAGACACCTGACGGAAGCAATGACTACCTTTCAAACACGAACGGCATTTATAAAGATACTTCTGAGAACTATGTCGCCTTCCAGAAATCTTCGTTTACAGGATGGACGGTATATGTGATCACACCAAGCAAATCCGTTCTTGGTTCTGTCAATTCCGTTAAAAATATTGCGATAATCATCATTGTCTCACTAACGTTATTCTCGTTCCTGTACATCTATTTCACGTCCAAAAGTCTAGTACTGCCGATCAGGAAGCTTCGCAGTCAAATTCTTCGCATCAACTATAACAACCTGAGCATGAACATGGATAGCCGGCTGTATAACAATGAACTGCTGCTGCTGAACGAAGCGTTTCGCGAGCTTTTTGATCGGCTGCAAGAATCGATCGAAAGAGAGAAGATGGCGGTTCACAAAGAGGCAATGGCGCGGAATTCGGCGCTGCAAGCACAGATCGCTCCGCATTTTATTCACAATGTGCTTTATTTGATCAGCATTGCAGCTCAAGAGAACAAGGTACAAGTCGTTAGTGAAATGTGCAAGCATTTATCCGAAAATCTGAGATATGCCGTTTCTTCTCCGTATGAGCATGTCACTTTATTGGATGAAATCGAGCATACCAAACATTACTTATCGTTGATTGGGCAGCAATACGAAGATGATCTCATGTGGGAAATAGACATCGACCATTCCTCTGAATCCATACTGCTGCCACGCCTAGTCATTCAACCATTTGTGGAAAACTGCATCGAACACGCCTTCGATCGATCTGATCCTCCGTGGAAAATCCAGATTAAGGCCAAGCTGTACAACGGGCTTTGGGCTATTGAAATCACGGATAACGGCGGGGGGTTTGCGGAATCCAAGATCAAAGAAATTCTCAGCCATATCGACGACATGAACCCCGACTCCCAGGAGCAGGAGAGTCTTGCGGCGGGAATCGGCAATATGGGGATTGTGAACACCGTAAATCGCCTCAAGCTTATGTACAGGAACCGGTTATTTTTTAATTTGTACAACAATTCCGGCAGCCAGGGCGCTACCATCCAAATTATAGCTTCGTTAACCAAAGACTTTTACTAGATTCATGCGGGAGGGACAACGATGTTTCAAGCTCTCATTGCAGAGGACAGCAAACCGATTCTGCGGAACCTCAAAGCGCTCATTCAAACTTCCGGTCTTCCTATTCAAGTCGCAGCCGTCGCAACGAACGGCGAGGAAGCGCTGGAGTTTTGTCAGCATAACGCAATCGACATCCTCATTACGGATATCAGAATGCCTAAGATGGACGGTCTTACACTGATCGATCAAGCCAAAAAAATAAACACCAAGCTGAAGGTCGTTCTCATCAGCGGGTACAACGATTTCGAGTACACACGAAAAGCCATTAATTTGCAGGTATGCGACTACTTGTTAAAGCCTGTAGAACGCAGTCAGATGATGGAGGTTATGGAACGAGTCGTCGCCCAGCTCGAAGAGGAACACCATACAGAAAGCTCCGTATTCGATGGAATTCTGGATCCTTCTTCCAGCCGTCTTATGAAACTGGAACCGGCTTTCTTTGAGCAATCCAAGCTGTTGTGGGTGGTTCGCAAGCAAATCTTTACGCCACTTTCGGATCACTGGAATTCGGAGATTATTAAATTGAGACTCACGGAGGCTTTAGAGGGGCATCCCTTCTGGCTTTTTCCAACTCAAGATCCCCAGCAGCTTCTTATCCTGATGAATGCTTCTTTCATTGAGGGCCACAATTACAACTTGAATATTATGGAAATAATACACAATTGCTTTGTTACACTGGGCCTCGATGTCTCTATAGCTTGCAGTTCCAGATCGGTAGTGCCTAAGAAGATCCCCGAGTCTTACAGGGAAATTTCACAGACACTCAAGGAGCAATTAAACTTCTCCAAGCCGATCCTGCTGGATGTCAGCCTTCCTTTGCACATACAGCAAGCTTCCCAAGAGGAAATAAACCGAGTAGGCGACAACTATACAGGCATGATACAGAGACTTCAGAAGGACCGCTTTCTCCTGCAGCTCTCCGAGCAGTTGAGTAAATGGCAGCAGGCTGACCTCCCCGTCGCCCAGTTGGAACGCTTTGTATCCCGGCTTGTAGGAGCATTCGAATCCTCTGCAAACCCGCATACCGAATGGAAAAACTGGGCGGTGCTTGAACAAGCCAGGAAACTATTTGAACAATCAAGCTATGCCGACTTTTGCTCTGAACTTCTTGCATTTTCGGGCGAATGCTTCGACTTTTTGCTGACCTCTAACAAAAAAAGCGGCAATGAGTTGTTTATGAAAATCGATGAGCATCTCAGAACGAACCTGTATGCCCAGGTGTCTATGAGCGATCTTTCCACGAAATTTCATGTAAGCTCTTCCTATATAAGCCGGATTGTAAAAAAATACTCTCAAAACACGTTCGTACATCACTATCTGGATTTGAAAATTCGTGAAGCAAGAAGACTAATGGAAACAAATCCCGATATGAAAATCAAAGAATTATCGGATGCGCTCTGCTTTCACGACCAGCATTACTTTTCAAAAGTGTTCAAGGAATATGTCGGGTGCAGTCCATCGGAATACAAAGCAGCAATTCCCTTTAAGCCTCAAGATGTATAAAGAAGCCAGGGCAAGAATTGGACAATTGAAACGAAAAATCCGACTTGCCTTTTGAAAGGAAAAGTCGGATTTCTCAGTCTCAATCTATCTTTGCACCGTATGAACGCAAAAAACTAACAGCTTGTTCTCTGTCCATCCGTGCGCCTTTGACAACAAGCGTTTTAAAATCGATTCCATCCATATTAGCGCCACGCAAGTCCGCACCCTGCAGCTTTGCTTTTCCAAAAATTGCACTTGTCAGGTCGCAATCTCTTAGATCAGCCTTCTCCAGATTAGCATCAGAAAGATCTGCTCCATGATAACGAACTCCTCGCATAACCTGTTTTGCTAATCTAGCTTGTCTCAAATTTGTATAGGACCAATCCCCTCGAACCAAGGTAACACCATCCATTTGAGCGCCTGCAAAGTCTGAGCCTGTCATTTTACAATGGTTAAATTCAGAAACGAAGAGATTAGCTTCAGCAAAATTGCAGTTTTCATAAGCAGATTCTGTGTGAATCGAACCATTCAACAAAGCTCCGCGAAAATTGCATTCTATGAACCGGCATTGATTTATCGTGATTTCCTCCATCGAACTGCTGGTAAATGTACAACGTTTAAAGGTGCAGCGAATAAGTTCACCGTATCTTAAATCCCGCCCGCTAAAATCAACTGCCTCGTAGTGTTGATCTATATACTGAAACATATTGGCCTCCCTCAAACAAACGACAGTATTAACCCTATAGACCCTACTAGTTATTTTTTAATATATCATATGCGTGTCAAGTACCTGTCTAATCTCAATCAAAAGTCAAGAATTATATTTTTACCCTTTTGGCTATTCTATAATTAGATAGGAATGAAAAATTGGTTGAGAGGGATATTAGTCCCCACTCAACCAATTTTCTTTGTTTTCACCGATCAAAGTACGTCGTATAGAGCCATCATAGCCGGTGAATATTGAATTCAAAGGCTAGGTCTTGGTCTGCTTTGATCAGATACTCATCATGTACCGGCGCCCCCCAGCTGTCGTCACCGCCAACGCCCATCTGTCTGCCCGCTACCGTGACGACCGTGTAATGAACGTTCGGCAGCTCATAATGATGGTAGGCATTTTCCAGCTCGAATGCCGTAAATGGCGAAATGTTACATTCCACCGGCTGAACAGCTGGTGCGGTTATCCGAATACCGTGGCCATTGTTGTTCGTAATGTTCACACGGCGGACGCCTGTGCGGTTCCCCGACTCTTGCGGCACGACATAGCCAGACACATTATCAGCAGCGTCATTCTTGAACACCCCGAGCCTTGCTCCGAAGGCGCGATCGATATAGTTCTCCTCAGGTCCCATCGCGTACCAATCCAAATGGAAATAATCAGCTGGAACCTTGAACGACAACGCGAATATCGGCAGTTTCGGAAGACCGGTTGCTCCCTCGTAGCGAGATTTGACGTTCAAACTGCCGTCGGCATACACCGTGTATGCAACCGTCACTAAAACGTCCGCGCTGATACTAAGCTTGTACTGAAACGTTACTGTTACGCTTCCCGCTTGCTCCGTCAATTCGACACCGATGCATTTGCGCGTTAAGCTCGCCGCGTACCAAGCACCCGAGTCAAAGCCGAGCGAGAATCCTTTATCGTTATCCGTTGTCGCACGCCAGAATAACGGCGCTGGCGGAATAGCGATCATCTCTCGGCCGGCATAGTTCAGTGAAATCAGGCTTCCCGCCTGCTTCGAGAACATGATACTAAAATCTCGTCCATGAACCCCTATGTTTACATCGCCATCCACGACTCTGAATGATCCTTCAGGTTGTGCAGACGAAGCCGGATCATCAACCAGAAATACGTACTGCCCGAACGAAACCTCATGTCCAGCTTCAGCCCATAGAGTACTCTCCTTCAAATTGAGCGACGCATGTACGACATACTCACCTGGCTCATCCACAGACGGCAGCTCAAGCGGTACATAAGCCTCGCTTTGCGCCGGAACGTCGATATTCCTCTTGCCTCGGAATATCTCCTTACCTTCTTTATGCAGGACAACTAGCAGATCATAGCCCTCAGTACCTTCGAACAGGTTCTCGTTCGTCACCTTCACACCTTGGCGATCTGGCACGAGTTTAATGTTCTGGTAGAGGAACTTCACTTCCTGCATCTTTGGCGACACCTTGCGGTCCGCGTAAACAATACCGTTCGTGCAGAAATTATAGTCGGTGGCGCGGTCGCCGAAATCGCCGCCGAATGCGAGAAACTCTTTACCGTAACGATCTTTCTTGACGATCACCTGATCGATATAATCCCAGATAAAGCCACCTTGATACATAGCATATTTCTGTTCAAGCTCTGTATATTTATGCATGCCACCTACCGAATTGCCCATCGCGTGCATATATTCGCAGCTTATATACGGCTTCTGCGGGTTATCGTTTAAATAGGCCTCGATGTCCAACGGCTTCGCATACATACGGCTCTCCATATCGCTCGTATCGTTATACTTACGGTTATGAAAAACCCCTTCATAGTGAACAAGTCGACTAGGATCCTTCTCCCGGAAATAGTTCGACACGTTTAGCAGGACTTCGCCCGCATAGGCTTCGTTACCGACCGACCAGATCAGAATAGAAGGATGGTTCTTGTCGCGCTCGACCATCGAAATTGCCCGGTCCATCACGATATCCTGCCATTCTGGCTTATTCGCCGGAATATTCCAAGATGGCTCTACTGCGCCCATCTTCTGCCATGAACCATGTGTTTCCAAATTCATCTCATCAATGACGTAGATGCCATAGATGTCACACAATTCGTACCATAACGACTGATTCGGATAATGTGATGTCCGGACGGCATTTAAGTTATTGCGTTTTAGCGTAGCAATATCCCACAACATATCTTCCTTCGTAATGGCCCGTCCCTTGCGGCTGTTGAATTCATGACGGTTGACACCCTTGAAGACGATTCGTTTGCCGTTAAGGTGCATGATTTTATTTATCATTTCAAACTTACGGAAGCCGACCCTCTGCGAAATAACCTCAACAAGCTTGCCTGCTTGATCATAAACGCTGACATATAGAACATACAAATATGGCTTCTCTGCACTCCACGGTGTAACTTGTCCAGCATCCATAGACAACGATATAGCTTCGATGGTTGACACTTCGGAGCGAGCCGTCCCAACAGTATGCCCCGCCGCATCCTTTAATTCCAGGTAAAAAGCAGCTTCTTGCCGATCAGCCAGCTTAATATCCGCACGAAGGCTGCCATTCTCATATGCAGCATCAAGATCAGCATGTACAAAAAGATCGCGAACGTGAATGCTCGGAACGGTGTATAAATAAACGTCACGGAAAATGCCTGAGAAACGCCAGAAATCTTGATCTTCCAGCCAGCTGCCTGTACTTCTTTGATACACTTCTACAGCAAGCTTATTCTCACCCTCCTGCAGGAACGGCGTCAGGTCGAATTCCTCCGGAGTAAAGCTGTCTTCGCTATATCCGATAAATTCTCCGTTTAACCACAAGTAAAAGGCTGACTCCACACCTTGAAACGATATGTAGACGGGCCTGCCCTTCATATGATCAGGCAGTGTGAAGTACTTCACATAACTGCCGACCGGATTATCATGTTCCGGAATAGCTGGCGGACGAATATCGTGTTGCCCATCCCATGGATACATCGTATTTACATATTGAGGTTTTCCATAACCCTGCAATTGAATGTGTCCTGGCACTTCAATATTGCTCCAACTGCCGCACTCGTAATCGAGCTGATGGAACAGCTCAGGACGATCAGCAGGCTTCCCGGAATAGTTGAATTTCCAACTGCCGTTAAGGTCGTGCCTTAGCGCCATAGGTGCTATTGCTTCTGCTTCCTCTAATGTTTCGTAATAACGGTGATCTGAGTGCGCCGGCAGACGGTTCACCGCAAATACGCCTACATCTGTAAGCCAGCTTAGGTTAGGCTTCGTCAATTTCATTACATTTTCCCCCATAAAGTTATTTAAAAGCCAGGTGATATGCGCTGTGTGCGTAATCACCTGACTTTCTTTTTTTCTATTTCACCGAGCCTGTCATACCTGCTACAAAATGCTTCTGCATGAGGAAGAAGACAAGTGCAGTCGGAATCGTCGAAATCACGATTGCCATCATAATAATGCCATAATCAGGTGAATAGCTTGATCCCAAATTCGATATCAGCATGGGTATTGTTTTTTTCTCCGGTGATTGCAGAACGATGAGCGGCCATAAATAATTGTTCCAGCTCGACATGAACGTAATAATACCCGCTGCGGCGTATGTCGTCTTCATCGTTGGCATGAAAATACGGAAGAATAGACTTAATTCGTTCAGCCCGTCAATTCGACCAGCCTCCAAGAGCTCTCTCGGAAACATCTTCGTATTTTGACGGAAGAAGAAAATAAGAAATGCCGTGGTGAATGTCGGCAGCACAACGCCGGATACGGTATCCAGCCCGATAAATGGAATAACGCGTGAGATACCACCGAACATTTGAAATAGCGGTACCATGATAGCCGCGAACGGAATCATCATCGACAGTAACAGAATGTTAAATACGACGTCCTTCGCCTTACTTCTATAAATTTCAAAGCCGTACCCGGCTAAAGAGCCGATTAACATGGCCAATACGGTCGTTGTAATCGATATTTTAGCGGAACTCAGTAAAGCAGGTACAAAGTCTACCTTACTAAATAAATTTGTAATATTATCCACAAGGTGGCTTCCGGGAAGTAATCTTCCCTTCGTCACATCGGCCGACTTATTGGTGGCGCTGATAATCATCCATAGAAACGGAAATATGGAAATAAACGCAGCGACACTCAGAAATATATAAATAAAGATACGTTTCCATTTATCCATTTTTATCACCTGCTGCTTTAAACTGAACAAAGGCCAATATAATGATCATGATCACGATGGAATACGACACCGTTGCGGCATATCCGAAATCCGCTGAATATTTAAAGGACAAATTGTAAATATACTGGGAAATAGACATCGATGCGTTCCCCGGTCCGCCCTTCGTAATGTTAACAACTTCATCAAATAACTGCAGCGTACCAATTGTCGATGTAATGGAAGTAAATAAAATAATGGGCTTGAGCAGAGGCATCGTGATTCCAAAAAACTGTCTCGTTGATGAAGCTCCATCAATTTTTGCAGCCTCGTAAATCGATTGATCGATATTTTGAAGCGCGGACAAGTAGAAGATCATATTATAGCCTGTCCAGCGCCATGTGATTGCAATAATAACCGTTACTTTCGCCCAGAACGGATCCGTGATCCATTGAATCGGGCCTGCAATAAGATGAATCTTGATCAGAAGTTTGTTAACCAAGCCCTCCGTGGCAAACAAATATTTAAAAATAACGGAATACGCTACAAGCGAGGTAACAGCCGGCAAGAAAATCGCCGTACGGAAAAAGCCTTTGAATTTCAACTTACTGTCGTTCAATAACACAGAGATAAACATAGCTAGAACAATCATTACTGGAACTTGGATAATCAAATAAATAAACGTGTTCTTAACCGCGGTTATAAACGTTTTATCGCTAAACAGACGAGCGTAGTTATCTAAGCCGACGAAGGATAAATTCATTCCCTTACCCGATTTAAATGATAAAATAAGCGCTTGAATCATGGGATAGAAATAGAACACTGCAATCATGATGACCGCCAGGATAATAAACATCCAACCAGTCAAGTTAGCTCTTGTGCGAATATTTACGCCAGGCCTCGCTGCTTTCACGTTAGCCTAACCCCTTTCTTTACGGAAATAAAACCATGGAACTTCCTCCAACGCCTGCAGCCGGAAAGTTGACTTAGGAATCAGGAGAAGGCGAAGCCCCAGGTTTTATTAATTACCGTATGATCTAAATTATTTGACTTGTGTTTCTGCTTGAGCTTGAGCGTCGCTTAACACTTTGTCGATATCTGCACCCTTTAAATAATTTTGCATTTGGACGACAAGGATATCTTCAATCGCATACGTATGCATACCATAGTTCACTTTTGGAATTTGCTCTGTCCATTTGGCGAAATCGGCAATTACTTTTTGACCGCCGAAGAATTCGTCAGCTTGTGTGTACGCAGGTCCGGATGCCGCGGCTTTTAACGTACCGATTGCACCAATCTCCGTAACAAGCTTCTGATACAAATCAACGTCAGATCCAAATGTCTGTTTCAAGAACTCAGCCGCAGCTTCTTTTCCATCGACGTTCATGACGTACCACGAGCTGCCGCCAAGGTTCGATGCATGAACAGATTTTGGGTTGTTTGTCAGTTTAGGAAACGGTACGACAGCCCATTTGCCGGACTGCGATGCTTCTTTTTTAACCGAAGCCGTAATCCAGTTACCCGTTGGAATCGTAGCTACATCGCCACTGTTGAATGCGCCAACGAATTGACTCCAATCCGATGTGGCTTTCACAATGTCCGCTTTCATTATTTCTTTATAGGTTTCAGCTGCTTCCTTCAAGGCCGCGTTGCCTGCCAAGTTAGGCGTCGTTCCATCTTCTTTTAAATACCACGAGCCTGCGGACTGAATCATCATGCGAATAAGCCCAAGATCGTTCGGATCTTGTGTTAGCAGTTGTTTGCCTGTTTTGGCTTTCACTGCTTTACCGATCTCAATCAGCTTCTTCCAGTCGATATCCTGCAGATCCTCAACCTTATAACCCGCTTGCTCTAAGTAATCTCTTCTTACAAACAATCCAGCAACGCCGGAATCGAATGGAACCCCGTATTGTTTGCCATTTACACTTGTAGGTCCGATTTTGTAATCGGCGAAATCAGTCGGTTTAATCACATTTGTTAATTCAAAGAACGAATCTGGATAAGCTTGCAGGAAGCTTTGTGCACGATAATCTTCAATCAATACGATTGTCGGCAAGCTTTTTGTCGTGCCAGCATTCAAGCCTGCGTTCAATTTCTGAATGATATCGGCTTGCGCGTTTTCCACAATGTTGATCTTCAAACCGGAATTGGGATTTTTCGCCTCGTAAGCTGCTTTTGCACGTTCCATAGCACCAATATTAAATACTTTATCCCACGCCCATACTGTAATTTCCTTCGCAGCTGCAGGCGTAGCTTCAGCGGTTTTTCCACCCGTATTCGGCACATTATTCCCTTTGCTTGAGCATGCCGTCAGTAGTACTAAGCTGGCCAATAAGATGGCGAGTACCTTTTTCACAAAAATTCAGCCCCTTTTAAATTACTATAAGTTAGTTTTGAAAGCGTTTGCTCCGCTAACAATTGTCATTATAACAATTCGTTAAAATGACCCGTTAGTAATATATTTGTGTGGATTTGTCATTCTATTGTTAGCTTTCCATTGGATCTTTATGTAAATAGCAATTAATTTGTTTTTTGGTATTTTTTTTAGGTATGAAGGAGTGGAAGCTTTATTTTCACTCTCGTTCCTTCACCGATGTTACTCACAATAGTAACGCCGTATTCCTCTCCGTAAAGCAGTGCTACACGGTCATGCACATTTCGAATTCCAATACCGGAGAAAAATCGACTGCTGCTAAAGGAGCTCTGCGAATTATTCCCATTATCAAAGCCTTTCATTCCAATACCATTATCGATGACCTCGCAGACCAGTGCATTTGCCTCGCGCGACACCAGTACATAAATGTACCCTTCGTTCCTTTCATGAAAGGCATGAAAAAAAGCATTTTCGATAAAAGGCTGGATGATGAGCTTGGGAACATGATAGGACATACAATCTTCGGCTACAAAATAATCGACTTTGATCAGCTCACCGTAACGCACATGATTAATAAATACATAATTTTTCAAATTATCAAGTTCTTGCTCCACGGTTATCGTTTCACTAATGTTGCTGACGGTATTCTGGAGAAGGGAGATAAGGGAGTTGATGGTAGCGGCGGCTTTCTCCTTATTCCCCTGCTGAACCAAAATTTTCACGGATGCCAGCGTATTGTATAGAAAATGCGGGTTAATCTGCATTTGTAGAGCGGATAGCTCCGCGTTGCGCTGGTCCTTCTGTGTCTGAATCAGCTTCTTTATATAATCGTTAAGCTCGTCCAGCATGTAATTGTACGCATGTCCGAGCTCCTTGATTTCGTAGCTGCCAGTAACTGTTATATAATTATCGAAATTATTTTCCGTAATGCCCGACATTTGTCTGGCTAGCAGGGTCAATGACTTTGTCAAGCGTCTTGAAATAAGAAATACTATAAGCAGAGCTGCGAACACGATAGCCATACAAATAAGCGCAACCCTTTTGACATCGACCACCTGGCTAAGCACCATTTGTTTATCAATGAGATTGACTAGATAAAAATCATACGTAGGAAGGTACTCCGAAAGCACTAGACTGTTTTTACCCATTACATTTACATCTTTAACATTTATTTTTTTTTGTTCCATTTCTTTGGCATAGCCAAGTAAATCATGCGCCTCTTCGCCAATTAACTCATGACGGTTACTTGATACGACGTTGCCCGAACGATCCAATATGATAACGTCGTTGCCATCACTTGTGAAATTCGTGAAGAATCGCTTAAAGTCACTTTCTCGTATGGCAAAATAAAGAACACCATATGGATTGCCGCTCGTTCTCTCCATAAGTGCCCTAGAAGCGACAATCACCGGGTCAGCTTCAGACGTATTGGTTATGCTTTCTTTATCCAATTGATAGATAAGCCTCTTTGGCGTGGCTAGGGTATTGACGGTTAACCTGCTGTTTCTCAGCTTTTCCAATGAGCTCGGCCAATAATAGCTATCCGTCGAGTGGCTTTTCTTATTCATTCCACTGATCGTAATTGTAACTGGGTAGGCGGCTACATTAGACTGAATCCGTTTCATCTGTTGGCTAGCCTCATACTGACTTCGCACCGTAGAAAGTGTGTCCATATCCGGACTCGTCAGAAACTCTTTTATCGTGCCGTTCTGCAGCACATTATTTGATGCCGTAACGATAGAATAATTGAACGATTCGAAATTCGCTTGAATCTGGCTAATGATTTTGGAGTTCGTAATACTGAACGTATTCATGAAGAGTCGTTCCGACATTTGAATCGTGACAACTGAAGTGAATAGCGACACGGAAATAATACTAACCACCGTGACGATAAACATTTTAATAAAAAGACCGTGATATTTAAATTTGTCCAGAAGTCTCCTCATAACCTAGTTCCTTTTCTTGTTGAGATGAATTTTTTTGTATTGGCTCGGTGATATGCCCGTTAATTTCTTGAATACTTTTGTAAAATAACTATGGTCTGAATAGCCTACTTTTCCGCTAATTTCGGATATAGATGCGAAATCCTGCTTCAGAAGATCCGCTGCCTTCTCGACTCTGATCTTGTTCAAATATTCGCTGAAGCCTTCTTTATTATGCGATGTGAAATAACTCGACAAATAAGAAGGATTAAAATGAAAATGCTTAGCTATTTCCGTTAGGCTGAGCGGCTCAGCGTAATGCTCGTGGATATAATCAAGAAGCATCGTCATATTCGGATTTCCGCCCGTTGACCGCTTCGTTTTTATAACAGCGTTTGTTTCCTGTATAAATGTCTCAAGAAGCCTGATCGCTTCGCTGACATGTGACGCTTCGCCTATCGATTTGAAATAAGCATATTTCGCTTCTTCCAAATTCTTCATATCCAATTCCAAACGGCCAAGCACAATGGTTATATTAAAAATGATGTTTCCCAAAAAGGACTTGAACTCAAACACATCCGTTTGATAATGGTTTGACGCGGCCTGCACGTACCCCAATAACTCTTGGAATGCCTCTTCGAACTGTTGCCGATTCATTTGTTCGGTAAAGCGCGTCATATTAAATTTCGCAACCTCTTCAGAACGCTTCGGCAGTTCCCCATAGACAATTAAATTGTTGGAGGTAGGTAAAAAAAAGCGATAAGCGTTTATTTTCAGGAACCCATCCCTAAAGTTCGTGCCGAGCTGTCTCAAATCGCTAAATGCCTCACCGACCGTCCAACCAATCTCCGGCTGCTGATTCCTTGTCCAAGCGGCAAGCTTCCGAACGATAAATGTGAAACGATCCCACTCGCTCTTGTCCATGTTTACCAGCACAAGAACCATGTTAGGATCAGTGGGAACGGGATAATAAACCGCATGATCTAAGCCGCTATCCAACTCAGCAGCAATTTTCGCCATCCATTGTGAAGCGGTATGTTGATCCTTGCTCTTGCTCGGCAATTGCTTGAGATCAGCCCCCAGCAGGATGTAACTAGGATATGGAAAAGCAGCGGTGGTATCTTTAAAATCGTCATCGACCTCATAACCGGAAATAAGCTTATCGATGACAAGCTTAATGGACAAGCTGCCATCGTCATTGGACTCTTCCAGCTTTAAAGAGGGAATCTTACGCGCGGTGCGCTTTAATATGTCGAGCAGCTGCTCAGCTTCAAGCTTTGGCTTTAATATATAATCAGCAACCCCGCTTTGAAAGGTGGACCTCACATAATCAAACTCACCAAAACTGCTTAAAATGATCACTTCAATTTCCGGGAACTTCGACTTTATCACACGAGTAAGCTCCGCTCCTCCCATAACAGGCATCACGATATCGGTAATAACGATATGCGGCTGTGTGCGCTCTATTTGTTCAAGAGCATCTTTGCCGTTGGAAGCCTCTCCTACGATCTCAAACCCCTCTTGTTCCCAGTGCAACAAGTGCTTGATACCCTGTCTGACTAAAATTTCATCATCTACAATAAGTACACGACAAGAACGAGCCATCCCTTTACCTCCGCAATGAATTTCTATGGCCTTCTTTTAAATCATTCGTAATAACTTCGAATCACGATGTCTTGATCGTAGTTGCCGAATCCCCTTCCGAATAAGGTTAATCCACCTCGACCTCGAGCGGTATCTTCAGCACTTATTCGCAATGTCCACTGTGTGCTATCCCATTGTACATCCTTGATCGTGACATCAGAAATTTGCTGACCATCTATGAATGTACCGTTTGCATTTATTCGAAGTACTTTCATTAATCCGTATTGATTGACGTCAGAATGCCACCAATCCGGTGAGAATCTGCCTCTCATTCGACCGAAATCTCCGGGACTCGTCCACATTCCCAGTAATTTATCATTGATTGTAAATTGGATGTCCGAAGGCCAGTTTTCATTAATATGGGGAGCTTCGGAACCGATTTCCATGGAGATTTCAATTTCTTGTACGATTTGATCTTTGAAGAGATAGTTTGGTAATTTATATTCGACAAACCCTCTAGCAAACCACAAAATGCCTGCATGAACGCGTTCAGGATCCAAAAAATAGGTCGGATTATCGTAATAACCGATCATCTTTTCTGTTGTTGCAATTCCACACGTAGGGGAAACCGCGAAATCCGTGTATTGGCCAACAGGCACAGCAACCTCAACGAATTTTCTTTTCAACTTAGAAGAACGGGATAATTTTATTTGCAGGTACTCCGTTGACAACGAACAATACTTATAGGTCCCGCCGTTAACCCTTTTCATTTTATAGCTTACAAGCCCTGCTCTCTGCAGTTTGGTAACATGCGTACTGACAATAGCACTGCTTAGGTAAAGTTCAGAAGCCAATTCTTTAATATGCATCTCTTTTGTATATAATAAATCAATAATCTGCAGCCGTACCTCGCTCGCCAATGCCTCGTAGACCCGAAGCGATTCCGAATCCGTTGATAAATACATGATTACACACCCACTCTTGAATTAGTAATTTAGTTAATTCTATGTTTTTTCACATCCAACGTATTGAAAGTATTTATCTATTATGATAAATATTATATACAATATCAACATTTATGACTTAATCATTTCATTAATTCATCTAGGGGGATTATCTGCTATGTCCATGAAATCGACTATGCTTATTGATAAGAATTTCACCATTTCTGAAGTAGATCCGCGTCTCTATGGGTCATTTATCGAACACCTAGGACGTGCCGTATATGGCGGAATTTATGAGCCAAACCATCCAACTGCAGATGAGAACGGCTTCCGACGCGACGCTCTGGAGGCAATTCGTTCACTGAATGTTCCTATCATTCGCTATCCAGGGGGAAATTTTGTATCCGGCTATAACTGGGAGGACGGTGTTGGTCCAAAGGCCGAGCGTAAGCGTCTATTGGATCTAGCGTGGTGGACAACAGAAACCAATGAGATGGGAACAAATGAATTCGCAGATTGGGCTAAATTAGTCGGTTCAGAAGTCATGATGGCCGTTAATCTGGGTACCCGCGGCGTTGACGCGGCTAGAAATCTCGTCGAATATTGTAATCATCCTTCAGGTTCTTACTGGAGTGATCTGCGAATATCACATGGTTATAAAGATCCGCATAATTTCAAAACGTGGTGCCTTGGGAATGAAATGGATGGCCCTTGGCAAATCGGAGCAAAAACGGCTGTCGAATATGGCAGATTAGCGAATGAAACGGCCAAAGCTATGCGGTGGGTCGACCCATCCCTAGAGCTTGTGGCATGCGGCAGCTCGTCAAGTGGAATGAGTACATTCGCTGATTGGGAGGCTACCGTGCTCGATCTTACCTACGATCAAGTGGATTATTTATCCTTGCACACCTATTACAATAATAACGAGAATGATTCTTCTAATTTCTTGGCAAAATCGCTTGATATGGATCAATTCATTTACAGTGTAACAGCGATTTGCGATTACATGAAAGCGAAGAAACGGAGCAAGAAAAAGCTCATGCTTTCATTAGATGAATGGAATGTTTGGAATTCCATCGGAACAAGCCGTGCAACTGAACGCTGGCAGGTGGCACCGCCGGAATTCGAAGATGTTTATACGTTGGAAGACGCTCTTGCAGTAGGCTGCTTCCTGATTACACTGCTGAAACATGCGGATCGTGTTAAAATGGCGTGCATAGCCCAATTGATTAATGTGATTGCGCCGATTATGACTGAAAATGGGGGCCCTCTTTGGCTGCAAACCACATATTATCCATACCTTCATGCTTCCATGTACGGTAGAGGAACGGTGCTTCACCCGATTACTTCATCACCTAAATACGATTCAAAGGATTTCACCGATGTCCCTTATCTAGAAGCAATCAGTGTTTTCAATGAAGAGCAAGGTGAAGTTACGATCTTCGCTGTAAATCGTCATTTATCAGAGGGACTCGAACTTAACGTTGACGTCCGCAGCTTCGGCGAAGTCAGCATTATCGAGCATCTAGTGTTGGAGAATGAAGATTTAAAAGCGGCCAATACAAAAACGAAGCCCGACAATGTCGTCCCACATAAAGGCGGTAACGCCAAGGCCGACGGCGGATATGTAAAGGCTGATCTTAGCAAAGCTTCATGGAACGTGCTTCGACTGCAAATAAAAAACACCTAGAATAAATAATAGTAACTGATCCAAGATAATCCGCGTGGGCATACCCAGATTCAATCAAAAAGAGTCTGTCACCATATAAAAAAACGCAGCCGAGTTGACTGCGTTTCTTTGTATAGTGGAGCCTAGGGATTTTCTGCAAGTGATTTAAGCAGTATGACGACCTCAGCTCGCGTCATGGATCTGTCCGGCTGAAACGTGCCCTGACGGAATAATTTCTAACCATTCAAGCCGAACTAGAGCATCTTTAGCTTGAACTACAATACGATGTGTCCCAGGCTCTAGTGTGAACGGATCTCTGATATCTTTGCTTTCGCCATCTATCGAGATTGCCAGACTTCCGTTTTCATCAAGCTCGTTAAGATGTACATTGATCTCATAAAGCGTAAAATCCGTAAACTTAGGCACATAAATTTCATAGGCTAGCCAATCGCCTTCGGCTAAGAGTACTTCTAGGCGCTCGTCCTCCTGCCATGCCTCTCCTTTGCCATGTTCGAAGTTTGCTGTCTCCCTTGCACTTGCGACAAACCGAATGTCCGTGCGGTCATGAATGCGAAAGCCAACATTCTGATTCGACGGCTGCTGGATGCCATAACTGATACCTTTTCCCCGATACCCGTAGAAAATAGCAGGTATGCGAACGGGAGGCCTGCTTAACAAGGCGTTAACAACATCGCTGTAATACACACATTGGTCGAAAGCTAAATTAGTTAGATATTCCCATAAAATCCGTTGTGCTGTTATCTCGTCCGGCTTCATACCGCCCTCTAAGTAATCAACCAGTATCTGCCAATCGTAGGGCACCTTAACGCTGCAAGGTGAATTATCCTTGCCCATCTTCTTCCAAGTCCAGAAATTCCATGAGATATTGTGATCTTCAAAAAGGCGGAAAGCACCCGCGTACCATGCTTTGTTATTCTCGCCACCTTCCCCCATGTAAATGGGCACGTTCCACTCTTCACGCTTATCTAAGTAGACTCTGATGCTCTCCGTATCTGGATTATTCCAATATTTATGAAACTGCAGCATCAGATTATCATCGATTTTCTCCGTAAAAATCGACCAATCGGTTGCCCAATGGGCACCTTCTAGAATAATCAGGTGGCGATCGTCCACTTCCCGGATCGCCTTGACAATGTCCCGGTAAAGAGGCATGACCGCACCGTTATAAGCAGAGAACCAGTTGGGCAGCGGCTCATTAAGCAGATCATAACCAGCAACAATCCACTCATCCTTGTAGTGCTCAGCGAGAAATCGCCATAACTGAACCGTAAGACGCCTATTATGCTCTTCTGTAAACAACTCCGGCAAATCGCGTTCAGAGTCGTCTATATTCGTACCCGTCTGCCCCCCAGGCGCCCCGTGCAGATCTAGAATCACATAAAGGCTGATCTTACGACACCATCCAATCAGGCGATCAATGAGTTCCAGTCGATGTTCTTTTACCCTAAGGGGCTCGCCATCCTCAATTAAAAATCTTGCGTTTATTGGCACCCTAACGGAATTAAATCCTTCAGCGGCAATCTGCTGAATATCAGCTTCCGACGTGTGAACATCATAGTAAATGTCCCAAAATCTTTCGGCCTCCCTTTCTCCGATTAGCTCTTGAATCATCTTTTCAATACGCCGCGGACGATCTCCTTGCTCTGGAAACATCCACATGTAGCCCTCTGGGAGCAGCCAACTTCCAAAGCCGACGCCTCTCAGCAGCACCTCGCGACCTTCTCCGTTAACGAGTCTCTTTCCGTCAGCTCTAAGAAAACCAACAACTTCGTTCTCACGCTCTGAATTCATTCTTATTCGTCACTCCTATCCCTTTATCGCACCGTCTGCAATACCCTTCATAATGTATTTTTGCAGTAATAAGTAGAAGAGAACGACCGGCAGCATGGCCAAAATTAATGAAGACAAGATGGCAGACCAGTCATTATTCCCGTATTGACCGAACAGCATGTTGGTGGATAATAGCAAGGTATACGTCTTATAGTTTGTTAACATTAGTAACGGCAGAAGAAAATCGTTCCATATCCATAGCAGGTTTAAAATCGCAATCGTAGCCGTAATCGGCAGTAATAACGGAAATATGACGACAAAAAATAATCGAAACTCACCACATCCATCGATGACAGCCGCTTCATCCAGATCGCGGGGGATCGATTTCACAAAACCATGGTACAAAAAGATCGCAAAGGCGACACCCGTGCCTATATATATCAACCCTAAACCCGTCGTTGAGCCTTGCACCGATAGCGCTTTAGAAATTTTAGTCAGCGTTATCATAATAGAGTGAAATGGAATCAACGTGGACATGACGAACAGCAGAAATATAAATGCGCTTAACTTCCCGGGTGTCCTAGATAGTTTATACCCAGCCATCGACGCGCAAATGATAATGCCTAACAAGCCAACCGATGCGATATATATCGTATTTCCTAAGCTTCTAACAAAATTAGTCTTATGGAATGCGCCAAGATAATTTCCAACTTCCAAATGGGTAGGCAGCGACAACATATTATTCATCATGGCGCCTTCCGTCTTAAAGGAGTTCAACAGCCCCATGTAAATCGGAAATAACGTAAATATGGCAGCAGCAATAAGGATGAGCAGAATCATAAAGGAACCGATTCGCTTCATGATTCCACCTCTCTTCTCTTCATCAACCACAGCTGAATCAAGGTGATCAAGAATACGACTAGAAACAAGATCATCGCCTTAGCATTGGCGTATCCGTATCGATTGCTTGATTTAAATGCTTCTTCGAAAATGTTCAGCGCGATGACCTGCGTTGATCTGCCTGGACCGCCGCCGGTTAACGAGTAGACGGCATCGAATGCTTTAAACGAGCCATTAAGCGTAAGAAAGATACCAATCGTCAGGGCCGGATAAATCATCGGAAGCGTCACATAACGAAACGTTTTAAAAGCATTCGCTCCATCCATAGCAGCCGCTTCTTTTAGATGCTGGGGCACACCCTGCAAGGAGGCAATATAGATCACCATCAGGTAACCGACACCTCCCCAAAGGGACACGATGACGATGGCGAAGAACGAATAAGCTGGATCACCGATCCAGGATTTATCCAAAAAGGCGAATACCGAATGTTCGGCTATATACGGGAGTACTTTGGTGAAAATAAATAACCACATAAAGCCGCCTATGATTAAACTGATCATATTGGGCATGAAAAAAATCGTTCGGAACCATACCTTGCTGCGCCGTCTGGATTCCACGAGAACCGCCAAAAGCAGAGCGATCGCGTTCTGAAGCACAACCATGAACACGACATATTTAAGGGTGAAGCCTACCGACTTTAGGAAGAACGGGTCCGCCGTCAATGCCTCGATGTAATTCGCCAATCCCACCATCCGATACGTGCGATTCAGTCCGTTCCAATTCGTAAGGCTGTACCATGCGCCCCCGAAAGCGGGGGCGAGTACGAATACAGCGTAGAAGAATAGAGCGGGAAACACGAAGGCTAATAGGATGACCGTCTTTTTTCGTTTCGTTGTCATTAGCCTATTCTCACTCCCGGTCACCATATATCGCCATGCTATTGCTGAGCCTTAATCGCGTCTGCCCATTTCTTATCCAGCGATTTGATAATCTCGTCTTTCGTTACTTGCTTCGCGTAGTAGCTTTGCAGCAGCTTCGCTTGTTCATCCGTGACGCCATTAGGAAGAGACAGATCCTGATAAGCCTTCCCTTGAGAAACATAGCTCATCGCTTCATCGATCCAAGGGAACGATTTATACGTGTGTACCTTAGATACGGGATTGAACTTCAATTCTTGGAACAAGGCTGACGAATCCTTCGGATCAAGGATGTAGTTTAGAAGATCCATGGCAACCTCTTTGTTCTTGCTTGTTGGAGATACCGCTAGAGACGTGGACGTTGATAGGTTGATCATCGTACCTTTCGGGTTATTGCTCACCGGAAGCGGTGCTACGCCGAATTCGATTTTCGGGTTAACCTTTTGAATCGCTTCTGCTTGCCACGGACCTTGAACCCACATTGCCGCTTTTCCGTTAGCAAAATCGGTAGAGCCCTGGGCGCTGCCTACTTCGAATGGCTTATCTGTCCCATTTTGCATAACAATATCAATAATATTGAATACGTCCTGTATGTCTTTATAGGAGGCTTCACCCTTGTTCATCTTTTGGATCCAATCCGGATGCTCCGAATTCACAATCCCGCCGAGCGACAGCGCCATAATCAGCTGCGGAATCCATGCCTCTTGGAAAGACAACTCGAAGGGTGCCACTTTGTTTGCTTTCAGCTTCTCTACAACCGCTTTCATTTCATCTATTGTTTGAGGAGCTTTCAGACCTAAATCATTGAACACTTTCTTATTGTACAAATAACCCCATTCCAAGCTTTCAAGCGGTAATGCGACTATTTTTCCGTCAAAAGTTACCGTCTTTTTAACGTTATCGAACAAGCCTGCCGTAAATGGCTGATTGGATAAGTCACTCAAGTAACCGGCTTTGTAATAACTAGGTACGTCTGCTACAGCGTGCAGGGTGAATAAATCCGGCGCATCATTGGAAGAAAGGCGAGTCTGCAGGATCTGCTTGGCTTGATCAGGATTCGGCATTTCAAGATTGATGGTGACATCAATATTTTTTTCCGCTTTTTCCTTTGCCTTAAATTGTTCAAAGTATTTATCAAATTGATCCTTAAACCGCGGGAAGCCCATAAATACTTTCAATTCTACTTTCTTAGCTGGAGCAGGAGCAGATGCTGCCGGTTTTGAATCTGCCGGAGCTGGCGTTGCCTCTTTTCCGTCATTACTAGAGTTGGTGTTCGTGCCACAACCGACCATTGCGCCCAATATGGTAACACTTAGCATGAAGTGAAGCGCTTTCTTCATTTTTCATTTCCCCCTAAAGAAGATTAGTAACTACACTTTCAGTATAGAGGAGAAGGGTTTTATGAATCATTTGATGTTATTAGCATTCGTTATTGTACTTTATTGATCTCCGAGCTAATCCTTACGCATTTCTCCTGGTGTGAGCCCAAAATGTTTCTTAAACACCCGATAAAAGTAAGCAATATCGATATAGCCAGTTAGCTCTGCTACTCGTTTGATGGCAAGTCGTTGATCCATGATTAATTCCTTAGCTTTCTCCATCCTCTTACGAACGATATAGTCGGATATATTTTCCCCGATGGAAGCCTTAAATGATCGACTTAGATGCTCCTTGCTCACAAAAAAGTGATGAGCGACCGTCTCAAGGGAAATTGCTTCTTGGTAGTGGCGGTCAATGTAAGCCTGTACGTCCGCGGGGGCCAATCGATTTTTATTTTTGCGGTACGCCTCGATGGCATCTATTGCATCAATTAACCACTCACGCAGGATGGTATGAATTTCTCCCAAAGAGTACCCACTTAACAATGCTGCACGTTCACGTCGCTCTTCGATCCAAGCTGAATCCAAACCATAATCCGTACCAGCCGTAAACTCTTCCAGCAAATGCAGAAAATCATGCGCAATTCTAGCCGGTAATCTCCCGTCCTGTGTCCCTGTATATCCTTCGGATAAGAGGTCCTCTATCTTTTCCATTGTATGGAGCACAGCGGGTCGATTAAGTTCCAAGAGATATTCATAAACCTGCTGCCGGTAATTCAAATAGATGTCCAGCATCTTTTTATCCGTAAAGATGTGCGTATCCCATGAATTTGGTATTTGTAGGGAAGCTTGCAGCTCCTCCACGCACCGAGAAAGGGCAGCGTTCAATTCAACTGGATTAATTGGCTTCAGCAGATATTCAATGGCACGGGAACGTATCGCCTGCTTCAAATAAACGAAATCGTCAAAGCCGCTCATCACGATAATTTTAACTTCGGGGTATCGTTCATTTAATGCCTTCAGGAGCTCCACACCGTCCAGTCCCGGCATTCGCATATCGGTGATCACAATGCTCGGATGCAGCGTCTCAATCAGAACGATTCCTTCCCGCCCGCCATCTGCTTCCCCAATGATATTCAGTCCAAGTTTGTTCCAAGCTCCCAATGATCTAACGACTTGTCTGGCCCATAGCTCATCATCGATGATCAATACGTTCAGCATCCGTTTTGCCCCCTTCCTCTTGCGTAACAGCAGCCATTACTAATACAACCAAAGTCCCTACCCCTGTCTTGCTAAATATTCGAACACCGCAGCCCATGCCGAATTGCAGCTTGAGCCGTGCATGCACATTCCTTAATCCGATTCCCCTTTTCTTTCGTACATCGTTGTTCCTTGCTCGAGGCGCCAGTCGTCCATCTCTCAAATCCGATCGCAAATCGCTTAGACGCTGGTCGTCAACGCCTATCCCATCATCCTTAATGAAGATATAGACTCGTTTACCAATCAGCCTTATCCGAATCTCGATATTCCACTTGCCTTCCTTACGTTGCAGTCCATGTTCAAACGCATTCTCGAGAATCGGTTGGAGTGTAAATTTAGGAAGCCTTGCAGTAAGTGCCCTCTCATCTGTAGATACATGCATAAAGCAACGATCTGCGAAGCGTTGTTCCTGAATATATAGGTAGTTCCGCATATGCTTGATTTCGTCTTCGAGAGGTACCAAATCACCGTCTGCACTGATGGAATAACGTAAAAGCTCTCCCATTACCCGGGTAATTTCATAAATTTCAGGCGCATCCTTCACCAATGCCATCCCCCCCATCAAATTCAGGGTATTATTGAGAAAATGCGGGTTGATTTGGGCCTGCATAGCCATTAATTGCGCATTCTTCAGATCGATTTCCTGTTGATATTCAACCTCGATCAATTCCTTAATACGCTTCATCATGGAATTATAGCCGTTTTCCAGCAATCCGATTTCGTCCCTGCTTTGGACCGGAGACATTTTAAAATTATGAATATGGGTCATCTTCATCGTTTTGGCAAGCTTGACAATCGGCCTGCTAATCCGAAGCGATACGAAAATGGAAAGCAAAATAGAGGCAATAGCAAATAGAGTTCCTGTTAAAATCCCTGCTTGGATCGTCGGCTGTGCGCTTTGGTTGACCGTACGAAGCGGAATGACCTTCACGACTGTTAATTGACCGTCTCCGACTCGTTTCAAGAAATAGAAATCCGTCTTGGTTCTACGAAACGCCAATTCAAAATCATTCTGGTCGAGGCTTTGAAGTTGGGACTGAAGCTCTGCGGCATCCATTGTCTCCGTTGAACCCGACAAAAGCTCCCCTTGATCATTAATCAGGTACACTGAGCTTTCTGATTCTGATTTTAAAATATCGCTGACTTCCCTCCACACTTGCTTGTTTATACGGACGGAAATACCGCCTAACAACATACGATCCTCAAATCGGTTCATACTGTGATATGCATAGATGGCACTGCCGGATTGTTTAAAATACATATTGATGGGTGTTTGAAGCATACGTCCCCAGTTGCCTTCCTGAATGTTTAAGGAATAAATAGTTCCGCTGTTTGCATAACTGACTGAAAATGCCTTCTGGATTGGATGAATATATAAGTTCAACTCGTCTATCTTTCTGGAGTTTGCATGGAAGGCAGACGTTAGTGTGTTTTTGATATAGTTTTGCGTGTTGAATTGGACTCCGATATCAGGATTATTCATATCATTTAGTCCTGCCATGAGCGTCTGGTTAATTTGTAAGGAATAAAACAGAATATCGATTTGCTGATGGAGCTCCTCCAAATATTGATCGGCCCATAGCATCCTCGAATTGTTTGCATTAATGATTTCCTTCTCTACGGAACTCCGTGTATTATTCGTGGCAATCCATGTGACGGTTACGACCGGCAACGTGGTTAAGCAAATCATGAGTACCATCAATCGAAGACGTAGGCTTGTTCGCATCGTAGTAGAGTTCCTTTCTGAACGAAGATAGCGCTTACCTTCATGTTACTTTATCTTTTGAGGAATAGCATTCCTAATTTACCACATAAGAAAGTATAAGTTTTCGGTTCCCGAAAACCGCTTTCTTATTGGCGATAAAACCGTAGACCAAAGTCTCTCCTCGCTAAACGCGGTCGCTCAACCTTGAATGGCCTCGATAGAGGTTTTCTCATAATCTTCAGGCAAAATGGAATAAGCGCAAGTATCTCTTGCGCTTAGAATTGAAAGCTCTGAATTAAAGGCCTTTCACAAAAAAAGCTTTCACAATTTAATTTTAGAGTTGCTGCAGGCAGTTGTCATTGTAATTTATTGATTAACACGATTAGAATATATTGATTTCGCGAAAATAATAAGAAGCTGGCCCAAAGTAGTTAAATCTACTTGAGGACAGCCCTTTTAGGTATTTTGACCATATGGAACATTCGAATCGGTATTCAGCTCGAAATTATAATTCCATTGGATTTTTCCAATGGAATTGACTCTTAGACCTCGAAATTCGTGTTTCTATTGGAAATAATCCAATGGAATTGACTTTTATGCCGCCAAATCCCTACTTCCATTGGATTAATCCAATGGAAGTAGCATTCTGGCTTTGAAATTCACAAAGCAGGAGCTGAATATACCAAATATGACTTTTGGGACAGCCCCTAGCCTATTACGAAACGAGACGTTTCGAAGATCATTCAAACACGAATCCAGACCGTCATTTCGCCCGGCTGCCTGTTACCCCACAAATAATACGGTACGGCTTTAAGCTTTACGGGCTCAGACACTTGAAGCTGCGTAAGCGGACGGTACGCCGTATTCTCTGGCCAAGAAGCTCGTTCATCAGCGTGACCCTTCGCTTCAACAACGACCGCTCCACCGAGCAGTTCGGAATCGTAATACGATTGCAGCTCCGTTTCACGATCTAGAGACAAATTCGGAAGCATGCTGCCATTGTCAGCTTCCTCCAGACAATAAACTAGCGGACCGCGTTCAATAGCAGCTTTGCCTGCATTGGCCCTGATCTCCGGATGCGAGGAAATCAACTGAGCCTTAAGCACGGGCTCCCATTCCACGATGTCTCCCTTTGCCCATTGCCTATTTACGGCTGCATATCCATTCTCAACCTCGTATTCCGAAATCATGCCGTTAATTCTCATAACAGCTTGCCCATAGCACCAAGACGGAATGCGCAGCGCAAGCGTGAATCCGGCATCCGGAACAGCAGTTAATTCAAATCGCACATAACCTTCCCAAGGAAGTCGCGATTGCTGCTTCAGCGCCACTTGACCGACAGCTAGTTCGAACTGCGCTTCACTGCCTATGAACAGATGTGTATAAACTTTGTTATCCTCTACAGAAGCTGTATAAATATAGTCGTTCAAAGAGGTGAGAAGCCTTGCCACATTCGGTGGGCAGCAGGAGCAACCGAACCATTTCTGCCGCACCGACTTCACGTGCCTACGTTCCGGATTATTTAAAGAAGCCTTCGGCCACACTTCCAGCGGATTAACATAAAAATAATGCTTACCATCCCTCGACATACTGCCTAAAACATTGTTATACAACGCTCGCTCAAGGACATCAGCGTACTCGCTTTTCGCCTCCAATAACAGCATGCGGCGGGCGAAAAAGATTAGACCGATGGAAGCACACGTCTCCGCATATACGGTATCGTTGGGCAAGTCGTGGTCGAAGGTAAACGCCTCACCGTGATGCGTCGAGCCGATGCCTCCTGTAATGTACATCTGTCGCTTCGTCGTATTATCCCACAAACGACGGCACGCCTCGAGCAGCTCCCGGTCATCTGTCAGGCTTGCAAGGTCGGCCATCGCCGAATACATATAGACCGCCCGTACAGAATGGCCTATTGCTACGTCCTGTTCACGAACTGGCATATGCGCCTGATTATAGGCTATTTGTTCGATGGTCGGAATCGGCAGCTCCTTCTTTGCCCAATGACTGTACCCGCCTCTTTGCTTGCATTCCTCAATCAGAAAGTTGGGTGATTGACCGCGCTCATCGATGAAAAATTGCGCCAGCTTCAAATATCGCTCCTCTCCCGTCGCATGGTACAGCTTCACTAGCGCCAGCTCTATCTCCTGGTGGCCGTCATAGCCTCTCAGTTTGCCCGGCTCACGTCCAAATACGTTGTCGATATAGTCGGCAAATTTGCACACGACATCAAGCAGCCTCCGTTTTCCCGTGGCCTCGTAATACGCAACCGCTGCCTCTATCATATGGCCCGCGCAGTAGAGCTCGTGCGCTTCATGAAGATTCGTCCACTCATTGCCCGGTTCTTTGATCGAGTAATACGTGTTCAGATAACCGTTGCCGTGTTGGGCCTTGGCAATTAGCTCGATCAACTCGTCCGCAGTTCGCTCCAGCTCGGGGTCGGGTTGGCTCGCAAGCGAGTATCCTACTGCTTCAATCCACTTCGCCACATCGCTGTCCTGGAAAACCATCCCTCCGAATTCGCCTTCTTCCATCCCGGCCGCAATCCGGAAATTACGAATCGCATAACTCGGCTCAGCTTCTGGAATACGGTCGTTAAGCGCCTCCCATTGATAAGGAATAACCGTTCGCCGCACCAGCTCTGTAAATTGATTCCAAAACCCGTCCTGTATGCGTACATGCCTGCTGCTCTGCCGCTCGCTCATTGATATCCCCATCTGCATATCCTCCTAGAACTGTACATGATTTATATGACATTTGATTATCACTCTCATCCAGTTTATCCTTGTAAATATGGATGAACTACGAATAAATCAAACCTATTTTTTATAAAATTTCACACAAAACTTCGGAGGGTATTGGGAATGAGCAAATCGGGAATCATTTGGATGGAGCTGCCGCCAGTGCCCTATTATATTACGACCGGCTTATCGACCTTATATCCGGGAGAGCAGCACCCGAGCCGGCGAAATATCGGCATCTTCGATCTGCTTTGGGTTGTCAAAGGGACGTTATACATCGGAGAGGAGGATAGCCAGTGGGAGGTTACGGAAGGACAGACACTGCTGCTACTGCCCAACCGTTATCACTATGCGGTGAAGCCCTGCGAGACGGAGACCGTTTTCTATTGGAATCACTTCGACTTTAAAGGGAGTTGGCTCCAGGCGGCGGACAATGCTGTAAACCCAGCCTACCCGGTCCAGCATGTATGGGCAAACCCCTATACAATTCGGATTCGGCAATATGCCTCACCGCCGGAGTTTACCCTTGCCGAGTGCCACCTTCGCAAAATGCTCGCATCGATAGACCAACATCGCTCGGCGACCTTTTGGAACGAGCAGCAGCTGTTCATGGAGCTGCTGCGTCTACTAGAGGAAGGGTATAGTGGAAGCGACTCTTCCCCTGCCTTAAAGCTCGCGGAGAAAGCAGAAGCTTACCTTCGGCAGCACTTTCAGGCTGACGTGACGAATGAATCACTTGCGGAGGCTCTTCATTATCACCCGAACTACGTTGTTAGGTGCATGAAAGAGATCTACCACTGTACTCCGATGGAATATCTGCACGAGTATCGGCTGGAACAAGCAAAACTGCTGCTGATCAAAACAGATTGGCCGGTCGGGCAAATCGCCGAACGCGTCGGTTTTGGGTACGCCCCATACTTCTCCAACTGCTTCAAACAGTATGCCGGCATCTCACCTCTGCGTTTTCGCAAGCAGTTTTCACATTAGTTTTACTAATTGTGGACCTCATCGCAGTTTAATTCAAAAACGAGCTGTTTTCATTTCTGCTAGAACTGTATCTTCATAGGCATGCTTTTCGCCTCGAATGATGTCTTGGACACTCACTGGCTGACCCGTATGTCCGGACTTCAAGGCAGCGATCACGACTCCCAATGCTTCGAGACCACGTTCAGCGCTGGAAATAGGCTGCTTTTGCTCAGCTATCGCTTCCCACAATTCAATGTAAGAGTGGGCAAAAGGGTTTTCTACAACTTCAGGCGCGTAACGTTGGATGATTTCGGAATGGGTAACAATTGATTTGCCTTCAAGTGTTACGTGTTGACCAGGACGCAAACATCCTTTGCTCCCATAGATCCATACCCCATCAGTCTTCTCGCCGTGGGCTGCTGTGCTGCACATCCAATGACCCAGACCCCCATTCTCGAAACGGAATACAGTGACAGATGTATCTTCTCCGGTAGGGTGAATGGTTGTTTCACCGTCATTTAATTCCTTTTCAAAAATTCGCGTATAGGAGAACACTTCTTGGATAGGCCCATTCACTTCCGTGAAGAAATGAGTGCGGTGAACCCCGTGATCATTAATCCAGCCTGCGCCCGCGCGGCCTTTCATATGACGCCAAGCAGTTCCAGCAAAAAACGAGCGTCCCAGTGTGACCGTTGCGTAATCCATGATCATATATACATCGCCGATTAAACCAGCTTTTACTGCGCGCGCCATCGCAACATTACCAGCGCCCAGCACACTCGGCTTGGAAAGCGTCTCTATGCGATAGGCGGCAATGTGACAGTAGTTTCTATGAGTGTGTATCCGTTAGCTAATACATGGCGCGACGAATCGACTAGCGGAACCATTCCGCAAAAAGTTGTAATGGATAAACCCAAGCTGGAGATCTATTTTTATTTCACAAAACATGTAAGCGCTTACTATTCAGGAATGAGAAAAGCGCTTCTCGCGCTAATCTTTCTATCGATGACCTGCTTACCCTTGCATTGTTAACTTCCATGCGTCCAAGCTTTCCAGAGATACTTCCCCATTCCTCGTGAACAGCTTGATTCCCAGGCTGTCAGGTTTCGGGTAAATGCGGTTCGTTACGGTTTTCAGCCCGTTATTAGCAAACAGCTCAACAGAAGAGCGATCAATGAATATCTGCAGCTTAATGCGGCCATCCTCCAGTGGATTCAGATCCACTTCACATATACCCGCTTCGCCCGCACCAGAGTGATTACGATCCACTCTAAGCTTCCGGTCAGCAGCCGAATAGCTCACTTCCGTGTACTCGGAACCATCCTCTGAACAGCGAAGAAGCAGACCGAACTCAACATCGCCAGCTGATTGATTCAAGTTAAAAACGGCGATAAGTTCAAGCGCATCCCCATGAATTTCTAGCAAAGGTACTTCCGTACCCGCATAAATGGACAGATTGTTCACACGTTGATGAGTCCCGCGCATGGCTTTCAATTCCTCCACAGGCTCTATCCGCAGCGTTCCGTCCTCTAATAGTGTCAGTTCGCGAGGCAGGGTAAAAGCCCCCATCCAGCCATGTTCCTGCTCCGGCATTTGAGCGCCCCAAATATTCATCCAGCCTATGAGAATACGCCTTCCTTGTCCGTCCGTGAACGTTTGCGGAGCATAGAAATCAAAGCCATAGTCCAGCCGTTCCGCATAACGGTAGTCGAATAACCCGGTCTCACAGCTAAACTTGCCGGTAAGATACATTGTCTTGGTCGTTCCCATATTCATAGGGGAAATGACAAGTACATGATCATCACCACTCCCTAATGGAAACAAATCTGGGCACTCCCACATATCCCCCATCGTGCCATCGCTTTCAGCTGCGACCCCGATATAGCTCCAATCCCGCAGATCAGAAGACTTATACAGCAGCGCCTTGCCCAAGCCGTCTTTCCCGTATCCAATAACCATGTACCATACACCATCATGCTGCCAAACCTTCGGATCCCGAAATCCGAAGCAGCCTTCCTCTGGCGCGCCAGCAATAACTGGGTTATACACGGCTTTGTTGAAAGTAACCCCATCTGTGCTTGTCGCAATGCACTGAACCTCAGTGGGAGTGCGCCCATCAACATGCCCCGTGTAGATCAAAGTCAGCACACCGTTATCGTCTACAGCGCTGCCCGACCAGCAGCCGTATCCACCGCTTTCTCCCATATCGTAAATTTCTGATGGAGCCAACGCTACGGGCAGATGCTCCCAGTTCAACAAGTCTTTACTTTTGGCATGTCCCCAGTGCATCGGTCCATTCTTCGGCTCATAAGGATTGTGCTGATAAAAGGCATGATATTCCCCTTTATAATAAATAAGACCATTCGGATCATTCATCCAACCGGCAGGCGGCATCAAATGATAATCAAGCCTGTAGTTATCCTCAACCACTGTTGTTGCTGTCGCTTGTTTCAACGCCTTATTGGCTAGATCTACTCGTTCCTCGTGAACCTTATTCCGTTCCTTGTCTTCTTGACTCATCTTATCTCCCCCTCATTCCTAAACCTTCTATAACACATGTTCTGCTCGCATTAATTCATCAATTTCTTCTATTGTACCAAGGGAAGGAATGGCACCTTTCCGAGTCGTCGCTAAAGCACCCGCTGCATTCGCAAATCTCAAAGCGTTACATAATTCTGTTTCGCTCCAAGCCTGCAAAGGTTTTCCCAGCTTTAACACTTCATGTAGAAAAGCTCCGAGAAAGCCATCCCCTGCACCCGTTGTATCAACGGTATGAACAGAATAACTGTCCACCTTCCCCCACCAATCGTTCATTCGATAAAATGAGCCTTTGGGTCCCGCTGTTACTAATAGTAGCCCTATTGAATACCGCTCCATTAACTGTTTGGACGCAATTTCGATATCCTGCTGCCCTGTCAAGAAAATGATCTCTTCTTCGGATACTTTCACGAGGTCAGCCAGTCTCAAGCCCGCATGAATAGCCTCCCTAGCATGATGTTCGTCCTCCCACAAAGAAGGACGCCAATTGGGATCATAAGAAATAAGCGCACCTTTCTCCTTGGCAATCTGAGCGGACTTAATCGTAGCTGAGTAGGAAGGCTCCGCCGTCATCGAGATGGATCCAAAGTGAAAAATCCGCGTTCCCTCCAGCATGGCCAGATTCACTTCATCCTCTCTCAATAGCTGGTCAGCACCGGGCTTTCGTGAGAAATGAAAGGATCTCTCGCCTTGCGAATCCAAATGTATGAAGGCCATTGTCGTATGGGCCTCGTCAGATGCGATAAGCCCGCTATCTGACACACCCTGCTGAAGCAAGGCTTGCCGCAAATACCTACCAAAGGGATCATTGCCCACCTTCCCAATGAACCCGGTCTTCAGGCCGAGCTTAGCCATAGCGGCCACAACGTTCACAGGAGCTCCTCCCGGATTGCGCTCAAACATAGGCTGTCCGGCGTCTGATAGACCTTGAGGTGTAAAATCAATTAAATACTCCCCTAGTGCAACTGCATCATAATTCATCTTAAGTTTCCCTTCTCCTCATTATGCATGATCCTTGGATCAACCCTTAATACCTGACATCGTGATCCCCTGAATATAGTAGCGCTGCAAGAATAAAAACAGCAGCAGAATCGGCACTGTCGATAACGTGTTCGCCGCTAGTACCTTGGACCAATCCGTCCCTTCGTTAGAGGAAAACGTGGAAATGCCTACTTGGATCATTTGCATCTTCTGATCATTGATCACAATAAGCGGCCAAAGATAGGAATCCCAATTGCCTAGGAATGTCATTAGGCCGAGTGTAATTAATGCGGGAACCGCCGCCGGAAGTACAATAGATACGAATGTGCGCGGTAAGCTAGCTCCATCTATGCGTGCCGCTTCCATCATTTCATTCGGAACCTCTGCGAAAAATTGCCGCAGCATAAAAATGCCAAACACGGACAACATCGAAGGTACGATCAGCGCTTTATAAGAATTAAGCCAGCCCAGATCATGCATGAGTAAGTAGTTCGGTACGAGAGTAACCTCACCTGGTATAATCATCGCGGACATAAATAAGGCAAACGCCACTGTTTTAAAGCGAAACCTGAGTTTCGCAAAAGCAAAAGCTGCCATCGAATTAATGATTAGCACTAGCGCAGTTACGATCGAAGCCACGAACAGAGTATTCCAGATATAACGAAGAAACGGATTGCGCGCATTGAAAATGACATTATGAAAATTACGTCCCGTCCATTCCACGGGGATCAGCAGATGAATATTCAGAGACGTATATTTAAAAAGCTCCTGGTACGGACGAAATGAGCCGGCGACCATCCATAGGATCGGAGCGACAGATATCAGAGCGATCACAATCATGATGATCATTCTTACGATGTTGGTTATCCTCTTCATAGCGATTCACTCCTAATATAGGGATCTTTGAGCGTAGCTCAAAGTCTCTCCGCTTTGGGATCTTTGAGCATAGCTCAAAGTCTCTCCGCTTTAATCAGTATCTTTGTTAAAAAGCTTCATTTGGATAAGTGAAATGGTCAACACAATCGCAAAGAGCACAAAAGCCGCCGCTGTCGCATACCCCATCCTCATTTGCGTAAAAGCTTGCTTATAAATATAGAAAACAACCGTCTCCGTCGAGCTGTTAGGTCCTCCATTCGTCAACACGAATACGAGCCCTGATAACTTGATTGCATCTATCGTGGTCATAATGACAACGAAGGCCATGGTCCGATTCAACAACGGAAGCGTAATCTTGAAAAATTGTTGAATCCTAGATGCGCCATCCACCCTAGCAGCTTCGTATAGATCAGGGGAAATATTGTTCAGACCTGCCAGGAAGATGATCATAAAAAATCCGGCGCCTTTCCAGATCCCGAGCACAATAATGCCATTCATCGCCGTGTCCGGATCAGAGAGAAAGCTCGTAACCGGCAGGTGCAGAGCCTTGAGAATACTGTTCAAGAGCCCAAACTCTTTGTTGTAAATCAGCTTAAATACCGTTGCAGCCACCCCTGTCGAAATAATAACCGGGATAAAATAAAGCGTCCGGAACAGTCCTGCCGCCGCTGTTTTCTTCTGGATCAATAATGCTAACCCCAGAGCGATGCTCGTTTGAATCGGAATCACGATAATTGCAAAATAAAACGAATGCTTCAGACTGTTAAAGAAGGCGCGGTCCTTCATCAGATGAGCATAATTATCCATTCCGACAAATACATCGCCTGCGCCTACTAACGAATAGTTTTTAAAGCTGATGATGAAGGCTTGCAGCATTGGGTAGAACACGAAGACAAGCAATAAGGCTATCGCAGGTAAAATAAACCAGAATGCAGTAGCTTGCTCATGTCTTCGGAAGCTTTGCGATTTTTTTGTGGTTTCTACCACTGTTTGTATCGCAGTATCCATGGTACATCTCTCCATTCCACTTCTATCAATTTGTATCGTAAACAAAAACCTTGAAGCTCGAAACCACACCGCCATCTGGGATTATCGCTTTGATCTCCGCCTGTCCGGCCTGAACGCCCTTCACCATAACTCCTCCGTCAACAGCTGAAACTATAGCTATCGCATCGCTGCTAGACTGCCATTTCAACAGCTGCGGAGCGCTTAAAGGAATGACCGAGGCTTCGACCAGCTGACTGCCATTCACTGGCATATCGAGTGTACTCTTACTTAGCACAATCCGCTGCGGCTTCACGGCATTCACATCTTCATTGCGCCATACCGTTTGTATCGGATAATACTGCGCACTCTCCAGCGTGATGCTGCCTTCCAAAGCTGTTAGTTCCAGTCGATTACTCGTCGGATCTGGGAATATCAGGCTGGAGACGACAGCCTCGCCATCGTTCGCAAATACCTCAAGACTAGATTCATCTACGAAAAGTCGAAGCTTGAGCTTGCCGTCCTTCAGCTTCAGCGGTGCCGAAACTTTCTCAGCGAAACCCTTCTCGAACGAGGAGATGCCGGAGTGTGTTCGATCTACCGTCAACTGCTCCGTCTTGGCATCATAGCTGACGCCCGTTTCTTGGTCGCTTCCTTTTCTTAGCTTGAATGCCAATTTCGCATTCGGCTGAACGGATAGCTCCGTAACCAGCTCATAGGATGTTCCTTTGATGGCTTCGAAAGGATTACGTCCTGCAGTCAGTTCCTGCTTGGACAGGGCAGCTTCTTTACCACGCAAAGTCTGGAGCTCTTTCACAGGCTCCTGAATCAGCCGCAAACCTTGATCAGGGATATTCCTCAGCCTAAGCTCGCGGGGGATGGACATGTTCCCCCTCCAGCTGCTAGTAGGCATCGAGAAGGGATAACGCCAATTAGACATCCAGCCCAGCCAGATACGGCGTCCATCTTTGGTCGGGATATCTGAGTAGGACACAGCCGCATAGAAATCTTTACCGTAATCTGTCCAAAGCACATCCGATGGCTTATTATCATTCTTGAACGTTAGCCCATCGAACGTACCGATGAAATATTGCGCAGTGGAACCCTTCGTCGTATTGTTACTGCCGATACTTACAGCGAGTACCCACTTCTTTGCTTTGGAGCCCTCCACCGGCAGTTCGAACAAGTCCGGGCATTCCCATACGGCCGCGTGCGAGCCCTGATCGCTTCCGAACTCGCTTGTCATTTTCCACGATTTCAGGTCCGGCGATGTATAGAAACGAACACGGTTATCGACAGACACAACCATCACCCAAGAATGGGTAGGCGCATGCCAGATGACCTTCGGATCTCGAAAATCCTTCAAGCCCGGATTCGGAATCACTGGGTTTCCTTCATATTTGGTCCATGTCCGGCCTTTATCTGCGCTATAGGCAATGCTTTGCGACTGAACGCCGCCTTTGAAATGGGTGAAAATCGCGACCAACCCCGCCTTGCCTCCAAAAAATCCGCTCGTATCCTTGCTATCTACCACAGCGCTCCCAGACCAAATCTCTCCCAAGGCATCCCGAGCCAGAGCTACCGGGAGATGCTCCCAGTGGGTCAGATCCTTACTTACCGCATGTCCCCATTGGCCACTGTTTTGATAAAACTGGTGATACTCACCTTCGAAATAGACCATCCCATTCGGATCACTCATATTCCCGGATTCCGGCGATAAGTGATACTGCGGACGGAACTTTTCTGTATAATAATTCGGATCACTCGCATACGTAAAAGCTGAGCTTTCTGCAGCATCCGACGACCTACCATCCCCTTTAACCAGAACAGCCACCCCCAATCCTAGAAGTACGACCGCGGCAGCACCAACTGCCCATAATCCTAATTTCTTCCGCATACTTCCTCCTTGTGCATGTCGCCATCATTTTCTGTATGGCTATTGTACCGAGTCCGAACGAAGAAAGATTTCAAAATCATCGGGAGTTGCCTTTCAATTTTATTTGCAGTTGTTAAACTCTTTCAGGTAGCTAGCTTTTAACCATTTCAACGACAAATAAGAGCCTCTAAAGGCTCTTATTCCGCTCTTTTTGCCACTTTCCGCGCAAATTGAAACTCCCAAAGACTCTTATTTCTCCAAGTAGCTAGCTTTCCCATCATTTCAACGACAAATAAGAGCCTCTAAAGGCTCTTATCCCGCTCCTTTAGCCACTCTACGCGCAAATAGAAGCTCCCAAAGACTCTTATTTCTCCAAGTAGCTGGCTTTCCCATCATTTCAACGACAAATAAGAGCCTCTAAAGGCTCTTATTCCGCTCCTTTAGCCACTTTCCGCGCAAATAGAAGCTCCCAAAGACTCTTATTTCTCCAAGTAGCTAGCTTTCCCACCATTTCAACGACTAATAAGAGCCTCTAAAGGCTCTTATTCCGCTCCTTTGGCCACTTTCATCGCAAATAGAAGCTCCCAAAGGCTCTTATTTCTGTGAGTAGCTAGCTTTCCCAGACAAATGGGCTGCCCTCAAGGTCTAATTTTGTCCTTTTGGAACAGCCCTATTTCAAATCTGCATCTGTTGCTACTATACTTTCTTACTTAGTAGCTCTTCCCGATACTCCTTTGGTCCTTTGCCATAATACTTCTTAAAAGCGGTGCTAAAGTAACTCGAGCTAGAATAGCCAACCAGCGTAGCAATATCCGTAAGTTTCAGTTCATTTTCTTCCAGCAGCACCGTGGCCTTACTTAGACGCAGCCTTGTGACATAGTCACTAAAAGTAATGCCCACGCTCGTCTTAAACAAGCCGGACAAGTAGGTCTCGTTAAGATGAAACATGTCCGCAAGAGAAGCCAACGTGAGCTCATAGGAAAAGTTCTCATCCACATAATTACGAATCGCTTCGATCATCTGCTGACCACTCGAGAACCTCGTTTTCCTCACTTCATTCATCACCAACTGCGCCATTTCATGAAGCTGTTCCAACACTTGCTCCCTAGAGGAATAGTCTCTTACCGTCATCTGACAGTTCCATAGATAGCTTTGCAGCGATGCGTCACCGAGTTCGAACTTCTTCGCTATCGCATTAAACAGCAAAATAATCCGAAGCGTCAAAAAGGTAAATACAAACATCGGCGTGTCTCGTTCAGCGGAGAAAATGGTATGCAGCTGCTTAGTAAATGCAGGCATATCCAGACTTTCAATGGTTTGCATCAGCTTTCTCTCTACTTCCGGTGAAAACGCATGTGTCATGGCCAGCATACTTCGGTTCGGCTCAGCCTTGTCTGATTGGATCGTGCCTTGGCTCCATGCCAGCATGCTCGATGCATAACCATCCTTTAACTGTCTCAGCCCGGTGATGGACTCGCCTATGCCGACTACACTCTCTACTCTCAAGTAACTTTTGATATTCTGCTTGAGCTTGCGCACGAAGTCATCCATGAAACGACTATGCTGAACAGGATCTTGTATTAGGATCAGAAAGTGCATCATCGCAGGATGACTAATAGGATAAAAGGGATACACTTGCTCCCAATTTTCAGCAGACTCCCGGCAAAGCATCTGGAATGCCAGATAGAGTAAATCTTTCCGCTCACTCCAATCGTCCAAACGTCCGTGTGGAATTCTCATTTCCACTGTCACAAACTGCGCATGTACATCATCTATGGTCAAAGAAGACAGCTGTAACTGCTGCATCCGTTCTTTCACGGTTGATACACTAAACCATTCATCCTTCACCAGCTGCCAAATTAATTGCTCCTGCATCAGCTGAAGCTGTTGATGATTCTTCATTTCCTCTTGGTCCTGTTCGCGTACTCGATTGCGGTCATCTTCCAATTCACCGGACAGCTTGGCAAGGAGTGCCGTTAATTCGCTGCGCACCACAGGCTTTAGCAAATAATCTTTCACACCCAACTGGATGGCCGCCTTCATATATTCAAAATCCGAGTAGCCCGAAAGCACAATGATACGAAGTTGGGGGAACTTCTCCTTACTAGCTTTGATGAACGCTATACCGTCCATTTGCGGCATTCGGACATCCGTAATCACAACATCGGGCAGCGGCTGCTCACTAAGAATCTGCATGGCCTCCAGACCATTAGCTGCTTCGAATTCAATTTGGAATCCGGCGGATTTCCAATCGATTTTGGCTTTAATACTGTTTCGTACGCCGACTTCGTCATCAATCAGCAAGATTCTATACATCTATGTTGTCAGCTCCTTAACAGAGGAAGGTACAAGGTCATTTCCGTCCCCTCGCCCAACCTGGAATGTAAGCCTAAGTGAAATTGCTCCCCATAATTCAATCGACATCGTGATAAAACATTGCGGAGTCCGATACTTTGCCCCTCGCTGTTAAGAATGGCAACGGAATCACCCATCTTAATCTCTGTCAGTAAATCTTGTACCAACTCGGGGGACATGCCAATTCCGTTATCTTTGACGCAGATTAGCAATCTTTCGTCTTGTACCAGAGTCCGCAATGTAACCTGTGCGACGCCAGCCTTCTCCAGACTATACTTCACTGCATTCTCCACCAGGGGCTGAATAATGAACTTGGCAATCATGACATCATCTGCCGCGGGATCATCCTCGATTACGACTTGTAATCGCTCTTCATGTCTCAAATGGAGAATGAACAGATAATCACGAATATAGTTCATTTCCTCGGCTACTCGGACCAGATCGCTGTTCAGGTTCAGCGAATACCTCATCATTTTGCCTAACGCCTCGGTAGCGTCCATCACTAGATCTTCCCGCTTCATGGCAGCGAGACCGCTAATAATTTCAAGCGTATTATTATAGAAATGCGGATTAATTTGCAGAAGCAGCGCCTTATATTCGGCATTCTTTCTACGTAAATTTGTTTCGAATTCAGTTTCGATCAAAAATCTCAGCCTGTGCGTCATTTGCTCGAAAACGCCCGTCACATAGCCTACTTCACTATGTCCTTCCCTCACTTTCGGCATCACATGCAGAGCCTGATTAAATTCGCCGCGCTGCACATGCTTCATCGCTTTGCCCATCACACTTAGCGGTTTGGTAATACCTGCGGACAACCAGAAGGCCGTTAGCATAGCAAGAATAAGCAAAAGGGCAGTAACCAAAAGCATCGTTTGCCTGATATGAGTGATCTTCTCATACAATTCTCCTTCGGGAACGGTGCCTACAATGGTCCAATTCTGAGCAGGCAATTTGCGGAAAAAGAGCAAATTCGTACTCCCTTTATTCTCTATTGGGAAAATCCCGCTAGTCTCCTCCTCGAATCGTTTATCGATTTGCTCAAGACCGCTCCTTAGAATGTCCCGATGCTCTGAAATATTTTGATCCAACACACTATTGCCTTCACTCGTTAGCAAAATCACTTTCCCAGTCTTCCCAACCCGAATCTTCTCAATCGCATTTCGAAGCAAAGTTGTGGGGTAATTGACTTTAATGAACCCGACATTCTTTAACGATTGCAGCTGCACCAGTGGAAAAAGAAAGCTGTTAATCGATCTTGCTCTCATGAATTCGTCCGATTGATCGATATCTTTATGCGCTGTCGTCCAGCGCTTGCCCTCTGTCATAAATGCCTTAAACCACTCGCTATTTTTATAGGTTCTATCCTGCGTCCACAATCCCCCGGCATCCTCGGCAAAAGCGCTAATCGATATGCCGTTAGAATTGTTAACTGCATATGAAGAAAAATACTCCCGCATTCTCTGCTTCGTAAGAACTCGCTCCTGAATCGTATTATCCGGATTCAAGTGAACGGTAAGCCATTCCTGCGTCGTTCGGCTGCTCACAACCTGATTGCCCGTATCTTCAACCTGAGTAAGCAAAGTCACAACATGCGATGCAAATTGTTCGATGGTTTGAGCGGTGGAAGATTCAATCGACGCTTTAATCGTTTTCGTCGCTTCCTCACTAAGAATATAAGCGAGTGCGGCAAAAGGGAGGATTAGCAGAATAGAGAAAACAGCCATCAGACGGCTCCTCAATGAAAAAAACATGAAATCCCCCGTTTCTTATCCCGTCATCACACTCTATTTATCATACACGTCAACCTTCATAGGAAACAACGACAAAGAGACGATCATCGAAATGATTCGTCTCTTTAATTTTCACAACCCTACTTTTTCTGCTGCGCCTGCACATCCGCATAAGCCTTATCGATCGTCGTGATGGCTTCTGCAATGGATGCATCAATATTCCGTTTGCCGATGGTGACATCTTCAAACATTTTATTCACAGCATCAGACATTTGCGGGAAGATCGGCGTAATCGGACGCGGTCTGCCGTACTTTTGATTTTGGATGACGAAAATGTTCTTCGGATACTCATTCAATTCCGGGAAAGTCTTCGCTGAAGAGTAACGGGATGGAATATCTTTGGTCATGCCGGCATACGATTTTTGTCCTTCCTCACCAGTTACCCAGTTGACGAACTTCCAAGCTTCATCCGGATGCTTGCTCTTTGATGATATGCCCAGCGCCCAGCTGCCGTTTGCTACCGCTTGTGCAGTCCCCTTAGGCAGAGGAGCAATGTCATAGTCCTCGCCCAGCTTGAAATTCGGGAATTTCTCTTTCAGATTAGCCAGAGACCAGGAGCCATCAATCGTAATGCCCAATTTACCGTTCGGGAATGGATCCGGCGGATACTCCAGAGCAGATACTTTATCTTTGTTATACAGATCCGAGAAGAATTGAACGGCTTTCTTCGTTTGCGGTGAATCCAAGTAACCTTTCGACGTTTTACCGTCAGGACTCATAATTTCCCCGCCGAGCTGCCAGATGATCGGATACTTGAAGTAGGCTGTACCTCCCGCGTTCCCGAAGCCCTGTGCAGGATCTATACCAAAGATGCCACTCGCTGGATCATTGATTTTCTTCGCAGCATCGAGCACCTGATCCCATGTCCACGGCTCATCCGGATTTTTGGAAGGAAGTGGGATACCCTTCGCTTGAAACATCTTTTTGTTATAAAACATGGCAATCGAAGATTCCGTTAATGGCGCCATGTAGATTTCATTTTGATACGTGTAGGTCGCAAGCGTTGACTTAGGAACATCATCGATATTCCCGTCCGTCTTGAAGTATGTGGTCAACGGCTTCAGAGCACCGGCATTTGCATAGGAACCAACGGTAGGCGCATCTAATGCCATAATATCCGGCGGGCTGCCCGAAGCGATGGATACTCGTAATTTCGTGTCATAATCCGAATATGGAATCGGTGTCATTTCGACAGAAATGTTCGGATACTTTTGCATGAAGGAAGCAACAAGCTTGTCATAGGCTGCGTTCTCCGTATCGTTCCCCGAGTTTCTCCAGAACGTAAGCTTTACTTTCTCTTCTTTTTTAACAGCATTATCCGTTTGTTTGGGTACGGCTGACGACGTATTTCCACCATCACTTTGCGTTGAACATCCCGCCAATAAACCACCGACTACGAGAGCGCTTACTACTGTTTGGCTTAGCTTTTTCAAAATGTGAATGCCCCTTTCATTTATCTGTTGTTGTTGTTCTTGTCATCATCATATCAAAGGGGCTGGGATATTAAATTCAATATTCTCTGCTTAGAACTTATAAAATTATCATGATCCTGGTTATTGCACAAGAGCGTAACAAGCTTCATCGCAACATATTATCAACGTCAAAGCTATATTGTATACCAACAAAAAGTGTTCATTGAGCTTCTATGAAAAACGTTGATCCCACGTTCGTAATCCCACCTGCCCCCAGAAAATACACTTGGGTCTCGTATAACTTAGTATCAGCTGCAGCTAAAATACTTTCATAAGGTGGTAATAATCTTGATAGTAAAGTTTACAAAAGAACAAAAATGGTCCAACCTTCTTGCCAAAAGCGCCATGGTCAGCTTACTCGTTTTTAGCGTGGGTACCGGTAGCGTATTAGCTTCGGAGATTACAACAACAACAACAACACCGTCGTCCAGTCCCGCATCCGTGAGCGTCACCCAGAATACGACTTCCTCCTCACAAGTAGCCGCGACTTTGAACGAATCCAAAACGGAGACTCCAGATCTTTTGCCAGGAGACTTCTTCTACTTTGTAAAAACAATGTACGAAAACATTCGATTGGCCCTAACTGTCAATGACGTGAAAGAGGCGCGACTACTTACCGCATTTGCCCAAGATCGACTTCAGGAAGCGAATGCCTTATTGGCTCAAGGAAAAACGAAAGAGGCAAATCTATCTCTCCAGAAGTCGCTGGAAACTCAGCAAAGTGCTGTTCAAAAAACAGATCAAGCTTCTGGAATATCGACAACAGTTAAGACTACACAAGTAGAGACTATTGTACAAGCGGCTGCTAAAGATGAGGATTCAACACAAAAAGAAACTGCAACAACAGCCGCAGAGCAAACGGAAGCCGAAGATGTGATCAATCCTGTAAAAGAAGTGAAAAATCCGGAGCAGGTATTGAAGGTAAAGGCCGATTTACAACATAATATTGTAGCCTTGTCCTCCGCATTGGAAAAGGTGGGAAATCCGAACGCCCAACTGGCTTTAATGAAAAATATAGAAAAGGCGTTTGCTCATCTGGATAAAAAACTGTCCAAAATCGAGAAAAAAGAGAAGTTGGGGCAGATGAATGAGAACGTAACAGCTAAGGAAGAGCAGCCCCCAGTTGCTTCACCGGTTCCATCTCAAGTTCCCACACCAGCTTCAACACCAGCTTCAAACGAGTCTGTCTCGGACCAAGAGAAACAGGAAAGCATAGTAACAAAATCAGATCAAACGAAGAAGGACGAAGACAACCAGCATATGAATAAATCTGATAAAGCAAAAGAGAAAAAGAACGATAGCCCACACAAAGGCGGCGAAAAAGGGAACGGCAACGGACACGATAAAAATAAAGGTAGCAAACAAGAATAAAACCGCTACTCGCTCCCTTTTCGATATATAAATACTTAAGACTCGCAGCCTATGTTGTGGGTCTCTTTTATTATTCCGCTGTTGGCTTACATAAATGATTCGAGGCCGTAAAGCATTCGAGCATGATCACAATTTATTCGTTCATTTATAGGTATCTCTAGGAAATAGTCCAATTGCCATTTCTGTGTTTTTTGAGCCTGGCGGCTTATAGTCTTGTCCCAAGGTGGATACACTCGTATTGCCCGTTTACCGCCTTCACCTTGATTTGATACTATATTTTGATTGAATAGAACCTGCTTTGGAAATACAAATTGGCCAAAGTTATTCCCATTGCGGGTACTAATTACGAAGAAATCGACTGGATCTGATAGGTCGTACGGTTGGATCGTTCCATCTCCAATTCTATGCCATAGTGTCACAAACTGCCCCACCTTTGTAGGCGTGATTTTAGCGACACGAAATCTAATGGAGAGAGAATCTAAATGAAATAAATAGGCTCCATATTCAGCATTTTGAGCTTCTAAAAGCGGTTGAGAGCAATCAAACCCGCACACGTTATAGACGAGATTCTTGGTAGCTAGCAGGTCACTATGAATTGTGTCTGAGGAAGAAATCCAGGAATTTTGATCATTAGGGCATGCTTCTGTTAAATTATTATTTTTCTTATCCATCTGTTCTAATCTCCTATGCCCATTATTAGGCTTATTTCATAATCCTTCAACGTAAGCATACCGCTTTGAACACCTTGGGAAATAATCGCTTTGATGTTGTGCAGCGTGCCCTTTCGGCTTCAACATCGAAAGCCTCTGCCTAAAGTAATAGGACAGAGGCTTTTGCCTTGAATTTAGAGCTCATCAACGGGCGGTTAAATAAGCTTTGATTATAGACATTTGACGTAAACCGAAAGCCACAATTATCTTTTACGATAAAGTGGATAAGGCACCGTTGTAGGAACCTTGATGAGAATCAACCGCATGATCTCTTCATCCAAGTTCGTAATTGTTACCTCTGTCTCTGACTCAGCAGCTGCAAGGACGAAATCTTTATGATGAAACTGTACAGGTTGCTTCGACGCACCTGACTCGCCCCATGTTCCCTGCCCGCGTATGGCTAAAGCCGTTAATGTATAACCAGCATCAATCTTATGTTGATAATGGGCGCCGCTATTTACTTCAACATCCCACATTTCAATATCAGCAACCAACTGTACGGGAGCATCTGTACCAATTACCGTTTTCACTTTATACCCTGCTGCATGGCTTACTTGTGGAAATTCTTCGTGCTCATACTGGCGATAGGTTGGCTTTCTCCGAACCGCTTCCGTCAATTCAGGTTCAAACCAAATTTGAAAAAGCTCCGCATCGGCACTTAGCTTTTCTTGATGACTAACGCCAGAACCTGTTTGCATGACCTGCGCCCCGCCTGCTCCCACTGTGCTGTCATTACCCAAGGTATCCCCGTGAAAGGCACTGCCTTTTACCACATAAGTCATAATCTCAAATCCTTCATGTGGATGCAGACCGATCATGGCTTCGGTACTTGAAGTGGCCCATGCCCAATAAAATAAAGGACCCACTCGCTTAATAACCGATCCTTCACCTGGAAAGCCGATCGGCTTTTGTTCTTTGATTTTCCCACCGTCAAATTCACCAATTCCCTGCATGGCAGGCGTGTACACTCGTGCTTGCATTCTTGAACAACCTCCTAAATTTTGATTATTCTATCTCATTCGGCCAGCCTATCCCTCCAGCACTCCATGAGCATCATCTAGTTGAATGGGAATTAAAATCAAACTTCATATATATCTTTGATTTAAGTATCTTTAATTTAAGATAAATGTACACCTTAAACCAATTCATGTCAACATATTTGTGAAAATAGAACAGGAACTGTTCTTTTTTCGTCGAACCCCTATTAAAGAATATCCTCTATAGGGAGCAAATGAGATGAATGATGAGAAGCACCTGATGATACTAAAAAAATATAAAAAGCAAATTATTGCGAAGTGGATTCGTGAGTTCATTCATAGTTATCCTGAGTATGACAGAAACGTTCTGGAAAAAGATGCAGATGTCTTCTATACATTTATGTTAGACCTTCATATTCCCGCGGCAGAGCATTCTCTCTTCATAACGATCCCTGAGTCCCAAAAGCTGTTTTTGATGAGAAATGTTTCTATTAGCCATGTTGTGCATAGCAGTCAACTGTGGATTGACGCGATTTTATGGTTCATTCAAGAAAGCCCTAAAGGAAAGGCGATTCCTATGAGTCTGACTAGGGAAATAATTGCTCGGGTCAGCTTATATGAAAGGTATTTTCTCCATCAATATAACACCATTACGAATGAACTGCTGTCTGGTCAAGAAAAGACGATTACGGAGCTGCATGATGCCCGCCTGACGATTATTGGCAAGATGGCGGCCAGCATGGCGCATGAAATCAGAAATCCACTGACAGCCATACTTGGTTTTTTAAAAATCTTACGTAACCAACTATCGATTCAAAATTACCAAAAAATTAACTCCTATCTGGATACGATTGAAAGTGAACTTCTGAGCATTCAAATGCAGATCGCAGGATTCCTCAGTTTTTCAAAAAAGGATACCATCGAGGAAAGTTTTGAAGAGGTATCTTCTAAATCTATCATCGACAACGTCCTAGCCTTGATTACACCTAGATTGGTAAACGATAATATTGAGTTAATTTTTCAAGAAGGGGAAGACATTAAGCTCAAGGTTCAAAAAATAGCCATTCAACAGGTTCTTTCAAATATTCTGAACAACAGCTTGGACGCTTTGTCTGAAAAGGAAGGCGAGAAAAGTTTAATGATCGCATCCAGGCTGGAAGAAGATGAATTCTTAATTATCATTTCCAACAACGGACCTGAAATCCTCCCAGAGATAAAGGACTCACTGTTCATTCCCTTTGTAACAAACAAAAAAGATGGTACCGGTCTTGGACTAGCCATTTGCAAGCAAATTATGACCAAAAATAATGGAGACGTCACGTTTGATTCCAATCCGAATGAAACGTCATTTCGCTTAAGTTTCAAACAAAGGTGGGCTCAAACAAATTAAATTGACCATTCGTCAAAAAAAGAATGGAATCGACATCACATTTGGTTCGTCCAACCCATGTTATTAATCTATTCTGTCCCTTACAATTTATTAGAACAGCAATTTTTCTTATTTTGAAGGAGGAGGGCTACTATGAAGCGTAAGTGGACAACCCTGGTGGTATCCAGTATTTTGGCTGTCTCCACAGTAATGGGCGGCGGTATATCTGCAATGGCAGCATCGAAGAGCAGCTCAGGTGGAACAACAGTTCCAGGCAAAACCTATGTAATTGCATTCTCGAACCAGCTTCCGACGGGTTATGCAGCAATGATTCAAGCCGCAGGCGGGCAAGTTGTTCGCGCTATTCCTGAGATTGGCGGATTGGAGGTGCGTTCGTCCAGCACCGAATTTATAACAAAACTGCAGTCATTCAAGGATATTGCAGCTGCCAACGTTCAGATGGTACATAAACTAAGCGATGGTACAGTAGATCCTTCCGCAGCTGACGGTCAGCCAGTTACAGATATTCCCCAACCGGAAGCAACGAGCAGCTACTGGGATTATCAATGGGACATTAAGAAAGTGACGAATAATGGAGCTTCGTTTGCGCTTGAAACCGGCGGCAAAGGCGGCACGCATAAAGCCGTTGTAGGTATTATCGACAGCGGTATTGATGCCAATCATCCCGACTTAAAAGCTAACTTCCTCGGTGGCATGAACTTTGTACCCGCAGGAATAGATACCAGTGAGACCGGTGATCCTAACGATCTACTGGACCGCGAAGGACATGGAACGCATGTGGCAGGATCGATTGCCGGGAACGGCAAAGTCAGAGGGGTCGGCCCGAATCTTGGCATCCGCTCCTACCGCGTATTTCCCGGAGGACAAGGTGCGCCTACGGCCTGGATTGTAGCTGCAATCATTCAGGCGGCGAACGATAAGGTTGATGTCATTAACATGTCGATCGGCGGTTTTGACTCCCAAAAGTATTATGTTGATGGAACCAAATATTCAGATGTTGCTGACATTTTGCTTTGGAAACGTGCCATTCAATATGCTGTGAACCATAATGTAACGGTGGTAACTGCAGCTGGTAATGAAGGTCTCAACCTACGTGATAACAAGGCAATGACCGATTATCTAAACGCTACATACGGTTCCCCAGGCGTTGTATTTAAAGGGAAAACAACAGAAACACCTGGACAAATCAATGGTGTCATCAATGTTTCATCTTCGAACAAGTGGTCGACGAACAGTATCGCATTTTACTCCAATTATGGGTTAAATCAAATCGACGTAGCAGCACCAGGCGGCGATAATGGGCCTGTATATGCTTCAACTCTGGATTTGAACCAGCGAGATTTCCACTATCGCGCGTTAAGCACATGGCCTACCTATTTGCCATCGTATTTCACTTCTAACCTGCATAGCTACGCGCTGCTCCACGGTACATCCATGGCGGCTCCGAAAGTGGCTGGTATTGCAGGTGTCATTAAAGCGGCTCATCCGGAGTTGAACCCTGCACAAGTAGCCGCGTTAATCGAAAAAACGGCGATCGATTACGGCCCAACCGGTAATGATGCTTTATACGGCGCTGGTGAAGCGAATGTGTACAATGCTCTAGTCAAATAAGTTCATGATCAAACAAGCCCAGTGCCGTTTTGGCACTGGGCTTGTTTGATTTCTTACGTACCTTAAAGTAAAATTCGCCTGCTCAATACCAACTTGTAAAAACAGAGGAAGTCCCATAGGCTAACGGAATTGCAGCTCCGATCATCAGTACTGGCCCCCACCAGGTGAAGAAGGAGATCCCCACACATAGACTGATTAAGATCAGCGCCGGCAGTACAAGGATTGGAATTGCAGATTGGAGAGCCTGATGTTTAGTTGTGTCCTGTATAGGAAAAAGAGTCAGAAACGGAGCTGTTAATTCATCTTTACAGAATGATTTCCTCCAAAATGCCAATAGGCATGCAGCAAGGATCCAGATCGTAATTTTAAGGGCACCCGGCAAAATAAACATAGCTCCACTGATCACAACGACGAACTGTATCGTTTGCTTCCACTGTGTGCCATTTCTAAAAAAGGATTTCGTCAATAAATCAGCGATTCCGTTGCTGGCACCTTTCCCTTTGAACAAGCGCTGCGATTTCCCGAATAAAAGGGGATACTTCCGTGTCGGTTTTCTTTTCCGCTCGACAACACGAATTAACATCAGAGAGACAATTCGCATCCGTGCATCTCTTTCTCTGGCGATATCAGCGAAGAAAGCCCCTTTCTCCTGCAGCCGTATTCTGCTTAAGAAAACAACCAGCACTAGAAAAAGAACAATAGCCATCCAACTATAATAAGTGTTATGACTAACCTCCGTAACTAACACTTGATACAAGAAGAACAGACCTACAAAAACCATAATCCGCAACAACCAAAGCATAATTCCATTGAAACGAAGTGTAAGCAGTTGACGAAGCAAGCCTACGTTAATTTTCAGAAAATAGGTAAGCAACCATAAACAAATAACTTGTATCACGCTATAGGAAAACGTTTGAACTAATAAAGGAAGAAATACAAGCATCAATACTAATGTAGTGACTCCCTGCAGCACAAGAGAGTATCTATAGCCGAGTTGCATGAGATGCCGAAACCATTTCTGGTTCTGTCGGAGGAAAAGCTGGTCCCCCTCCTCAACAAAGAATCGAATGGTTCCGAGCCAAGTGAATACATAGAAGGCCGCTGTAATCATAAACATCGATATCCAATTAAACCAAGAAGGCTGAGTCGCCCACCAAGAGTAATATTGATAGCCTGCCACAATCATCAGTGGAATGACAAAATAAATCGCAATAACCCAATCCACAGCCATTCGCAAAGCCCGATACTGGAAATGCCAGTCCGAGCGAACTCGTCGTGTGAAAACCTGAAAGCTGCTCTTCAATCCATTGTCCCCCTTCATAGTAACGAATGGAAGCAGTCGAACAATGGCGCGTCAGGCATGCCGCATTGCTGCTGAATGTCCTGCAGTGTTCCATTTGCTACCAATCTGCCACCAGAAAGAAGTACAAACGAACTGCAAATCCGTTCCGCTGTATCTAACACATGGGTACTCATCAGAATACCTGCACCGCGCTTGCGTTCCTCATCCAACATTCCTAAGAAATCTTTAATCGCTTTCGGATCCAATCCAATGAAAGGCTCGTCCACAATATACACATCTGGTTTATTCAAAAAGCCGAGGATGAGCATAATTTTCTGCTGCATACCTTTGGAAAATTTCCCGGGCAGTTGATGTTTTTCATCCATCAATCGGAACCGATGCAAAAGATCATCTGCACGCTCTAGGAATACCGTTCGATCTAAATCGTAGACGGAAGCAGCAAATTCCATATGCTCCCATAACGTCAACTCATCATATAGAATCGGATGCTCCGGAATGTAAGCATAGCTTTTTCGCTCACCCATAAAAGAGATTTTACCCTTGAAATCCTTCAATAAACCAAGGATGCTCTTAATTGTCGTGCTCTTGCCAGCTCCATTTGGACCTAACAGGCCTACCAGTTCTCCTTGCCGAACATCAAAATGAATCTTCTTGATAATATCTGGAACTTCATCATATCCAGCCTGATCGATATGTACTTCTAAAACAGCTAATCGTTCTTCTGACATTCTCGGTCACGATCCCTTCTACCCTCATCATATATCAGGCATCTGCAGATTTCCAACATCGCATCATGAAATGATGGCAGATCCCCTAATTGCTTCTAGAAGGTTCCGGTTCCCGATAAGCATCGACAAGAAACGCTGCGTGAACTTTGATGCTCTCGCGCAACGATTGTGGTTGTAACACCCGTGCGTACCGCCCCCAACTGAGTACCCATTGCAGAATATCTTGTTCATTTCGACAATGCAGCGTCGCAAGGACATCGTCCTCTCGTTCTTCCAAATTTGTTAAATAAAAAGAGGGGTTTTCTCGAATCCAAGGAAGTGCCTCCTTCGCAAACGATACGGTCACTTCTTGTTGAAAGTTTTGTTCTGGCTCATATTCGCGCATCCGAAATTCAGAGGGACGCTCAAAAGTGTCTGACAACAGATTAACAGACTCCATACGCTCCAAACGAAATTGACGCAGTTCATTGCGCTTGGTGCAATGACCCACGAAGTACCAAATTCCTCTGAGATGAATGAGTCCGTAGGGATGAACGCTACGAATGCCCGAGGGTTCTTCGGATGCATAAGGGGAAGATTTACGGCTTCTATACGTAAAGGAAAGCACACGTTGTTCCAAAACGGCTCTTCGCACAAGCCCCAATATTTCTTGGGCGGATTCTGTTGCGTTTGGGGCATGAAAAGCATCGTCCAAGTTCAGGAGATGAATACTGTCACGAAGCTGTTGAACCTGTTTCCGCTGCTGCTCAGGCATAATTGCCTCTATTTTCTCCTGTGCGGCATGCGCTGCTTCACAATATGTGCTATCAAAAGTATTAGCTACATAGTCGCTCCCGAGTAACAACATGGACGCCTCTAGAGCTGTAAATTGAATCGGCGGTAGAAAGAACCCTTCCATGAGCTCATACCCAATACCTGGTGTAGATCGCAGTGGTATGCCTGATATTGAGAGGGCCTCCATATCCCGGTACACTGTACGGACGCTCATTTCGAAGCGGCTTGCCAAATCTTCGGCACGCACTACCCCTTTTCTCTGTAGTTCCAGAAGAATTGCAAGCATACGATCAGAACGTTTCATGAAAAAGCCTCCGTCTTACTCCTGACAATACGTTGTCAACAGCAGGTTGTTATAGTGAATATATTCTCACTTCAAGTAGTAGAATCCTACATCAGAATAGGAGAAATTTCTTATAACAATCAAAATGGGTGCCGCCAGCCGAGAATTTACAGCTGACTAACCATAAAAAGAGGAGCAATAAAAATGTGGAAATTTGAACACAGCGTTATAACCGATGCGAAGGCGGAAACCAATTGGGGTCTTTACAGCGACATCGACACATGGAAAGAATGGGATGAATTTGTTCATGTTGAGTATTTGGCTAGAAAAATTGAACTCGAGGCTGTGTGATGGATATGGAAAATAATCATCGTTATTGGATCGGAGTCGTCTCTAAATCGCATGTCATGAGAGGAGTAGAAGGCGGGTTTGCCCAATTATGTCACGGAAAGGCCGCTCCCTTAAAGCGAATGAGACAGGGAGACTGGCTAATCTATTATTCCCCAAAAACGGATTTAAACGGCGGTGATCCTTTACAAGCATTTACAGCAATTGGACAAGTGAGAGATGACGAAGTGTACGAGTATCCTATGAGTGAATCCTTCATTCCCTATCGACGCAACATAGATTATTATAAGTGTACGGAGGCTCCCGTACATTCCCTCTTGGACAGAATGAGTTTCACCAAGGGAAACCGAAATTGGGGTTATCGCTTTCGCATGGGACACTTTGAGATTGATCTATCGGATTTCACAGTTATTTCAGAAGCTATGAGAAAGCAATGAGTTTTCTACAATTGAATTCGCAAATGAATAAAGTGGGATCCCTTATTAAATAAAGGATTCCACTTTTGTGTTTTTTTACGAAATCCTCTGTTACCCATGACAAAAATGACTTGAAAACAGAAAAGACCCCTAGCGGGGCCTTTCTGAAAACAACAATTATTAGATGATAGCAACATAAAAACGATAGATTGATTTATACCGGTTGAGTCTTTTTCAAATACGCCCGCCAAGTAATGCACCACTGCTTCGGATCATCTAAAGACGATTCATCGTTTCGATGGACAGTACTGTTATGCGGAGCTGACTTCACTATATCCGGTTGTGTGTAGGCTTCATTCGAGATATGCTCAAGCGCATGGATGTATTCGTCCAGATCCTCTTTGGAATACGACTCTGTCGGCTCCAAGGTAAACGGCTGCTTCACGATATACGGATGATGGGACGTCCAGTAATGCAGGCCGAAATCACACATGCGGCGAGTAATGTCCTCTGTCGTGACACCTGTCTCATCTGTAAGCTGCTTCCAGCTGTAGCGAACCTGCTCGAGGCGGCGTCCTTTGATATAAGGTGCACTCGCTCCGCGGATTTGCAAGATTTTGTGATAAAGATAATTGTTGTTCAGAACCGCAATTTGGGCGACATCCTTCAGCCCATCTGGACCTAGGCTCATAATCCAAGCGTAGGAACGCAGTACAGTCTGTGCAACCCCGTGGAAACTGCGGACTTTGCCGATGCTGTCTGCTGTCTTATTCTTCAAGACATAACGGATTCCGTCATAATCCACAAGCGGTCCAGGTAAGAAACGCTTCAGTTCCTCGCTTACACCAAGAGCCCCCGTAGCCGGACCGCCGCACATATGAGGAGCCGCAAACGTCTTGTGCAGATTGAAGAAGCACATGTCGAAGCCCGCTTCCTTCGCTCTAGTGATGCCAAGCAAGCCGTTTGCGTTGGCCTGATCGTAGAAGCAGACTCCACCAGCCTCATGAACAATGTCGGTAAACTCGCGGATTCGGTGGTTATAGATGCCAGTGTCCTCCGGATTCGCAACGACAAAACCAGCTGTTCGCTCGGAGATGACACTCTTCAGCTTCTCTATGTCTGGGAAGCCGTCTTCGTCTGGGTGCAGCGTAATAATTTTGTAGCCCTTGACCGCAGCTGTCGCAGCTTGGGAGGGGTGGGAGAAAATCGTCGTAATGATCTCATCCCGCTGATCTCCCTCCCCCCGCGAATCATGATAAGCACGAACGATCGATGCCATCGCAAGCAAGGCCTGCGTACCGCTGCTCGGTTGGAACGAGAAGGCATCCATCCCGCTGATCTCACGCATCGCAAGGTCCAGCTTATAGAAAATCTCCAGCATACCCTGAACGGAATCGGCATCCTGTAAGGGATGCAGCTCCATCATATGGGGCGTACGGATAAGCATTTCGTTGATGCGCGGAATATACTTCATCGTACAGGTGCCTTGTCCGATCTCAACATTCATATCGGAGCCAAGAGTCTCCTGGGACAGGCGCAAATAATGCCGAAGTACTTTGGCTTGACCGATCTCGGGTAAAGCCGGCGCTGACTTTCGTTTCATAGAAGAAGGTATACGCCCAATGCCGTCTCCCACCTCAGCTGCAATGGCAGCCTCCGTTCTTGGCGGAATTACCCCTCGCTCTCCCTGACGGTGAAGCTCAAATATGACCGGCTCATCCCATTTGGCTTGATGAAAATTACGGACTTTATGATCTCTGCGAATTCGTTTCATGGCGTTCCGTCCTTTCTTTATATAAATCGATCACGGTTTGCGAACGATGGTTTGAATGGTGTCTGCTAGACGATCTAGATCAGCCTGCGAATGAATTTCAGTAACGCAGTAGAGGGCACATTGTCCCCATGCCGGGAAAGAAGCGGACAAATCTTTGCCTCCGAATATTCCCGCTTCGGATAGTTGCGCATTTATTTCAGCGACGGTCAAGCCTGTATCGTTGAAATCAACAACAAACTCCTTGAAGAAAGCTGTTTCTGCGAACCGAAGGGAAATGCTTGGAATGGCGGAGATTTTCTTGGCCGCGTATTGCGACTTCTGCATGATGGTCTCGCCGACCTCCTGCATACCGGTTGGCCCAAGCAAGGATAGGTAGACACCTGCGGTTATGCCCCATAATGCGGTCTGGGTACCAACGGACTCCTTCCCTTTCTCACGAAGCGCGAAGGATGTGCGCTCATAGGCTACATCGCCAAAGCCATATTCGCCTTCAACCTCCGTTGGCACGATGCCGAACAACCGGGAAGGATATTCCATGACGTAGGTCTCTTCATCGCGCGTCGCGATAAACCCGGCTTGCCCGCCGCCGTAATTCATATGCATCCCCAGTGGCTGCAAATCTCCACAGACGATATCTGCGCCATATTGGCTCGGAGGCTGAAGAACGCCAAGTGAGATAGGGTCCACGCCAACGATGGAGATGGCATTCACAGAATGGGCAAGCTCCGAAATTTCTTGTCCTTGGTCTTCGATGATACCGAGGTAGCCCGGATTCTCGAAGTATACCGCAGCTATTTCACTGGATAGCTTGCTGCGCAAATCATTCAAGTCCATTTTGCCGGTTGCCTCATTGATTTCAACAAAACGCAGTTCCATCACGGGTGTGCAGTAGTTGTTGATAATCATGACTTTGTCGGGATCGACTGACTTTGGAAGCAGTGCAACACTGCGGCCTGTGATGCGGCCCGCCATCCGAATCGCTGTTGAAGCCGCTTGTGCCCAGTCGAAGGTAGGGACATTAACGACGTCCATATCAACCAACTCAGCCATTAGACTTTGATACTCGAACAAGGTTTGGAATCGTCCGTGATCTTCATAGGGTTCACCGGCATAAGCGGTAACGAACTCGGAACGCTGATTGATTTCGTCACAGACAGCCGGAATAAAATGCTGCCAGCAGCCCGCTCCAAGGAAATTCAAATAAGCGGCACCGTGCTTGTTCTTGGCAAGCAGACCGTCTATATGACGACGCAGCTCGTATTCCGTCATAGCTGGCGGGAGTTTCATCTCCCGGTTCAGCTTCAAGCTGTCTGGAATGGCGTCATGAAGCTGATCCATCGAGGTCAGGCCGATTTCCTTCAGCATCGCATCACGAACCTCAGGCACGGTATTCGGTATATAAGGATGGGCATATGTTCTGTTATTAGGCAAAGGTAACGCCTCCATTCATCGTTGTATAACTCATAGATTCTTAACTACCAAGCGGAGATAGACACGAATTGCCCTTAGGCAATGCCCCCGCCATCTACAACAAGCACACTTCCCGTTACCCAAGAAGACATGTCACTCGCTAGAAATAGGACCGCATTCGCAATATCTCGCGGTGTTCCGAGCCTCTCTAGCGGGCGGCCACCGGCCGAGGCGACTAGGAATTCGGCCTCGTTTCGCTGAAGCTGCTTCGCTTCATCACGCAGCAGCGGCGTGTCCGTATCGCCTGGCGATACGCAGTTCACGCGAATGTTAGCGACGCCATGATCGATAGCCATAGCCCGCGTTAAATTCACAACGCCTGCTTTGGCAGCGCAGTAGGCAGCAGCGCGGTCACCGCCTTTTAGGCCCCAACCGGAGCCTGAGTTAATGATGCTGCCTCCACCCTCTCGCTCCATGATCGGAATGATAGATTTGGACAGGAGATAAACACCCTTCAAGGAAACATCTATAACCAAATCCCAATCACGTTCTTCCAGCTCAACGACCGTTTTACGACGAATAATCCCAGCATTGTTGAACAAAATATCAATTCGTCCGTGTGCAGCATCAATTTCTGCTGCAACACGCTGGCAATCGGCAGAGGAAGACACATCACAGCGGTAGAAACTCGCTTGGCCACCCTGCTGTCTAATTCCAGCTACCGCCTGTTCTCCTTGATCTTCGTTAATATCAAGAAGGATGGAATAAGCTCCAAAGCTGGCAAGCAGTTCAGCCGTCGCAAGGCCGATCCCTGAGGCTCCGCCGGTTACAACTGCTATTTTTCCCGTTAAGTTCAATACGTCTTGTGCGTTAAGCATGGTTTGCACCCTCCTGTAGATGTTTCTCTTTCGCTTCTAGTCTCATTTGATGGCTCAACCGCTCAGGTAGGGTATCTTCGGATAGATAGGGCTTAAGCAGCATCTGGAAATGGAATGCTTCTGATGTGACTGTGTTTTCCGGGGATTGAGCTGGTCCACAGCTGTTGCTGCCTAAACCATTCTGCCTGTAATCCAGGTTGAGTGTAATGAAATCCCGTGGAACAAGATCACTTGCATGTTTGGCTGCTTCTAAGTCAGCATCGGTATAGCGTCGTGCGCTGAATTCAAGTGTTGGTGCTCCTACCGCGAGTAGACCGATTCCGGCACCATCTGTAATGGATACCCACCTTACATCTGTGCGGTTGCCGTTTTCCTGCGGATAAATATATGGCGTGAATAGTTCATCTACAGACTTCCGATACACACCGAACCGTCCTGCTTCCTTACTGTCGGAGTAGTTCTCCCCCGGACCACGTCCGTACCATTTCACAGCGTCCATGTTTCCCGGTATCTCCAGTTGGAGTCCAATCTTAGGAAGCATAGCAGGCGGCTTGCCTTCTGGAACGCCTTGAACGTCAATGACGATAAGACCTGAGCCTGTTATGGTGTAAGTCGTTTCACATCGGAAGCCCCAGTCGAATACCGGGGGTGCAATGCGAGACGCCCAAGTTATACGAATCGTACCCTCATCCAGCCGCTCCCAGCGACAATTATCTATTCGTTCGCTTAGCCTATTGAGATGAGCCTTGTACCAGTCAGGCAGGACATACATATCGTTATCAATCGGTGCACGCCAGAAGTTAAGACGCGGCCCCGTGTTCACTAGCTCTTGGCCGTTCATTCGCAGCGAGCTGATTCCTGCCCGCCGGGTGTCGAATGCCATTCGGAAAGAATCGTTTGCGAGGATGAGTCGACGCCCTTCCTCTGTGCAGGATAAGCTCCGCATTGGCAAACTAACTGCTTCATAAGCAGACGCATCATTTGCGTTCCCAACTGCTTCGAGAGCAAGCTGTGCCCAAGCTACCTCATGTCCTTGCTCACCCCAGATGCAATCTGCCGCAAGCGTGAAGCCTACATTCAACCAGCGCTCCGCATTCGGATCTAATAAGGCTAGCTGCAGATCTGCTCTAACGGGAACATACACCTCTGCACTTTCGCCAGGACCAATTCGCGGCAGAACAAGCACACCGCTTTGGACAGTCCGCCCATCTACCGTCACACTCCAATCTGCATAGAGGTGATCAAGCGTTATAAAATCATAGCGATTCATGATGCGTATGCAATCATCTTTTATATACTCGACCCTAACAGGTTCAATAATTTTCTTGTATTCAATAAGACCTGGGGAAGGTGTCCGATCCGGACGAATAAGACCATCAATGACGAAATTGCTGTTGTTCGGCACATCGCCATAATCTCCGCCGTAAGCGTAGTCGTCTTTACCATCCGCTGTCTTCCTGCGGATACCGTGGTCGATCCATTCCCAGACGAAGCCGCCCTGCAGTCTCCTATGAGCATCGAAGGTATCAAAATACGGCTTGAGTCCGCCTGGACCATTCCCCATGGCATGAGCGAATTCGCACAGGATATGCGGTTTAGGATGATCAACCTGCTGACCGAAGCCTGCCATCTTCTCTACGGAGGAGTACATGGTGCTTACAATATCGCACACTTCCGCCTCGCGATCTTCTTCATAGTGAATGAGCCGCGTTGGATCTGCTTGTTTGCACCACGCCGACATCGCTCGGAAGTTGCAGCCGAAGCCGGATTCATTACCAAGTGACCAGAACAAGACAGAAGGATGATTCTTATCACGCTCTACCATGCGGCGTACGCGGTCAACGTATGCTTCCTGCCAAGCAGGATCATCGCTTAGCCGTGAAATATTGCCCAGAGGCTCGAAGCCGTGAGTTTCCAAATCCGTTTCTTCCATGACATATAAACCATATTCGTCACAAATATCGTAGAACCGCGGATCATTCGGATAATGAGCGGTTCTGACCGCATTAATATTATGCTGTTTCATCATCTTCACATCTTGAATCATAGTCGACAGCGTCACCGTGCGTCCTGTATCCGGATGGTGATCGTGACGGTTTACGCCTTTCAGCATGATCGCCCTGCCGTTCACCAGAAACTGGCCGTCCTTCACTTCGATCTTGCGGAAGCCAACTCGCTGAGCAACCGTCTCCACCACTTTATCGTTCAGATCCACTACGCCTATCGTCAAATGATATAGAGCTGGAGCTTCAGCGCTCCAAAGCGAAGGTTTTGTGACTGGCATTGAAAACGACAGAATCTTCTGATCAGCACCGCCGTCAGTGATTTTTTCTACAGCTGAAACAACATGTACACCTTCATGATCCAGAAGCTGCAGTTGGAGTTTCCCTTGCAATACATTTCCATGCAGCTCAACTTGAACTGATAAAGTCGCATCGCTATAGTCCGCGTCCAGTTCAGTAACGATTCGATAGTCCACGATCCGTATGGAGGACGGCTCCGAAATCAGATACACATCCCGGAAAATACCGCTCATATACCACATGTCCTGGTCTTCCAGATAGCTGCCGTCTGACCATTGATAGACGCGCGCCGCCATACGATTGATTCCCTGCTTCACAAACGGTGTCAGATCAAATTCTGACGTCAATCGGCTTCCTTGGCTGTAACCAACGAATGTCCCATTGATCCATACATGGAATGCACTATCCACGCCATCGAATTTCACGGCCAGCTTTCTGCCGTCCCAATGCTGTGGAAGCTCAAACTCTCGCACATAGCTGCCTGTCGGATTATCATTAGGCACATGCGGAGGATCAACCGGGAACGGATAATATAAGTCCGTATAATGCGGATGGCCATAACCCTTCTGCTGCCAATGGCTCGGAACTTGGATCTTATCCCACCCAGACAAGTCATAATTCTCTAGGTAAAAATCATCCGGCGCCCATTCAGGCCCCTTCGCATAATGAAACTTCCAACTGCCATTCAAAGATTTGAACCAAGGCGAGCTCCCTCGGTCATAGCTCAAAGCTCCGGCTTGATCGGAATGTGGGATGAAATATGCGCGGCTCTTCGTGCGATTTCGCTCTAACACCGCTAGATTATCCCAATCACGTGCCACTTTCTCGTTATGCATAGCTGCCTCTCCTCTCGAATCTCTATCTATATGTCTCTATTAACCTTCTGCTCAAAAAAACCTAATCTGGTCCACACGACGCGTATCCATTGGAATAAGGAGACCGTCGATTCATTCATCTAATCTTGCTCTGCAATGGAGATGTCTTTGATCGGGTTCAATATTCAACTATGCTCAATTGAGGTTGCTAGATGAATGAATCCATGTGCGCGGGTTGAATGATGTTGTAGAAAGTGCAACAATTACTGCCGTTATCGCGCTTTTTCCGTACATTGTTGCATCATGTACAACAATTTGCTCCTATACAGGCCATTTCGCAACAAACGGGCTAAAAATGTTGTACAAACTGCAACTTCAAGTTGCAAAATAGCCTTTTGGCGTGTGAATTGTTGTATGAAATACAACAATTTGCTCCTATACAGGCCATTTCGCAACAAACGGGCTAAAAATGTTGTACAAACTACAACTTCAAGTTGCAAAATTGCCTTTGGGCGTGTGAATTGTTGTATGAAATACAACATTAGTAATCACCTGAAGCCTATCTACCTCACGAAAGCTTAACAGCACCTCCACAGCGGACCGGATCTCGCCAAGCTTAAAGTGATGACCTTCCTCTCCTAAGCCACCTACCCCTTAATCCCCGTACCCGCAATTCCACCGACAATATAGCGCTGTGCGAAGAAGAACACAGCCAGCGGCGGAATGGAGATCAGACAGGTAATGGCCATAATGGACTGCATGTCGACGCCAAACATCCCTTTGAACTGCGACAATCCAAGCGTCAGTGTATATTTTGACTGATCATTAAGGAAAATGAGCGGTCCCAGATAATCGTTCCAACAACTCATAATCTGAAACACGCCGACTAAGATGAGAGATGGTCCCATGAGCGGGACAATGATCCGCACAAGAATGGCAAATTTGTTAGCCCCATCGATCGTTGCCGCCTCATCCAACTCGCGAGGAAGCGTCAGAATGAACTGTCTCAGTAAGAAGATATAATAAGCCGAACCGAACCACGACGGAACAATAAGCGGTTTGAGCGTATTAATCCAGCCGAGGTAGTTAAACTCCATATACTGCGGGATCATGGTGACTTCCCAAGGGATCATCATCGTAGCAAGCACAATCAGAAACAGCAGATCGCGCCCTTTGAATTGGAATCTCGCAAACCCGTAGGCTACAAGCGTACAGGATATTAATTGGCCGAGCGTTGACATCAACGTCACGATGACGGTATTTTTCAGGAATAAGTTAAAAGGCTGAATCGTCCATGCTTCGGCGAAATTACTGAATTTCCAAACCGAAGGAATCCATTTTGGCGGGAAAAGGTACAGCTCCGCTGGCGATTTCACCGCCGTCGTCACCGCCCAGAACAGCGGAGCGACGAACAGCAGCGAGCAGATAATCAGCATCGTATAGACGATTATCCGTTTCATGCTGACCTCCTCCTTCCGCCGGATTTCACTTTCTTCTGTGACTTTTGCTTCATTTCGCCTTCATAGAACACCCAAGCCTCTGACGACTTGAATACAAGGAATGTCAGACTGAGCACAATAAGGAACATGAACCATGCGTTTGCTGCGGAATAACCCATTTTAAAAAACTTAAAGGCATTCTCGTACATATACATCGCGTAAAAATACGTTGATTTCATCGGACCGCCTCCTGTGAGCAGGAGCGCAAGGGTTAACTGTTGGAACGCCGCGATAATGGACGTAATCAGATTGAATATAATTGTCGGGCTAAGCATCGGTATCGTAACGCTAAAGAATTGTCTGAGCTTACCCGCACCATCTATGGAAGCAGATTCGTATAGATCCTTTGGTATCCCCTTAAGCCCTGCAAGAAAAACGAGCATCATCGAGCCTTGTCCCCATAAGCTGGCAACGACCATCGCTACAAGAGACCATTGTTTACTATTCAACCAGTCAGGACCCTGAACACCGATAATCGACAGAAAATAATTCAGAATACCGTAATCTCCGCTGTACACCCAAGACCAAATCATAGCTAGCGCCACGCCCGAGATCACAGAGGGTAGGTAAAACGCGGTTCGAAAAATCGCGCTGCCGCGAATTTTCTGATTAAGCAGAATCGCTAGTCCAAGCGCAACCGCTATATTGAGTGGAACAAACAGCGCTGCGAACTTGATTGTCACGCCGAACGACTTCCAGAACAGCGGGTCTTTCGTAAACATATCCACATAATTGTCTAATCCGATAAAGCGCACTTTACCTACAATTGGCCAATCGAAAAATGAAATAATAAGCGAGAATAACAACGGCCCTAAAGTGAACACTAGGAATCCGAAGATCCATGGAAAAATGAAGAGGTAGGGAGTTACCCCACCCCAACTGAGTTTCCTTCTAGGCTTGAGGCTGGCCATTGGTTTCCCTGCGTTTGCTTGCTGCGGGTAGGTCTGAGCCATCTCCCTAACCTTCTTTCTGTAGAAATCTTATTTCAAATAACGCTCGCTGTCTTTGACGGCTTGATCCAGCGCATCCTGCGCATTACTGCCAAGCACGGTAGCTTCTACGGCCGAAGATAGCTGACGGTTCACTTCATTCCACTTGGCACTCAGCAGGAATGCCGGCGAATTGTCGGAGCGCTGCAGCATTGTGTAAAACGGCTTGTACAGAGGATCCTGATCCTTCTTAAGCTCGTTCACGACACTTACTCTGACCGGCAAATCCGATACGCGCATCTTGATCGCTTCGCTCCCAACATAATACTTGATAAACTCCCAAGCTAGATCCTTCTGTTTCGAATCCTTCGCAATAGATAGAGCAGATTCAGCAATCACACCTTTGACTGGTTTGCCTGGAAAAGCAGGCATCTCCACTGTCCCTACATCAATCCCTGCTTCCTTGAACGATTCCAGCGGCCAGATACCGCTTTCCCACATGGCGATTTTGCCGCCTTTGAAGATATCCTCACCGCTTTGCTGTCCTTTGCCTCCGGCCAGCACGGCCGAACCGTTCTTGACCATATCCCCGAACATTTGAATAGCTCCGGCTGTTGCTTTACTGTTCATGAAGCCGTTTATCGTTTTGCCGTCATTAGAGATATAAGAGCCGCCGTTACTCCATACAAAACCTTGCAAATCGTACGTATCGTTATCCGCTCGAACACCGAAACCAAACTGTTTCTTAGCTTTATCCGTCAGCTTCTTGGAAATATCCTGGAAATCATCCCATGTCCAACCATCCTTCGGATAAGGAATCTTAGCATCATCAAACATTTTCTTGTTGTAGTACACGACACGAGTCGTGAAGCCTGCTGGAATGCCATAGAGCTTGTTCTCGATCGTCGCGTAATTGAACAACCCTTTGTAGAAATCATCCTTGTTCAAGTCCTTATCCCCGTCAGCGTAGCTGCCCAGCGGCTCAAGCGATTGATGATACGTTGGAAAATCCCACATGTACATCACATCCGGAGGATTCGTAGCGCCGAAACCCGCAGCTAGCTTCTGATCGAAACCGTCGGCGTACGCTTCTACCTGGATCTTCGTTCCCGGATGGTTCGCTTCGAACTTCTTCGCGATATCCTGCTCGATCTTAAGCGCATCCCCGGTATCCCATGTTGCGAATCGAAGCGTCTTCTCTTTGGCAGCATCGTTACCTTTCGCCGGTTCTGTCGCCTTGCTAGTCGTACCTTCGTTATTACTGCTGCATGCTGTAAGCGCAGTCATCGCCATTGCAGTCGTAAGAACAATGAGTGAAAGTTTCTTGATCATTCTGTCAGCTCCCCTATCCGTGAATGAGTATATAATAATTGAACCGCTTTCATCATAACTAAAATGAAAGCGGTTCAAAACCGATAACTATTCGAATGTTTGTGCGTTTTTGTTCGATTCACCGAGGCGGGTGTCCATATGTTCGGAGGGTACCGTCTTTATGTTCGGCTCGGTACTGACTTGGCGTTTGGCCAGTGCAGCGCTTGAACCATTTGCTGAAATATTTGCTATCTCCAAGCCCTGTGCGCTCAGCAATATCCTGCATCGTGAGCGACGTATCCTTTAATAATCCGTAGGCCAGCTTGAGCTTACGTTTGTATTGAAAAACAACGAAGCTGTCTCCCAGCGTTTTCTTGAATATGATAGAGAAGTGGCTTCGGCTGAGCCCAACCTGTCCAGCTACATCGCTGACAGACCATTCAGCCGCCGGGTTGTCATGCAGAAGCTTAACCGCTTTCCAGATCGGCTCCGGCCAATCTGCGGCTGTTACGCCATAGGCTTTCTCCAATTCCGCTGCTTTATGCAGGGCTAACAACGCTTCAAGACGTTCCTCTGTGCTTGTGAGCGGCCCTCTTCTGGCCCACTGTAGCTTCGCATTCTCGCTCTTTCTCTCCACAAGCAAGCTCTCCGCAGCATTCAGAAGCGACTCGGGCACAATATAGTAGCAGCGCTCATCCCCATATGGAATGACTGCCCCTTTACACAGCTGGCGATCCTCCTCAAGCGCTTCCTTCAACAAATCGAGCCAAGACGCCTCACACCCGGAAGTCTTGATCAAAAAGACATAAACCGGTTCACCATGGAAAGACCACACCTCGCCGGTACGTTTCTCCATCTCCCCAACAAGCTTGTCATTATGGCCATTCAGCCAAGCATAAAGCAAGGTACCCAGCCGCTCATCTTCGTCTTCGCTGCTAACTGTCGGGGCGACTGTTGGTGCCGAAGGAGTTATCGCAAGCTCATGTTGAAACTTCGCCAGCATGCCTTCCAGCTCCTCATCCTCAAAGGCGGTTTTGAGCAGATAACCAGCTGCTCCCAGCTTCATACCCTGCTGAGCGTACTCGAAATCCCTGTGGCAGCTGAGCAGAATGATTTTCGTATCGGGTGCTGCTTCCTTGACTCGGCGTGACAATTCAATGCCATCCATTTCGGGCATAACAATGTCGGTAATGACGACTTGAGGCCGATGCTCAAGGAAAGCTTCCCAAGCTTTGCGGCCATTCGGAGCGTCCGCCACCACTTCCATCCCGTATTTATCCCAAGGAACCGTGGAACGAAGTCCTTTACGGACGATGCTCTCGTCATCTGCGATAATCACCTTAATGCTCTTGATAGTTTCCATGCGGACTCTCCTCCTTCTTAGGCCATTCTATGATGATCGTTGTCCCTTCACCCTGGTTGGATTCCACCGTTAACCCATACTGCAGGCCAAAATGCAATTTGAATTTCTGATCGGCATTCTGCACACCCAGACCTCCCCTGCCCTTACGACTCGTATCGCTTGGCCGAAGCAGCCGCTTCAGCTTGTCCGCTGGAATACCCGCTCCATTATCGGAAAGTGTGAGCAGCAAATGATTGCCTTCATCCCGAATGGATAAGCGGATTAAGCCCTTGCCGTCCTCGAAGCCATGGAAGAAAATATTCTCGAATAAAGGCTGCAGTGTCATGCGGGGAATCAGATAACGCTTGAGCAGTTCATCGCATGCCAGTTCATACTTGAAAACGGGGCCATATCGGACCTCTTGGATTTTCAGAAAATGCTCAATCATCCGCAGCTCTCTACCGAGCGGTATCAGCTCCTGCGAGATATCCAGATTGCCTTCGAGTACCATCGTGAGATGGTAAAGCATTTGGCGGATATCTTCCGCACCTTGAAGCCTAGCTTTCCATTGAATAGAGTTAAGTGTATTGAAGAGCAGATGCGGGTTGATCTGATAATGAAAGGCCTTCAGCTCCGCTTCCTTCTTGAGCCGCTCGCTCCGTTCAACCTCGCCAATCAAAGTCTGAATGCCGCCTACCATATTGTTAAAGCTTGTATCCAAAATGCCCAGCTCATCCTTGGCTTCGACCTGAGTCCTCGTATGCAGCTTACCGAAGCTGACCTTCTGCATCGCATCCTTAAGACGGCGAATCCGCGCGGTGAATCGGGAGGAGAAGAGATACGCAAGCCCAAAGGCTAGCAGACATGAAGCTACAGCAACCATAATCGTATTCGATCTTATAATGCTGGAGGAGCGATAAAACGACTGGGAAGGCAGCCTCGCCTCAATCGTCCAATGATTAGCTGCAAGTGTTTTGTTCCAAACGATATCACTGGTTTGCGAAGTGAAGGCAGCTGCTGTCTCATATATAATTCGTCCCTGCGGATCTGCTATTCTGAGATGAGCCTTCGTATCGTTCTCGAACAGCTTGAACATATGAAGCAGATCTTCCGCATTCTCCTCGATAAGAATCTTGCTGCCCCGCAGCGCGCCGTATGGATTGTTAATCGGGACAGCTAAGCCCAGGACGGGCATCCCGGAATCTTCGGTTTCTTTCATCCCATGATTCTGAGCATAGAAACCCAGCCAGTACTTCCCTTCATTAGCATCCGACATGGATTGCCAAGCCGGAATACGGCTAAGCTTCGACACATCGAGATTATTTTCTCCATAATAGTAACCGGAACTGGTAATAATGTAGATGCCTGTCGTTCGGTCGGTTTTAAGCGCTTTCAGAAGAACTTCAAAATCATCCTTATCCATAATCTCTTTATAAGTCGTCGGAACCTGGTTCCCTAGATCAACCCTTGCAGGATCAAGCAAATAGGAATAAACCGTCTCCGTCGTCTGATTCATCCGATTCAAATAAGAACTCATCTGCTGCTCCAACTGCGCCACAGCGTTCTCCCCATATTTGCCAAACTGAGAATTAATGACCTTCGCGGACTGGTAATAAGACAAGGCCCCAAGTGAGAGCAGCGGAATTATCGTTACAATGAGAAAACAGAAGAGAAGCTTCGTGCGAATGCTCCTATAAGAGCCAGACAAAAGGCGGATATTGAGTCGCTTAAGCAAATAATCTTTGATGATCGCACCCTCCCCTTGAGCTTTCTCTATAAAATCATACATTTGAAGTGTAGCATGGAACACTTTCAGCGAACAATGTATCCTCCATCCATGAGGGAGTCCCTGACGGCGTTGGCTTCACCATACCATTATGAGATCCGATCCCCGAAACGGGAAAAGCACCACCCCTCTGCTAATTTATAGCAGGGAGAAGTGCAGGTTTTATTTAGGTTGTGTATTCATTACCTAGAATCAAGAACACACTCGATGTCCATGTAAAGGCACGATCACGCAAGCCTTGTCCCGTAATCGCGTCAAAATTCTCGGCCATTCCGCTGTGATCCAGCATGGTGCAGAATCGGCGCGCTACCTCTTCTGCCAACTCACGATCACCCGCCGCGGCCACTCCTTCCACGAGCAGCATGGTCGAAGGAGCCCAGATCGGACCTCGCCAATAGCCGTCCGGATTGTAGAAAGGACTTTTCACGCTCTCTGTCGCCCAACCATTAGTGGTTAAGAAACGATCTTCATCCCTTAGCCCCTTCAGCAAAGCTGTGCGGATCGGCTCTGGCAGACGTTTGCCCAGAAGGATTGGAACGAATAAGAGGAGGCTGTCCCCTTCGGATAACTCATGCGTGCCGGAGCGGCAGGCCGTGAAGCGGCTATCTTTCCAGAAATGGCTAATCATCTTTTCCAGTGTGCCCTCAGCAAGCCCCCGCCATTCTTTGGCATCTTCCGCATGCCCGAGCAGTCCCGCAATCTCAGCGAGCAGTTCTGCTTGAAGAATGAGAAAGGCCGCTAAATCTGGGCTTTCTACTGGAATGCCATTATTGAAGGCTGTACTGTTATCCCAGCCAGAGTCATTGCCGTGATTGTATTGCGGAATCCCGTCTCCATCGCCGTCGCGATATCGGAACCACCATTTCGTCCATTTGGAGAGTGGTCCGTAGACCTCCCGAAGCTGCGCATCCTTAATATAGTCCGTTCTGGCCATCATCCAAGAAAGCGTCCAACCATGTATCGGCGGCTTGTTGCAGTTCCAGAGCTCATACTTATTATTGATGAAATCAGGAATCAAACCGCTCTCATCCTGGCGGTCAAAGAAAATCATGAATTGATCCCATGCCAGCTTCGGATCATGGCGAACAAGCGCCATCGCATTGAAACAGTGATCCCAGCTCCAAATATTCGTCATCCAGTTCTTCGACATATACATCGCCGGTCTGGTCAGGCACCCCTCATCTGGAACGAGGCAGGACCACGTGATATAAGCCGCAAGCTCCCGACTATCCTGCCAGCGTTCTGGCAGAGGCAGCGTGCAATCGAGCCATTTATTAAACTCTTCCTTCACTTGCTTCACAGCGCCATCGAAGGATTCCCAAGCAGAGCGCGGCTCCCACACGGTGTGGAATTCTTCTAAAGCAAACTCGGATATACCCGATTTGCGGTCAGGTAAGAAATCTGCGATTACATAGGAGCTTTTGATTTTGTCCCATGGCACTTCCATCTTCAAGTCGCCAACCAGCGCGGTGAGCATGAACCTGCATTCATGGGTAAAGCTGTTTACTTCCCAGCTGCTGGAGGCTGCTTGATAAGCGTAATCGTAAGCAGCCGTGCGGAAGGTTAAGCGGATTCCACAACCTTTCGTGCGAATTCGAAATGTTCGGCGATCGGAGATACAAATTTCAGCCGTTAAGCCTGCCGTCGATTCAAGCCGGATCAGCTCCGGGCAAGCTATTGCCTGGAATGACACGGATTGACCGTTTTCATCCAACATATCCATATGAAACGCCTCGCCAAATTTATCGTCGCCGCCACGAACGGTACGCAGATACAAGCCTTGTTGTCTATCTTGAGCTTCAGGCAGAATCGAGATTGCTAGAAAGGATTCTCTCCGGCTGAAAGGAACAACGTTCAGGTCAAAGTTCATGATTCATTCTCCTTTACGAAAACAGTATGCGCTTTCATTGTACCGAAAGGAGGTCTGGGGAAGAACCGACAGTTGTTTGTGATGGGTAGGTAATTTGTTGCGTGTTGATGGTTGCGATGGGGCGAGGGGGAATTTTGTTCGACGTGTTTAGTCTTATTGTTCTACAATTAAAAAACCTCCCATCGTGGGAGGTTGATTTTGTGAATATTGCTTTAAGAATATGACCATAATCCAATAGGTATCCTTCTTGTTTGGATGGCTATTACTTCTGTTGAACCTTTACACCTTTGATCAGAAGCCAGAAAGCTAATGACAGCTCTCCAATCACACCAGGTATGGCTACAATCAGTTGGAATACCGTTTTGTAGTCGGCGTAGTTGGGTAGAAGAAAATGTGCAATACTATCTATAACATATCCAGCAGATGCAAGGATCAAGAAGATCCCAATTATTCTTGGTATATAGCCTCCTGACTTGATGATTAAATAACCAATGACCAACAAATGAAATCCAAAGAATACCAATCCAATCAGCCATCCATTTTTAAATGCATCGATCAGCAGCATCACCTGAGCGTATAACTTTAACTGATCTGTTGTGAATACGGTGAAGTAATTAGCACCACTTAGAATTGGTAAAACATTCAACAAATTAGACAAGGCGACTCCAAAAATGGCGGTGTATACCAATCTAAACCATGCCGCGAGCATGGCAAGATTCTTATTAACGGGTTTGAGCAGAGCATACAATGCCCAAGCTACCAGCACATCAAGAATAAGCACGATGACAAAGCTGATAAATCCACTCCGAAATAACATCTCATTGGCTATGATATTATTAGCAGTAGCTGCTGCATCATCCGGTATAATAAGACCCTCAAGAACAGAAAAATTTGAAAACATAGCAAGTATAGCCATAAGTAGAAGCCCGAACCCAGCGACTCTAGCATAAAAAAGCGGTGAAGCTTCGGTGTTATGGTTTGTCATTTCTAACCCCTCCTAATTTTCCTCAAAAGAGAACACTTCTTCCAACGTTAAGCTGAAGACGCGGGCAATACGAAAAGCCAATTCTAGGGAAGGGGAGTAATTCCCTTTCTCAATTGCAACAATCGTCTGTCGTGTCACCCCTGCTTTATCCGCTAATTGTTGTTGGGTCATTTCATCATGATTAAAGCGTAAAGTTCGAATCTTGTTGCTAATATGTGCTTTGCCCATCTTAGACTCCTCTCCGATAGAGATACAACTGTGTGATGATTCCAATCACCTCTGACAATAACCCTGAACTAATCAGTATGATGAACATAAAATAAGGTGGTTGATCCATGACCAGCGGTATCATGGATAGAAGAAAACCAATGATAAATACATAATGAGAATTTCTTGTGGATTTCAATTCAATTAATTTGTCCAGCTCATCTGTAACTCGAGGTTCTTTCTCATTCGTTGCTATGGTATTGATCATACTGAATACGATATGAATGATGATTTTTGCTATAATCGACACCGGGATTAAGATTAAGATGAAGGCTCCCCAGAAGCTAAATACATTCGAGGTATGAAAGCTCCCTTCTTGATACTTTTGATACACATACATGCTATAGATAGAAAAAATGAGTAAGGTGGTAAACAAAGATACGATGTTTTTCTTTTCTTGAAAGGACATATTCACCTCTCCTATTCTGTTAATATTTATAAAAAAGTAAAGTATTATTTACACATCATATTATCAACCATACATTATGTCAAGTATTCTTTACATTAATGGGAGAAGGCTATCCAAAAATAGTCGAAGATATCTGAGTGATATACTGTGCGACAATTTGGGACAGTCCCTACGCAAAAAGAGCAAAGGCAGTTTATAGCCCTTGCTCTTTTTGCAATTAATCTACTGTAGAATCCAAATTGCATTCTTCCAGTTTTAACACCTTTGTTTTGTATTTCCACTTGTAGCCCAACCACAACACCAAGAAAAATGGAATTCCAATATAGGAAGCGAGTAAGAACATCCAGTCCACCTGACCGTCTGAAAACGCGCTAATGCTTTGGCCAATGATGACAATCATACACATTACACCTGCCAAAATCGGCCCGAACGGGAACCACATGGAGCGGTATGGAAGATCAGCTACTTTGTGCCCTTGTGCAACGTAAGCTTTACGGAAACGATAATGGCTAATTGCAATACCAAGCCATGCGATGAATCCAGACATACCTGATGCATTCAATAGCCAAATGTACACTTTACCATCACCAAAGAAAGAGGCCAGGAACGCGAGCATTCCGATTGCAGCTGTCGCGAGCAGGGCATAAACTGGAATCCCGCTTTTATTTAATTTCGTGAACAATTTAGGCGCTTTACCTTCTTTCGCCAATACCCACAGCATGCGTGTAGAAGCGTACATCCCTGAATTACCCGCGGATAAAACCGAGCTTAGAATAACGGCATTCATCACAGAAGCTGCTATGCTTAAGCCTGCTTTTTCGAAAATAATCGTAAACGGACTTGCGGCTACGCTGTCGCTAGAGAGTGTATCTGTGGAATACGGAATCAGCATGCCAACGACGAAAATCGCCAAGATGTAAAACAATAGAATTCTCCAGAACACACTGCGGATCGCGCGAGGTACGCTCTTCCGAGGATTCTCGGACTCTCCTGCTGCAAGACCGACGAGTTCTGTTCCTTGAAAGGAGAAGCCGGCAGCCATACAAACCCCAAGTACGGCAAGCAAGCCGCCCGAAATCGGCGCGTCACCCGCTGTAAAATTACTGAATCCAATCGCTTCTCCGCCCCAGATGCCGACGATCATTAGCAAGCCGATACCGATAAACACAGTAATTGTTACAATTTTTATCATTGCGAACCAATATTCCGACTCGCCATAGCTTTTAACAGACAATAAATTAAGACCAACCATCAAGGCAAGGAATAAAGCACTCCATAAGAACGAGGGGCTGTCAGGCAGCCAGAACTTAATAATTAATGTCGCTGCGGACAATTCTGCCGCGATTGTAATTGCCCAGTTGTACCAATAATTCCACCCTAGCGCGAAGCCAAAGGATGGATCTACGAATTTCGTTGCGTAGGTACTGAAGGTTCCAGATACCGGCATATAGGTCGCCATTTCTCCCAAGCTTGTTACCAAAAAGTAAACCATTATTCCAATGATGAAGTATGCTAACAGCGCGCCGCCTGGTCCTGCCGTATGTATCGCCCCGCCGCTGGCTAGGAACAACCCTGTTCCAATCGATCCACCGAGTGAAATCATCGTCATGTGGCGCGACTTTAGACCTCTAAGTAACTTGTTCTCTTTCAATTTCTGTACGCTCCCTTTTACATGTTTCCATTAGTTTTCATTAAATAGAAGGCTAACAACGCAAAAAAGCCGCCTCTCTTCATAAATAAAGTTAGGCCGCTTCTACTCCCTCGTTTATCCTGTTTCAAGATAGCACAACACACTGTTTTGGATTCAACAGTATGACAGTTCCGCTCCTTTCGGAAACGGCCCCAGCCGAGCGCGGTCAGTATACCGTGCGGCTTCGGCAATGTTGCCTTTTCATCGGAATCAACAGTCTTTACTGGACTTCCTCCGACGTACTCTTCAACATCGCGACCTCTACCTCATCTAGGTTGATGAGGGTTCATATTTAGTTTTCATAACTTTTACTATTTTAATTAGCTTCAGGTTATTAATCAATAGATATTTATTCCAATTTGAATGGGATAGCTCTAGACATTTATATTGTGTTTTACTGTCACGTGCTTCATATTTATATGGATAAGCCTTTATTTTCAAATTAAATCGACTGGTTGAGGTGAACTGCTATGAAAGAACAAAAAATACATACGTATGAAGAGGCCGTTCAACTAATTCATGAAGTCGGTATTCTACCTTTAGCTCCCTTAATTCCAGATCACCCGTCACTCTATCAGGTCACTCACGGTGAGCCGTGGTTAACTGGCACTGATTTAGATCCTTGGGTGTGGCGGGCACGGTTTCCGAGCGACGGTACGGCTGCCTATGGCAAATTCCTAAAAAAAAAATCAGTTTTCATTTCACGTGAACTGTTTCCATGGATCAAAGCCATATTGGGAAGCCCTCAACCCATTGAAGATCGATATAAGCACGGCCTTGTCTCAAAAACTTCTGTAGAGCTTCTCCAGCAAATCAAAGAAGACGAAGGGATTGAAACAAGGTCGTTAAGAGTTAAATCGGGCATGAACGCCAAAGAAATGAAAAAAACCTTTGGACAAGGTTTATTGGATTTACAAGGCACCTTGGATATCGTCATTTCCGGTGTCAAAGAAAGCAGAATTTCGTTAGATGAGAACAGCGCATGGCAAAGCACTTCATTCGAAACAGCGGATCATTGGATGGAGAGCGTTGGATTGCACGAATTCGATGTTGACTTGAAAATTGCCAAAGAAGAATTGAACGCTCGGTTAAAAAGCAGTAGTAGTCCCGATGCAATGAAATTTTTCTCTAAACTGTTTCAGTTCGAAGCCTGACCTTACGTTAACCTGTTAAATGATAAATCAATTAAATAATATCGATGTATCCTGAGACTCATAAATTTGAGCCGCGCAATGATCCAATAAGTTATTAACCTTTCGATATAACCCACCTCCAATACTTAACCGTTTGACTCCAAGCTCCTTGAGCTTATTGCAATTAGTAAGTCCCGGCAAAGACATAATATTTAGTGGGGCACTTATTTGTGATAGGATTGCTCTGATTTCATCATCTTCTTTCAATCCAGGAACAAAAATACCGCTTGCCCCGCTTTCGATATAGGCTTTTGCTCTGTAAATCGTTTCATTTAGAGGATCTTGATTTTGTAAATAAGTATCCGTCCTCGCGTTTATATAAAAATCTTGATACCCATTCTTCTCTAATGCGGTTCTAATTTTCGATAAAAGATTGCATTGTTGGTCCAATGGTTTGAGACCCGCTTGGTTCTTGAGCGAATCCTCTATATTGATTCCTGAAGCACCTAAATCTGCAAGTTTCATCACATTATCGACGATCGTTTGATCATCTTCTCCATAACCTGACTCAATATCTGCAGTAACAGGTATTTTCACATGATCTACGATCATTCTCACAACGTTAAGCTGGATGGCAAATTCAATCATTTCGCCGTCAGAATATCCTAGGCTTTTCGCTACTCCCCAACTCGTTGTACCGATTGCTTTGAATCCGGCTTTCTCAAGTGACAGAGCGGAGAGTAGGTCCCAGGCGTTCCCCAGCAATAAAACTTCATTGGATTCATGTAGCGCGTTAAACTCCTGAATTTTATTCATGTTAGCTCATCCCCCTTACTTATGATTCTCTACTAATAGTGCATTAAATAGTTCTAAAATAGAAGCTAGGAATTGATTTTAATTAAAATATCCCGTTCGATTATATAGAAGAGGAGAGGCACCCCAACTCATCTCGTAGATGAGTTGGGGTGCCCCTTCAAAACTTAATTATTTAGTTACATTTACAATCATCTTTTCGCTAGAGGTGGCTCCTGCATAGTTAATAAGCTCAGCTCGATACTCATAGTTGCCTTTTGCTCTATTTGCCACGGTCATTACGGAGGATTGGGCATTCGGTGTATGATTGGCCAGTGCTTCTGTATAGATGAGAATACCGTTTTCATATAAATGATACGTTGTCCCATTGGTTCCCCACCACATGTTCATGCTGACTTTAAAGTTGCCGTCGCCATCCCAGTTATCGCCCGACAGAACCGGTTTTTCTGGCGCTGCTTTCGTAACCGAAACTACGTGTGTAGGGCTCGTTGTTGTTCCGAATGCATTGGTAAGCTCTGCATAGTAACGATAAATCCCATTCTGCTTGTAGGTAATGGATGTTACGGTGGATTGAGCTGATGGTGAATTGTCAGTGAGAATTTGCGTATCCATTAATACATCATTCTCGTAAAGTTTATAAATTCTACCGTTTTCTCCATACCACATGTTCATCGTAACATTATATGTACCGTCCAGAAGTCCGGTATCATACCCATTGTCATCGGATAGTACTACTGTACCCGGTTTAGCTTTACTTTTTGCTGCAATATTGTTCACAGTTGCCGTTGCCGTTCCGTAGTTTCCTGCCGCGTCGACGAATTCGAAGGTAAAGCTGCCGTTAAAGATGAATGTGTAGCTGTTTGAACCCCCATTATTCGTAATCGTTACCGATTCGCTCGGTGTAATTGTGGCAATCACGCTTTGTGCGTTTACAACGCTATAGGCCACTGTTGCAATTGGCGCCGTATTATCTACCGTTATCTCTATGCTGCCGACAAAGGGTCCGTACGATGCTTGAATGATCGCTCTGCCTTCCCCAATTGCCTTCACTACGCCATAAGTATCCACAGTTACGGTTGATGGATCGGATGAATGCCAAGCAGCTTTGCCAGACAAATCTACAAAACCGCTTGCCGTCAGTCCGTGGGCACCCAGAGTCTGTGTTTGTCCCTCCGTCATATTCGTTTGAGCCGCTTCAACAACTAGCCCATTCAACATCCACACTTTTCCATATTTCGCCGGATTTTTATCACTGCCAATCCCGCTGCTCCACTCAAGCCATCCAAGTCGACCGCTGCCGTTATTATCGTTGACCAGCACAGACAGTCGAAGCGGATTTTTCGGATCATGTACATAAGGATACAATTCAGAAGAATTCACATGAATATAATAAGTCGTTTCATTTGGGACCGTTTGATCTACCTTTAGGGACGCGTACTGTGCTACGCTGTTACCCGGTGTCCAATTGGTTGGCAAATTGCCGCCAACATAAGGCACCGATTGTTTATAAAGCACTGGGCCTTGCGGTGTCAGTGCCGCCTGGAACTCCACCTGATCTCCCGTAAATCCCTGTCCGAATGTGTCAATCGCGAACTGTACGCTGTCCCCTTTCCAGAAGCTTCCGAGTGGATTATCCTGAACAAATGTCCCATCCTTCACACGAACGATCAGGTCTAGCCCGCTATCTGAATACCCCGCCGCAAAGGAAGCGTCAAAATCCACCGGTTTCGTCGACTGGGCAGCTGCTTTATACGCCCAATTATCGGTAGTCCAAACAGCATGGTCAGCGACTTCTAATGTGACAGGATTGAACAGTTCTCCGCTGGTTCCCTTCGACTCAGGGACAACAATATTACTCGTATTACGGTCGAAATCCGAGATCAAAAACGGCTCTGAGATCGGTAGTAGCGTTAATGCTGCGCTATCCACATTACTTATCCAATATACCTTGCCAGGATGTACGCTAAGTAGGTTATTGGCACTTTGCACTTTGCCCTCCCAGTCCGTCACAGTGGTCTCTCCAGTGAAAGCAGCCGCTAGACGCGCATCGATCGGAGCATCTGAAGATGCGTCAGACCACAAACCTATGAGCCTGGCCCCGTCATTGTCAAGTACAACTGCTTTTTGTCCTCCCTCGAGAACATACTCCCCTTTATAAACGAGCGATTGACCAACAAGATCGAGAAAATGATGGGCTACTGACGCTGCGAGTCTCGGCTCCACTCGCGGCTTAGAGCGGAATAAACCCGATGCGTGCGTAACAGTTCCTGTGCTCTTGGCATAAGATAAAGTTTCCATCTCCGATAAATTCAACATATGAAATAAGGCAATTTTTTGCGTTCCCCATTTGAGCTGCGACAGGAAGTCAACGATCATGCGCTTGGCGATCTCAGATTCCGTAGGCACTGTGCCTGTTACTGAATTCGAATTGACCAGAATCGCATGACTCTCCGAATCTGCCCACTGCTTGGATGCGATCCCAAAAGCCTGATCTATACGCTGGAATTCGCGCGGATCTGGCAGGTAACCATGCAGCGAGAGCTTATCAAAATAGGACGCTCCGCCCAAACTGAGCAGTTCTTTATAAAATGATAAATAGTTGCGTCCTGCAAGTCCGCCAATCCATACATCTGAATCCGGCTGCTCCTCTTTAATTGTCTGATACGCCGTTTTCAACAGCTCCACGAAACGTTCCGTCGAATCCAACCAAAACACGCTCAACCCCGGCAAGTTTGGCTCATTCCATACTTCCCACGTCTTAATTCGAGTATTGTACCGGGTAACGACGGCACGAACAAAATCTTCCCAGTCCTTCATATCCACAGGAGCATAAGCGGAATAGGCCGGCACACTAATATTCGCCTGCGTTTGCTCCGGATGCGGCGATGCCCACTGCGGCGTGTATAACAGATTTCCAATCATATCGAAGCCGTAACTTGACAGCTTGTTGATTTGGTCATCGAATCTCGACCACTCATAAACACCGCGTGACGGTTCAATCGCCCAGCTCGTATCGCGGAACTGCGATCCCCATGGCACTGCATGAATCCGAGCAAAGCGAAATCCCACTAGATCAGCCAGTTTCATGGCATTCTCGCCTTCCGAAAGCTGGTAGCTGAAGCCCATGGTCGGCCATCTTTGCGATACTGGTTTAGTTGGACCCTGACTCACTACCAAAGAATACCGCTCACGAGTAAACGTAGTAAGATCCGTCTGTGAATACGTATATTTGACGGGCAGATACGTTAAATCCGTCGAACCGTTCTGTTGATACGCAAAAGCAATTTCGTAATACCCCGGCTCTTGAGGCGTCCAGCTCCAGCCTTGATCGAGGAATGTCTGTCTCGATACAGGCACTTGTGCTATCAATTCATTATCAGAATTGTAAACGCTACCAATTATGGCATTAACGGAACTCGCTACTGCTCCGGCGTTCAATTGATACACGACGGGGTCCCCCAGATTCCACCAGCTAGCAAATTTATTGCCTTTCAAGGTAAAAACAACCGGTCCCAGCGATTGGTTCGACGCTTCCGCCTTCACATCATCAAAGTAAAGTTTGCCGCTGGCCGGTGTCGCAGCATTTATGCTGGTGGTCGTCAAATTCAACACTAGCGTGTTGGTGCCGGCTGGAAATTGGCTTCGGTCCACGGTAAACGACACTTCCGTCCAATCCGCAAGCGACAACCCCTCCGTCTTATCAGTCGTGTAGGACCCTAGGAACGTCCCGTTGTTCTGGAAGGAAACCCATAAACGCGGTTTATTGCCCGAATAGTCTGGAGACGCCTTGAGCTTGGCTGTCATTCGAAACGATGTCATATTCGAAGGGAGCGTTATGGGACTCGATACCCACCCCGCGTATCCGCTGCTGACACTGTTGATAAACACCGAGCGCAGACCGCCACTTTTTTCATCCTCTGTATAATTCGCCGCAGAAACAGGCGGATTGTTTGCGGTTCCGTTCCACCACCACGTTTTCCAATCTTTTGGACTGTTAACGCCATTCGTTACGGTCAATATCTCGAAGCCCGGATTCGAAACCGGCAGCTGCTGAACAACCGGAATCGGTTCATCCGACGCCTCCACCATCACATCATCGTAGTAAAGTTTGCCGCTTGCTGGTGTCGCCGTATTTATGCTGGTTGTCGACAGGTTCAGCACAAGTGTGTTGGTGCCAGCCGGAAATTGGCTTCGATCGACGGTAAACGACACTTCTGTCCAATCCGCAAATGACACTCCCTCCGTCTGATCCGTCGTGTAGGACCCTAAAAAAGTCCCGTTGTTCTGGAAGGAAACCCATAAACGCGGCTTGTTTCCCGCATAATCTTGCGATGTCTTCAGTTTGGCAGAAATTCGAAACGACATCATATCCGAAGGAAGCGTTATGGGATTTGATACCCACCCCGCGTATCCCGTGCTAACACTGCCAATAAATACGGAGCGCTGGCCGCCGCTTTTTTCATTCTCCGTATAATTCGCGGCCGAAATTGACGGATTGTTGACGGGTCCGCTCCACCACCACGTCTTCCAATCTTTCGGACTGTAAACACCGTTCGTTACAGTCAGTGTTTCAAATCCTGGGTTCGAGACCGGCAGCTGCTGTATAACCGCCGCAGTAGCAGCACGTGCTCCAATTACCATAAAAAATAATAGCCCCAAAACACAAATAAATTTCTTAAACTTCCTCATAATCCCCCTCCTCGTATTCATGCATGGATAAAATAAAGCTGAGGACCGCAGATTCGGATAACGGCCCCCATCGTGTATTACAAGCGCGTTGCTTATTTCTTCATTTGTGCTTGTTTGGCAACGGTCTCCCATAAATCTTTCATCATGAAACTGCTGTCCTTATTGGTTCTATACCACTCGATTATGAAGTCATCCATTTGTTTGCCGCCCGCTTTATCCCATGAAGTCTGAACGTCCTTGTAGGCTTGTTCCACAGAGTATTTATCCCCGCTCAAGACTGATTTCAACCACGTATCGGTAATTTGCTTTTTGACAGTGTTAAATGACGTTTGCATATCTTTGGGGAAAGACGGTATCAGCTCTTGCAAGGTGACGAAACGGTATTTTTTAGTCGAATCGAGATATAAGGACTCGGCTTTGTTGAACATATCCAGTCCTGCTTTTTGTTCTGGAATGTCAGGATTGAATTGATTTTGGAAGAACGAACACTTCCCTAGCAGCAAACGGGAATAGGATTGAGCGTAGTCGCCCGCCCAGCTAACTTCAGACTTGCTTTTATTGGGGTCGATGTTTTGCGGACATCCGTTTGCATCCTTCTTATAATGCGTACCTTCCACACCGAAAAGCAGGCTGGTACCCGTCGAGACACGATTGATGAAGTCGATGTATTTGATCGCTGCAACCGGGTCTTTCGTCTTTGCATTAATCGCAGTTGTCATTTGCACTGGACTTTGTACATCCGGAATAAATTCGCCTACTGGACTTTTTGGCAGTGCGATAGGGATCACATCGGCATCTGGAACAGCCTTTTTCAAGGTTTGTATATCGGTTACTGTCGAATCGAACCAACTTCCTACAAACGTCGGGAAAATGCCCAGCTTGCCATTCAAATAGTCTTGTTTGGCCTTTGCCCCATTTTTGTCATTCACGAAGTCTTTATCGATTATCCCCTCATCAAACAAGCGTTTTTTGAATTCCGTCGCCAATTTTGCATGTTCAAATGCCCGGCTCGGTTGATCGTTTACAAGACCATACAGCTCAACAGGGTTCCCGAACATCATATCGATCGCAAACTCCGAACGAAAACTCAAAGCCATTCCGTATGTGTCCTTCTTTCCGTTGCCGTCAGGATCTTGCTCCGCAAACGCTTTTGCTACTTTATACAGATCCTCGGTCGTTTTCGGTACGTCCAGATTCAATTTTTTCAACCAATCTGCACGGACAAAGACCGCATAACTTGGAAATGATTCTAGCACCCGTCCAATTTTGTACATCTTCCCGTCGGGATTGGTTGCTACTTTCTTCAATGCGGGATAATCCTGAAGCACCTTCTTATATTCAACACTGTTCTTGTCGATCAGGTCGTTTAGCGGCATAAGCTGCTTCTGATCAATGAGCGGGTTTAGTATATTCGGATCAAACTCGTTAATAATGTCAGGCGCCGATCCCGAAGCAAACAGTACATTGAATTTTTGTGCCGCATCGTTGCGTGGAATTGGCACATATTTGACATTCGCAGGGCCGTTTTCATTAATAAATTTTGTCCAACGATTATCTTCTAATGTTCCTTCTGCAGCAGGAATACTTCCACGGTCATAAACCGATACGGAGATATCCCCTTTCTTGGCTGGAGTTGTTGCTGCTGTTGGAGTTGTTGAATTAGCAGATGGACTCGGTTGTACGGTAGATTTCGTACTGCATGCCGTTAGAACCATTGAAGTCGATAATGCCATCGTTAGTGATGTCGCAAACCATTTTTTCATGTTTGATAAACCCCTTTTGAATTCGTTATTTGCTTGCTTAAGCTTACCTCATCGAATCTTTGGGAACCATATTTCTCTTTGTAACACCACCTCCTTATCGCCCTCATGCTTCCCTTAGCCTTTCACGGAACCAAGCATAACGCCTTTGACAAAGTATTTTTGCAAAAATGGATAAACCACCAACATCGGGGTAATCATGACGATCACGCCTGCAGCTTTAATTCCTTCCTCCACCACATGAACCTGATCGTCAGGCTGCACCGCCATGCTTTGCTGCAGCACGCTCTGGCTTTGAATCATTTGCTGTACGAGTACGGTTAAGTTGTGCTTATCGGTATCGTTGATGTAAATCAGCATACTCATAAAGATATTCCAGTACGCAACACCATAAAAAAGCGTTAATGTCGCGAGAACAGGCATAGAAATGGGCAATACAACTTGAAGTAGAAGACGTACTTCACTGCAGCCATCCATACGCGCCGCATCGTCAATTTCAGACGGGATGTTCTCGAAGTACGTGCGTAAAAGCAACATGTTATACGTACTTACTAAACCCGGTAACCATAGCGCCCAATAGGAGTTAACCAGTCCCAGACTTTGGATGACCAGGAAAGTAGGGATAATGCCACCCGTAAAGATCATCGTAAAGATCATCGAAAGCGTAAAGAAGCGTCGTGCATAAAAGTTGGGACGTGATAAGGGATATGCGGCCATAATCGTGGTGAGCATACATAACGTAACACCTACCAACGTGATCAAAGCACTGTTGCTGAATGATCGGATAAGCGGTGTTCCCTTGATCAAAACATTAAACGTTTCCCAGGTGAAGCCGATAGGCCAAAGATTTACTTTCCCGGTTTCAATGGCGGATGAACTACTAATGGAAAGCGCAATCAAATGAAGAAGTGGAAACAAGCTAGAGCAGGCAATTAAGGCTAATACGATATAGTTCATGATGTAAAAGATTTTATCTCCATTGGATGCACGCATCACGATTCCTCCTCTCTAAAATAGACCCTTCTGAAAACGACGTGCAATCCAGTTGACAGAAAGCAGCAAAATTAATGCAACGATAGATTCAAACATACCCATTGCTGTAGTTAAGCTGAATTGCGCGCCTTGCAGTCCAACGCGATAAATATACGTGCTAATGACATCCGAAACGTCGTTCACCGCAGCATTTTGCAAGACGTAAATGGGGTCGAATCCGACTTCCATCACACGCCCCATGGAAAGTATAAAGAGCAAAATCATGGTCGGTGCAATTCCGGGAATCGTAATATGAATAATCTGTTTCCATTTATTAGCGCCATCCATACTTGCTGACTCGTAAAGTGAGGGATCGATTGTCGTCATTGCCGCCAAATAGATAATGGCATTAAAACCCATATCCTTCCATATTCCTGCACCAACAAAGATGGTAATCCATGATTTGATATTGTATAAGAATGGAAATGGTTCAACATTAAAGAAGGTCATCCACTGACTTAACCAGCTTCCTTCGATTCCGAAAATACTAAAGACGATCCCACCGACAATAATCCATGAATAAAAGTAAGGTAAATAAACAAGTGTTTGAACGATCTTCTTGAACCACATTTTTCGCACTTCGTTCAAAAGAATAGCTAATAGAATCGGAAACGGAAACCCCACGAATATATTTAGACTGCTAAGTAGAAGCGTGTTTCGGATAATTTTTAACGAATTTGGGTTACTGAACAGCTTTTGAAAATGTTCAAATCCAACCCAAGGACTGCGAAACACCCCATCAAAAAAGTTATAATCTTTAAAAGCAATGATCAGCCCAGCCATCGGCGCGTATTTGAAAATTAAGTAAAATAAAATGACGGGTATGAACATAAGGAGAAGTGGCATATTCTCCCTTAATCTCTTCATGTCGATTCCCCTTCGGTCTATTGCTTTCATATCGTTCCCTCTTTCTTTGTTGTAGCCTGCGATCCAACTGTACAACTGAAAAGTGAGGTAGAACAATCGTTCATTTTCCCTCGATCAACAATATTCTCAAATAAAAAAAGAACCGTTCTCCCTGGCTTTTTCACCAGTGAATCCGATTCTATCGCAATCCAAATCCTATTAATCAACAAAAAAACACCAATCAACAAAGTTCATCTTTATGATTTCACTTGAGCAGTCTTCCGAAAGTCTCCTGGGGTTTGACCAACCAGCTTTTTAAATGATCGAATGAACGTGTTCGGATGCAGATATCCGATTCTGACCGTAATCTCTTGTATGGAATGTTCGGTTTGAACCAAAAGCTCTTTCGCGTGTTCCGTACGAATTCGCGTCAAATAATCAATAAAATTCTCGCCAATTTCTTCTTTAAACGTACGACTGATGCTTTTCATATGCACATGGAACACATCGCTTAAATGAAGCAATGATAGATCCGGATTCTGGTAATGCTCCTCCATATACAACTTAATTTTGCGGATAAGCATATAATTGCTGCTCATCTCACGCAGCGTCGCGATTGCTTCAGTTGTTTCCGTAAGAACACTTCTCAACATTTGCTGTAGTTCGTCCACGGTGTCCCAGTCGTCTACCGCTTTTTGCAGTTTATCCTGCACGCCGTTTGCCCATATTTTTTGCACATCCACTGGTAGGTCCGTAAACTCCTTATCAAGAAAAAATATCATGTAGCTCATTAAGTTGTCCAATTCCTTACGCGCATACAGACCGGCTCGAATGCCATCGAAAAGTTGTGCGAAGCTGCCCTGCCAATCGCCTTCCCCCGTTCGTAATGAAAAGGCAATCTCACGGATATATTCGAGCAGATCGAGCGACTGTTGCTTGCCCTCGAGCTTAATCTGCCAATAACAGATCACACTATCCTCACCTAGTGAAGGTTTGTATTGAAGTGCTTCCAAGGCTTCGACGTACGCGTAATGTACAAGCTCTATCCGATCGACGCCTGAACCTATGCCCATTGTAATATTGAAATCAAGGTTGGTCTTCACCCATTGCATCAGGTCATTCGCTATATCACTCGCTATCTGCTCGGGCTTACTTTCCGACGAAACGTTCTGGACCAAATGCAGCAAAGTCAATTGATCCTTGGACGTCCACTCGGTCCATATGGTTACATTTCGGCCAATTGCAATTTCCTTTACTACGCTACACAAAACGAATTTAAGTAAATTTTGATCATGATCGGAATAAAGACTAGCGAATTTACTGTATTTATTAATTTCGAGCACACTAACACATAGCGAGTCAAAAGCGCAAGGCATTCCGAGGCTCTCCATCTCCTGCTGCCACTCTTCATCCTTCAAGGGCCGATTCCCTTCCATCCATTCGAAAAAGAAATGCTTTCGCTTAAAAACCAAATCTTCCTCATGCTGCTTCTGATAGGCATTTGACTGCTCCATCAAATTCACCAAGGCGGTATCGATAAACTTAAATTCATCTTGATTGCCTTTACGGAACAGTTCGGCGCTTTTTTGCTGGGAGAATAATTGGATACGCTGTATGATCGTTTCTACAGGCTTATAGTTTCGTCGGGTAACCACAACAATCCATACAACGCCGATAAAAAAGAAAACTGCACAAACGAATATCCAATATTTAGATATCGCGGAGACAAGACGAAACAAATTACCATTCGCCACACTGCTGGAAATGGCCCATTCGGAATAATCGGAGCGCATCTCCGTCATTAGGGAATCGTTCCCATGACTATCACCATAAATAGGCGTACCCTTGCGGTCATAAAGGCTGAGATGATTGGAATTTTCTGTTGTCAGTGTTTGAACAAAATGGGCAATCGCTTGAAGCTGCACATTGACAACGATTAGACCGTCATTACCGGAATTCAATGGGACATATCGCACTAACGATACGAATTCGGAAGGTTCGCCTTGCTCCGTGTAACCTTTCCGCACATTTGTCCATTGATAATTTAGCCCGGATTGTTTTAATGCTTCCACAATCAATTGTTTATCGTTAAATGCAGCTAGCTTGGAAACGGAGTATGGTGTCTGCACCGTATCGTCCGATAGCCTGTATAAATAGATCGAATCGATGAGAGGCATCGTTGCCATGAGACTTTTCACTTTTACAGACGACATATAGCCCGAATAATATCGATCGCTGCGCAAGGCAGGATTAAAAAAACCCAATAGCGTATCATCGCTGGCAATCTCATTCGTGATCGTGTTATCGATCAACTTCATCTGATTGTCTACGGATTGGAGCACTTGCTTGGTGAAAATTTTATTCGATTCGACTGCGGTTTTTCGCGACAATTCACTGAATGCCATCAATAGGATAAACATGAGGAGAGGCACGATAAAAAGGAAAATCGTTACATAGGAAAATAGGAGACGACGAAACCATGTCTTGTTCAGCGAGATATTCTTTATCATCGTTTATTCTCCTTTTCCACAAATATTTTTTATGGTCCGTGTCGGATCACCTGTACCTGTTGCGGAAAATCGTGGGCCCACTGTCCATGGTTGTATACAAGACGAATCATTCCAGAAGGGACGCGGACTTCCAGCTTAAAATGCTCCCATTGTGCCGGAATTTTTGGTGAAAATGAAATTTCCTTCCACCCCGGTTTGGAAGGTTTCAGTCCGATGATTTCCTCGATCAGCAACGGTACCGGAGCACTTGCCCAAGGGTGACAGAGACTGGTATTCCATTTCTGTTCTTTCCCCCAGGCCTCAAAACAAGTCGTAGCGCCTTCTTTCAGCATATTTCCCCATGAATGTTCTTCTTCTGAGCTCATAAGCTCATATATCAACGAATGTTCTCCAACCCTCGCCAAAGCTTTTAAGACAAAATAGGAAAAGTACACGCCGCACGAAAATCTTTTCTCGCGAATTTGATCTACGATAGATGGAATGGATTCCTCCGGAGCCAGATTAAAGAGCAATGGCAGCACATTGGCATGCAGCGCATGATGACTGCTTCCCTCTGCATCTGTAAATAAACGGTGGGTCGGATCATAAAAAACTTCGATGAAGCGTTTTTTTAGCCGTGAAAGATCATCCTCGTAAGAAATCCCAAGCAAATCACGTATCTCATTCACTGCTTGGATGCAGCCAAGATAAAACGCATTAACCACGTTATGGCAACCGGGACCTATCGGCTTCGTTAGTTCAAAATCGTATTCATCGCGCAGTTCCTTCGGCCAATCAACCAAATTCCATTTATCAGTGATTTCATGTAACAATCCATCGCCACGATCGTAGGCTTGAAAATGACGGAGCAGTTCCTCGGCATAAGGATACATGTCCCGCAAAAAGGTGAGATCCCCGCTGTATCGATAATATTCCAGTAATTGCAGCGGCCACTGAAGTGAAAAGTCAGCAATCTCTTGCATAAAGTTTCCTGGAACTACTGACATGAGACCAGGGCACGTAGAGGAACTAAGAGCAAATTGCTCAATTGCCTTCTTATACAATCGTAGATCGCCGCTGAGGAGCATGTGAGCATGCCCAATTACCGTATTATCGCCCAAGTATTGTCCTTTCTCACGGGTCGGACAGTCAACAAAGTTTTCTTGGGAACCGTATTTGACTCCGTTTTTACATATTTGAAAAATTTGGTTCATCAAGTCATCCGAGCTTTCAAAACGACAGCTTTCTTCATTAAAAGGATAGTGTCTGACGATCGCTTGGAACGAATCCGGACGAATCGCTTGTTCAGGGCCGAACACTTCCACGTATCGAAAGCCTTTGTAATCGTAAAGGTCCAATTTATCTTTATCCCCGGATAGCGTCCAGCGATCTTGATAAGTACAGTTGCAGCGCATGTTAAATCTGACCGCTTGTCCATCTTCTTCCAGTTCTTCACCGCAGCGGATTTCGATTTCTGCGCCTGCTTCCCCTTCCGCCTCCATGGTAAACTGGCCAGTGATTTCCTCGCCAAAATCAATCCAGTAATGACCGGGAGCCCTTCTTACCACGCTATGCGGCTGCTTCTCATAAACCGATAATATCGGTGTCGGCTGCTCTACAAGCGTATAGTCCGCTTGATCGTTCGTCTGGACGGGAAGCCAAGCGGAGTCATCAAAGGAAAGATCCTTCCAGCCTTTTTCCGACTTTCTGGCATCGATATGCTCGGCAAATTGCGTCAAATAGCCAAAAGTCTCCCCTTTCAGGAATTCTTCTGCCCGTTTAGCTCGCCAAGTCTCATCGGTTTTAACGAGAACACGGTCACCCGTTGTCAGCTCTGCGATAAGCCCCTGCCTGTAATCGCCGCTGTTATATGCCCGATTAACTAGTCCTTGGTAATATACATGGACAGCGATGACATTGTTCCCCTCTTGAAGAAAGGGACTAACATCCATCCGATTATAATAATAATGGCCAGCATCGTTTTGAGCCGGGCCCTGAGCAACAAACCGGCCGTTCAGGTATAGCTTGTAGTAATCGTCCGCTGTAATGTCCATATATAAGGAAACAAGATCAATAGACTCCAGATTAAATGTGGTCCTTACAAGCCAATGATGATGCTGCAAATCCTCACGATGCGTCTCTGATTCAGCAGCATCCATTTCTTTATGAAATAGATCCAATGGTTCCATCGATCTAAACGGGGTATCCGTTATCCAACGTGCTTGCCAATGCTTAGACAATCTTATCTCTCCCCTAAAATTGAATTCGAATATTTGTAGTTGAACAGAAGAACTAAAATTCTCCTGCGATCCAACTGTACAACTGAAAAGTGAGGAGAACAATCGTTCATTTTCCCTCGATCAACAATATTCTCAAATAAAAAAGAACCGTCATGATGCTGCAAATCCTCGCGATGCGTCTCTGATTCAGCTACATCCATCTCTTTATGCTTCCGATTCCACAATATGGGTTTCAGAAGCCAAAGTCAACATTTCAGGAGCTCGATGGTACACCGGCATGAACTCCAATATTTCTTGACATGCAATCACAATTTGTCCGTTTAGCTGCCGTTCATAATTGGACTGTCTTCTACACCCTCATTCGTGAACTGCATAACGAAACTTATACTATTGAAACAATTAACATGATTAAAGGAGCATCGAAATGCTGACCAATATGGAGGAAAGAAAAATCACTAATGGAGATATTGACCTGATGATTGCCGAGATTGAGGAAGGCTGGAGAGAGTTGAATATGATCAGTAGGTCTTGTCGGGATATTAGGGAGGATCTGGTTAGGCTAACGCAGGTTTTGGATGAAATCTTTTATTAAATACTGGTGTTACTTGTTAAAATGGTAACATCTTTCAATGCCTTTGTAAGACATTTATGTTTTAATGAACATATAGTTAATTGAAATTTGAGAGAAAAGGAGTTAATAACTATGAAAATAGCCTCTTTTCTATTACCCAAAGAGAAGGTTGCCTTTATCACATCGTCTGCTTCCATGCAGGAAGCCTTAGAAGAATTAGAAAATCACTATTACACAGCACTTCCCCTAGTTGATAGTGACGGGAAATATGTAGGCACATTGTCGGAAGGTGACCTATTGTGGACGTTAAAGAATACACCTGGGATTCATTTTGATAATATCCATCAAGTGCCCGTGAGCGAAATCGAGAAGCATATTCATAATGAGTCCGTTTCAATTCATGCACACATGGAAGATATGCTGGCGTTAGCAGCAGATCAAAATTTTGTTCCGGTTGTTGATGATGACAATATTTTCATAGGCATTATTCGTCGAAAAGATATTATTGAATACTATATGAGAAATATTACCGATTGATGAACCCAGTGCCCCTGATTCAAGTTCCATGAGGATTGACTTGGCCAAGCAATAACCTTTCCCCTTTTATAGCCTCCATAAATTTCCTAATTAACAATCAATCCCAAATAAACGTTTATTGTGTTAAATTGTCTGTTAACAGAACAAGCTGCCCAATTAAATTGCGGCAGCCTAGATGTGTTATTGAGCATTGCTCTTCGTTAGTAAAGAACGCATAACATTTTTCTATCATGATTTAGTTAGTTGTTTTCTATCTTCTACTTGTGGTGGTTCCTCCATCCAACCGTGTTTGATCATTAGTTCTCCACCGTCTTTGACAAAGGGTACAATTTTCTGAGTAAGTCGAGCCATCGTTAACAGCAAATCACTTCGTAAGCTAAAAGCTCCACCAAGCGCATTGCTCCCAATACTAAATGATCCTAACAAGTTAGTGATATACATCATTAACTTATCCGAAAATGGAGCAACAGTAGAATTCGTCGCTTTCCCTCCGGGAGTAGCCGGCGGCTCTATGTAATCTTGACGTAAAAATTCACCTAGAGTGGTTTCAATGTCCTTTGACAATTTCATTCCTTCAACAAAATATTCTTTGACATGTTTATCATTTGCCACTTGAGCGAATCCAATCATTAATTGCATGCCTACAAGGTTTGTTTCAATAGCATGATGTATAAGGGATATTTCAATTGCATTTAATGATCTTGTTTCCCTTAACAAATTAAACCCTGATAAATAATTATTATCTTTAACAAAGGTAACTTCTTTGGGCATTGTCATAAAAGGCGGGCGGGCAAGAACCCCTTTATCTAAAAGAAACTCTGTACATTGGTCAAACATCTCTTGTGCGTTTGCTGTTAATTGCTTAAATAATTGTCTTATATCTTTACGATAGGACATCGTCGAGTGCATTGCAAAAAGGCTAGCCTCAATCTTACTTATCATATGTAAAAACATAGGTTCATATAGATAATCAAATAACTTAGGAACTCCTTTATTAACGTCGTTCGCTGTAAAGCCAAGTGGAATAACGGCTCCTTCTTGTTGGAAAATAGTTATTATGGATTCTACAATTTGTTCCGATGAATCGTAAGTTGACTTTAAGATTTGTTGAATTTCTTCATTCTCAACGTGTTCAAGGAAATACTCTAAGAATCTCAATAACATTGTTTTTTCTTGATAAGTCATCCACAAGTTCCCTATTTCTGATGACGTCAATGGTACATGATTTGAATTCATTGGCTATACTCCCTTGTTTTAATGATTATTCTTATCCATTAACTCAATTTAAATTCCCAAGTCCCCCACAATTTGTTGTGGCTATTATTCCCTCCAACTTCGTGATTTAGTATTAAAGTGCCGTTTCTTTAGCGAGAAATAAAAAGAAGCCGCATCATAGCAGCTTCTGTTAAAGTAAAGTTTTTCGTTAATTATTATCATCGGAATCGGAAAATAGCTCCTGCAAGACCGTCTTTCTGTTTTCAAGAAACCGTCTTGTGATGATGTAATGTAACGTATCCTCATATCTAATTTCCTCTATGGGATGAACATCAAAGTTAATAATCTGTGCATCTGGAAATCCGAGAAGTATCGGAGAATGCGTTGCAATGATGAACTGAGCTTCTTTCTCTAAATCCTTGATAACACGCATTAATGCCAATTGCCTTGCAGGGGATAAAGCCGCCTCAGGTTCGTCGAGAAGGTAAATCGCCTTTTTTCCAAAACGATGTTTAAAAAGAGAAAGAAACGCTTCACCATGCGATTGCTCATGTAAAGAACGACCACCGTAATACTGCAGGCTTTCGGGCAACGTATCCAAATGGGAAGCAAAGTGATAAAAAGTCTCTGCTCTTAGGAAAAAGCCATTCGTGATTTTAGGCATCCATGAAAGACGAAGATGATCCCCCAGAATGGAATGCGAAGCCTCCACATCATAATAGTTGTTCTTCCCTCCACCAGCCGTATTAAACCCGCTTTGATAAGCAATTGCTTCAAGGAGCGTTGATTTACCCGAACCATTCTCCCCAACAAGAAAGGTGACATTCGTTCGAAAAGAAAGTGACTTTAAAGATTTCACAGCAGGTATAGAAAATGGATAAGTTTTCGGATCCGTATGATCATTCCTCAGAATCTCAAGGCTTCGTAAGTACATTAATTTCAACTCCAAACAAAACATTCATGAGCTTAGTCTATGTTATTATTTTAACATAACCGCCGTTATTACATGATAAGCTATTACATATACTCAAGTATTATTTTGTATAAAGCTGGTCGCAATTGACCTTCCGAAGGTGAGGTCGAGCTAGTGCCTAAGATGCTGGAATCCGATGCAGATCTATTTACCGCAGCATTATCACAAACTCCGGTTTCCGTGTGGCAAACGGACGCTGACGGTGTTTACCACGAAGTAGATCGCGGAATCATCGAAAAGTTCACTAATAAATCAGTGAGACTGAGCACGAGAACGGATGATATCGCATATTACTTCCGTGATGATGGAACCCTATTTCGTGCTGAAACGTAAAAAAGAAGCTGGATCAATGATCTCAGCTTCTTCATTCTTGCGTCTACCTGAAAGGAAAAATTAACCGTATTGCAGGCGATACTTCATTCTATTTTCAATTCCAATATGGATACATTTTTAATTCGAACATTATCCGGTAAACAGGTTTTCTTTCTTTTCCGTTTTTAACGCAATAAACACTATTATTGCCAAATAAAAAGCAAAGTATACATGGATAAGTTTTTTTCACTACATGATTATAAATTAGACGGTAATCCATGAAGATACATCTTTATACAATCTGTATGTTGCTTTAATGCATTTATTGTTTTTAAGTTTGGCCGTTTAAATATTTCTGGATGATCCACTTCGTTATATTCTTCCCGTACCGAAAAAGCCAACTTTTCTTCATCTGTGGAGAATTCCGCATGAACATTAACTTTATTTCCACGTGCATCTAGGCGAACCCATCTTCCTATGGATTTAAGGTAAACTGCATTTAAAGCATGGATGCAGTACCCTGTATCTGGTGTGTCACCTATTGTAAGTCGTTGATAACAAAAACCAGTTGGAATCCCTTTGCTTCTTAATATGGCGCACAACAGATTAGACTTAGCGTAACAAATACCTTCCTTAAAGAATAGCGCCTCCGAGGCTTTACATGTAATTCGTGAACTTTGAATATCCCAAGAATGAGATATTTCATCACGAACAAATTCATAAGCTTTTTTCACAAAATGATCTTCGTTATACGATTCGTCATATAATTCTGCTGCTTTTTCTTGAATGGAAAGGTGACTATAATCAACTTCCTCTGTTTCTACTAGATAATCTTCTAGAAAATTTGATTCACAAGACAAAATCATTCCAGTTCACCCTCAATCCATTAATAACATCATGCGAAAATGTTATGTATAATAATACAAGACATTGAATTATTATTCAATTAAATATACACTAACGCAATTAGCAAAAAAGAAATAGCTGAAAAAGGCAGCCGATCCAATCTGGCCGGCTGCCCATATTTTTGGTTACTCCCACTTGAATGTTAGGCTGGCGATAATGAAGGCTACGAGCATCCAGCCGCCAAGCAGCGCGGCTTCACGCCACACGTCGGCAAGCGAGGCTCCGACATTCATGATTTGGCGCAGCGCTGTGGACAGATGCGAGATCGGCAGCAAATTGACTACAGGCTGCAGCCAATCAGGCATATTCTTGATCGGAAAGAAGACGCCGCCTAGAAAAAGAAGTGGGAAGGAGACGAATCCGGCAATCGGGCCAGCGCTTTCTGGCGTTTTGGCGAGCGCGGCGATGATAAAGCCGATCGACATGAACGTCAGTGTCCCGATTATGACGAACATTAGCAGAAGCATCCACGAACCATTCACCTGCGTTCCGAAAATCAGGCTACCGATTAGCAACACGATTATCGCCTGAGCGCCGTTCAATACCAGTCGGGCCGTGATTTGCGCGGCAATGAAGCTGCGAGGTTGAAGCGGCGTACTCTGAAGACGCCGAAGGATACCCCGCTCGCGCCAAGATGCGATTTGGCCGGCGACCCCGTTCAGATTGTTATTCATAATCATCATAGCGACGATCCCTGGAACTAGGAAATCGATATACTTCAGGTTAAGGGATTGGACAGCTTGTGATTGAATCGTGATGACAGGGTTATAACCAACGATCTGCTTGCTTATGCCATCGGCGATCTGAGACATGATGGGGAGCCCGATCTGATTGGTTGTTTGGCTCGTTTCATCGTAGTAAACGGTGAGTTTGGAACCTTGCATAGAGGATGATTTAGCGCTCACAGCATCTTCATACCCTTTTGGAACTGCGACGACAAGCTGCCGATCGCCATGCTTAAGATCTTTCATCGCCGTATTGAGATCTGAGCTTTCAGTTAATTTTAAAATGGATAGCTGCTTCATAGAGGATAGAAGCGCCTTCGACGCAGTCGTCTGGTCTTGGTCGATAACGGTGACGGAGAGCGAAGTGTTGTCCCCTTTTCCTAAGAATGAACCTAGTATCACCATGAAAAAGATCGGAAAAACGAGCGTCCAGAATAATACTTGCCGATTTCGCCCAAAAAGTCGTAACTGGGCCAAAGTCAATTGACGATACGCTTTCATTCTTCTCTCAGACTCCTTCCCGTCATGTGGATGAACACGTCCTCGAGCGTTGCCGTGCGCGTTTGCAGATCAGAAACCTTAATGTTTTGCTCAGCGGCTTGTTGTACAAATGCGGTCAGCGCATTTTGCAAATGATCCGTGTACAACACAAACGTGTCTTTGCGCTGTTCAACTTGCTTCACATCAGGCAATGACTGGACAAGCGTCAGCACTTCCTGCTTTCGTGCCTCATCTTCCCGAATCGGCTCCGGCAAGCGAAACTCGATGGCGCTGTCTGACTGCAGGCTGCGGACGAGCTGCTCCGGCGTATCGAGCGCAACGATTTGTCCTTTATCCATGAGGCAGATGCGGTCGCAAAGCACATGAGCTTCTTCCATGTAGTGCGTTGAGATCACCACAGTCTTGCCGCGCTCCTTCAGGCGGAGCACGATATCCCACAACGTACGCCGGGCTTGAGGATCGAGTCCGGTTGTCGGCTCATCCAGAAAAACCACCTTCGGATCATTGACGAGCGCCAACGCAATGGCGAGTCGCTGCTTCTGACCGCCGGATAAGTTTTTGACGCGGTCATTCTTTTTTTCGCGCAATATCATGTCGTCGAGCAGCGGCTCGATCGGCACTGAGCTTGGATAAAAACTTGCGTACATGCGGATAATCTCGTGGACGTGGAGCAGGTCGAACAATGACGTCGATTGGAGCTGGACGCCGATGATTTCCTTAACCTTATTCAAATCCTTTTTCGTATCGAAGCCTGCAACAAGTGCCCTCCCTTCGTCCGGACGCCGCAAACCTTCGATCATTTCCATCGTTGTCGTTTTGCCTGCCCCATTTGGCCCGAGCAGTCCGAACACTTCCCCCTCACGCACTTGGAAGTTAATTCCATTCACCGCAGTGAATTTCCCATACCTTTTGACGAGTCCGTCCACTTCTATAATGGCGTTAACCAAGGTTGGTTCCTCCCTTTCGATATTCCCACTAGTATTTCTTGTGCCATCTTGAGTTAATAACCAACCTGCCGGCAACCCCATCAAGACAACTATTTAGCACTTTAAAAAAGCTGATCGGTAAAATAACACCCATCAGCTTTTTTTTAACACTTATTTTTCTCGAATGACCTCGACGATCATCAGCTTCAGCTCACTTTAAAAACGTTTAATTGATTATACATCAATAGGGTTGACTTAGGTACCAAAATTCAACTAAGAAAATACCGCTTTACATGCTGTGCCACTTCGACCGGTGTGTATTTATTTTCCGGAGCGAGATGATCTAGATTAGGTAAAGTCAACGTTTGTGTTCGTGAAATTGTTTCATCCAATACGCGAATCATTTGATGTACAGAATCTGGACTCTTCCCCCCAGAAATTAATAGGACATTCGCATCAATCATTTGATAATTACTGAAAGTGGATGCCAGACGTTTCACTTCTCTGTGCTCAATTAAATTTTCTGGCAATAGTTTTTCTATTTGATTCCAATGATTGCCGCGTATCACCAAACGTAAAATAAATTTTGCATACCATTTCGGTAACCGTTTTAAGGGAGTGTGACCTGAACCCCTTACAAAGCTGGCAAATGCCCCTCTAAAATCTTTCTTATTCATGTCATTTTCATATTCAGGCAGCCAATCCCAATCGGTTGGTAACAACTTAATTGAAACGCCAGGTTCATAGACGGCCATTTTCTTAAAGGTATTTGTACGCGCTGCTTCCAAGGTTACAAGCCCACCATAGCTATGACCGAATACATAGGTTGCTCCCGTTGCTTCTTGTACGCTTTTTACATCTTCACATTCCTTCCTGATGGAATAGTCATTCCCTTGCGGTCCACTCCATCCACGTCCACGTCGATCCATAACATGAACTGTAAATGCATCCGATAATTCTTGGGCAAACTTGGTAAAATCATTCGAAGTACTTAGTGCCCCATGGATTACAATGAGACTCGGCCCCTTACCTATACTTTGGTATCCAATAGTAGTTCCGTCCTTCGAAACTACAGTTGAATGGGTAAACGAATCCAAAAAGCTCGTTTTTTTTGCACTTACCATATGCCATTTCCCTCCCCTACAAGCAAGTCTCCCAAATGAATCATATTAGTGTTTTCATTATATAATGACGACATTGTCATTCATTCAAGCCCGGGTATGAACTCACAATCGGTCTTGAGACCGAATCAAAGAAAAAAGACATGCTGAGCTCCCAACATGCCTTCCTTTAGCACTATCCTCTTATAAGTATTATTCCACCAATTCTACATTCAAAATATCGTCAAATGCTACCCAATCCGTACCATTTTCGTGGGATAGCTTTACTCTTCTTATCTCTTGATCAATTTTGGTGATCAGACCTGTAATTTGCCCATCCCCAGCCTCATTATAAATCTTTACACTAATAAATTGCTGGCTAAGTAAGGCATTTGCCATTACGTTGGCTATCTTTTTATTCTCACGATTACTAATACTCATTATGGCTCCACTCCACTTCCAGAACGTTTGTTCTATACTTATTATACTTTTAGTAGTTCGAGTGGTAAAGAGTCTTTGGATATAGAGTTTCATTCGTTGGATTCGACAAATCGTATCAAATTCCACCCGTTTACAACGAAACGAGGTTTATTCATAATTGTATGTGGGTTACCATCTATTTCCAAGGAGTGATTCCATGTCAAAGAGCATCTTAATTCTAACCGGTGACGCTGCAGAAGTTCTGGAAGTGTATTACCCCTATTTTCGTGTATTAGAGGAAGGATACGAGGCCGTAATTGCTTCACCGACTAAAAAAGTACTTCGTACAGTTGTTCACGATTTTATCGACGATTGGGAGACCTACACAGAGAAGCCAGGGCATCTGCTGCCGTCACACATCGCTTTCGTTGATGTAGATCCTAGTCAATATGATGGTTTAATCATTCCTGGAGGCAGAGCCCCAGAATACATTCGTTCGAACGAGCATGTTCCGCGCATTATTCGTCACTTTCTTGAAGCTGATAAACCAATCGGCGCTATTTGTCATGCTGCACAGGTATTCTCCGCTTTAAAAGACAATCGCTTTTTTGAAGGCCGCACCATGACTGCCTATAACGCTTGCCGTTTAGATGTGGAGCAGCTCGGAGCCTTATATACGACAGATTCACTTCATGTGGATGGGAAATTAGTCACTGGTCACGCTTGGCCGGATTTACCAGGCTTCATGCGCGAGTTTTTGAAACTGCTCTCCAAATAACTTACGTTGATTTCATAATTTCTAAAAGCTTTATCATTATTAATTTATCGAATATAGGTAATTTTTACCATATTTAAAAGTTATCTCGATTATTTGAGGGCATAAAGTATTGGTCTATTTAACTCTGTAAAATATTACCTATCTCTGTTAAGATATGTTCTTCAAGGATTTTCGCTTAATAAACACATAAAAAAGGAGACAAATATTGATGAGAAAATTAAGATTAGGTTTTATTACTGGGTTTTTAGTAGTCTGTATGTTGCTAACATTTTCCGGAGCAGTCAGTGCAAGTGAATGGCCAGGACCAACGATTTATGCGGATGATTGGCCTGAGAGAGGTTGGTGCTAAATTCTAGCCCAGATTTCTTTGAACAGTTTCTAAACTGATCGTAGCACTATCACAAAACTCCTTTTATGAAGTCTATATAGTAGACTAATCCAAAAATGAAACAGCGGCGGACTAGGACTTGAAATAAAGTCTTAGGCCTGCCGCTGTTATTTTTTGAACTATCGTTCTTCGTCTTAAAGAATTTTTGCCTAATAATCCATTTTTCTATATTCAAGATTAGTTTTCATACGAATATTACATTAATTATTTGTTACTCGATACAGAGGGGCAATCAACCGCATCAACATATCGACCTTCGGAATTCGATAGTCTTCAATCCCGTTCGCATTGATGACCATGATACCGGTAAGGACAGATAAAAAACAGGCAATAAGCTCTCTAGGGTCTCCTGCCGCCAACTCTCCGACCTGCTGTCCCTCTTGGTATAACGGAAGCAGCATATCAATAAAAGTATCCATCGAATACTGCTCCAGAAGGTGCTTAACCGGTACGGGCACACCATCGGACGTGCGCGCCTGGTGGATGAGCATGAAGTACGGTGCTCCGCTTTCATCGAGAATTTCCGCCGTCAAAGCCCTGATTTTCTCGATTGGCGTTCCCGGCATTTCATTGATGCTTCGCATGGCCGCTTCCGTTTCGATCATCGCCTCTTGAACAAGCGACATAAACAACTCATCTTTCGATTTGTAATAATGGTAGAGCAGCCCGTTGCTAATACCTGCTTTTTCTGCGATCATGCTCATCTTCGCGCTAACGATACCTTTATGGGCAAACACCTGGATGGCCGCCGCCTTAATTTGTTCTCTTCGTTCATCGCGGATTTGATGCAATTGTTCATCGTTTAATGGTGCCAATGTCGAGTGCTCCTTTGCCGGACGATATAGATATCTATCAGTATAACAAATCCGATTTTTAAAATCACTATTGCTTTGCCGACTCGAACGGCGTTTCCGAGAATCGGGGCATCAGTTCTTCCAGAACTGCCTCGACCGACCGGCCGTCTTTCACCTTAAGCCCGGCGAGCAGTCGTTTGCCTTCATCTGAAGCGGATAGAACTTGGACGGCTGTCTGCGGGTTGAAAATGTGACGGGGTGATACGGACAACGTATTCACGGCCCAATAGAGTCCGTATAGTCGCCAATCGGACTTACTTGTAGCGTGCTTGAGATACAGCTCCATATATTCCCGGCTGAACGCATTCCCCGTGCTTGAATCCGAACCTTCGTATTCGACACCTTCCCAGCGCAGATCGGCCGTGCAGTTTAACCAGAAGGCCGGTTCGATGGCTTCTTTGATTCGGCGAAGTACACCGTGCTCCCAATCAGGCCGGAAATCGCCGTGTCGTTCTAGCAGACAAGTTTCCAGTATTTCGGCAGCGATCGCGGCCACAGTCATGCCTTGGCCGAAGATCGGATCGTAGATGCAGTAAGCATCTCCCAAGACCAGCAATCCTGCAGGCCAGCGGGACATCTGTTCGTAACGATGACAGTACAATTCTGGAACGCGGAAGCCTCGAGGAGAGGTGATGGGTTCAAGATCGCGTACGATTTCCGAAATGATCGGGCTCGGAAGCTGCTCCACGGCCAGTTCAAACTCTGCGGCATCCGTCGGAGGGTAATTCCCGCCCGGGCGGTAGAGCAGTACTTCGGCAATCTGGTTCTCGATAAAGGAGAACACGCCCGTGTAAGTGCCGCCTGCAGGCTGACCCTGGAGGTTGATGACTTCCCATTTATCGATTATGTGGGTCAGATGAGAAGGCACTTTATATCGGCGAGTGCTGTATCCGAGCGAAACTTTCAGAAGATCCGGCTTCGGCACATCGTATTCCAAATCCGTAAGCCATCCCGAAAGTTTCGAGGAACGTCCACTCGTATCAATAACCAGATCAGCTGTCAGAGCCTTCTCCTCCTTGGATTGATCTCGATCTCTAGCTAGAACGCCGGTAACGGCTGACCTATCAGGGGTCGTTAACAACCGGACCACATCGTGTCTGGGCATGAAGCGTACGTTAGTAATGGCTTTTACGCGTTGGCGGATGACCCACTCAAGTACTGCTCGACTAAATTTGATATCATTCCGGTCATACTTCATTTCCAGGCTCCCGTGCTGGTTCATGAAATAAACGACTTTGTTCAGAGACGAAGGAGAACCTTGCGCCACTAAGTCATTCTCATATCCCGGAAAAAGATGTTCCGTAATCGATTTCCCACGCGTCGTGAAGCGATGCGGATGGAATGCCTGCGGAGTTCCGGGACGGAGGTCTGGCCCTGAAGGGAAGTCGTCTTTCTCGACGATTAGCACCTCTTCGTAATGATCCGAGAGTACGCGTGCGGTCATTAATCCGGCCATACCCCCACCAATGACGATCGCCTTGCTTTTGTTAGGATTGATTGTCATGTCATAATTCCTCCTCGATTTAGATTGACTCATTCAGTCAATAATTTTACAAAAAAAACATTTATGGATTTCGATTTCAGCAAAAACTATAGATTGAACGGTTCAGTCAATGTTATTATGCAATAATCCCCAATTTTTGTCAACACGTTTTTAAGATACTATAAAGACAAAGAGAACTTCATGCAAACAAAAGAGGAGCTGCCGCGATGACGAGCTCCTTCCCTATTGTTCTTCGTCAGCTTAACGACTAAGATCGTATAACCTTTGCTTGCCTAAGCGACGCGCAGTCTCAAATCCAATTCCTTTATTTGCACCTGTAATAAGCGCTATCTTATTGATGTTTTGCGCTGGCATATAAAAACCTCCTGTTAATTAGTAATCATTGTGAGTGCTCTAGGCCTCACTGATACTGTATAATGGATGGAAAATGCTAACGAGAGGTATGGTTATCCTTGGAGAACTAAATGTGGGGATTCCACAAGGAAGTCGAAGAAGAAAACCGGGTCTCAGGCGGGGAAAAGTTGCTATGTTAGCAGGAATGAGTCAAAGGAAGATATCGAAACGGGTCAGCTGCAAATTGCAAGGAAAAACCTCCAGTTAGAAGGAAGTGTTAAACAATGAATGTAGAAATGGTTATGCAGGAGCTTGAAGCTCTCGGCAAGGAACGAACCAAGAAAATTTACGTATCCAATGGAGCGCACGAACCGCTTTTTGGCGTGGCTACAGGCGATATGAAGCCCATCGCCAAGAAAATTAAAATAAATCAACCTTTGGCTGAGCAGCTTTACAACACAGGGAATTACGACGCAATGTACTTTGCCGGCATAATTGCAGACCCAAAAGCAATGACTGAAGCGGATTTTGAGCGTTGGATGGATGCGGCTTATTTTTATATGCTGTCCGATTTTGTGGTTGCAGTAACCTTGGCAGAAACAGATATTGCTCAAGAAGTTGCCGATAAATGGATCGCAAGCGGCGAAGAGCTGCGAATGTCAGCGGGCTGGAGTTGTTACTGCTGGCTTTTGGGTAATCGCCCGGACGGTGAATTTTCCGAAAGCAAAATTGCCAATATGCTTGAAATTGTGAGAAATACGATTCACGATTCTCCCGAAAGAACTAAATACGCTATGAATAGTTTTATTTACACAGTGGGGGTATCCTATATGCCGCTCCATAATAAGGCGGTCGAGACCGCGATGGCAGTAGGTCCAGTAGAAGTCAAACGAGACAAGAAAAAAAGCAGCTTCCTACAGGCTTCCGAAAATATTCAAAAGGGAGTAGATAGAGGGCAACTTGGTTTCAAACGCAAACATGTAAGGTGTTAAACCTGGCTTCGCCACAAGAACGATTTGTGCGGCCAAGCCATTCTGGCTTCTCCCGGAAAATCCGATCAATTAGAAATCATCATGGCCCAAAACTTTTCCTGCCCGTTAACTGAACAGGCTGCCGAAGATATCGGCAGCCTGTTGTCGTTGTTCAATCGTTTCCGGTAGTTCAATCATATATAGAGTGGACCAATTTATACCTGAGTTAGCTATTGTAGTGGAAGATAATAATCAGATTGTAAGACACGTTTTATTTAGTAAAGCCGAAATTGTTGACGAAGAAAATAGTCATGAGATTATAGTTCTTGCTCCTAACCCTCTTGAACTAGTTTGCATCCAATTCCTGTTCTCTGTTGACTTGGCATAACTGCATATCTTTATAGTTCTTTCTTACATTTTACAATTATAAAATTTATTGGGGGTTTATTTTTCATGTTCTTACTTGGCTCGTCAATTTCTGAAAACTCTATCAGTCCATATTTCTCAAATTCTTGTTTTATGGAGTCAGAATCATAAAAAAACATTTTTACGCCTTCCATTATCTCGAAATAGTCTTTATCCAATTGTTTGCCCTGTCCATACATGGGGGCTTTTTTTGAAACAGTTGTAAAAATCATATATCCATTTGGCTTTAACTGATTATAGCAATCTTTAATAAACTTATCTCTCTCACGATTATTCAATAAGTGAATAAGTGCATAGCAAAATATACCGTCATAGAGTTTGTTATCAAAAGGCATGTTAGTTACTGAACCATGAAAAATACGAATATCTAACCCGTTTTGCCTCGCCAAATCAATCGCTGTTTTTGAAATCTCAATACCTGTTACATCTATTCCATTGTCAATAAAAACCTTTGCATTTCTGCCATATCCAATACCTGGTACCAGTACGTCCTTAACATTCTTTTCAAGGAAAAAGTCCTTTGTCACGATTGCGGAGTCTGTAGGTTCAAATCCCCACATTGTTAGTTTTTCTATAAAACTTGATTCCCAGAATTCCGTCATATCTCTATCTCCTTTATGTGTTGCAGTTTGTATCCGCATAAAGAGGAGCTGCCACAAAGCAAGCCCCTCAACTATAGTTACCCGATTTTCATTAGGATGGATTATTAACGACCAATATTTGTTTAGATAATCTTTTATCTATGATTTTAACAAGCACGATAATAAATAAGGCTAAAAAAACATAGTACATCTGGTCCCACCATACGAGACTGTGAAGGATTCCAATCTTTATAAGAACTTGATTCACTATATAAACAATTAAGCCTGTTAAAATATATTTTATCCACTTCGTTTTCCAATTGATTTTAACAATTAAACAATAAAAAAAGCTTGCGCACAAATAGTAAATTGCTGAGAAGGCGATGGAATCGCGACCAACATTTTCAAACCATCCAGGACGATAGAATCGGTTCAAGAAAAAGAGCATCGGGAGAATATGGGCACTGGCAGAAATGGAACCAGTTATTAAATAAAGCATCAAATTGTGTTTAAATCCTCTTGAAGGAAGTAAAATCCATTTATAAAAGATCTTGGCCAAAACAAAATACATAGGGAGACCCAATCCGGTATATTCTAACCTCCACCAGTGTTGTGTATAGATATGGAGCTTTAAAAATAACCATTCAATCCCTACAAAGTATCCTGAAAAAAAGACCATCCAAAGCCAATTTAAGTTGAAAGTTGCTATCAAAGTTGCTGTGATCGGTAAAGATAATGCGTTAGAGAAAAATGCTCCCAATTCACTGTCATAAAAAGAATTATGCTTGATAATATTGGGCTTATAATCATAGCTTCCTAAGAAATTAAAAATCGTGGTCTCGATGATATAACCATATCCAACCATTGTTAAATAAAGAAACAGAGTTTGCGTGTTTCTTTTTTTTAATATTATAAAACAAAATAATATTGTGTTTGAAATAAGTAGAGCAACAAACCAAAAAGAATTATGCACATCGTTCACTCCGATAATAGCCGAATACATAAAGCTTGTTTTATGAAATATCTTTTTATTATTGGAGATTTTCCAATTATTATACAAGGAGCAGCTGCCGCGGCAGAACTGCTCCTATGTTCAACTAATCTACTTTTTGTACACCCTCATTGCAAAGAAATAAGCTACGAACAAAATCCCGACGCACCACGCAAGAGCGATCCATATATCATTGCCCACCGGCTGATCTGCCAGTAGCGCACGGATGGCGTTCACGATCGAGGTCACCGGCTGGTTTTCGGCAAAGGCGCGAACGACCGACGGCATCGACTCGGTCGGCACAAACGCCGAACTGATAAACGGCAGGAAGATAAGTGGATAGGAAAACGCGCTTGCACCTTCCACCGTTTTTGCGGACAGTCCGGCAATCGCCGCGACCCAAGTTAAGGCCAGTGTAAACAATGCGAGTATGCCGGCTACGGCAAGCCATGGCAGTATTCCCGCGGACGAACGAAAACCCATAATCAACGCTGCGAGAATGATGACGATCACCGATATGGCGTTGGACACCAGAGAGGTCAGCACATGCCCCCAAAGCAAGGCGGAACGTGAAATCGGCATGGTGTGAAACCGCTCGAATATGCCCCGCTGCTTATCCATAAACAGGCGGTAAGCCGTGTAGGCTATTCCGCTTGCGATCGCCATAAGCAGTATGCCTGGCAACAGGTAATTCACATAGTTATCCGTTCCGGTTTGAATGGCACCGCCTAACACATAGACGAACAGCAGCATCATCGCAATTGGAGTGATGCAGACCGTGATGATTGTGTCCATACTGCGTAAAATATGGCGCATGGAACGTCCGAGCATAACGCTAATATCGGTGAAGAAATGATTCTTTGCCGTCTCCATTTACTTCGCCTCCTTTTTGCCGACGATTGCGAGGAAGATTTCCTCTAAAGTCGGCTGTTTTTCAACATACTCCACCTTTGCGGATGGGAACAGTTTTTTTAGATCCGAGAGTGTACCGTTGGCAATAATTCTACCCTCGTGCAAAATGGCAATTCGGTCGGCTAGCTGCTCAGCCTCCTCCAAATACTGTGTGGTCAGGAGTACCGTCGTGCCGCCGTCGGCAAGCTCCTTGACAATCTTCCAAACCTCGATACGCGACTCGGGATCAAGTCCAGTGGTCGGTTCGTCGAGGAAAATGATCTGCGGTTTTCCCACAAGGCTCAAGGCGATGTCGAGCCTGGATCAAGACTCGGTCAAGCTTTCNAGGAGTACCGTCGTGCCGCCGTCGGCAAGCTCCTTGACAATCTTCCAAACCTCGATACGCGACTCGGGATCAAGTCCAGTGGTCGGTTCGTCGAGGAAAATGATCTGCGGTTTTCCCACAAGGCTCAAGGCGATGTCGAGCCTGCGACGCATACCACCCGAATAAGTAGAAGCCCTGCGGTCGGCGGCATCTGTCAAGCCGAAGCGTTTAAGCAAGTCGTCCGCTACCTGACGCGGATTTTTGAGGTATCGTAGCTTGGCAATCATGATCAGATTTTCCCGTCCGGTCAAAATTTCGTCCACGGCGGCAAATTGCCCGGTCAGACTGATCGCCTGCCGCACATTCTCGGGTNAGCTTGGCAATCATGATCAGATTTTCCCGTCCGGTCAAAATTTCGTCCACGGCGGCAAATTGCCCGGTCAGACTGATCGCCTGCCGCACATTCTCGGGTTTTGACGCAACATCGAATCCGTTTACGGTCGCGGTTCCGCTGTCTTGTTTGAGCAACGTGGTGAGGATTTTGACAACCGTTGTCTTGCCAGCTCCGTTGGAGCCGAGCAGGGCGAAAATACTGCCCTTTTCCACCTCGAAATATACGCCTTTTAGGACTTGAAGCTGCTTGTAGGACTTTTGCAGCCCTGTCACTTTAATGGATTTAGTTTGCATATTTTTCCCTTATCGAATAGTAACCTTGGACAAGTCTGCCCCCATTCCTTTAAGCGAAGCATAGGTCAACTTATCCATGACTGCACCGTCAAAGCAGATGGTTTTGAAGGCACGGTAATACTTATTGGTTAATGAAAAGAACGCCTGAAAAGACACATTCTTAAGTATAGCGCCCCTAAATGAAACTTCGTTTACTGCCGATTTCTCAAACTTAACGCCGATAAAGGTTTGACCGTCAAAATTCAGCCCGCTCAGGTCGGAATATTCGAAGTCCACGCCGTCAAAGATACAACCTTCAAAGGATGTTTTTCTAAGGTCGATCTTGCTTATCGTGGCGTCGGTCAGTTTTACACCTGTGAATTTGGCTCCTTCCATCCCCGAAACGCTGAAGTTGGTTCGTACAAGGATCGATTCATTGAAGCTTACATTCGTAAGGTCAGTTGCTGTTAGGATACAGTCCGTCAGATTTGCGCCGTCAAAATTGGCATCACGTAAATCACTGCTCTTAAATGAACTTCCGGTCAAGTCAGCGCCAGCAAAGTCGGCACCGCGTAACGCGCTAGCATTAAATTGACCTTTATGGGCCGTAACGCCTGCAAAGTCGCTCATTGCCAGGTTGCTGGCGCTAAAGTTTGTCACTACTTGCCGTTCCAGCGAGCGGGAGAGGTTGGCGACTTCCAATATCGTTTGCTCAATGTCGCCGATGCTCTCAACGGTCATCGTAAACGCGGTTTCATCGTCTTTGCCTTCGGCTTTGAGTTCACGATATCGCTCCTGCAAATCGGAGTGAAGGTCCGTCTTTAATTCAGTGACGCTTTTTACCCCATCGTATGGCGTAAACACGCCGTTCAAATAGTTCGTTAATTTCTGATTCATCATAATAATCTCTCCCTTATAATAAATTTTCTAGTACGCGCTTGGAATACTCCCAATTGCTTTTGTTGCGTGCGTAAGCACCTTTGCCTTTTTCGGTAATCCTAAAATATTTTCGACGTCCGCCTTGAGATTCATCGCCCCAATACCACTCGATATCTCCGTCAGTCTCTAGCCGCCGGACGCTGGAGTACATCGTGGCTTCCTTTAATTCATACTCGCCGCCAGAGCGCTCGGCAATTAATTTGACAATCTCGTACCCGTAGCGGTCAGCTTCGGATAAAAGCCGTAAAATCATCGTATCGGTATGTCCGCGCAGCAGGTCTGATGTAATTTTGTTCTCGCTCATATAATCACCTCCGCATTTCCATAATACGACACACTACTGTGTCTGTCAAGGTAGTGTTTCAAATAAAATACTTTGTTTGAAAATCATGATGTATTCAAACCGATATCTAACGTATTCATTCTATTTTTTTGTGCTTTATCAGCCAGTATAAAGAACATAAAAATACCGATGCCCACTCCGACTTATGCATCGGTGTAGGCATCGGTGTAGGCATCGGTATGAATGTAGTCATTTGCGCAATATAACCCTCAACTTCCGAGCAGACAGATCCTTGATACTCTATCTGATCTTTCGAAATATCGATTATTAGATATCAAGTTTACGGGTACCGATCCATTTGACCATTTCAGGATCTCGATGTGAAAAGAACAGGCTCTGTTTCGTATCTAACGTAGTAATCGACTCCATATCCTCTTGGCTTAATTCAAAATCAAAGATGTTGAAGTTTTCGATAATTCTTTCTTTACGAACAGACTTAGGAATCACAACGACTTCTCTTTGTGTCAACCAACGTAAAACCACCTGAGCAACGGATTTATTAACCTTTTCAGCTATGGACACCAATACCTCGTTCTGGAACAAGTTATTTTTCCCTTCAGCAAAAGGCGCCCAGGATTCGATCTGAACATTATTATCTTTCATGAATTTTGCATTTTCAATTTGCTGGTTGAAAGGGTGCGTTTCAACCTGGTTTACGGCAGGAACGACTTCATTATGAATAATTAAATCGATCAGACGATCCTCATGGAAGTTACTAACGCCAATTGCGCGGACCTTTCCTTCACGATTCAATTCCTCCATAGCGCGCCAAGACCCATGCACATCGCCAAATGGCTGGTGAATTAAATACAAATCCAAATAATCCAATTGCAGTCTTTCCATTGATTTTTCAAATGCTTTTTTTGTTCGCTCATAACCAGCATCTTGAACCCAAAGTTTCGTAGTAATAAATAATTCCTCTCTTGCCACGCCACTCCGTTTGATCGCTCTGCCAACTGCTTCTTCATTTTGATAAGAAGCAGCGGTATCAATCAGCCGATAGCCTGCCATAATAGCGTCATAAACGCTTTGTTCACACTCATTTTGATCTGCAATCTGAAAAACACCAAAACCGAGTATAGGCATCTCAACACCATTGTTCAAAATTACTTTTTGCATATAAAATCCTCCATTTTCGAAAATTATTTGTAAGTCGATACAGAGATCACGAATTGTGAAGTACCGACTAAAAAGTTGATAAGGGTCAGCATGTAAATTTTCCAGGTGTTGCTCATTGCGATGTATTATCTCCCCCTCTTCACTTCCTTATTATGTACCAGATAACAAAGAGACTGGTATCCCATTCGTGCCAAATGTTTGCCTAATCCTCTCACTACCACTTATGTAACAGACAAATATGGACTATAATCGAACTATAAAAAATAGGGACAAGGAGAATCTAATGTCTGAAATAATCACTAAACAGCAGAAGGAACTCACCAAAATTATAGAGCACTATGCACAAAAGGACGGTGTTCACCCAACTGCTATTCCGTCCTTATTTTTCATGCGTGTCTCGAATACAGCGGGTCAAAGCCATGGAGTTTACAAGCCTTCCTTTTGTATAGTAGTTCAAGGGGCGAAGGAAGTTTGGCTAGCACAGGAGCGCTTTACATACAGTCCTGCCGATTACCTTGTTGCATCCGTTCATTTACCAGTTACCGCACAAGTCACTGAAGCCACTCCCGATGTTCCATATTTGGGTTTCAAACTTGAATTTACATCTAGTCAAATCTTAGATGTTTTACATGATTCTGAATTTCGAGTTGATTCGAAAGAAAATTCTAAGCGAGCTATGTTTGTCAGCCAAATAGAATCATCTTTGTTAGATTCAGTCATCAGGTTAGCTCGTTTGCTTGATAATCCTAAAGATATTCCGGTGCTTGCTCCACTATTTACGAAGGAAATTCTTTATCGGGTGCTGCAAGGTCAGAATGGGAGTATTTTGGAGCAAATTGTAATGGAAGGAAGCTCAACCCATCAGATCAAAGATGTTATTGAACAAATCATGAATAACTATGACAATCCGTTACGGATTGAAGAACTTGCCGAAATAGCGAATATGAGTATTTCTTCGTTACATAGACACTTTAAAGAAATCACGGCTATGAGCCCTCTTCAATTTCAAAAACAAATTCGTTTGCAAGAAGCTCGGCGTCTATTGTTAACGGAATCGACGGATGCTTCAGAGGTTGCCTACCGGGTAGGCTACGAAAGTGCATCTCAGTTTAGCCGTGAATATTCTCGTATGTTTGGTTTTCCTCCTAAAGCTGACATAAAGCGTCTAAAGGAAACAATTGACCAGGCATCGGTAATTACTGAGCAAGTATCTAATGTGTGAGAGGTATTTTGACATTCACCTCAAGCAGGGTATGGAAATTCGAGATATATCTAGAAAGGCCAAATAGAAACTCTCTCATCAATGTTAGAGGGGGAAATCTATTTGGTTTTTTTAACGTAAGAGAAATAGGCAAACATTTAAGATGATCAGGATATCAATTTCTTTTTGATTCATTGCATAATTAACTTATTACGCTTGGTTTGTCTTTGTGGAAGATGTAAGTTTGGAGGAGGAAAAGCATTTGAAAAAACTACTATTACTTGCCTTTGCTTTAGTTACTGTCTTTATATTCTCTGCATGTGGGAGTAACAACAATAACATGACAAACAGTACTCGGCAAGCAGAGCAGTCTGCAACTGACAGTGTCATGACAGAGAGTACTCAGCAGGCGGAACCCCCTAGAACTGACGGTGAACAAGTTAACCTCCCTGAGAACTACGATAAGGGCGTGCTCTATACGACTGTGACTCGTGGAAATGCCAAAGAGCTACTCTATGCGAGTCGGGAAACGATCGAAGCGGTGAAAGCCGGCAAGCCGTTTCCCAGCGGAACTGTATTGACTCTCGAAATCTACAGGGATGGAAAACTATCCGACATTTTTGTCTCGGAAAAGCGCACTGGCTGGGGCAATCAGAACTCTCCTGAGAAGAGCAACGGAGATTGGCGATACCAGGCTTTCATTGCTGATAAGTCAGTTAATACCAAGCGAGACATTAAGAGTTGCATTTCTTGTCACGCAAGTCAGATGCGGGATGATTTCGTATACACGTACGACCAAATGGAGAGTTTCAAACTTGAGGATTTTACAGCATCGCAGAATAATAGTACGGAATCGAGGCATGCAAGTATTCCTTTGGAAGATTGGGAATTGGATGCATTAAAAGAGTACATGGCTACTCTATCAACCGAAAAAACATCATAAGTTACTAAGTCATGGAGGTAAGCTTTTGAATCCCAATATGTTTATTAAACTGGTCATTGACCTTATGATGACAGTATCCATGTTAGTAGCGATGGCATATCCTATTACCGGAAATATGATCCATGAAGTGGTTGGTTTCTTTTTGTTTGTATTGTTTATGGTTCATAATATCTTAAATCGAAGATGGTATAGAACGATATTTAGGGGAAAGTACAAGGTACAACAGATTCTTAGCATAGCGGTAAATTTGCTATTTCTATTAACGATTGCTGTTGCACTAATTAGTGCCGTGCCAATTTCACGTGACATATTTCCTTTTATTCCGATTAATACTGAAATGATCGTGAGGCAGATACATGTTCTGAGTGCTTATTGGGGATTTATACTCATGGCTGTTCATATAGGAATCTCGTGGGGAAGGATTATTCAGGCAGCTAGAAAAATGACGGGAATCATCACTACAAGCCGTGTACGGACAATTGCGCTTCGTCTCTTGGCGGTGTTAATTGTTGTTTATGGTGTGCAGATTTCCTTTGAAAGAGATATGGGTTCTAGATTGCTCATTTATAATCCATTTGGGTATTGGGGCTTTGATGAAACCGCCTTAAGGTTTGTATTAGATTACCTATCTATGATGGGGATCTATATTTGCGGGACTCATTATACTTTAAAATATATTCAGAACCGTGAAAAGGCTAAGGCTTAATAAGTAGATCAAAAGTGGAAGTAGGGATATTAAATGTCAGATTCAAAAGAACTTACTGTCGCACAGAAAAATTTCGGAGATTTTGCACCAAAGATTGTTGAATTAACTGATGATGTTTTATTCGGAGATGTATGGAAACGTAAGGAGCTTTCTCCACGTGACCGTAGTCTAATTACCGTATCTAGCTTAATTACTGGCGGGAATGCGCAACAATTGAGATCCCATTTTAACTTAGCAAAACAAAACGGTCTTACGGAAGAAGAATTAATTGAAATAATGACCCATCTTGCTTTCTATGCAGGTTGGCCGAAGGCAATGTCGGCTATGACGGTTGCAAAAGAAGTATTCTCAACAGAAGAATAACAATAACGAAAGGAAATACTAGGAGCAGTAATTTTGAGATATCCATAAAAGAATATTAAAAAACTCTTGGAGAGGTGAATTATGATGGAAATTCGTTCTTTAGGACAAACGGGATTAAAAGTAACGAATCTGTGTCTGGGCACGATGACATTTGGCAATCAGGCAGACAAAAAAACCTCCTTCGAAATACTTGACAAGGCGTTCGACGCTGGAGTGAGTTTTATTGACACGGCAGATGTGTATCCCATCGGGAGAGCTTCGTATGCCATTGCGGGTGCAACCGAGTCGATTATCGGGGAATGGCTAGAGGGTAAACGAGACAAAGTAGTGCTAGCATCAAAATGTTTTGGTGCAATGGGACCCGGAATAAATGATCGTGGGTTGAGTAGAAAGCATATCCTAACATCCGTCGAGGATAGCCTCCGCCGCTTAAAAACGGACTATCTCGACCTCTATCAAGCTCATCATTTCGACCCAAGCACACCTATGGATGAGACCTTACGTGCGTTTGATGATCTCGTCGAGCAAGGCAAAGTCCGCTACATAGGTGTATCAAATTGGCGTGCTTGGCAGGTGGCGAAAGCAAACGGAATTGCTGAAAGAAAAAATTACACCTGTATAGTGAGCATTCAGCCTCGCTACAATCTCTTGTTTCGAATGATTGAGGAAGACTTGGTTCCAATGGCCCTTGATGAGGGGCTTGGCATTATCAGTTACAACCCACTTGCGGGAGGCTTGTTGACGGGCCGTTACAGGAATAATGCAAGTGTGGAAGAGGGGACTCGTTTCGGACTCGGAAACAATGCGGGTTCGTTGTATCAGGAACGTTATTGGCAAGAGGCACAGTTCGACGCTGTTGAAAGGTACAAGGCCTGGTGCCAAGAACATCACTTTGATCCAACAACGACGGCCGTGCGATGGGTTACACAGCAACCGGGAATCACTTCCGCCATCATTGGTGCGAGTCTTCCGGAGCAGTTGGACGCGAGTCTGCGTGCTGCTGACATGGATAAATTAACGGAACAGGAGCTAGCTTGGCTCGATGGACTCTGGTTTGCTTTACCTCGTAGACGCGAGTTTAGTTAAAATCAAGGTGAAAGAGCAGTGAAATTATCAAATGCTTATTACGCTCCCTCGGAGAACGATAATTAAATGAACATAGTACTTTAAGCCACTCATCGGAGTGGCTTTTTCTTAGGGTGCAAAATCAACAATGATCCTGCCAGTTACTTGAATGAACAACACGACTTTGTGCGCGGCGGTTTGAGAAATTTCACTCTATCGCCCACTCCACCTTTATCGCGCCTCGCAGCCCGTTTCCGGTCACAACGAACCGGTATTCGGCCGTCTTTTTTAAAGTCACGTAGTACTTCAGCTTACCATTGACGTTCTCGCGTACCCCGATATGCTCTCCATTTTCATCAATAAGAGAATAGCCGTAACCGCCGCGTTCTTTATTTGAAACCTCCACTGAGTAAGACAATGTCTGACCCTCTCGAACCACCACTGGAATCTCATGCTTTCCATTGAAATAGGTAAAGTTAGCTTCGAAAGTTGTATTTGTTGTTTTTTCGGTCCATCCTTTTTTCACAGTAAAATCGATGTTGAGAACGACGCCAAGCAGCAGCGGAAAAGCGATGGAGAATGCGTATTTCACAGGTGACTTCAGCTTCGACCATTGCGTCCCAGCATAAAAAATGAGAGCAGACACCGCCCCGACAGTACCTGCAATTATCGTATATCCATTGAACCCATTTACTATAAAAACGGTATATCCTGCAATGACATACAGCAATGCTTTGCCTAATTTGTCCATCCTCGGAATGAGCCGTGCGATCAGGTCAATGACTATAGAACAGGCAATCCCATACACATAGAATAAGTACAAGAGTTTCAACTGAAAAATACTGTCAACAGTCTCATACATATCGAATCCGGTGTTGACGAATATGAGTATAAACATGAAAAGAAACATTGCGATGCCTGCCCCGGATAACTTCGATAAAAGATAATGCACAACTTGTTGTCCGTGTGCATTGTTCATCTTGATCCCCACCCCTTATCCATTTATTTTTATTAAACCATCTCGGTTGTATAATTTTACCATAAATATCCAATTCGTTCAGCGCATTTTCAGCAACCTTTCAATTAAGATTCAGTTGGCTTTCACCTGTCTTTAAGCAACCAAGCCTATACTTCTAAATGTAAGTAAAACAATAGAGAGGAAGGAATGAGAGATGGGAGAAGGGCATATAAGAGGTTCGGAAAATTGGCACCAATTCAAAGGCAACTCCTATGAAGGCATACATCATGGCTTTCACGGATCTCCACTTCTAGGCATCGTACTGATGCTTGTCGTCGTTTTTATTGGATATTTGTTGTGGAGAAGATTTCGAACACATAAGCAGATCAACCAGTTTACACATATCGATACTCCCACGTCGCAGGTTTACTATCAAATGCCCTTAAGTCATAGGGCGAACATGTTAGACGAATGGGAGCGCAACGTTCATAAGGAGGAGAAACCAAATGGGAATATTTAAAAGAGTAAAAGACATCGCATTGGCAGATATTAACGAGATTCTAGATAAAATGGAAAATCCGATCTACATGATCAAGCAGTACCTTAGGGAGCTGGAGGAACAAATCGCTACCGCTAAGAACGCGCTCGCGAATCAGTTAATCGCAGAACGCAAGTTTGAAGCATTAATCAGCGAGCTTGAGCAGGTCATCGGAAAACGTGTCCGACAAACAAATCTAGCGCTCGATCGAGATGATGAAACGATCGCACAGGTTGCAATAGAAGAAAAGCTCATTTGCGAAAAGAGGCTCCACGTGTATCTAGAGCAGTATCAGACTGTGAAGCAGCAAATCGCAATGCTGCAAGAAACGCTTCATACTTCGAAGGCGTTGTACGACGAGCTGCAAAGCCAAAAGTGGTTTCTAATGTCCAGAGCAAATAGCGCTCGGGCTATGCAAGATCTGAACCGTGTCGTCGCTTCCGTGGATACGGATACGATTCGAAAAGGTTTTTCCAGAATGGAGGAGCAGGTGTGGCAGATGGAATCGAGAGCCGCCGCTGACGCTCAGGTCGATCGTTTTTTTCACAATCACGTTTCGGCTGGAACGAGTACCCTTATCAAGAACGAGGTGCAGCAGGAGCTGGAGCGGCTTAAAGCTGAAAGAAAGTAGGTTATTTTACCTACTCGCGACAAAGTACTAAATAAAGACGACCTCTCAAGAAGAGTGTCGTCTTTTTTACATTTGCCAATCTTGATCTGCTGCTTTATTTCGCATCGTGAAATATAATACCCAAACTGTATCTTGTACCTGTGGTAACTGTGTTTACACCATGTCGAAGAGTCGTTTTATAATAGCCGCGCGTTCCCAAAACCGGACGATGATTGGTTGGAAAAATCAGACCCTCTCCTTCTTTCAGCGTGATGACATGGCCTCTACTTTGCGCCCTCGGACGCTGCTCCACCAATAGTAATTCCCCGCCTGTGAAATCTACTTCTCTTTGATTAAGAGCGAATACGACCTGAAAGGGAAAGAAAACTTTCCCATACAAATCCTGATGCAAACAGTTGTATCCCCCCGCTTCATATTTCAGGATCAATGGGGTTGGACGGTTCTGCCCCTCTTGATGGCATTGATCGAGGAATTCCGCTAATGTTGCCGGATAAGAAGCATTGTGGCCCAATTGTTCTAGCCAGCGATTAGCTGTTATGGCAAGTTCCGGATACAATCCTTCGCGCAGCTGTTGAAGCAAAAATGGCAAGGGAGAGTTGTAATATTTGTACTCCCCGACCCCGAAGCGATATCTGGCCATGTCTATGGTCGTTCGAAAGTGACCTTCTTCCTCATACGTGCCTATGGTTTCCTTACATTCCGTATTGCTTAACAAGCCAGGTAGTTTGGCATAACCGTGCTCGTCCAGCGACTGCTGGATGAAATTCCAATCCAGATCAGCTAATCTTTGCGACAGATTCTCAGGCATGCTTTAAGCCTCCTATTTGCTTCGCCATTTTTGTTAACCTCTGCGAACAGTATAACCCCGAAAATGAGCTTTTGTACGCATTATCGAATGTAACAGCAAGATTACGAAATTACTAAATGCCGTTTTATGTTCGCGTATTTTTCGAGAATGAAGAAATCGCTATAGCCGCTGGATACAGACCTTGTGCAGAATGTTTACCGGAACATTATGCAAGATGGAAATCGGAACTATCGAAGGAGGGTTAATGAATCTAGCTGCCTTCTTGGCAATAACTGAAATATTTTTTAAATATTCCTTTACAGGAATATTCCCGTTGTGGTATATTTGAAACACAAAGAACAAAAACAATTTGGAGGATGATTATTATGAATAACGCTAAGGACACAGACAACACGCTCACGTCAATCGCAGGTCAGGAACTCCGCGTCACCCGTATCTTTCATGCGCCGCGGGAACTGGTTTTCAAGGCTTGGACAGATCCGGAGCATTTGCCGAAATGGTGGGGACCCAAGGGCTTTACGAATACGGTTCAAGAAATCGATGTTAGACCAGGCGGGGTATGGCGTTACGTTATGCACGGTCCGGACGGCGTCGATTACGATAATAAAATCACCTACCACAAGATAGTAAGCCCAGAGCAACTCGTATACTCCCATGGCGACGGCGATGACGACGAACAATTTCATGTGACGGTCACGTTTGCCGAGCAAGCTAATTCGACGACAGAGCTAACCATGACGAGTCGATTCAAATCAGCTGCTGACCTTGAAAAAGTGGTCAAGGAATACGGAGCTATCGAAGGCGCTAAATCGACACTTGATCGTCTCGAGGAACAACTGGCCACTATGTAAGGACCAAAATAATTCAAATTATAAATTGAAGGGAGTAATTAATTCATGAAAAAAACCAAAGTTATGTATTGGATTTTTACAGCTTTGTTGGTAGCCTTGATGGGCATTGGTGCTATCCCGGATATCCTCTATGCATCAGATGCGGTTGCCTTATTTGCTCATTTAGGCTATCCCTCTTACCTCCTGCCCTTTCTTGGGGTGGCCAAATTATTAGGTCTTGTAGCAATACTAATTCCCGGCTTCCCGAGAATGAAGGAATGGGCTTATGCCGGGCTTACATTTGACCTTGTGGGTGCGATGTATTCAAGTATCGCGGTGGGCGATCCTGTTGGCGGCTTGGCATTTTTCATCATCGGATTTGTTATCATCGGCGGGTCCTATGTGTGCTATCATAGGAAACAAAGAGCTGCATCTTTAAGTCAGCCACCACGCTTAGCGGCATAAAAAAACTCCCTTGCCTGGTATATGTTGAAGGAAGGAGTGCATGAACATGGGCTTGATCACAACAACCTGGAGCGCACTTTCAGAGCCCAACCGATTGTACATCGTCGAACTCCTGCGGGGCGGTCCCCTCACCGTAGGGGAAATCGCCGAGCGCCTCAGCCTCCAGCAGCCACAGGTTTCCAAACATCTCCGCGTCCTAAGCGACGCGGGGTTTGTTGAAGTACAGCCCAGCGCCAATCGGCGCATTTATAAACTTCGGGCCCAGCCCTTCATAGAAATGAACACCTGGCTGGAATCTTACCGCCGCATGTGGGAGGAGCGCTTCGATCGATTGGACGAATATTTGAACGAATTGCAGGGAAAGGGGAAGCAGTAGGAGTTCTCTCCCCGTTCCCGCATAAGAAAAGACACCTTCTCGGGTGTCTTTTTCGTCTATTTACATACAAATATTGCAAATACCCCACCGGAGGCAGGAGAAACTCGCTAGCGACGCATACTCCTCCCTTAAATCGAAAAATTTTTCATCAATGGCATGATAAAAGAAATTACTCCCATCCCCAATTTGAAAAAACTACCTATGTTACCAAAGAAACCTCCACCCCCACCAATGCCTTTAGCGGCACCGCCTTTACCAAGACCACCCAATAATCCCCCAGAACCCCCGCCACCAAATAGACCAAGCATGCTTCCTAATCCACCTCCGCCAAGTAAGCCTCCCAAACCTCCTAAATTGGATATTTGCGCTTTGGCTTTGGTTTTGTTTCGGGGGAGTTTCTGATCTCCCTTGAATCCTTGAAGAATGACTTGGTTGCCTTGTATTTCGTTTAGAACTCCGTAATACAGAGAACCGTTCTTGAGCACTACACATACCGGTGTTCCTAAGTTGTCTTTAACTTGCGAAGAGATAGAGGGCGATGATGCAGGAATGGCTTTTTGCCCGACTTTCACGCGTCCGTGCTTTTTATTACGTTGCTGTAAAGTTTTCATTCCAGCTCACTCATCCTTTTAAATGAAATCATACTACTTGTCATCTTATGTTGATACGACATGTTTGGACTATGCTCTCTTGAACATTTTCCGCTAATTTGATAACTGCCCAATCACGGTGAATGGAGAGTTATCAAATTTTCGAAGGAAGCTTTCTGGTATTGAGGGTAAGTAACAGAGAAAGACGGCGGCCATTATTGGCTTCCGTCTTTTGCGTCACCGCCATATGATTCTTAATACCTAACAAAACCTGTTCTGTACTGGATTATGGGATATCCAAAGGCATAGCTGTACGGAAAGCCCAAATACATTGGTGTAATCATAGGATAGGGTGCATAAGAATAGCCGTGAATAGGGCCAAATAATTGCGTTCCTAGATGAGGACTTTGATAGTTTATTTTGAGACCAGTTATTCCAGGTGGCCATACCGTTCCAATATTGCCAACTGCCTCAGGTCGCCCAAAATTCATTTCTTTTATAAAGTTTTCCTTTATCATTCAGTAGGTCACCTAATTCCCTGCAGCAAATTTGTTCGGGCTGTCATCAATTTGGTCGGACTCCTCCGTTATCCTTATGATATCCCTAATATATGTGTGCCTGTCCTTTTTGCGTGCTTGCTTGGACGTATACCACTTTAAGGCAAACGCACTTGAGAATGAAATGACTATCCAAATTGGGCGTTATTGAAAAGGTCAGATATCCAATCACCTAATAACTACGGACATATGATAAAACTAGACTTTATCTTGAAGGAGGTAAGAGAGCAGGTGGAGAGAATATTTCCGATTTGTGAGGCAACTGTAATGCCTTACGTAGGAATGCCAATTTGCGCTGTTTTGCATGATGGAACGCATTATTACGGGACTATCGAGGGAATTGATGGAGATCGATTGATTATTAACGGCTATATTGGAGGACCGGGTGAAGTTGGAATATACGGTTTGAATAAAGACCAGTCCGCCAAAAAAAAGTCCGTCAAAAAAGCCAAGCAAGTAAAAACATCCGCTTTTTTACCTGGTTTCGGTTTTGAAAGATTCTTCTTTCCATTTGCAGCACTTGCTTTTTTATTTGCCATACCGTTTCTTGGGTTCCCGTTTTTCTTTTAATTAAGTAAGTAAATTCTATGTAAACAAGAAAGACGGCGGCCATAATTAGCTTCCGTCTTTTCTTTTTGGATTAAGGAATATTTAAATTGCAAAAGCTGATGTGATGATAACCAAAAGAATAAAAAGAACCAAAATAAATGCTACGTTGCGGCCCATACCATAACCTTCACCATAACCTACGCTCATGTATACTCATTCCCTTCATTGATTTTTCACTACGGTATAATTATACGTTCGGTACATAAGGTATGCTTGTATACATGCCACGGAGGCAATCGCCAATTGTTTTGTATGAAGATTTGGCGACGGATATCCGTCCGATTAAGAAGGGCAGCAGCTTGCTTTTACCGCTTCAGCTCTTGCTCACTTGATGCAGCGGAAGCCTCTGCAAGCCTGTCAACGTCCATTCCGACAAGGTTTTGACGGGCAACTGCAGCGATTTCAGCACCAAGTTCTACACATGTGATTTTAAATCCGTGCTTGGCTAACGGGAGAGTAGCCTTTCCTGTAGCACAACCCACTTCCAACAAACGATCACCTGGATTCAAATTTGTCGCATGGATTAAATCATCGAACAGTTCTTCTGGGTAATCCGGACGCGCCTGCTGATAAATAGTTGCAGCTTGTTCTAATGACTCGCGCAATCTTTTATTATCATTCTTCGAGTTCATAATACCTCCTTATATTCAACTTCATTTTAGATAACTTTGGGTTTCCCGATATAAAGTGATTCTGCGTTGTAATTAGGTATCCTGCCCGTAACTCCGCCATGTTGACGCCTCCTTTTTGGAAATGAAAAAGAGCCCTGCGTCGTGGGCTCTCCTACATTTTGCTATAACAAATTTACATACTCACCTTTGGTGGAAAATAGGCTCTCCGGAAAGGAGTGTAAATACTTTCCAATCACTCAGGGTCATATTTGCGTTTGGAGGATTTTGACGTGTTCAGTGCAATGGCACGCGGACGAGAGCTATTAGAGCATCCTCATCCAGTCGCCTAGCTCCTCGATTTTTACGTCTATCATCTCTGATGGCGATTCGAGTTTCATTGACCCGCTCTTCTTCATGCTACCTGGTGCACGACTACCAGAGTCACTGCAATCAAAGTAATCACAAAAGCCGGTATCGCACTTCCAACAGGATGCTTGACTCTGAAATGTGAAAGGCATGCCACTAGCATCGTAATGCCAATCCAAATGCCTGCCCATACGGCTGCTACCGGATTCCAGTATCCGATAACAAGTCCGGCTGCCCCGACTAGTTGAACGAGCCCAGTAACAACTCGAAACCATTGCGGCAGTTTAATCGACTCGAACATTTCAACAAAATTTTTCGCACCAGCCAGCTTGCTTCCGCCGCCAAAGGCCATGGAGACGAGCAGAAAGCTTTGTAAAATAATAAAAATGATATTCATAAGGCTCCCCTTCCTTTTACAACTAGGCCAATACCTTTTCAAGCTCGCCGCACCATTTACCCCAGCCATACCTAGCACCTTCGAGACCTTGAGCATTGGCGAATCCGGTTTGTTCGAGATGAAGGTTAACCTTGCCGTCCCCTAAATCCTGCAGCGTCCAGGTGACCGTGTGCTTCTCCCCTCCGCTGGCCCAAGTATAGGACACCCGGTTTGGTGCGTCCACGATAAGCACTTCGCCGTCAATAATGCCATCCCAATATTCGGACGGCTGCGTGCGAAACTGAAAACGGTGTCCTACGACGGGCTCAAAATCATTATCCATCGCCTGACCATTGTGGATGTTGACCACCCACTTGGCAAGCTTGCTTGAATCGGTTATTGCGGACCAAAGCTTCTCGATCGATGTCGTGTACTGAAAATCCAAGGATAATGCTAAACTCATTCTTCTTCCTCCTCTAATAGTTGGTTCAAGCGCAACATATTCGTACGCCAAAAATTGCTGTAGAAAGCCACCCAATCTTGAATTTCTCTGAGTGGAGAGGCGTTTAACCTAAATCGCGTTTCTCTGCCGACTTTTCGGTCAAGTACCAGTCCAGCTTCTTTAAGGATTGTCAAATGCTTGGATACCGCTGTACGGCCCATTTGAAACTGTGCCGTTAATTCATGAAGAGGTATCTCCTCTGCCTCTGCTAACAGACGAATTAGCCGGCGCCTAGTCGGATCTGCAATCGCGTCAAAAACATCCCGCAATTGGTTGTTCTCGCTCATAACGCCCCCTCCTAAAAATCTTATTTTCTGTATTATAAATCTACTGATGTATGAAGGGACCGCCGTTTATTTCAACACCTCCTCCTAATTGGACACCATTTAGTGACACTTTGATTATATGTCACCATTTGGTGTCGTGTCAACTATTGATTTTAAGCCATTTGGCTCCTTGATTACATATTAAAAAGCCTCCGAGCGATAATGCCGAAGCTTTATGATCATGACTCAGTTTTGTTGGGTGTCAGGATTGCTTAATTAATCTCATTCGCTTCTAGATAACTGCCTGCTACTTCAACAGGCTGCCGAGTAAGCCGGCAGCCTGGATATTGTGCTATTGTTCACCGTTAGAGTAACAGTTAATCACTTTCAAATTTCAAAGCGAAAATAAAAATAAGGGTAAGCTACGCTTACCCTTACCCAAGTTTAAATCATAAAGCCTCCGTTAATATCGAGCGACGCACCGGTAATATAGCTTGCTTCCGGGCTGGATAAGAATGAAACCAAGCTAGCGATGTCATTTGCGGTACCATAGCGGCCAAGAGCAATCATATTCTTTAATATGGAAGCCATAGAACCTTCAGCAGGATTCATGTCGGTATCAACCGGACCTGGCTGAATATTATTAACTGTTACCCCTTGCGCTGCCAGATCCCTTGCAAGACCGCGAGTCATAGCAGCGACTGCGGCTTTGGACATGCTATATAGACTCATTCCGGGAAAACCGGTTACATCGGCATTTACACTGCCTATATTAATGATTCTGTCACCACTCTGCATGTGGGGTCCGGCTGCTTGAATGGCAGCAAAAACCGCTCGAATATTAACAGCAACGGTGCGGTCGAACTCTTCCATTGTAAATTGGTCATATGGTTTAACATCTAGAATCCCAGCGTTATTAACCAGTATATTTAAATGACCAAAAGTGTTAATCGCCTCAGCAACTGCTGACTTAACCGAGTTAGTATTTTCACTGTTTGCTCTAATGGCTAAAGCTCTCCCACCTTCAGCCTCAATGCTCTTGACCAATTCATTAGCTTTCTCAGCAGAATTGGCATACGTGAAGGCTACGGCCGCGCCATCTTTAACCAACCTTCTAACAATTGATGCCCCTATACCTCGAGAACCGCCTGTAACAAATGCCGTTTTTCCATTTAAGAAATATAAATTCATGATATTTAGTCTCCTTTAGTGTGGATTATATATAAGTTTTAAGGGAATGATCGTTCCAAATTAGAACAAAAAAAATTATCGTAAAAAGTAAAGAGACGTCTCTAAAATGGTATCCAATGTTTTTCGATCTGCAGCTGCAGAGGTGATGGTTATTCCATTCGTAACGTTTACAAGGTATTGAGAAAGATCACGTAAATTGGGATTACCTTTTATTTCGCCATTGGCAATTCCGCGTGTAAGCAATTGAAAGAAAGCTCTTTCTCTTAAGTTATTGTTCGTACTAACTCTTGCTCGAACTTCCGGATGCTCACTCATCTCCAAGGATGCATAGATTAGTAAGCAAGTTCTAATACTATTATGTTCAAACAATTTATTGAAAAACCTCAATAACACTTCTTTACAAGTGCCCGGTTCATATAAGATGGAAGTAATATCACTCGTTTTCTCCCCATAACGATCCAGTGCCACTAAATACAAGTCTTCCTTACTTCGGAATGTCTGGTAGATGCTGCTCCGGTTTAGAGACAACGCACTGACCAAATCCTGCATGGATGTTCCCTGGTAACCTTTTTCACGAAAAACATCAATTGCCTTATCGATTGTCTCTTCGATCTGAAATGTTTTTAGTCTGGACATTATTCATCATCCCCTGTAACGTATGCTATCTCAATTTAGATTCACTGTCAATACTTTTGGAAACGATCATTCCAATTCAAGCGTTGTCAAAAGATGCTACGGCCATATTCTCCGTTATGTTGAACGATTAGAAGCTTTTTCATTCATCGATCATCGGGTGAGAGAGGCATTGGAGAACTAATCTACATTCAGCAAGCGCCCTCTCCTATCTGCCTTCGTATTTTCATTGTGCTAACTTTCTCCTCAACCCCTCGACTTAGAAAACAAAAGAGCTTACCCGACTTAGGGCAAGCTCATGGTTTAAGAGTTAATAAATTTAGATGATGCTTTCTTAAGAAAAGGGAAGTATCAGACCGCCGCATTAACGATGCTTAGAATGATAATTAACGCAGTAAACAGGAGGGCCGGTGCCGTTTTGCCGATCGGATCTTTGACCCTGAAATGAGCGAGACACGCCAGTAACATTGTAATTCCAAGCCAAATGCAAGCCCACGTGACCGCCGCTGAATACCAGTAGCCGATGATGAGTATAGCGGCACCGACTAACTGGACGACTCCTGTGACGACACGAAACCACTGTGGTATTCCAAGATTGTTGAAAATATCGACCCAATATTTGGCCCCTATGGTCTTTGCAGTGCCTGAAAATACATAGTATAAGGCCAGCAAGCTTTGAAGAACGATGAAAAGAACAGTCATTAGGATTTCCTCCCTTTATTTTATTTAGTAACAGTGATTGATCACTAGTGTCCTCTCGCGAGAATTCGGAACGTGACGCCGAATTTATCCGTTACATTGCCGTAAGCGGGGCTGAAAAAACTTGCCTGCAGCGGCTCATTTACTTGACCGCCCTGCTTCAGTGCTTCAAAATATTGGGTAGCCTTGTCTTTGTCATTGGTTTGAACAACTATGGTCACTTGCGTTCCCTTCTGGTAGCTGCTGCCGGTAACATTGTCGGTTAGCTGAAGCTCCGATTCGCCGATTTTCAAGATGGCGTAGCCTATCAAATCTTTCTTTTCTGGAGGCAGCGGAGATTCCGGATTTCCAGGCAAATCGCCGAAACGCAACGTATAGACAACCTTGGCATCCAGCGCTTTCATGTAAAAATCAATAGCCTCATTTGCGCTGCCGTTCATTTCAAGAAAAGGGATCAAACTCGTACTCACAACAATCATCTCCTTAGTTTAAATGTTTTTTTACCAGGACACCCGGTATGGCCTCTTATTTCGTAGTAGTGGCGTATTTCACTTGTCACTAACTATGTCGGAAGTCAGTAAGGAAACGTGACCGATTCGGTGAAAAAAATTTTTAGGATGCGTAACTCAGAAAAAACTGCAGATATCGTACATCTCTGTCACATCTGTTGAGTTTCATACGACATATAAGTAAAAATGAAAACGAAGGAAGGGATGTAACGTATGAACGATCATCATTGGCTTGTGGAACAATTCGAGGCGCATCGGAATCACCTGCAAGCGGTGTCTTATCGGATGCTCGGATCTCTGAGCGAAGCGGATGACGCTGTACAGGAGTCATGGATACGCCTTAGCCGCTCCGATACTAGTGGAGTCGAGAATATGGGAGGATGGCTGACAACAATAGTCTCCAGGGTGTGTCTGGATATGTTGCGATCTCGCAAATCGCGGCGTGAGGAGCTTACGCTGGTAAGTGTACCTGAACCGGTTGCTAGCCGCCAAGATGGAAGCGATCCCGAGCACGAAGCACTGCTGGCTGACTCTGTTGGTCTTGCGATGCTTATGGTCCTCGGAAATTTGAATCCCGCCGAACGCATTGCGTTCGTATTGCACGATATTTTCGCCTTGTCTTTCTCGGACATCGCCCCGATTATAGGGCGTAACGAGGTTGCAGCAAGACAGCTTGCGAGTCGTGCGCGGCGTCGGGTTCAGGGGGCGAAAACGACCGCTGATTCAGAGGATTTCAAGCGAAAACGGGAGCTAGTAGATGCTTTCCTAGCTGCGTCGCGCTCCGGAGATTTCGAGAAACTTCTTGCGGTATTAGACCCCGATGTCGTGCTCCGGAACGATCCTGCATTTCCACCGGTCGCCGCATGGCCAGTTGTTCACGGTGCGCATGATGTGGCCATGGGATTCGTTGGTCGCGCCCAAGGTGCACGGCCGGTGCTCGTGAACGGATCTGTGGGCGCAGTCGTGGCTCCTCGCGGTCGACTACTTTTCGTACTCGAACTCAAGATTGTGGATGGGAAGATCACCGAGATCGACATGATAGCCGAACAAACTCGTCTTCGCCAGCTCGACATAGCAGAAATGAACGATTGATAGGGCTAGCTTCAAAGAGCAGCAATAATAACAATAAAATAGAAATACAAAAGCAAAAAAACGCTCTGTCGCAGACCGCAGACAATGCGTTTTTTTGCTTTGTTCAGTAGACAATGTTTTTATTACTTATACCAATGACTCGTTCGTGTGAATACTTTATAAATACGAATTGAACTTCTTTATGAAATTTTTTTGGTCCTTTGTAAACATGTAGCCACGTCGTTCGTAGAACTGGTGAGCATGTAATCGAGTTGGATGGGATAACAATTTAATCCCAGAAAATCCATTATTCATTGCCCACTGCTCAAGACGCCCTATCAACATGCTGCCTAAACCTTGATTTCTATACTCTTCTTTAACAACAAATCCTAAGATGTTTACTAAAGAGTCAGAAAAAAGCAACTCATATGGGCTACCATGAATATAACCAATTACCTCGTTTTCTTGTTCATAAACATAGATGATATCTTTTGTTTTCTTTGTGATGATTTCAATCTTCTCTTTTACTATTTCTTCAGAAAAGAAATATAAATTCGGATTAAAGATTTGGTTTAACAAATAAATATCATGATAATCAGTTACCCTAATTTCCCGAACGTTTTTTTCTCTCATTTTTGTACACCTCAATTCGTTATACCAGCATGAACATCTGAAATAATGCTAGACATCTTTTTTGGCAAGACTCTACTCTTGAACTGCCTACCAATGTCTTACAATCAGATTAAAAGAGCTGCTTCTATGCAGCTCTTTTGCTATAGTTCTGCGTTAGTGCAAAGGAGTAATTTACTGGCAAATGTGTTTTTCATAGCGTACATTACCAGTTTCCCCTCCCGCCTTGTCCTGCATGATTAACGGATCGATAATCCTCACGGTTGATTGCTTAACTCACCTTAGCGCTTGGTATTAGTAGTGGCACTTAACGCTCCAGCGGTTAGTAGCCAGTCCTCTTCCATCGGATACATTAGTGACGTGTTGAATACCAGTCCAGCACCCGTAAGGCGCGGAGAGTGTTCCAGCGGCTAGGCTCGCCTTCCACACCTTCCATGTCGAAGTGAACTCGATCGGGGTGAGAGTTCTCGAGCGGCCATTTCCCGTTTTGGTCTTGTTTCTTCGCCACCAGACCGACGGCCTCGGTGACGCGTTCATCGGGTTCTACACCAGCGCTGCGTAAGTAATCCAGACCCCGCAGCACGTCATAATGCCACGTGGTCGGGAACGAGGAACGCATCCAATTTGGATCGATCACCTCGCCGGATGACAGGGACCTCAACATGCGACGCTCCAGAAGGTACTCTTGTGCCCGGATACGGGCTTCGGTCACCGCAGCAGTTTCACCCTTAGCCTTCTCGTACTCTAATAGTCCTTCCAAGATACAGATGGTACTGTGGAACGAGGATCGTCGACTTTGAGGGGCGTCGCAATTCCAGCCTCCGTCCTCAAGCTGCTCACCGAGGAGTCGATCGACTAGCCGACCGCTTGCCTCTCCGAAGTAGGCACCCGCTCCAAGGATCCAACCATTGACACAGGGCTCGGTCTCGCCGTCGAAGTAGGGCCGGCCGCCCATTTGCAGCGGCCAGGTGATGTGGTCACGCACGAGGCCGATCGATCTGCGGGCTTCCTCACCCGACGGATCCAAGCCTATATCCTTCAAAAGCAGCAAGGTGTAGCTCGTGCATAGCCAGTTCCGTGCGTCGGCGTCACCGCCCCAGTTGCCCTCGGAAGATTGCAGGCCGAGGACCCGGGCACCCCAACCTTCCGAAGCAATCCGCGACCGCTCTGCGGCAACACAGTCATCGGGCTCTTCGGTTAAGTCACGCATCACCTGCCAACGGATCGCAGGGTCACCGCCAAGCAGCCACTCTATTACTGATTTCTTTGGCTTCGGGATTTGCCATTCGGAATTTTTTGTAGTCATCTAATGGTCCTCCTTAATTTGGTCAAGTTTATACTACGTATCCTCCTTGGCTGTTTTTGACCATCGCTAAATATTTATATTTTTATATTCGCGAAGTGATTAAACTATCCTGCCCTGCCCGTATGAATCACCCCCTGGAGTGAACGAAGAAAGAGCCAAGGAGCCCAGAATTGGATCCCGCTTCTCGCTCGGCTCTTAGGCAAACATATAACGCCGCCCCGCGTGAGAGTAGGAAAGGGTACCGGATTCAAGAAAAGATTTAAATAAAAAAATAAGAGCCATTGACGGCCCTTATTTATTACTGACATTTTTTCTTTGGTACTGCTGTTGGGTGACTTTTAAATTGGAAAATCTCATCAACAGCTTGATGATACCCACCTGATTTTCGAAAGGATTCCCTCATATCTGCAACAGCTTTCTTGAAAGATGAGAGGCCTAACACATGATCTACGGCATCACGTAGTTGATTTGCAGTCAAGCTTTGCATTTGTAATTGAATGCCTGCTCCGATTTCTGCGACTTGCCCGGCAATGATCGGCTGATCCGCACTTTGCGGGATTACAATTAGCGGAACCCCGTAATAGAGGCCTTCATGGGTACTGTTCATTCCGCCATGTGTAATAAATAATTTAGTGTATTGCAGGACGTCCGTTTGTGGGACATAATTTTTTACGATGAAGTTTTTGGGGATTTCCCCTAAGTCAAAAATTTGGACTTTATTCCCAATTGACATGACAATGGTATGATCCGTGTTCCCAAATGCCTCAAAACAAAGCTTATAGAAATCGATTGCTTGGTTAAAGACAGTACCCAGTGAAATGTAAATTGGGTTTTTCCCCTTGATTGCAGTAAAGTCGAAGTTTTCTTGCGTTAATCGTGAAGAGATGGATGGACCTACAAATTTATAAGTTTGGTCGAATGCTTCTCCATAAGGTTGAAACTCCCTTGTTGTATAAACGATTGAAAGTGGTGCAGGATTACAAAACACTTCGTAAGGAGAATGGACCTCCACATCATATTTTTCCTTCACCATTGCCGTCAGGCTTTGAAATTTATCGTTTATAGGTTTAACTATTTCTGTAGGGACTTTTATGGAAAATTGCTCCAACATTTTATCGAATGAACCTTTTGTCTGTGCAAAAGAAGTACAAGAGTTGATTGCAGGAAGTTTAAGAATTTGAGCAAGTAAACGTCCACAACCAAACATGGAATCATGGATGATGTAATCAAAATGCTCATCTTTGATCTGTTCAAGAACGCTTGGTATGACGATATCTGCCGTAAGTAAAAGACCGTTGATTCTTTCGGGCAAATAATCTCTTCCACCTGAGATAAAGGCTCTTATAAATTTTTGATCGTCAAATGTTCGTACTGAAGCTCCCGTCTTCTCAATACGTTCCCGAAAAGCTTCTATAGAAAAGTACACTACCTCTTCTCCACGTGAAATAAGCTCTTGCACAACGCCAATAGTTGGATTGATATGTCCCTCTGATCCACCATTAATAAATAAAACACGCGCCATTTCTACAACTCCTTAGGTATACTGTTCTCTTGAAAAACTCAAAACTTTAATCACCATATTTTTCACTATTCTGCCCGTCCCTCGGTTCAATAAAAAGAGCAGGTCAATAATTGCCTGCTCTTTCCTAATTTTAATTTTGTCATCTTGTAGAATAGCAAGTCAACTTATGACCGCCTCTTCCACATTTCTCTCTAGTTCAAATATCAATATTATTTCTTCTTTTTACTAGCGTCGAGTTCTGCTTCGATTTGGGAGACTTTTGAAGACTCCCCCATACGCCAGTAGACGAAAAAACTAATGGCAATACAAGCAGCTACGTAATAGTAGAAAAGCGACTCAGCCCCAATGCTCTTGAACCATAATGCAATGAACTCCGCAGTTCCACCGAATACCGCGACGGTGAGTCCGTAGGGAAAACCCACGCCAAGAGCACGAACTTCTGTCGGGAAGAGTTCGGCTTTCACGATTGCATTGATGGAAGTATATCCAGTGACAATAATGAGACCCACCAGCATGAGCAAAAAAGCACCGATAGGGTTCTTCGCATCCTCCAGGATCAGGAACAGCGGCACTGTCAGCAATGTTCCAAAGATTCCGAAACAGAGCAATAACGGGCGCCGTCCAATCCGGTCGGATAACATGCCAGCAAGCGGCTGAAGTACGACGAATACCAGCAGGGCAATAAAGTTGATCCAACTTACAACCTCCTTTTGGAGCCCCACCGTATTTACCATGTACTTCTGTAAATACGTCGTGTAGGTATAGAAGGCGACGGTTCCGCCGAGTGTTAGTCCAATTACTGTCAGCACCGCCTTAGGGTGCTTCATCAAAGCCCGAACCGTTCCAGCGCTAGCCCGGCTTTCAGAACTCATTTTTGAAAACTGTTCCGATTCATCCATCGTGCGGCGCAGCCATAATACGGCCAAAGCTCCCAATGCTCCGATAACGAAAGGAATACGCCAGCCCCAAGACTTCAGATCAGGTTCACTGAGTACTTGCTGGAGGATGATCTGCACTCCCAGTGCCACCAGCTGTCCGGCAATAAGTGTGACGTACTGGAAGCTCGAGTAGAAGCCTCGGCGGCCACTGGTAGCCATCTCGGACAAGTACGTTGCCGAGGTTCCATACTCTCCTCCTAGCGACAACCCTTGGAGCAGACGGGCAAGAACCAAAATAATAGGAGCCAGCACGCCAATGGTACCATAACTCGGGGTGCAGGCAATGATCAGGGAACCACCGGCCATGACGGAGATGGAAAGCGTCAGCGCTGCACGCCGGCCATTACGATCAGCGTAACGGCCTAGCAGCAGGCTCCCTATCGGGCGCATTAAAAAGCCGACGGCGAAGATCGCAGCTGTGTTTAGCAGTTGGCTAGTCGGATCTCCCTTGGGGAAGAACTGGGACGAGAAATACACTGCGAAAGCAGTATAAACGTACCAGTCGTACCATTCTATCAGATTTCCAACCGATCCTTTGAAGATGTTGCCTGTGATCCTTCGTATCTTTGCGCGCTCAATGGACTGAGTCATAGTTATATTCTCCTCCTGAATTGTCGGTGTTAGATCACTAATGAGCTCATTATAACAAGGTTTTAATCGGTTGGAAGCGCTTTATATCCAAGATGTATGATAGTCAACCTAAGATGTTATAGTTCGATCCTGAAACGCAATCCCCTTACTTTGTTAATTCATTCAATTAAACTTCCCTTTGATTTGAACTATTATTCTCAGTTAGCGCCATAGAGAAATCGGCTATGCGATGAAGCTTCTCTTTGTCGGTGGAGGTTCGGCAATAATCTGCTACGTTCGGTTAAAGCTTTCTTCAACCTCGACGTCTACTTCGGTTGCTGCTAGACTTTACTTTGGCATGGAGAATCGAGAATGCGACAAAAAAAGAAAACCCGCTTTTTAGAGCGGGTTTCCTTCGTTTTGGTAGCTGATACATTAACCAATATTAAGTGCTTATCAGCGCCGAACATTTTGCAAAAGCTCTTTTCTTTTCCAGATCAAAAGCATTAGCCCAGCGAGATACCAATCGAAGCATTATCGTCGGGGGTACCGAGCCAATAGCCATAAGCTATGGCTACCTCAACAAAATGTTGTAAAACATCTGGCGCAGGAGGGCCCGGTGGCACAGTATCAACGGGACGGCCAATTTCATTAAAAAATTCTCCCATTCTCACAGTCGATACGACTAACAATGTTACTATTTCGTTAGAGGAATTTCTCCAAGCGTGCTTTACATTTTCCGGAATATCAACAGTATCACCCGCCTTAACAGCTTTCCAACTGTCTTCCGTGAAAGCTTCGAGTTCACCTGAGAGAACAACAAAGGTTTCGCGATCTCCATGACTGTGAACAGGAACAATAACACCTGGTGGAACTTCAGCCTTCATAATGGAATAATCCCTATTTTCTGATAACTCCGTTAAGAGTTGAATACGTGGTCCCATTACATCCAAAAATGTTGACATAAATATTAGCCTCCTATTTTAAACATAAATTTTTCGCTGATTCTTATTAGCGACTTCCAGTTTGTCATATTTAAGCTTGTACTATTCTTGTCCGCGAACAAATGCTATTATGAATCAAAAGTGACATTTTGAAAAGTACACACCTTTTTGTTATATAGTAACTAAAAGGTGATAATTGAAATCGGGAGATGGTTATCAAACATGAAAACTTATTATTGTGACCTAGAGGTTTCTTTGGAGATAATCGGAGGGAAATGGAAGGGACTTATTTTGTACTATTTGATAAAGGGCCCTAAACGAACAAGCGAATTAAAAAGACTTGTGCACAGTATTTCTCAAAAAATGCTTATTCAAACACTTCGAGAACTAGAAACTGACGGACTCATACGTAGGAAGATGTACAATCAAGTACCTCCTAAAGTTGAATATTCAACTACTGAACTTGGTCAATCGCTTGAACCAATCCTGAGAGAGCTTTGCAGTTGGGGAGGAAATTATGCAGAGAAAACGTTTGCTCAGGGTGAGTATCAAATTTTGTATATAGATTAAGAAAATAACAATATATCCATGTATGTTCTTGTCAAAATCGGGAATGTCCTAATGTTCTAGTCATCTGATTTTCACAAGCTAAAATAAAAAAGCTCCCGCCTCTTAAAAGACGAGAGCATGATTCCCGTGATACAGTTGCCACAAATGTGACGTTTTACCGTTGATAACGGGGCCTCCCCGACGTTCCTTCTAAATTGCGGAACATTAGAACGCCTTGTGCCTTTGTCGATAAACTGGTAAATTCCCGAGATTATATTTTCGTGAACCTTCTCATTCGAAATGAACAGGTTCACAAAATCATCTACAACCTCAACTTCAACCTCAATCATCATTGCCCTCATCCTCCAAGAAAGGTTAGTTTGTCAGTTCTACAATCTTTGTCGCGATATTCTTACAAAACTCGCTGTCATGCTCCACGAATAGAATGGTTGGGGTATGCTCAAGCAGCAGTTCTTCGATTTGCATACGCGAGATGACGTCAATAAAGTTAAGCGGTTCGTCCCAAATATGCAAATGCACTTGCTCGCTCAGGCTTTTGGCGATCAGCACCTTTTTCTTCTGGCCGCCGCTAAACGCCGACATATCCTTTTCAAACTGGGGTCTGGAGAAATCAAGCTTCCTAAGAATCGATTTAAACAAACTTTCGTCAATTCCATGCTCCCTAGCATAGTCCGACAAATTTCCACGAAGGTGGGAAGTATCCTGCGATACGTACGATATTCGAAGCTGGCTATCCTTCCGTAAACTTCCGGTGTAGCTTAGCCCCTCACCACATATCAGCTTAAGAATCGAAGATTTTCCCGAACCGTTCGGGCCTATTAGCGCAATGCTTTCGCCCGGCTCAATCGTAAAGCTTACATTCTCGCATACCTGTCTTTCCCCGTAATAAATCGAAACTGCATCCAGCTCCACAAGTTGAGGCTTATGATAAGAGATCTGTGTAATCTCCAGATTTTCTGAGCTTTCAATATTTTTCAGAAGCTTGGATTTCTCTTCGATGGCCGATTGCTGCCTTTGTTCAATCGATTTCGAGCGTTTCATCATTTTGGCGGCTTTGTGGCCTACATAGCCTTTGTCGATTTTCGAGCCGGAATTTCTTGTGCCGTTTTTGCTTTTTTCTACTGCATGCGCCCAATTCCCAGTACGTCTGGCCGAATCGGACAACCGTTTGATGTCCTTACGGAGTTTTTCGTCCGTCGCAAGTTCGAACTGATCTTGCCTCCGTTTATTTTCCCACCAGCTCGAAAAATTGCCTTTCTGGATCTCGATATTGGTTTTGTTGATGGAGAGAATGTGATCGACGCAATGATCGAGAAACGCTCTGTCATGAGAAACAAGAATGAACCCACTCTTTGATCTTAAATATTGGCTTACAAGCTTCCTCGCATTCATATCTAGGTGGTTTGTCGGCTCGTCAATGAGCAGGAAGCTGTTTTCCTTAATGAACAAGGTCGCTAGCAGCACCTTGGTCTGTTCGCCGTTGGACAACGAATTGAAAGGGCGATACAACACGTCCTCGGACACTTTTAGTAGCGAAAACTCCCGTATTAATTGCCAGTGCTCATAGTCCGGGAAAATATCTTCAATTACTTCATACGTAAGACTTTCCTTGCGCTCCACATGGAATGGAAAATATTCAAACTCTACCTGCGACGAAATATAGCCGCTGTATTCATGTTTGCCGAGTAATAGTTGGAGAAACGTCGTTTTCCCACGGCCATTTCTCCCTGTAAAGCCCAATTTCCAGTCAGTATCCATCTGAAAACTGACGTTCTCAAAGATGTTGTCGTAGCTGCCTTCATAGGCAAAGGTCAGGTTTGATACGTTAATAATAGACACTCCGATATCCTCCTTTGTCGAAAAAAAATTGAGCTGCAAGAAAGTTACCTTTCCTGCAGCTCAAAAAAATACGACAAATTCAACCCGGGCCAGGGTATGAAAAAGGATCTATTTTGAGAGAGAAGAATAAGGTAACTTTCTTGCCAATCAGGAATAAAACAAGCACTGTTCTATTCTTAGAATAAGGGCAAGAAATATTACATTATCCTCTTCATCTCCAATCGTTAAATGTAGCTGAATATTATCATATTCTTTTCCTTGTTGCAACTTCCATTAGGTTGTGTTGAATATTTATTTTTCCACGCAACGTCTATATACCTAATTGGTATGGAGCTCTGCATTACGAACCCGTCGACAAACCCATCATACCGAGGCGCTCCTTTTTTGACAAAGGCTATATCTTAGCTCTAACAGGAATGCGACACTCCAAGAGGCGTCAATTCCGCGCGGCCTCCGCCCGGAGTGACTGCCCGCAGCGCGGACAATAACGTGTTTTTGGCGGGCACTGCGTGTCACATGCTTGGCAGTTTAGCGGACGCTCGACGTCCGCATCGTCTATCAACCGGTTCGCGCTCAGCGCAGGATTCAGCAGCGTCAGCGCTTGTATTTCTTCCACTGTGCCGGAACGGATAAGCAGGAATAGCAACAGGAGTCCAGCTGCACCGACTGCAGCCATGCCAACCACCCTCAGCGCTCCGCTTGCGAACTGGAAATCCCAGAGCATGTGCAGCAGAATGCTCGCGCTAACCAGTCCCGCCACCATTAGCCATACGCTTAACCTGCCAGACGATGTCGAGGCCTTCGATAATCCGATCCCAATGCCTGCTGCCGCAAGGAGAGGCTGTGTGCTAACAGTACTGCAGATTTTCCAGCAAATGCTAAGGAAGCTTGACTACAAACTCGCTTATATAGTAGGAAGTGGTTATGGATTCGCCAAATTCGAATTCAGCAGAATCAGCATATTTACCGCCCTTAACACTAATCTGCATGGGCAATGGTTCGTGACCTTCTGGCAGCCATCTGGCACTCGCCTTGTATCGGCCGATCGGCACATGATCGATACCCGCGCCGCCTGGGACCGGGCCGCCCCGTTTAATCAACGTTTGGCCTGTGCTTCCGTCAAGCAATGGTCCTACAGGCGTAAGTGTAATTTCAAGATCGCTCATATCGAACTCAGGCAGGCTGTCATCGAAGGATGAAAAATTAGGATAAACAAAAATATGACCGTCGAATTTCTTCCAAGTAAAATCTCGGACAGCTCCTGTGCTTCCCGCAAGCGGACGATCGACGTCAGCTGCTAAATGGAATGTGAAGTTTTTGCCGTTAAACTCTTTGGTGATGTTAGCTCCCATTCGATAGGTTGTTGCGATTTGCGGTAATTCAATCCGATAGTGTCCTGATTCATCGGTGACTGCAAGGAGATTGCTGTCATAAAGCAAGGTGTTATCCGCAAAGATCTCAACGTCTGGTATCGGATTGCCCTTCGCGTCCCGTACGTAGCCTTTCACGACGTATGGTTCAACTTCCTCTACAGATGGTACGGGCGCCGGCGTTGGTTCCGGTGTTGGTTCCGGTGTTGGTGCTGGCGTCGGTGCCGGTGTTGGCGTCGGTGTTGGTGCCGGCGTTGGCATCGGCGTTGGCGTCGGAACCGGCACAGGGTCCGGATTCGTGCCAGGGGCGGCATCCTCGATCCGAATCGTCCAAACATTGCCGCTACTGGAGAAGACAACATTGTAGCCGCTGCTCTCCGACACGAAGCGCAATGGTACCATCGTGCTTCCGTCAATGATCTGGGCAGGTACATCCAGGGCGACAGCTTTTCCGTTTACGATTGCATTCGTATTATTAATCGTCAATTCGATGGAAAGGCCGTTCTTCGTTCCAATCGCCTTCCGGACAGCTCCCTCTTCCACCCATTGCACCGTAAAGCCTAGGGTTTCAAACAGTTTGCGGAATGGGACAAGCGTGCGACCGTCTTTCACGATCGGTTGCGCATCGTTAAAGTGAAGCTCTGCCCCTTTGAAAAGCACATGGATCGCAATATCTTTCGTTCCATCCTCAGAAGCAGGGACGGGAGCCGGAGCAGGGCTCGGCGTCGGTGCTGGCGTTGGGTTAGGCGTCGGGTTTGGGTTTGGAGCCGGTGAGGGTGCCGGACTCGGTAACGGCGCTGGCGTCGTAGTAGGAGCAGGCGTCCCATCCGAAATCATTGGCTTCTTGTATTTAATCGGTTTGGAAACTATCGCACCTTGCGTTGTCTCGATTTCCAGCACATAAGACTGCGTTTCCTTAATCGTGCCGTTGTCGCTGGCATACAAGTCGAACGTAAGCTGCCCTTGGAACTCGCCAACCGGCTCCTTCACATCTTTTCGAAAGCCCGGGTTAATAATTTCGCTTTCATGGGTTATCGCGCCGTCTGCAGATGTAACCGTTATGTCCTTTACGATGCCGAGCAGCCAGCCGGTCGTAGCACGGTTTGTTCTCCACACCCCTTGATAATTATCCTTGCCGTAATCATCGGTAGAGCGGAGTACAACCGCATTAATGACCGTTTTCTGTGCTAAGTTCAGCACAAGCTTGAAGTGGCCATCCTTATTGCCCTCCGGCTTGAAGTCAGCAGCGCCGACAACATCAGACGCCGTATCGAGCAGACTAAACTCCTTGATCGCAACTCCCGCAGGTGAGGTTTCTCCGAAAGCGCCAGCGACTCCGCCATACGACAAGCAGCCCGCCAGCACAAGGGATAGAGCTGAATTCCAAATTCTTTGTTTTTTAACCGTAACCATCATGATCATTCTCCTTCTCCCAATTCATTTTTACAAAGAAATAATTCCTTTAATTTTTGCAGCCGGCCCTTTATTATATCTCCCTGTACAAATTAGAAAGCCCATTCCTACATACGATAGACCCCAGAAGAAGGCAAACCACTTGTCGAGCCATGGAAGTCCGAATGAGACCAGCATAATGACCACCAGGATAACCGTCCAACGCGGAAACACTTTTGCGCGGAAGGTTAGAACCGCAAGAATAATTGTCCCCAGCAGCATCCCCATGCCCGAAACTCCTCCCATTCCCGATCATTAGGAGTAAGGCTGCAATAAATCCAAGTACCCCGGTTTCACGTGACTGGGACATGTAAAGCGCGATGGAGCTGATGGCCATCAACATACAGGCCATAAATCCGCAAATAACCTCCGGCGTACTATCATCTCCCCAAATGAGGGACGACGGCGTCATCCCCATTCTGATGATTCCTGCCAATAGGCAAAGAAACCCAAGCCACTTGACTACTCTCTCCAATGTCATTCTTTCATCCTCCGTTTGATTTCGATTTATGTAATCATCATAACAAACCTGTATTCCCGTTTTGGAGAGTAGCTCTTCCTGAGTGCTGCGGGAAGTTTCATAGGTAATTTCGGGAAACGATCACGATCTTATAGAGCCACTATGAAAGTCTAAGCACTAAATGCGTATTGCAATTATGCGGTCCGATGACTCCCGCTCCACCGACAACAATAGAGGCTCTAAACCGCTATCATTTTACGGCCAATACCTACGCCTTCGTCGTTATCGATTGTGTACCCGGCAATGTTGAAGGACAAGCAAGAAGCCAGCAAACTCAAGGGTTTGCTGGCTTCTTCTTGAAAGTAAAATGACAAATTATGTTTTGAAGTAGTGGAGGTGTTCAAAATGTCTAACATACAATTAAGTTTTGAAGTACTTATATTAACTTCAAATTGAATAACCTCGCCATCATGCAAATTGCTCTATTACACACCTTCGTACCGCACGCCATACATAAAGACGAGCGAAATCAATCCTTTTGTAGGTCGGCCTTGTGATGTAATTTCAATAATTAGATCGTATCTGGCTTCTTGCAGTCCAGAAGTCGTAAACTGAAATTCCAGCTCGGTCCGGCCAACGTGGCAATCCTACTGCTCCAAGGAAGCCGCAATTTGTGATCCTGGTGCTATCACCCATCCGTTTGGCAAATGCCATTTCACTTGTAGCCACTGCTGCATAAACAGCTGATTTTCTGAATAAGCTTAATGAATTTTGGAACACCATCTTGAATAAACGGCACTTCCTTGTAATCGACGATTACCGCGAAAATAGTGAAGTACGTACGCCACTTGAAAAGGGCTTTGCTGCAGCTTGTAGGCAAAACTCCGCTGCAGCCAGGCAATCACTCGTTCTCCAAATATGGGAAACACTATAAAAAGAGGCACTTCCATCGCTAGGAAGCACCCAAAAAATTAGAAACTTTGGACAAAAACTATCACAATAACATAGTTGAATATATTATTTATGCTCCTGGCGTTGGAGTGGCTCTGAATGCATTTACAGTCTTGTCCATAATAACCTGTGCATCACTTCCCGAATCAAGAATTGTATTTTGAAGCGATTCTTTTTCTACCAATACTGTTGTTACGGTAAGCGGCTCTGATGCTTCGGTAGTCAACAAAGCGTCTACTTGCGCAGAGAAACAAGAATCACTTATCTTGGCATGAACCTCCGTGGCAACAACATGATTATTAGAAATATAATTTCCATTACCCGAAACAATACGTATGATTACAGGTGTTGCACCTACCGGCTTGATGTTCTGAGTATTAATTCCTTCAGAAAAGTGATTAGCAATTACAGAATTATTATTGCCACTGATATATAGGAGACCATACAAATCATCTAAACCATTGTCAATTCCCAGAAAAGGGGTCCAAGGTTCATGGTCACGTAAAAAGTGATTTGAAGAAACCAAGTTTTCCGAACAATTTTCCCTGAATACCACCATTCCTGGATAAAATGAATGAAGTCTATTATTTGTGATACTGGAACGTGTCACACCATCAAAATAGATACTGCTCGCACCTCGTGGAAAAACATTATTCGCTGTAATCAAAAGTCCACCAAAATTTTGAGCGTAAATTGAATACCCTTTAAAACCGGCTCCTATCAAGTTATCGGTTATTTTTGAAGCCTGTCCCCAACCTCGTAGTTCTATACAGTTACCACATTCAGCTATGAAATTATCATGTATAGTCAGTGCATCTGCATGATAAATAGTAATTCCATGCTCTAAATACACAAACCCCATGCCTGTAATCCGAAATGAGTCACAAGCACTTGCAACATAAATACCCGTTTTCCCGTTAGTGTATGTGTTTTCCGGATTTGTTTCTCCTGAACCATATTCAATAAAATGCAAACCATCAATACAAAAGTCAGAAAACTCTACCGAACTTATTCGGGGATTTCCACTTCGTTCAACATAAAATGCAGCTCCTTTATATTCCTCGTCATTTACTTCTAGGGGAATATCTACGAGTATGCGACTTCCTCCCGGCCACAATTCATGCAAATCCGCCCATTCATTCTCAGAAGTATTAAAACGAATACTCGAAGATGTAAACCCGTGTCCAGAACCCATAATTTTAAGATAACTGATGTCTATAACTACTTGACTGCCAAGATGATAATCTCCCGGTGGAATATAGATAACCGCACCCGGCTTTCCGCCTTTATTCACATCAGTGTCCGTTTGCCTACTTTTAATATCTGCTATAATGCTATTGATTACCTCACCAATATCCTCATACGGATTACCGACAGGCCACTCTGTTACGTCGTAATAATTTTTACTAGCCATAAATAAATTCTCCTATCCATTTAGTGTAAATTCTTATATGGTCAAAAAGATCGCTAATATCCTTGCCAAGAAGGCAGGATGAGGCGATTTTCTTACTTTCACAGAAACAATAGGCCCTTCGGTTTATTCGTTAGATGTTTTCAACGCCTTCAAACCAAGCGCCAACGCCCCGCACAGTCCGCCATTATCCCCTTTTGGATGAGATCTCGAAATCTCTGGAATTAGCAAACATTACTTGGTTCGTCTCTTTCAAAAAGCGTTTAGTATGAGTCCGATTCAATACCATGCGTGTGCATGCAGCACGACATTTGATCCAATTTACCACCGACCCGCTTACCATCATCGCCGAGAAGATGGGCTTTCCAAGCATCTAAGCATTCATGCATTCAGCAGCAGATTTTTATTCCATACACATCATACTACTTATGATCACCGCCAAATTGATTCGAGTTTCCAAACGTTTAATGAAAGCATTTTAACCTTTCCTCCACGGCAAAAAATATCAATCCCCGTACTCGCTGGATCAGGATAGATATTGTTTGACATCACGGAGCGCCCTTCATTTGCATAGATTTCTATACATGTAGTATCAACAAAAATTTGCAATGCTACCAAACCATTAGCCATTGTCTCGAGCGTGCACGTTCGCACGCCTTCACTAAACGAGTCTGAATGGGATCTATCAAACCGGAGTACCTTGGAGTTGACATCGTAGGATATCAAGGTTTCTTTACCGTCTTCAGAACATCTCAATCGCAATCCGAATTCTTCCGCATCGCAATCTTCCAATGAAAACTTCACCATGATCTCCATACAATCGCCATTCATTTCTTTGGGAACGGGTCTTCGTCCTTCCTCAACCAACACATTCTCTACTACGTAATGCTCTTTACGCAAAGTTTGCAATTGTTCAACCGGAAGAAACTTCAAACGTCCGCCTGTATCCAATTCAACCGTTCTCGGAAGAGACATGGCCCCGCACCAATAGTTTGCTTTCGTCGGACCGAACGACTTAAACCACGGCATCCAATCCCAAGCGTTCAACCAACCTATAATAATTCGTCTTCCATTTTCATCAAGGAAAGATTGAGGAGCATAGTACTCGAACCCGCAATCCACTTCTCCACAATAATCCCAAGTAAATTTCCCGCTACTATAATCTAATGAACCAGTTAAATAAATCGCTTTTTTTTCACCCATTCCCATTGGGGAGAACATTAGTACATAACGATCGCCAAGCTGAAAAATATCCGGACATTCCCACATCGTACCCATCGTACCGTCACTCTCAGCCAATACACTTACATACTCCCATACATACAGGTCATTCGAGCGATAAAGCAAAGCTCTTCCTTTTCCATCTTTACTTGAACCTACGACCATATACCATTTATCTTCGTGTTTCCATACTTTCGGATCCCTGAAATCAGAGGAACTCCCTTCTGGAGGAACAGAGATAACCGGATTTCCTACATATTTTTGAAATGTCACGCTATCGGTACTGGAAGCTAAACATTGGGTTTGAATGACACGCCCTTCCTTCATAATCGTGCCGGTGTAGATCAAAGTCAATATCCCGTTGTCATCGACGGCGCTTCCGGAAAAACATCCGCCTTTTTGGTCAAGATCATAGACTTCACTTGGCGCAAGTGCAATAGGAAGGTGTTCCCAATGAACCAAATCTTTACTTTTTGCATGGCCCCAATGCATCGGACCCCACTCGGCTGAATAGGGGTGGAACTGGTAAAACATATGATATTCTCCTTGATAGTATATAAGCCCGTTAGGATCGTTCATCCAATAGGCGGGAGGCATAAAATGAAACTTTAAGCGCATAGGGTCTTTACCCACATGTTCCTTTATAGTTGCAGCCGATTGTTCTGCTTTACCTAACATGAGATTATGGAACGTATGGTGATCATATTGCATCAATATTTCCTCCACTCTTTATTTCATCATTCAAATTTTCTCTATTCTTTAACAGCACCCATTGTCATTCCGCGAACAATGTATTTTTGCATGACAAACGAAAACAGCATGACAGGCACGCTAAATATGGTTGCCGCAGCCGTCATGGGGCCTAGATCCAAACCGTAAGCTGTTAAAAACTCTGAAATTCCTACTGGCACCGTTTTGGCCGAAGTGCTTGTTAAAAGTAATGCGAACAAGAAATCATTCCAGGAAAGCATAAAGCTAAAAATTGAGGTAGTTGCGATTCCAGGCAGCGAGATCGGTAAGATAATACGCATAAAAGTTCCAAACATCCCGCATCCGTCGACACGCGCAGATTCATCAAGTTCTTTTGGCAAATTGTCAAAAAAACCAATCATCATCCAGATAACAAACGGAATGTTTATGCTGGTATAGACTAAAACTAATGCTAATTTTGTATCCATTAAACCTAATTGCCCAATAATGCGATACATCGGTATTGCAACACTAATCAGAGGCGTCATACGAACACCTAAAGTAAAAAGTAGAAATAAATTCCCTAACTTTGATGCAAATCTGGTTAAGCCATAAGCAGCTAATGAACCCAGAAAAACACTCAATAATGTACCTGACATTGCAGTTATAAGACTGTTAACAAAATATTTTCCGATTGCCAGTTGATGAAACAAGGCATTGTAATTGGCTAAAGTAAACACAGAAGGCAACAACGTAGGGGTTGTGGAAATCACTTCCCTTGGCGGTTTCAGTGAAGATAACACAAGGTAAGCGTATGGAAATAAAGTAACAACCAAAAAAATACATGAGATGACGAATACAAATAAACCGGCAACTCTGGATTTTTGTTTACTCATGGTAATAACCATCTTGCTGATCTCCTTCCTATCGAACCACTTTCTTATTTGGATTCCAGAATTGTTTAAAAAAGAATGAACAGATTGCCAGCAAGATAATCATAAAGATTACAGCCATTGCGCTTGCAAAGCCCTCTTGATTGTATCTGGCTACCGATTTATAAATTAATGTGCTTACTAAGGAAGAGGAACCATTCGGACCGCCTTGTGTCATCACCCAAATAATATCAAAGGATTTAGCTGCATCAATCATACGTATGACAACTGCAACTAAAATGACCGGTTTTAAACTTGGCAGTGTGATATGCAAAAAGTTTTGAAACTTATTTGCTCCGTCCATGCGGGCAGCTTCGTATAAACTTTCAGGTATACCTTGTATGCCCGCTAATAATATCAACATCATAAATGGCGTGGTAAGCCATACATCGGCAATCATACAGGAAATTAAAGCCAACTTGCTGTCAGATAACCACAAGATACTTTGAGGATTCTTAATCAAGCCCAATTTGTATATAATTACATTTAAGATACCAAATTGGTCGTTTAGCATAAATTTCCATATTAAACCGCAAACCAAAGGAGAAATCATTAACGGACTCAACAGCAAAGTACGAATGATATTGGCGCCTTTAAACCCTGTACTTAGCAGAAGTGCAAGAAACATGCCCAATATTAACTCAATTGCAACTGCCCCTATCACATACACAATTGTATTGTTTAAGGATTGATAGAATGTGTCCGAAGTTAAAGCGTGAGAATAATGCCCTAGACCAATAAATTTTGAAGGATCTTCATCATCAAAAAAACTATCTTTAAAAAGCAACATCATTGGGTAAACAAAAAACAAGATCATGAAGACGAAAGCCGGTAGAAAAAATAAGAAAGAAAGCTTCTGATCTCTTAGGGACATATCCATCATCCTTTTGTGAGAATTGGAATTCGGTTAAAAAGGGGCTCGAACCTGAGCCCCTTTTTCCATTTATTTTCCTTGTATCTCGTTAATTTTTGCTGCGGCTCTGTTTAACGCTTCTTGCGGTGTTTCCTTTCCGGAGAGAGCTACTTGAATTGCAGAGACTAATGCTTCATTTTCGATTTCGTTCCAATGTGGCAATATTGGACGATTTTGTGTTTGGCTGGCAGCCAGTGTAGTTTCAAGCGCTTTCAGGTGTGCATATTCAGGTTTTTGGCCGTATTTGTCAAAGACCGATTTTCGTGCAGCCACTCCTAATGCTTTCATAAACAATTCATTTTTTTCATAAATAAATTTCACGTATTGTTTTGCGATATCTTGTTTTTTGGAAGTGCTCGGGATCACTTGATACCAAGGTCCTGGTACAACCCCTACCCCGGATTCTCCGGCAATCATAGGCGCCGCCCCCACTTTCCCAGCTACTTTCGATTTGGCTGGATCGTTAGAAGGGACAAAGAAATGAGCCCACTCAAGCATCATAGCCATTTTTCCATTCCAAAACATTTCAGAAATTTCAGAAGACGCCATGTTTAGTGCACCTTCTGGCGCAGACTTATCTTCACGTAAAATCTTTGTTTCAAATTCCAGAGCTTTTACATATGGCTCCGAGTTGACTAAGGCTTTATTATCTTTACCCACAACCAACGGTTTGGCTCCTGCTTGCGCGGCATGATCCAACCAACTGGCAACTGAATCCCCGTTATTCATTCCTAATACGCCTGTACCATATAGATCAGTTGCCCCATCATTATTCGTATCACGAGTAAAGAACTTGGCGACATCCCTGTATTGCTGCCAATTCGTAGGCGGCTTCAAATCATATCCATATTTAGCCTTAAATGCATCTTGTTCCTTCGGATCATTAAACAAATCGGTTCGATACAATAAAATTTTTGAGTTCGTCCAAACCGGCATGCCCAGAATTTTACCGTTCACTTTACCGCCATCGACTACATTAGGTACAAAATCATTTTTGACCTCATCCGTCATTAAGTCATCCATAGCTACCAAGTTTTTTGCCAAAGCAGGAAACCACAAGATATCGATCGTGGCAACATCGTATGCTCCTGAGTTAGCTTTCATTTCTACATTCAATTTGTCATAGACACCGATGTAGGGAACCGTTTCAATCTTCACTTCATAGCCAGTCTTTTGCTTAAATTCTTCCGCCGTTTGGCTGGCGACCGTATTGGCCGGACTTCCGCCCTCAACCAGAACCGTGATGGATTTATCCGACGAGCCAGATGCTCCTTTCTCAGAAGTTTGTTGTCCTTTATTGGACGCAGAGCTTTCAGGGTTCTTTTCATTACTAGAACATCCAACCAAAATCGCTGAAAAAGACATGCATAGTACAAGAACACCAGATAATAATTTACCTTTTAATTTCATAAAAAGTTACCCCCTCATTATTATTTAACAAATGGTAGTCCCCCTAAAGGACTATTAGATTGCCAAACGTTCATAGTAAGTTCCTCCAGGCAATCCCCCCAAGTAAAAGTAAAGATTATCCAAAATTGTGTTTTTCGAAAACGTTTGATTTTCTCGGGTAAACGTTTTCTTTTCTCAGGTAAACGTTTTCTTTTCCACAAAATCAATGATATACTAATATTCAAGCATTGTCGTTGGCTTAAATTATTATTAATTTGTCAAATATTTTGGTTGGAGGTTCATACTTGAACATACACAATCTGTCGCCCTATTTACGAATTGCTATGGATAGCTATGTCTCATTTCCTTGGTATTTGGAGGAAAGGGTATTATTTGACTATGAGATCCTTTATCTCAAAGAAGGCAGATTAAAAGTTACTGTTGAGGATGATGTTTATTTTGGAGAACCAGGTGACATCTTTTTCTTTCGCCCCAAACAAAGGCATTCGATTAGCAAAGTTGGAACAGATTTAGTTCGGCAACCCCATTTACATTTTGATTTGTTCTATCAAGAAGATAGTCACGATGTTAAAGTTTCTTTTAAAAAATTTGAAAATATGACGAAAGAAGAAATGAAGTGGTTCCGAAGCGACGAGATTGACGTATTAACTATTCCTTTAGCAAGTCATATACGCTTACGGCATCATTTAGTTATCGAGAAAATACTTTTTGAAATTATAAGAGAATTCCAAATGAAGCTGCCATTTTATGAATTGAATATGAAGGGATTATTTATTCAATTATTCACCGCATTATTACGCGAAAACTATTGGAACAGAAATCCTCACTTACTTTCCAATATCAATGAGCTGGAGCAAGTCAGAATTTTCTTAAAGCATAACACGGGTCAAAAGGTGACTTTAGATGAACTGGCCAAAATATCTGGAATCAGCAAGTACTATTTAATCACCCTGTTTAATCAAACATTTGGGATGAGTCCTATCCAATATCACCAATTAATGAGAATAGAAAAAGCCAGAGAGATGATCCAATTCACTAATGAACCTTTAAAACGAATTGCGGAACTTATCGGGTTTCCGGATATTCATTCTTTTAGTAAAGCATTCAAAAAAATAGAAGGCGTTAATCCTTCTTTTTATCGAAAAAAGAAACCATCTAGCTCATAATTATATAGCCTCTCGGCATTGATTAGGGTGAATACGAAATAGAGTCATAGGGCGTCTTGGGGAATAGCCTTAACTTAGACCATCTACGATATTGCAACGGATTGGGAGTAGATACGGAGCTGACCCTTGGTGAGCGGAAGCGCCCATTTCCCTCTTTATCGGTTCCGAATCGGATCATGCAAGGACACATCCTTGCGCGTTTTCTTCAACGAACGGCAGATGCATCAAAATCTCGTTCTCGATGCAGCGTTCCGCTAACGTTGCGAGTTTCGTTCCCTTGTTTGGCGAAAATGATTAGATCACCTTGATCAGCCCTATCGTCCGGGGAGGAGGGACTGCTGTTCTGTTCTTCTGTTCTTCTGTTCTTCTTCTCTCTTCTAGTTGGGTGACAAATAAGTTTTGAAGTGCAAGAAGCCAGCAAACACAAGGGTTTGCTGGCTTTTTCGTGAAAAACAAAATGACAAATGAAGTTTTGAAATGGTTTTATGGCCAAATTTACTGATTTACAAATTAGTTTTAAATTACTTCTGACAAAATAATTTTAAACAGATAGCTTCTTTAATGGTACGCTGCCATCAGCCGCACGTATGGACGGCTGCCGTCATGTCGTGATTGAGTTATCGTACATCATTACACGCATGAATCGCCCATGGTCGCATATCGGTTGATTTTCTGCAGCAAAACTTCTTTACTTTGTTGCCCAACCAATGTTTCCACTTGATAGCCATCTTTAAACAGCATTAAAGTTGGCACGCTCAACACACCGTATTCCGTGGCAAGTTCTTTTTCCTGATCGATATTAACTTTGGCAATGGTAGCTTGATATCTTACGTCTCGAGCCAGCTTCTCAGCAATGAGAAGCTGCTCTTGACAAGATTCGCTCTTAGGCGAATAAAAATCAACGAGCGTGATCCCATGATTTATCTGTCCTCGGAGTGTTTCTTTTATTAATGAAATAACCTCCACCCTTTTACCACCTTATGTTCGAAGTATTTTTATCATTTACCACACTGCTCGCTTGATTTATTGATAAGATTCTCTCTTGCGTCACCTTTTATTCCGTAAGCACTTGCTACACCTGTAAAAGCCCCGTAAGCAATAACTTGCCAAATACTGATTCGAAGTACCCGCTTCAATCCCCAGTAACTCCCTCGCGCTGCCACAATTAGCAATGTTGGAAGTAGGATTGCAGCATAAACGACAAACAAAATTGTAATTTCTAAACTACTGAGCTTATAATGCTCCCCATAAACAGGGAATGGAATGTACGTCGACGCACAAGACATAATAAGTACGATCAATAGCATTCTTTTCATTCAAGCTCTCCTTTTAAAATTAAGAAGAACTGATATTTTCCTTTATCCTGAGCAACTTCTTTTGCTGCTCCGGGTGATCTGTCAAAATCTAGTTTATTAGTTATCTAACATAACCTTTGCGACTTGGTCAGGAATATCCACTTGCAACCAGTGACCTGCTGGCAAAACATGCAGTTGCGGTTTTTTTAGAAGCGTAGTGAGATGTCTCGCAATACCATAGTTAAGGTACGGGTCATTTTCGCCCCAAATAAGTTTGACTGGCATATCAAGCTGCCACATCTTATTAATTCGTTTCGTATTTCTTGCAAGTTCATCAAAGTGTTGTGAAGTCATTTGTGCGAACGCTGGTCCAGAGCTCGGCTGCTGGCGGAAGTTGGCGTCTATTATAGGGCCAAGGAACTTTGAGTAGTATTCCTTCTGTTCCTCTATAAGATGCTCTTGGAATTTGCTTCTTTGGAATTGAAGGACCCATGCGAATTGTTCTGGGCTTCTAAGAATGGCTTGTGTGAGTGCTTTTAGATTAGTAGTGGCAAACAACTCGATGAATTCGGGATATTTTGCCGTTGGCGACTCCATATAAAAGGAGTTGAGTAGGCAAACGGAATCAACGTGCTGTGGATACTCGATGGCATAGTTGACCGCTGCTGGACCTGAGGAGTCGTGACCTACAGGTACGATTTTGTCTAGTTTCAAGGCCTCCACTACTGCATGCAGATCGCCTATTTGTTGTTCAAAACTATATTTCCCACCAACTGGTTTGTCAGATGCACCAAATCCTAGGAAGTCGAATACAACGACTCTACGACCGCCAGCTACCAGGTGAGGAACCAAGTCATCGTAAATATGCAAATTATCAGGGTATCCATGCATCAGTACAAATGCTGGACCTTTACCTGCGTAATCACGGACGTAGATACTACCTTGTCCACGGTCGATGCGTTGCTCTTGGAAGTTCGTATTCGTTGTTGTCATTTATTAACTCTCCTCTTGTTTTGTTGATTTACTCTAGTATGCCCTACAATAAAGTAAAGTTGAGAATATAGTCTCATATGCACACATATCACAAAATAGTCTCATATGCACGTATGTTACGTATCCATGAATTCTCTATTAACAAAGGCTGATGTATTAAAGCAGCCCGTTCATTTTATGTTAAAGGGAAGGTTAGTAATCTCATCCATCATATCCCTCATTGACTTGGCGTGATCGGTGCCGAAAAGCCTCTCAAATTCAGCTTGAGCACGATCCCATCCAGGTCTGCCGATTTCGACTCGTCTAAGACCTTCATCGGTTATTGAAATAATTCGGGCACGTCGATCTGATTCGCTAACCTCTATACGAACCAAACCATCGCGCTCAAGTGGCTTTAAATTATGTCCAATTGTAGCACGATCCATAGTCATCAGTTCGGCTAGTTCCATCATCGTCTTCGGGCCTCCAGTCTTAAGATAACCCAATATGGAGAATTGAGTCGCTCGCAGCCCTGCCCCAGACTCTGCTAGGTTGGTATCATAGAGACGTGTAATATGACGTTGAGCGCGTCTTAACTTCGTACAGTTACATAGCTCTGGGATATTGATATCTACCGGCATTTTTTCACCTCCTGAATCGTAACCTTATTGTGCTCAGTTCAGTAAATCAACTTGCTAAACAAATTTTAGTCTCATATGCACATAAACGCAAGAGGAAAATTTTCCTCAGCTTTATAGTCTTATTGTGACCACAAATTTTTCTACATATTCGTCAAAGATAAAATAAATTGAAAGGCATACTACTGATTATCATTTCAATTAACCAATTTGGTCTTATAATATCTTTTTACTTTAACCAAAAGATTGGTACTGACTTGGGTGATCGTTTGATTTGAAGGGGGTTAGTTAAACTATCCTCCCTCTATGGAAAAAACCATTACCTCTTAAATTGCTCTCATTTTCTCAGATTCTATGGAACTCCACTCGGGCTCATGACGGTCAACCCTCCCACATCTCGCAGAGTCTACGCTCACACATTTCTTCATTCAACCTGTCCATGAGATGGAGGTTAGATATGCTGCCCAGCCATCAGCCGCGGCAACCTGCTCCCTTATATTGAGCTAACGTTACTACGCTAGCGTAATGACCTCACTTGTTATCTATGGTACGGTTCACCGCGCTGTCTGTAGCGGCAAGTTTTTTGGTACTTTCAAAACCGTGATAAACCACGTTTTTTTGTTTTAGGTATTATTTACAACTAGTTTGCTGTATGTTAAGATATACGTAATTACGTAACTACGTATTTAAATAATTCGGTGAAAGGGTGATCCATTTGACAGTGTCTAGAGACTTCGGCGCAGAATTGGATAATTTAACAAAGCAATTGGGTGATCTTCAACAGCTAGTAAGTCAAATCGTAAATGATAGCGCGCCTAAAATATCTCGAAACCAGATAGTCGACAAAAGTTCCGTGTTAATCGAAATGAACAACAATGAATTGGAACTTGGCGAGGTTTTTTACTCAGGGCAATACCGTGGGGAGAAATGGCGGTACAGATGGGAACCCCAAGAAAGACGTGTTAGTCAATTGATGGATCTGGATGGCGAGAAAGTCGCCAAAGTTTTAGCAGCACTTGGTCACAAACAGCGCTTGGACATCCTTAGATCGGTGTTGAAAGAACCCCTTTCGGGTTCAGAAATTGTTGAACGTTTAAACATGGGGACAACCGGACAACTCTACCATCACATTAAAGCGTTGCTTGGGGCTGACCTCCTTGTCCAAGAAGAAAGAGGTGGAATGTACTCTCTTGCCTCCCACCGAGCACTACCACTACTTTTGTTACTAGCGGCGACTTCCGACTTACTTGATACAAGTGACTATATGGAATTAGCTGAAACAAGAAACAACGCTAGTGCCTATTTGGGTAACACTCAGGATGGTTACGACCCGCACCATCTTCTCTGGGCCGTGTTAGAGAATTCCATCCTAGAGCATCGAGCCGGATTTAGCAGCGAAGTAGGCATTTTCCTTCAAGGTGATGGTAGCATCACAGTTTCTGACAACGGGCGAGGAATCCCTGTTCAAGTCCTTCCGAACACAGAAAAATCCCGTGTGCAAGCAGTTCTCACTGAATTGAGCCATTTTACCAACGACTCTTTCGTTGCTCCGGGAGGAGAAAAAGGTATCAACATTGCGGTTGTTAATGCTCTCTCTCAAAAGCTTTCAATTGAAGTTCGTCGAGAAGGAAAAGTCTTCAGGCAAGACTATAAACATGGAATTCCTCAAACGGGTTTGTTGACAGTAGGTGTTACAAAAGAAACGGGAACAAGTGTTACTTTTCTACCAGATCAAGAAATTTTTAAATCCACTTTTGACAGGGATATTGTAGCGAAACGTATCCCTGAAATTTTTGCAACTTATCCCGACCTAACCATTCACTTTCACTGAGATTAAAATAACCTGTACCTGAAACAGCATGAGTGAAAAACATAATTATTTCTACGAGGCTCCTCATTTTGAGGGGCTATTTTCTTTTCAGGAGGAATGCAAGATGAGAATTTTCAAGACACAGCAGGATTTTGACGTACTGCGCCACGCCGAGGCACTTCTGGTGGCACTCCTCTATCAAGTCGAGAGCTACTATAACCAACTAATGGTTGAGCTTGAAGACGAAGCGGAGAGCGAATTTTACTTGGGCAGGCACGGCTACATTGTCGTTCTCGAAGCAGGAGACAATGTCCGTGACAGGGTTACATTTTAAGGATATTTCTTCAATCTCCAGATTACCCGGTTCACGAATCAACATGTTGAGTTGTAGAAAGTATGCTTCTTTCATTGTATGCGAGCTGAACCCCAGGATACGTTTGTCAGCTTCATACAGCATCCATAACTCCTTCAATGTCATAATAGAAACCCTCCCAAATATAAGTTATCTCTAGCTTTGCTAGAATTGGAAGGGTTTAATATTAACGCTTAAGTTGTGTGTTGTGCTAGCGTTTCCGTTAGTTCAATAGTTGAATGCTACTTTATATACTCTATTATGGATTTGAATGCCTGATACTCTTGAAAAAATTTAAGATAATCACCATTTGAAAATATAGCGGAAACAGATAAACGGAAAATAATTGCTCGAATAATCATTTCTTTATATAGTTCATTATCTGGAAGCAAATCTATCTCAGAAATATTGCTTCCTTGCCATGCTATACAATCACAAACCAAAATGGCTTCTGCATATTCTACTGGAGCAATTGTAGGAGAAAAATCAATCACTAAAGGACTCAAAACATGGTCAAAAAGAATATTTCCCGACAAATCACTATGAACAATCTGCACCTTATAGTGTTCTTTTAGGCTTACCCTACTTAGTAATTTATTAATAATTTCTTGTGTTTCTCTCGGTAATTCCCCTGGTAATTCATCTATTTGCCATGCTATACGATGACCCTTGGACCAAGGATTATCAGTATGAGGGAAGTTCCCAAAATCAATGGAAGATAGGTCACGATGAAATAACTTCGATACCAGAAGTTTTTCTTCAATTCGCCCTTTTACATCCTTACCTACCTCATACTGAGTGCAAGCCCATCCTTTACTTACGAAGGTACCGTATTTACTTCTAATAGGCTTTGATACTCTATAACCTTGAGGAATTATATTGTAAATAATATTCAGTAACCATTCAGAATGTTGTATGTCATCCACAGGTTTTAATACAGCATTACTGACTCTTACTGATGTATTCTGTCCGCCACTCAATGGCACAATATCCCCGCTAAGATGAAAAGAATTTATTATTTCTTCTGACAGCCCCATTGCTCACCTTCCTTACATACCAATTTTAAAGATGAATATGTATATCGTACGTTTGTCCTACGTGTGCCATGCGTCATACGATATCATCCAAAAGTATGCGTTCACCGTCGTACTAATATTTCATTATATCTCTTAAAGAATCCTGCCCGTTACTTGAATGAACAAAAAAAGGAGATGCCACGAGACAAGATTGCCTCTATGTTCTCATGTGAACGTGCGGTTGAAGGCGGGTTGGATGTGACGTTTACTGTTAAAGTGTTGGCGGGACCTCTTTCTGCTATAATCTGGCTGGCTTAAAGTTTTGAAAATTGCCCCAGAGCATCTTAATTATCTAGTAGACGTCCATTATCATTCCATTGACCGTACATTTTGTTTTCTCTAATATTTGTTATGAATTTGTCTAATCTGCTCCTGAACAATTCTGGCTGATTCTTATTGCTTTGTACCGTATCGATCCGAACTCTTGGACGGCTGAATTGGAGATTTCACTTCGTTCCCGCTTGGCTGGACCAACGACTCGCACTCCCTTTTTGTTACTCGTTTGTCACTAATATCTATAAAAATGAGTACACGCATACTTATTGTGGAAAGCTATAAAAAGGGTGATATCCAAAAAAATCGACATTACAAACCGATTTATGCGAGCAATTTTACTCGCGATATTCGAAACGGTGCAGCCAAGGAAGCAGCGAGCGCAGTATTTATCGTTGTGAGCTGGGCAAGGGACTCGTTGCTGACGGCAAACGATACAGCCAAACAAATCGTTGACCGAATTGTAAGCGAGGCTGCCGCACGAATTTACTCATAAAAGCAAAGGAGCTGTTACCAATTCGTATGTACAAACAACTTTCGATAAAACGCAAAACGTCATCTTACTGGCGAGTGACATTTCATAACCCTCCGATTAACCTTTTGGATCCGGATACGATATTTGAGTTTTCGACGCTTATGGATCAAATCGAGGTGGACCCGGAATTAAAAATTGTTGTATTCGATAGTGCTGATCCTGAATATTTTATCTCGCACTACGATTTGACGCGAGCTGGAGAAAAGCTAAAAACGCCGAAAGAGACTGAGCTTCCGGCGTGGTTAGATTTCATAACGCGCCTTGCCAAGGCATCAGTCGTAAGCATTGCTGAAATACGGGGACGAGCCCGGGGTGTGGGGAGCGAGTTTGCGCTTGCTTGCGATATGCGGTTCGCAAGCCTAGAAAAGGCTGTTTTCGGACAGTTTGAAGTGGGCGTAGGCTTCGTGCCTGGAGGTGGCGGCAATGAGATGCTGCCCCGATTGGTGGGCCGGTCCCGCGCCCTTGAAATCGTTCTTAGCGCAGACGATTACGACGCCGCAATGGCTGAGCGCTACGGGTGGATTAACAGATCGATTCCTGACGCCCAATTAACCGAATTCGCGGAAAATTTGGCGCAAAGAATATCCTCATTCAAGAAAGAAACATTAATAGAGGCTAAAACGCTTCTTAGCCGCAGCGGACTTCCGGAAGCTTCCGAATTACTAGAATCCCGCACAGCTTTCATCTCTGGGGTAATGTCCAGATATACGCAAGAAATATTGCCGAAAGTACTTGAGCGGGGCCTTAATCAACGAAGCGATTTCGAACTTCATTTAGGTCAACATCTGGGCAATGTAGATTAATAAACGACGAAAGTGGGTGTTCCGAATGTACATTGAAAATAAGTATTAGACTCGATTGCGATGCTAAGTCAGAGATTGACGGCAAATACGAAGAAGAGGATGAGAGATGTGAATCCAGTCATTGGTCTGGATGTTTCTAAAGGAGAAAAGCAGCCGAACGAAATCCGTTTAAAGAAGCCACGAGGACCAGCCACTTTGTTGAACTTTGGATATGTAAAGGAAAATGATCCACGAATTATCCCGTGGATCAACGATTATGTTTGTGCCGCCGAACAAGAAAAAAAACCCGCAGCATGAAGCATGCCGCAGGTCTCTAACTCGTATTACTTTAGATCGTTCCATGCCGAAGCTCAACTTAGGAACTGACATCCGTATCAATGATTTCATCCAGTTCTGAACTATGTTACTCCTTGATGTCCTCTACTGGATGTCATTGTATTTATCCTCCAAATTCGAAAGTTGATCTCCCTACTATATGATGATGCTATTTTCCACCATTATTCCACATAGAGCCTCATTGGTTCGTTTTCGCCTCATGGAATTGTGTAATCGACACCAACAGATTCAGCTACTGTTAATTGAATGGTTCGCTGAAATGTTTTTAAGCATCACCTGGTTGATCGTGTGTATTATTTTGTGCAGACTGGTCAGGCGATTTTCGAGTTCGAGATTGCAGTTCCTTATCTAGGGTTCGCTGAGATTTGGTTATCTTAGTTTTAGTTTTATCGGACATTGAGATTACCTCCTTTCTATCTTGATGAAATAAGCTAAAAAATTTAGCCTGTTAACTTTAGCACACCCCTTTGAGTAATTTGAAACATATATATTGTACTCACTTAGGAAGTAATATAAGCAGACACATTGTGCCAATCACTTAGTTGGTCGGCGAAATTAAACAATAATTTCTTACTGGGAACTAATGCTTTTCAAATGAGATTATTCTTACATAATCCGCCCTTAATCTCCACAAAATAAAGCACATTGAGAAAAAGAGTGATTTTATCCCATGGCAAATAACAGCACTTTACTCGTACCACAGGCTAAAGCGGCAATTAACCAACTAAAGTATGAAGTAGCTCAAGAATTGGGCATCCCTCTTCAGCCAAATGGCTACAATGGAAATCTCCTTACAAGGGATGCAGGCTCTATCGGAGGAACAATTACAAAGCGTCTTGTACAAATTGCTGAGCAGCAGTTAAATGGATTTAAACGCTAAATCAATAATGTAAGCCTAGTAAAAAAGACTACGATCACCTTTCGTTCAAACTGGCAAACCTTACATTGCTATCATTGAACAAACGTTTCCAGTTAGTGTAACGAATCATTGATTCATTCTTCGAAAGCTTACAGGTTCTTTCGCTTAACGTATCGCACGACCCAGAAAATTGCTGCATAAACCGTGAAAGTAATCACAGCCAATACGGGATACACGTATGGATCAATATGTATCAAGACGAAGTAAGAATCGTGATATTGAAAATCTTCTGGAGGCCCCTGCACGTTACCGAGATTAGTAATAGCTACAATTGCGAAAAACACAATCATCGGTACAGACAAGGATAAAAGTATCCCGGCAACCACGCTTTTCCTGCTCATTCAAATCTTTTCCTTTCCTCTAAAAACCTGCAGACTTACTTTGTGTAGATTGAGCTATCGTTCCCGTTAGTTTAATCTTCAAATATTGTTTTTAGTCCTCATTATAGTAACTAACTGATCTCTGAATAATCCAATTTCCTTGTAAATCCTTGTCATTATATAATTCATAGATATATTCTTTAGCCTTTACGCTCTTAATTCTACCTAGTGCTATTGCTAAAAGTATCCTGGCCCCTCTATCATCATCAGTGAAAATTTGCAATAAACTATCTTCATACTCCTTTAATAAGTTTATTGAAAAATCCTTGATATAGTCTGTTGCAGCCATAGCTGAGTCACCGAAATCGTCAAAATCTCCTGCAATCTCAACTAAGATCTTTAACATTTCCTTGTTCTCCTCGGTAATTTTCTCCTTAAAGTAAAGTTCTGCTTCTTTGGATGAATGTACTGAAAGTATTAAGAGCTCTTTAATATCAGAAGTTCTAAAAACTCCTTTATCCAGGATTGTTCTCGCCAATACATCATAGTTATTTTTCATTTTTCTACTCTTTTCTGATGTTTTTAAGCCAAACTTTATATTGGCAATTTCGTAACCCTCTGTTATTTCGTCACTAATGACTAATTCCCTTTTGTCTAATGAGCGCTGCGTTAAACTGCCCGTTAGTTCAATGACGCTCTGCCAGTCTAATACTTTATTTCCCTAATCTAGAACTTTATTTTCTCAGTCTAATACTTTATTTTCACTAAAATCGTGTCCTGTGTTTTCATTCTATGGGGGCATCTTTTACCTATGTCAGGATTTGAGTTAATTATAATTAATCTTTCCCTATATTGTGAATGATCTTAATGTTATGATTCTGTTGCTGTAAAAATAAATCGTAACGAGGTGAGGACAATGAAAACAAAAAAATATACGTCTTATCCTCATGTTGCTTTTTAGTTATTCTTTTACGAATACATTAGGCTCTGAGGGTAGGATTCACTCTCAGGGCTTTTATATTTAGGCAGAAGGAACGTTTAAGCTTTCTTGCCGGTCTATGACAGCCACTTACGGAGTGGCTGTTATTTTTTTTGGACAAAAGGCTGGTCAAGTCAACAATAGTGCTATTTTGAAATTGGTTAGGATTTAATCGTTTGTTTACAAATTGATCTGAACTCTGTTAGGGGGAATATGTATTGAACTTGAATTACTTAGGATGGAATTCATTTTTCGCGGAAAATTCCCGTTATTCACCGCTTTCCAAATATGAAAGGATGATGCTTTATTAAAAGACTAGCTCAATATTTTCGCTCATTACAATCCGTACAGTCATCTTACAGTATGATTTATGAGGGTTCATACTATGATCAAGGGGGGACGATATCTGACCCAACCTATTGGAATAATGATGTTGCCTATTACATTGAACGGACACATAAACTCACACTGGATAAACCATGTATTACCATAAAAATACCATTTGACCGTCTCGGCTTAGATGAAAATATGGATCAAGTTGTTCTCTCAGATTTTGTATTAAGAAAATGGGTTGATCATATTGAGGCATTAAATAAATTGATTTATAACCGGTCACGTTCTGATAAAGAAAATGGTGCTTTTTATTGTTTTCGTCCAACCAATGTGGTGTTGAAACGTAATGCATCCTTTGTCGAAGTCATCTCGGAAAAATGGTATCTATGCTTAATGATTACAGTTCAACTTCCATTCAAGAATAATGATAAAGCTATGCGCATGCTCTGCAAAATGCTTCCAAAAGAAGTGGAGGAGTTAATTGCCAAGTTTGATCTCATCAAATTAAATGCTGCCTATGAATTGGTAAAAAAAACAAAATATGATTCGCGAATGGCTGAAATCCAGTGATTATTGTGCGTTTATTGCGAATGGCAGCATTTTGCCAAGAAATAAAGACAACAGCGGGCCACTGGAGGGTGCCTTGCCTTTTACATCCCCGGAAGATATTGAAGTTGAAATTTGTGGTTTACGAGGAATGGGAATAAAACAGGGTGTGACGGTCATCACCGGCGGTGGTTATTCGGGTAAAAGCACATTGCTGGATGCACTAAATTCGGGGATTTACAATCACAGCATAGGTGACGGACGAGAATTTGTGATTACAGATCAAAGTGCAATGGAAATATCTGCAGAGGAAGGCCGTTCTATAAAAAATATCAATATTACGCCTTTCATAAAATGGATACCCAATAGTTCAGCTGAACAGTTTTCGACTGACTACGCCTCCGGTTCCACATCTCAAGCCGCAAATATTATGGAGGCAATCAACGTCGGGTGTAAGCTTCTTCTTATTGATGAAGACAGAAGTGCGACGAATTTTATGATTCAAGACATCAAAATGCGTTCATTAATCAAGCATGAACCCATAACACCTTTTACGGAACGTGTCAGGGAGCTTTATGAGGCTGTTGGCGTATCTTCCGTTCTTGTTATTGGAGGTAGCGGTGAATTTTTATCCGTTGCCGATCAAATCATCCTGATGGACAATTTTGTGCCAATAAACGTAACCCAGGAAGCAAAAAAATTATGTGAACACGACAAACCACGCGAACGTATCCCCCTTACAAAATGGGAGATAGAAAGAAAAATAACCACCGATCACTTTTCGAGCTATCCACAGGGCAGTGGTACAGAAAAGCTGATGGTTTCAACCATGGGATACATGATGATAGGTGATGAACAAATTGATATCAGAGGGCTTTACAATATCACATCACACGCCCAGCTTGCAGCTATTGCCTTTTTAATTCGAAAAATCGCTATAAGTAATCAGGATCGCCTCATCTTTCTTCATGAAAAGATCAAAAAAGCTCTCGAAGATATGGAGAGAGAAGGAGTGGATATTGTATTTTCTTCCTTTTTTCCTGGTTTCGAAAGATGGCTTGAATTGCCAAGAATTAATGAAGTATTATCTGTCATAAACCGAATGAAACATTTGAATTTTATTCAGCTTGAGCCCTCTGAACACCTCTAATTACGCCATAAATATACGTTTATCCAATTAGGAGACGGATTGAAGTGAAGGATGGCTGTAGGAGAGACTCTGTGCTAACCTAAACAAAGGCCCCGCTCGATATGAGCAGGGCCTTGTCCGTGATAAAGAAGGAAATCAAGGAAATATGGATTGGACTCACTCAAAACCAACGTATGGAACAACAACCCGTAAAATGACAGGTTTCTTTGGAATTTCTAAATTTGGATAGGATAATCACAGCTGTTGATATCAGCTGTTCAATGTAATTGAGCGAAGGTATTCGAGAAACGAATCAACTATGCTGCCCGTTAACATAATGAAGCTGCCGATCGTGCCGGCAGCTTATCCCTTGATAACCTTAACCTCCTTTGCTAGATAACTTTTCATTAGACGAAATAGGATCATCACTATGTTCCACATGTTCTTCGTGACCATTTCATCCATGTCTTGAAATACACGTTTCATCTTTGTTTGCAATATTCACTATAATTGTTTTTTTCAGAAGAATGCTTTCATTTATAGTTCGTCACTTTTAATTTTACATTTGAGTAATTGGAAAAATCACCAACTTCACCAGCATTAACAACTCTAATTTCGCCTGTAGAAATTGTTTGTTTGTAATCTGATGAATTAGCTCTCTGAGATCCTAACGCTGTTCCAATCAACTTTTCATTTGTGTCGTAAAAACTCAAGCTAAAATCTATTTCATGTTCAGTAATTGCGGCATCATTTAAATGATCAACTGATAGAAGTCCATGAATTCCTGTATAACCACCGTCTAAATAGAGATCTAGCAGACTAAAATGTACATTTGGATACTTACTGTCAGTAAGTATTTTCATATTTGATGAAAAATGATTGATTACTATTTCTTTGTTAACATCGTTATAATCAACAGAAGCACCTAGTTGCTCTGCGAGGAAACGAACAGGGACATAAGCACTACCGTTATAATTAAGAACGGAATAACCTTTGTCCATAGTTTTACTGTGACCATTAATTGTAAAATATGCTTCAAATAAATATGCCTGTATTGAATCAGAAGCTGCAACAACTGAAGTTAATGAAAGAATTCCCCCTACAACTATACCCATAATAAATTTTTTCATGTGATAACCTCCATAGGTTTATGGAAATTAATCACCATTGCGGTCTTATCGTCTGATTTCTTAAAGCGAATATGTTGAATACACTCAGGATCGCTATCCTCAAGTTCTATTAATTCTTGAGTATAAGGTTTTATACCTTTATTCAATATTCTTTGCGCAACAAAGCTCCAATACGAACTCTGTTCGGGTACGATATTTGTTGGTAAAAACATCCCATCAGTCAACAAAATGATATGTTTTAAATACGTCAGATTAATTTTCCCGTATTCGAAAAAACGAACTGCATCCTTTTCCCCATTTAAAACCCCGTAACCACCATCTGTATTAGCGCGATATCGGTTCTTTCTTATTGTATCAACTACGGTTTCATGAAGCTCTTTCTGGCTTTTTAAGCCTTTTGTTATTCCTTCCTGCCATTTAGCGAATGCTGGAGCTTCTAAGTGAGAAACTTGTCTCCATGTTAATGGGCGAACCTCTTCATTAGCATACACGGCTAGAATCATGCAATCCCCTGTCTGTATGAACTCCACACCATCATCCTGAATACGAACGATTGCCAATGCCGCTCCCCAGAGTTCTTCCTTTTTCTCCAGATCAATATTAGCGAGCACCATTTGTTCCCTAAGAAGATCATTCACCTCAATCATGTGGTCCTTTAAACTTCTAGGATCAGTAACAGATTCGAAGTAGTTTTTCACCAGATTCGCCGCAATAAAACCGCCAGTTTCCTTTTTGGAATTTAGATAGGGTACCAAGGAAGATACACCATCCAAAGCTCCATACAAATTTGCTTTCGGATGCATAATAATAGCATCCTCATTTAGTACCCCAACGCCTTTCTTGGTGATCACCTCATAAGTAACATTCAAGTTGTTCACCCCTTTCTCAAATTAATCTGTAATATCCTCGATCTATTTTACCATTTTCTCCACTACCAAGTATTGGAACTATACTGCCTATTAGTTGAATGAGCAAAAAAAAGGAGCTGCAGCGAGGCAAGCTCCTTCACTATCATTCCTCGTTAGTTCAACGTTTCTTTGCCAATTCTATAACCGAATGAATGAATGGTGCTTTCAGAAGACACCAATTATAACGGCATGAGCGTATTCCACCTAATTCCGATTAGCGTAGCGACTTGAATGCGGCGCGGAGTTCTGCAGTGAAAAGTTCAGGCTGCTCCCACGCCGCGAAGTGTCCGCCCTTGTCGAGCTTGTTGTAATACATGAGTTTGGGATACGCCCGCTCTGCCCAACTCTTAGGTGCTTGATAGAGCTCGTCAGGAAAGACGCTCACGGCAACCGGGATGGAGACGCCCTTGACGGTGAAAAAGGGGTACTTGTTCTCCCAGTAGAGACGAGCCGAAGAAATCGCCGTGTTAGTCAGCCAGTAGAGCGTGATGTTGTCGAGGACATCGTCTCGCGTAAGGCCTCCGGGGTGTCCGGCAAAGGCCTTCGAGATCAGCTCCAGACTACGCGCGTCATGGTCAATCATAAAGGCTGCCAGACCGACGGGCGAATCCGCCAGTCCGGTCAGCGTCTGCGGGCGCGTCCCCATCAATTGGGCGTAGCCGCTGTGCTTGTAAAAGAAGTCCAGCTGCTTGTACGCGCGCTTTTCGTCATCTGAGAGACCGGAGGGCGGCGGGCTATCGCACTTGAGCGACTTATCAATGTAGGCCGGAACCGTGCCAGGCATGTTGGAGTGAATGCCAACCAGTCCCGGAGGCGCCTGTACAGCCATCAAGTCCGTGACTAGCGCACCCCAGTCGCCTCCCTGCGCCACATACTTTGTGTATCCAAGGCGCTTCATCAGCTCTGCCCAGGCACGTGCTATGTGGTCGGGATCCCAGCCGATCGTGGTTGGCTTGCCCGAAAATCCGTAGCCAGGCATCGATGGAATCACCAGATCGAAGGCGTCCGATGCCTTCCCGCCATATGCCGTAGGATTGGTAAGCGGCTCGATAATCTTCAGCAACTCGATGATCGAGCCGGGCCATCCGTGCGTGACGATGAGCGGCATAGCACCTTTATGCTTCGAACGAACGTGAATGAAGTGAATGTCCAGACCATCGATCTCGGTGATGAACTGCGGAAGGGCGTTCAGCTTCACCTCGATCTTGCGCCAGTCGTAATCTGTCGCCCAATAGCGCGCGAGTTCCTGAATCGTCGCGAGCTGCACGCCTTGCGATTGATCCGAGACCGTTTCCTTATCAGGCCATTTTGTCGTGTTTATGCGCCTGCGCAATTCAGTAAGTTCCGCTTCCGGAACATTCACATGAAACGGACGAATGGCGTTCTTGTCTGTAGGTAGCTTTTTTATCTCCTTTTGATTAGTTTTTGAATTTTGGGGATTTGCTTGCGGATTCCCGCCTTTTGCATTGGCATTAGTACCGCAGACCGTCAATCCTAAGGACAGGACCAAAATCATTGCCAAACGAAACCAGTATCTGCTGCTCATAAGTAGTAACGCTCCAATCGGAAAGTTTTTTATGGATACCCTTCCGTTAGATTCCATCCGAAGTACAATTCTTATTCCATTTTTCGGAGTAAATGCTGAAACACCCAGCAGTCTAATACTTTATTTACTAACTTTAGGGATTACGAAAAGAACATTGGCTTAAACCCCCAATACTTATTTCCCCGCAGCGAGGTATATGTGTGGTGGACATTTTGTCTAAATCATTCCATTAGGAGCCGGATGTAAGAGGTGTGCCAGTAGTAAACCTAGAAGAAGTTAGCGTCAGTGATTAAGCGCCTGTCAAAGGATTGGATACGATAACATCGATTATACCGTTTATAGAAGCGGTAGCGCACCCGCCGATAGGCACCCATAAGAAACCCACTCGCATTCTCATAAGAGAAGAACGGAGGTTTCTTTTTGTTGGAAAATTTACTTTGCTCATAAGATTTCCTAAATATTGAGTGTGGTGTGACTTCCGTCACATAAGCTTCCTCCCGTTTCTGATAAGCTAATCGGTGTAAGAGAATATAGCAAATCACCGGATGGAGGATGTATCATGTTTTGTTACCAATGCGAACAAACGCCAAACGGCGGCTGCAAGGTTATCGGGGTATGCGGAAAAGACGAGACGATCGCCAGCTTGCAGGATACGATCATTTTTGCGTTGAAGGGAATTGCCGCTTATGCGACGCACGCCAGACAACTTGGATATACCGACCCGGAAGTGGATAAAATTACGCACGAAGCACTTTATCTGACATTGACAAACTCAAATTTCAATCTGCAGGAGCACCTGGATATGGCCATGAAGGTCGGCAATGCCGCAGTGCGAATAATGGATGTGCTCGACCGTGCGCATACGACGCACTTTGGTATTCCGCGGCCGGTTACGGTACCGCAGAATAAGATCGAGGGCAAATGCATCGTCGTGACGGGGCACAACCTGTATGCACTAGAAGAGTTGCTGAAGCAGACGGAAGGCAAAGGCGTCAATATCTACACCCACTCCGAAATGCTTCCGGCCCACGGGTATCCGAAGCTGAAGCAATATACACACTTAAAAGGAAACATCGGGAAAGCCTGGTATGACCAACGCCGGCTGTTCGAGCAGTTCCCGGGAGCGATACTCGCGACGACAAACTGCGTTATGCCGATTAAGGGCACGTATGCGGATCGCTTCTTCTCCTATGAAGTAGCCGGGCTTGAGAACGTCACGAAAATCGTCGGCGAGAACTTCTCTCCGCTAATCGAGCGGGCACTCGAGCTGCCGGAGGCGAATATTGACTCTGAGCAGGTGCTGACCACCGGCTACCACCACGAAACTGTCATCGGTCTTGCGCCGGAAATCATTCAAGCAGTCAAAGACGGCCTTATCAAGCGTTTCTTCGTCATCGCCGGCTGCGATGCTCCAGGCAAGGACGGCGAGTATTACCGCGAGCTGGCGACATCGCTTCCGAATGATACGGTTATCTTGACGACGTCCTGCGGCAAGTTCCGCTTTAATGATGTGGATTATGGCACGGTTGCCGGCACCGGTATCCCACGGTACATCGATTTGGGCCAGTGCAACAACTCCGGCTCCACGGTCAAAATCGCGTTGGCGCTCTCCGACGCCTTTGGCTGCAGTGTCAACGAACTGCCGGTGAGCATCGTGCTGTCGTGGTTCGAGCAGAAGGCCGTCGCCATTCTGTTAGGCTTGTTCAGCCTCGGAATCCAAGATATCCGTATTGGCCCGAAGGCACCGGAGTTTATTAACGAAGGTGTCATGAACGTACTCGTCGAGAAATTCGGACTGAAGCTGATCGGCAATGCACAAGAGGACATGGCGGCCATGCTTTCGCTGCACTAAGCATTATAGCGTTACATAGACGAAAATCCCCCGGCCTTGGCAACTGCGCGCTGTGAAGTGCACCCCTTAGAATAGACATTAGAAAAACCCCTTGGTTAATCCGATGAATTCTAAGGGGTGTATTATTATGGCAACTTGTGGTCTTCCAAAGTTGAAAATTTGTCGACCTTCCCATCTTTGCAGTTCTTTCGAGGCTCAATTACACGGCCTACTAGCTGACTGTCTACGCTTAAACCGTAAGGTTACCCTCACCGCTCCAAGACTCGCTATTGGTGACTTGGCTAGAGTCTTTCCAAACAGGATTTCCACCTGCTAAATAACATGACTTATCTTTCAAATTATCATGCCGCTTACGATGCCAGCGTTAGTCACTATAGCCGTTACAACGTTTCTGACTTGCTGGAATGAATTTATTACGGCATCCACATTCTTAAGTAAAGATTCACTTAAAACGTTGCCATTCTCTGTCATGAATTTCACCGGCCAATATTCATCCGATTATGGATCACAATTTGCCGTCATGGTGTTAACTTCGATACCGGCTATTATCATCTACGCCATATTTAATGAGCAGATTACAAAAGGCGTTACCGCAGGTGCAGTCAAGGGTTGATGTCGGAGGACAAGAACATAGGGTTAGTTAACAAACAAAAAACAGGTACCTCTACCTGCTTTTTTTTCTACGAAATCTAAATCCCCCATAATCAATGACTACGATCTGTTTACTCCGCTTTAAACGCAAGTGCCGCTTTAAACGCAGGTTAAGGGCATACGATTTATAATATTGGCCTGTACCCTTGGATGGAATGATTCCATTGTCCAAAAATTTCTTTACTAATTTCATAAGCAAGCGTCTATTTATTCGGGAATTCCGGAATTTCCGATCATATTTTTTCATAGTTACCCAGCGAAAATCCGTGTCGTAATCGATAATTCGCGCAAAATATTTTCTTATCGGTTTCAAAGATGATTTATACATGTCTACTTCCCTCTTGTTGCATTTGATCCCTTTTTTTGATTTTGCTATCTTCATAACATAGCCGTTACCTAAATCGTATACAACTCGCGTTACACCAGACCCAATGAATTTCTTCCCTTTTATTTTCCTTTTCATGTACGGATTCATCTTAATCAAGACAGCTCCCCCTCATTCTCAATAATGTAATGCCCTCCAACTGCGCCATTTACGGATTTAATTATAAATTTAGTATATGTCGAGAACCTCGACCCGAACTGGTTGTACATATAGATTGTAAAAAAATGGTCTTTACGTGACACATATCCACAGAAAAAAAGTAGAACATGTTGTTCCCTGTGTAGCAACATGTTCTACTTTTTTACGAATCACATCGCTTCTCGAATTGGGATAACTTCGTTGTTTTAGTTACTTTTGATGATCCCATCCAGAAAAATTCACTCCCTCTAATTAAACTACGATTTAGTGGGCTTACTTTGAATTGAGACGGTGTGGAGGTACAAACTCCCCTCGCTTCGGAAAATGGGGGAAATGAATTAAATAACTTAATATGAATGGCTTAAGACCGATCTCTTATAGCCTCCAATGTGAGCAATCTACTAGCTTTATGAGGGGTCAACTAAAGTAAGCAGGGAACGAGTCCCTGCTTACTTTAAGCGTAAAAGCAATTGTTCATTATTTGATTCGGACATTCTTTGCTCGAGCGGCCGATAGAATGGAACTTCATTCTTCATGAGCTGCCTCAGAATAAGACTGTACCTGTCGGAACGCTGTGGGTTGTTATAAGTCTTTAAAATACGAGCTAATTCTTCAATAAGTGTTTCCTCGTCTTCCAAAAGGATATCCTTACGCTCAATAAATACGACACTACCATCTTGACGTTTAGCACGATAGGCAGAAGAGTGTAATGTCTTAGGCCGGGTAGTTACCGGGCATTTGACAACCTCAACTCGTTCCTCGCGAGATAACCAGTTTGCAGGAATGGAAGTCATTGGTCTTCCTCCTCGCACTCATCGTCCCACTCATCTTCATCCAGTTCGTCTTCATCGAATTCGTCATCATCCAGTTCATCTTCATCAGATTCGGGATTAGAGCCATCATCCTGTTTTGCAGGACGCTTTGCAACGCTTGGCCTATCGACAGTTTGTTTAAGGGAAGCCATTTCTTTCAGCGTATCCTTAAACAGTTCCTGCTGGGCCAAGCTTATAAACTCTGGTCGTACTCCACACATCCGAGAGTTGAAGATGGTTTGATGAACAAGGATCATTTTCTCTGTGAGCAAGGTGTTTATGATATTGTTTGCTAGTTGTGCTGCCATTTTATTGGTTGCGCAGCGCTGTGGTGCGGATTGGATTACTTCACCACATCCCGGAATCCGAGACTCGGTATCCGTCAAAATCTCCGGATATAGGCTGCCGACTGGCTCTAAAATGGTCCGTCCGTTATACTTTAGCCCAACCACAATTTGACCGCTGTTGGGTGACAATTTACAAATTAAGTTTTGAAGTGGTGCTTTCGAGTGAAAAACCTGAATTACAAATAAGTTTTGAAGTACTTTTTACATACATGTATCTATAAGTCTCATTCAACTAATGTGTCCTGTTAGAGTAATAACATGTTTGCAGATCTCCTAATATCTACTCCATCGAGATTAAAAAAACAAAGCTCATAAGACTCGTATCGGCCAACATCTACGTTGAAAATTTTTTCTCCCCTCGGGGAGAAGTCTTTTAAAAGAGTTTACACAAAAGATTTGACAGATCCCCTTAAAATAATAAAACCGCGCTGAGCGCGGGTATCTAACGATATATGTTCTTGTCTAAAACTTTCAACTAATAAAAGGTGTATTTCAACAGTATCATTTTCAATATGTTTCATTGGAATAACAATGTTACTCAATACATTAGTTGGACAACTTAATTAACTCCTGTTCTAGGGTTTGAAGGGGTCTTACTTGAATTCATTTATATCCATCCCTCACAAACATCGGCATACTTATACTTTGTCCGTCACTAATGATATTGAAAATAGCATCCGCGAATTCCATGTAAACTCCCCCATACGCACAATGGTAAAGCCGATTTCCCGCATCTCATCGGCCCACATCTTCTCCGGCCAATGCTTGGGATAGTAGCCCACGCGCAGATCAAATTTCTCTCCCGGAATGGTTTTGTCCACGTTCACTTCGTCACCTTATCGTTTGGTATGATATTTGAATTATTCAAAACGGATGTTGCCAGCAAACGGAAGCACCCGGATGTTGCCCGATTCGGCGTCCGTCACCGGCTTCCCGTTAATTGTGACATTCTTGAATTCGATATGATCGACTGTCCTGTCCGCATCGTATCCGCCGATCTGCGACGGATTGCCGCAGTCCCCGACACAGGAAATATTCTCGTAGCGAATCTGTTCGATCCGTTTGCCCGGCACCGGATTGTACTTCGGGTTGAAGAGCACGCGGATATCGAACAGCCGTCCGAGCTCGAACGGTTCAACCCGAATGTTCCTGTAGGTGACATTTCTGACCGTATTGTTATCGCCGGCATTAATCGACATACAGCCCTGATAGTCGGGCTGCGGCTCATGATGCTCGAGCACATCGATATTTTCGAACAGGACGTTCTCGATGACGTCTCCTATATGGTGATTGCCATGCCCGCCGAGATTCATCGGATGGGCCACATCCGCCCATAAGACGGAATTGCGGACGGTAACATTCCGTGTGTCCCCTTGATAATCCCACCGGCTGGCGTAAACCGCGATGCAATCATCGGAATTGCGCATAAACACGTCCTCGATCTCGATATCCGAGCTGGCCATCATATCGATCCCGTCCGACCACCCTTTCGTACTGAACGCTTTAAAGTTCGCAATCCGGATCTGCTCGGACTTACCGATATAGATGCTATAATGCGGAGGATCGATAAGTGCAATTCCCTCGACGCGAATCCGCTTGGAGAAGATGATACGCACCCCGCGGAAAGCGGAAAAACGCCCGAATTCAGTCAAGTAAAGAACGCCTCTACCGCGGACAGTGACATCGCTGACGGAGTCGCAGACCATAGAGCCCGCGACCGCCGCTCCGCCGGCTATGTAAACCGTCTTCCCCGACGGGATGCGCAAAATCACTTCCTCCAAATGATGCATGCCCGGCCCAAAATAGAGCGTATGCGTCTCGCAGTCGTCTGTTCCCGCAGCCGTCAGCAGCGCAAGAAGGTCCTCGATCCGGTGGATGCCCGGCTTGACGAAAGCGACGCCCGGCTCGTCAGGGGACGGCGCATCCTGCTCGAGCGGATTGGCAAACAGATGCAAATTATGGAACCTGTCACCGTTCACTTCCACCGACAGCTTTTGCGGGCCGTCAATGGTAAAAGTGATCGTGTTGCCGTTAAGCGTGTAAGAAATACCGCGCGACAACGGACGAATCACGCAGTCGTTTACTGTCCCCTCGTTCTTCGTAACCTCAATCTCAGTCGTGCCCGAGCAATCGAACATCGCCATGGAGGCATGCCGTACCTGATGCATGTCGACTTTGACATCATAGACGAAGAGCTGCTCCCATTCGCCGCCCGCCGGTCTTGCCCTAACCGAGAAATCGTGATTTTCCGCTAACCCCGAGGGGCCCGAATACGTAATTAGCTTTGTTACCTTCGACATGTTGGTACCTCCAACTGAGTTCATTTTGATGTTATGCGACTATGCCCACGCGATCCGAAATCATGATTATTGGATTTTCACGTCGAAAGTCGGCTCGGATGATGCTTATTATATTTTTTAGGTTCCCTTATTGGGGGCCTTTTTTATATGACAGCATATGGTCCATCAGAGAAGCCACTCATCCCCAATCGGAAATGAGCGGCTTAAGCTCAATCAATTATCTTAGCTTAATGTTACGAGCTTCCACTGCTGGTTGGTGCTGAGTGCTATCGTTGAAAGAAGTGGCCTGACGACCGTTTCCGTAATCTTTAGTCAAACGCTCAGTCCAAATAGAGAAAATGCTTTAGGTCATCTTTGTACATTACATAGGTTTTAAATAAATTGCTGTTCCTCCCGAGCTTTCCAAATGAAACTCAAGTATGGAATCTTTGGTAACCTCGACAGATCTAATACCCACCTTTGTGCGAGTATCAAGTTCCGATACATCTTCATAAATCTGTGCACTATATTTATTCTCAGCATCCAGAAAATGTAGAGGAATTTTCACAGCACGGGCTTTCTCATTATTAATGCATCCAATAAACCATTCGCTATCCTTGCGTCTTGCAATAATTGCATACTCTCCGATCTCACCCGATATTCCAATTGACTCATCCCAAGTTACCGGTATTTTCTCCCAGAATTCAATTTCCTCCTCACCATGCCAATCCGACGGCTTATCATACCAAAACATCATCTGCATAGGACTATACACAATAACGCCCATAGCCAGCATATGTGCATTCGTCACTTTTAACCGTTTATCAAAATAGCAAAGCGTATAATCGCCTGCTCCAGCCTGAAACCGTACGAAGGGCAATGTCGTGTTATGTGTGGCTGTGGGAAAATGCTCGTTTCCCCGAATCCCCTCCTGTGTAAGCACATTGGGATAGGTACGTGAAAGGCCTGTAGGGCGATAGGCATCGTGTATATTTACCATCAAACCATATTCATGACACTTTTTTACTGCATCTACCACCCAACGTGTCCACTCTTGAGGTCCTACTTTAATAAACCCTAATTTAATGCCTGCAATACCCCAATCTTTCCATAAAGGGAGTGAAGCATCCAAATACGGTTCTGCAGCGGTTCTATCAACGTAAAGGAAAATCCCAATACCTTTCTCTTTGCCATATGAAATGACTTTCCTTAGACCCAAATCCCGTTCGGGGTCTTCTCTTCTAGGATCGATTGCTTTATTTTCCGAATCAAGCGATCCATACCAGCCTCCATCAAAAAGAACGTATTGAAAATGATGGTCTACACAAAAATCGATACATTCAAACGCGCTTTTTGTAGACAGCATCATATCCCTTAATGCTTTTCCGGGCTTTACATAAGTAAGATCTTCAGCCTTGCAGGGCTCACTTAGATTAAGTACCATATTGCTCCGACATAGCAATTCCGCTGCGTGATCTGCAAGTATGAAAGTTCGCCATGGTGTTGCAAAGGGCGCTTTTCCTTCTACATTTGAAACTAGACTATCCGTTTCGTCTTTATTTAAAGTAAACCCATATCCTACATAATCATTCTCACTGAAAAGCCCACACAAATGTCCTGACAAATGCACTTTTAATGTGTTTTCGGCTTCTTCATCCTTTACAATCAACATTCTTGCGTAATCTGTCAGCCCTGCTTCATGAATAAGAACATATCCGCTTTCCGGTAATTGCACAGCGAATGGACGTTCACAATAGCCGCTCACATCACCAACTCGTTTTACAGCATATTCCCCTTCTACTCCATGCTCTTCCCATGCAAGACTTCCTTCCGGAAAGGCAAAGCTTGTATCCTCGTGAATAATGGTAAAATTATTTAACTTTTCCTGCTCCGGTATAAAGTATTGCAATGCAGTACCTTCAAAATAGGCACGTAAACGGATTTCCATTCTCCGTCCCAGGTCATCTTCTACGCAAACAATTGCCTCTTCGAAACTCTCATCAATCTTAGCCCGCTCTCCATATATAGGTTTCCATGCACCTACCACATTTCTTTTGGTTACTTTTGTTATAGTAAACCTGTCACATAATGGACGGGAATTGGCAAAGTGCAGTCCAAGCCTTGAAGGCAGAACAACCTCAGCTCCGTTACGCTTAACGGTATACCATATTTTTCCATCACTATCTAAACGTAAGCAAATACTATTCTCTCCATATGATGCTTCTACCATCGTACTTTCACCTCAAAATATATATTCATTCCGCGTTTGAGTAGATCGGATTAACCCAAAGGAATGTGGCAGGCCTAGCTTAGCAAATCATGCTCATTTCATCAATTTCAAAATCATTCATTTTATTTTGATTTCTTTAGAATCTCCAGTTGAAGCGTACAAAACCGCTCACCCCCGAACGGAAATGAGCGGCATAATCTCAAGCAGTCCGTATACTTAGTTTACGATCTGCCACCTTTGGTTAGCGCTGCTGCCTCCTCCGTATTGGCCCAAGTCCGCCCCGTTGGACGTGCGACCAACCCCATCAAGATATAACCCCGTTGCACGGTTTTGGATCCGCACATTGTTGCCGTCTATCGTGACGGACCATTGCTGATTTGTGCTGGTGCTGCTGCTCCATTGTCCGGCAGCGGAGCCGCCCGTCGTGCGGCCTAACCCGTCCAAATATAATCCGGTCGCAACATTCTTAAATCGCACATAGTTCCCGTTAGTTTCCTCAATCAACCGCTGATTTGCGCTGGTGCTGTCGCTCCATTGTCCGGCAGCGGAGCCATTGGCAGTGCGGCCCATCCCATCGATATACAAGCCGGTGGCGGCGTTTTTGAATCTGACCGAAGCAGTCCCCAAAGTTCCTCCCGTAGCTGCAGATACGGCAGAGGATTTCGATCCTCCGGCTACTTCTACCTGATAATAGTAGGTCGTATCAGGGGTCAAGTTTGTATCGCGATATACTGTCGCTGCAGTAGGGGCGCTGCTAATCTTTACAAAAGTGCCATTCGGATCTGTGGACCGGTAGATGTTATACCCCAGCGCACCTGACACGCCCGACCAGCTTAAGTAGATCGTATTCGCACCGGCCGCCGTTGCCGTCAATCCCGTAATCGAGCCTAACGTGATCTTGTTGCTCAAATCGACCGTCTTTGCTGCATCCGGCGTGTACAGCAGCATCGCAAGCGGATAATCCTTTCCCGCAACCTCCGGCATTCTCGTTTCGTAGGCATAGGCCAAATATTTGTACTTCTCTTGGGTCATATCTCTATTTTCGATATACTTGTAATAGTTATATAAAACACTGTAGAAAGCATCGATTCTGCCTCTGCCGTCTGCGTTGATCGTATCAAAATATTGAATCGTACTGCTTTGGTTTGCCCATGCAGGCGTCCATAACATATCGTAACCCAGATGATACTTGAGCAGATAAGTGGTTCCTGCCAACAGCCGGTCGTCCAGGAAGTTGAACACATTCACCGCACTGGTGGCTGTAGACCTCGCGCCGGTTATTGGGTCAACCTTTGTGCCTTGGGCATAGATGGTCTGGGCCAATGTTGACAGTCCGGCGACATCGGCATAGGAATGCCCCACATCGCGCCCCATTTCGATAGCCTGCACATGGTAATCCGCCGGATCCAATGCCGCTCCTGTTCGCTCATTTTTCGTCATCCACCGCATCTGTTGTTTTATGGAACCGTTTTTCCCCCCTTGATCGCCTGCAGCATTCACGGCCGCTGCTTCTATAGCCTCATCATAAAGCTGAAGATTATTGGTGAAGATCGCTCTTCCCATCGTTCCCATCACTGCGAACTGGTGCTGATTCATAAACATGTTATGCGTATTATACGTAACCGAAACAAGATTCATCGCATTGGCAAGGTTCGCCGTATCCGTAGCCGGCCATTTCAGACTCTGCGTAGGCGTATCGGAATAGCGCAAGATTTCCGCTGCTGCCGAGAGAAAATAACTCATTGTAGCAAAACGGAAGTTCACATGGGTAACGCAATCTTGAATGGCAGAATACTTTCTGATGATATCCATGGCATTGGAACGATACGTTTCATCGCCGGTAATATACCACATAATAGCCTGCATGAAAGCGGTTTCAGAATCGGTATTGGCACGCGCTCCTACATATTCGCTGGGATTATCGTAAACTTTGCCTGTCTCGGGGTCAGTAAACCTCCAAGGACCTTGAATGTGCTTGAAGATATAATTTCCTTCATAATAAATTCTTGGTGATTTGCTGGAACGGGAGTTGCCGGCAAAGGCATTAAACGCCGTATTCCAAGGCTCATCCCCCGCTCTTACGTGATCGCGCATGTTGTCCAAATCCGTCTGTCTCAGCGCAATGCCCGGATGGTGGATGGTTCCCGATACCGTGTTCCCGGAGGAATCGGTATAGGACACATTTGCATCCGAATTGATGACCTGCGGTTTATAAGAAGTAATCAGCGGTGAAATAGCCGCTTTCGCCGTTTGGCTGCCAATACTGAGGAAGCTCGTGAGTGCCAGCATAAAACAAAGAATGCCGAATAACCAGCTCTCACAGCGCTTACTTTTCTTAAAGTAATTCATTGCAATTTTCCTCCCTTCAAATAAACACATCATGTTTTGCTCAGCCGCCAAAATCGAATCATTTCGGAACACGGTCAGAACCAATTATTCCCATCGCCCTCTTATGTTCACCCCCCACATCCATTATTACATTCTGCTGCACTTTCATATTCCTGCTGTATCCGTTTTCACATGGGAAACACCCCCTTAAATTTCCAAGCCGGCACAGAGGACTTGCTAACTTGTGCCGGCTTGGGATGAATCCATGATTACGAAACAATTTTATTGTTTGTTTAACAAGTACTCGGCATCCCGAAGCAAGTAATCAGCGGCTTTCTCAGTAATATGCTTTCCTCTAAGCGCCTGTACTTGATTCACAAGGGCTGCCAGTTCATTCGCCGCCAATTTGCTTTGCAAGCTCTTTGCAATACCCATGTTATCGATCCAGATATACTCGCCATTGATCCATCCGGCTTCCGTAAAGCGTCTGACCAGGGCCTGCATAGACTCCATGCTGGCGGTAGTCTGGAAGATGACCGTTTGACTGCTCGTATTCCCTGCCATATCGCTAGCCGTTACGACCAACGAATGTGAACCGAGAGGCAAGGATAAGAGCGGAATGCCAGCTCCTTCCCGCACGCTATACGTATCCAGCGTGACCGTAATCTTGCTGTTGTCTACACCGGATAGATTATCGTTGAGCGTCAGAACCGGCGTTATCTCCAAGGAATCGTTATACGCACCGTACACGATACCAGATACGGTAATTGCCGGGGCAGTCGTATCCAGATTGAAGGCGGTCAATTGTACGTTCCCCGCAATCCCTGCTTCGTTCCTTGAACGGTAGCTGACCGTATACTTGCCGTCTTGGTTGAACGTTATCGGCTCTGTGTAACTTTGCCATGTATTGCCGCCCAGACTATATTCCGCATGACCGGAAGTCGACAATTCGACGGTAACCGGCGTCGTGTACCACCCGTTCGTCCCATTCGGGTCCGCAGGATCTTCGGATGCCACGATTTTGTAGATCAAGTTGTCCAGCGCTGTCTTCAAGCTATCGGCAGCTGCGTCAAGTTGGCTTTGGGTTGCTTGTGCAGTTGCATCAACCAACATGGCGCTGGTAAACGCCGTTTGCAATCCTGCATAGCTGTCGTCCGTATAACGCTCGGCAGCAACTTGAACCACTTGCCCCAGCAAGAGGGTAATCCGCTCGCGATCGATCGTCTTTTCGTAGAATTCCAGCTCGCCGACATTGGCAAAGCCAGTCGAAGTGGTATATCGCAAATAATGGTATGGTAAATTTTTGTTAATCTCTTGCGAGTACCATTTTACATCCGTAACGCCATTGATCGTATACAAGTCAGTATAGTTAACCCCATCGTTAGAGCCCTGGATTCGCGCCCCGTTCATCCGGGATGCAGAACCTGGCCGTGGGATATACTTGATGCCGACAATGGTCTTGGCATTTCCCGCACCCAAGTCAACGGTAACCCAACCGGCGGCAGTCTTCGTGTCTGGGTACGTGTTCGGATCGCCGTCAAATGCGCGCCATCCATTCGCTGCTGCGCTTAATTTCCCGTCCCACGAAATACTGGATGCCGTCACCATGGAAGAGGTTATGGCAACTTTCCGGGTCAAAGCGCTGACCGGCACGAGCATCGCCTTGGAATCCTGCATTTGTTGAAGAATGGCTATCTTGTTGACGCCCGGTTTCGACAAGTCGGCCTTGAGCTGGTTCACTCTCAGTTGATACAGGGCATAGCTTTGCTCCGTGTAACCCGCCGGTGGAACCATCTTAGAATCGAGATAGGCGGCATCATAATCCAGTTCGCCATGGAATCTCACTTCCGACATATTCCCGAACCAGGCGTTCCCGTTGAATATGCGGATATACCGGTAAGGAGTATTGTCGGTAATCGACAAGTTCTGCCAATCCTTCGTAGATGCCGCTAATGGAGAGATCGTCGTCCAGTTCGAATTGTCGTTGGATCCCTGAATGGTTGCACCTTTGATCCTGGTGTAGTAGCTGTCTTGCCTTGCCAGCAACTCCACAACCTTTAATTTCGCCTTGGCGCCTCGGAAGTCAAATTTGACCCACGACCCGGCTCCGTTGCCATTCAGCCGGTAATCGGTAACCGAACCGGGATTGCCATCGAAAAGAGCGTTCGCCGTTGCGATTGCGTCTGCCGGGGATCTGCCGTTAGAATCGGTCACATCCGTAATGGATGTCACATTGCGGATCAAGTCCGATTCATCAGCCAAGGTCAAGGAAGATCCGTCGGTAGTCGATGTTTTTGCCGGCGCGTCCAGCCCTTCGGATGTTTTGTATTGGATGCCGAAATTCACCGGTCCCGGAGCAGCATTGGACCCCATCACCGCTTTCGCTGTCCAGTTGATTTGGTCATCCGACATGACCGTCGCATCTTGGCCTTGAATCTTCACGTTCACCGTGTTGATCGGTTCCATCGAAGTGAATGCGAGATTCACCGTATCGCCGGTTTCAATCCGGTCGAGTAAGGCTTGCTCCGAGCTGATGGACACCGAGCTGATCTTCGTCAGTACCTTGGCCGATCCATGGAATCTCACTTCCGCCATATTCCCGAACCAGGCGTTCCCATTGATGATTCGGATATACCGGTAAGGCTGATTGTCGTTAACTGATAAAATTTGCCAATCCTTCGTGGACACAGCACCCGAAGAGATGGTTTTCCAGGTTGTATTGTCATTGGAGCCTTGAATGACCGCGCCATTGATTCGGGTATAGTATCCGTCCTGCCTTGCCAGCAGCTCCACATACTTCAATTGGGCATAGCTGCCTTGCCCGAAGTCGAATTGGACCCACGAATCGGCTCCGTTGCCGTTCAGGCGGTAATCGGTCGATGATGCAGGATTGTTATCGAACAAAACGTTCGCCGTTGCAATAGCGTCTGCCGGCGATCTGCCGTTGGAATCGGTAACCGCAGCGATGGACGTCACATTTGGAATGACATCCGATTCATCCACCAGAATCAAGCGAGACCCGTCGGTTACGAACATCGTTTCCGGGGCATCGGTCCCTTCCGCCGTCTGATAATGAAGCTTGAATGTCACATTGCCCGGCGACGTCCCCTGCTGCATGACCGCTTCGGCCGTCCAGCCCAGGCCATCCTCCGAATGAACGGTCGCGGGTACACCCTGAATCGCAACCTTCACGTTCTGAATGGCTTCCGTCGATTGGAAGGACAATTTCGCTGTGTCTCCCATGACGATCCGCCCTCCGATGACCTGATCCGAACCGATGGAGACCGATGCGATCTTGTTGATGACCTCGTGACGCTTCCCGAAGATATGGAACTCGGACAATTCAATGAAGGGAGCGTCGTACGGTTTTTGAATCAATTCGATCTTCAGAAAACGGAATGGCTCATTCTGGAGCTCTGGCGACACCGCCAACATATTCATGGCTGTCGAAACGGGGGTCACTCCCGGCGTCAACCGGGTCCAGTTTTCTTTGTCGTTGGATCCGTATATGGTAATGCCGCCGCCGCGTTCAGGAAATCCTCCTCGTGCTTGAATCCCGAACGCACTGGCCGAAACCCGAAAATTGGGCCCCATGTCCATATCAACGTCCCTACCGGACGAGCTCGGGTCATTATCCATGTAAGTTCCCGTATTGAAGCCCGCAGACAAGAACATCCCCTGATAATTGATACTGCCGTCGCCCAGCAACGGCGTGGTTAACTGAAGTCCTTGCACGACGCCATGCAGAACCGCCAGCTTCTGATAGAATTCGGCGTCCGTTGCAGTATTCATAACGCTCATGATTTCGTTGTATGCTTGTTTATACGTATCGAGCGTGGCCCAGATATAATCCGTGTTGGCGTCATAGGGCGCAATGACGGCATCCACCGCCGACTGCCGATCATTTGCGACGGTAACCGTGACATCTCTTGTGGATACCGTTGTGCCGTCGGAAGCTTCCACGCTGAAGGCATACGTTCCGGCTTGCGCCGGTTTCCAGGAAAATGTGCCGGTGCTTGTATCGAACACGGCGCCTTCGGGCGCACCCGCGATCCGATAGGTCACGACATCGGACGTGCCTGCGTCCGTTGCCGAGAAATCATAATGGAGCGCCGCATCGGACCCAACATAGGCAAACAGGTTCAAAGCGGTTTTTCCTTCATTAAACACCGGCGGCGTCAGTTCATTGGCCGCGTTGACATTGATATGGTCGATATCGACCGTCGTTCCGTTGCCTATAATCGTGAAATAACTCAGGGTCCAGAGCCCACCGCCTTCAGAATATACATATCTCCATTGCTCCTGGGTATCCGGCAACGTGATCGTTTGGCCCGAGGCTACAAGCTTCGCCGCACCGTTCGTCCGAATCTTGTATCCGAGCACGCTCGAACCGCTGCCGGATTCAACCAAAGCGATTTTGCTGCCGGATTCCGTGGCCTGGATGCGGACGAAGGAAACATCGCCCTCTTGCATGGCGGTCGAGTTGCCGTCCAAGTTGGTGAACCGATCCTCGACCTCCTTCCAATTCGGATTCGGGTTCACCTTCGGGAGATGGGCCGTTCCTTCGGCCTCGGCTTCCTTAGGGATGTACAGCCAATATTCCCCTCCGGAATCCCGTGATGCCCAACTGTAATCCGTCCTCTTGTTGAACATCTCCGTGTAGTAGGGAGCAACTTGCTCCATGTCCAAGCCTTGCTCATATTTATAGTAATAGTACAGATCATAGGCATTGCCGCCGATTCTTCCCCGATATCCGGTATTCAATACCTGGTAAATGACCGGGCTGCCATCCTCGCGCATACGCGCCTCTGTCGGGATCCAAGGCGTATCATAGCCGTTCATATACCGGGCAAAGTAGTCGGTACCCGCCAGAATACGTTTGCCAAGAAAATCGTATGTGGTAACCGCATTCGCTGCAGTGGAAACCGTACCATCTGCCGGGTCCACCTTGGTTCCTTGAGCCTGCAACAGACGCGACAATATGGCAACATTGATGACGTCGCCGGTGCTGTGAGCCTGATCCCTGCCCATCTCCGTTATCTGCACCTGCGGGTTATCTACCTTCTCGCCTGTCTCCGCATTCGTATCGACCAACCGGAACAATCTCAGAATGGAACCGTTTATGTGCTGGTCTAGAGCTGTCTTATTCACCGTGAACCACTCTACGGCCTCGCGATAGCGCTCCACATTGCCGGTGAAGATATAGCCGGAGGTGGAACCTACGAGCGGATACAAATGCTGGTTCATGAAGCGGCCATTCGTATGATTGAAGGTATCGGTGACCGGAACGATCACATTATTCGTGAGCTTGCCCGTATCCTGGTCTGTCCATGCCAGTTCCGGCGTCTGCGTGCTGGTATACCTCATGATCTCTGCGGCGGTAACCATCCGGTAGAGCGGGATACCCGTATGGATGTGCGCATCGGTAAAATACGCGTAATCCGCAGGGTTCTTCTGCTCCCATTTCCGGATAATATACATCGTATTTGCCCGATAAACCTCATCGCCCGTGATCACATACATAAGAGCCTGCGTATACGCTGTTAAGCCATCCCATATAAATTTTTCGTTATAGCCCTGGCTGCACCAACAGCCTTCGGAAAATTTGGACGAGACCGTCTTGGTTGCAAGCGGGACTCCCCACGGGTCAGTCGACGTGGCCATCTGGTTGAAATAGGTTTTCCAAGGCTCCTTATTCGCCCGTATTTGAGTTTGCAAATTCTCGAGTGTTTCCTTGGTCAGCCCGATACCGGGATGTTTGAATCCGCTTTCATCTATGGTTTCATAAATAGTTGGCACATAATCCGTCATGAGCGATGGTGAGGCCGTTTCTGCCGCCGCAGTTCCTGCCGTCAGAGGCAGGAACATGACGGTCATGCTCGCGATAACGAGGATGGATAGGTATTGTTTCAATTTTAGACGAAAACTAGTATGATGCACCTTCATCTGAACTCCCCCATTCCAATGATTTTATTCGACTGCATTAGGTGAATTCAACGTCATATGCATGTTCTCCTACCTGAATATTTCCAGACTCCGGATGGAGAAGGTGCCGACCGTTGATTCGAACATTCCGGAACATCACCCCCTTGACGATTCTGGACTCATCGAATCCGGCAATAACCGACGGATTATCGCAGGCTCCGTTGTAAACGATATTGTCGAACAAAATATTTTCCACCCGGTAACCGGGACATGGATTATATTTGGGATTGAAAAGCACGCGAATATCGATCAATTGTCCGAGCTCGAATGGTTCGACCCGGATATTTCGATAAGTGACATTCCTGACCGTATTGTTGTCGCCGCAATTTATTGACATACATCCCCAATAATACGGCTGCGGCTCATGATGCTCGAGCACATCAATATTTTCGAAAAGGATGTTCTCGACGATGTCCCCTTTCTCATGATTGCCGTGCCCGCCGACATTCATCGGATGAGCCACATCCGCCCATAAGACGGAATTGCGGACGGTGACATTCCGTGTGTCGCCCTGGTAATCCCCACGACTGGCGTAAACCGCAATGCAATCGTCGGAATTGCGCATAAACACATCTAGAATCTCGATATCCGTGCTGGACATCATATCGATCCCGTCCGACCACCCTCGGGTGCTGAATGACTTGATGTTGCGGATCGTGATATGCTCGGAATTCCCGATCATAACGGTATAATGTGGGGGATCGACCGCGATGATTCCTTCAATCTGAACGTTTCTGGAGAACAGGATCTCAACGGTGCGGTAATAGGTTGTCTTCTCGAAATCGGACATGTAGATGATCCCGCGCCCCCGGATCGTCACATCCTGTACATGGTCGCAGACGAACGATCCGGCCACGACTGCTCCGCCGGCGATATATACCGTCATGCCGGAAGGGATATGAAGCTTCGGCTGTTCCAGGACATGCATGCCGGATTCGAAATAAAGAACAGAACCCTCACGGGAAACCAGCTGTTGAAGCTCATCCGTCTGATGTCTGCCTGGCTGAACAACGACAACGCCGGGATCGGCAGGGTTCGGCGAGTCTTCCTCGATCGGATTGGCGAAAATGTGCAAATTATGAAACCGGTCTCCATTCACTTCGAACGACAATTTACGGGGGCCGTCCAATTTGAACGTCACCCGGTTTTCGTTCACAACGCCGTGAATCCCCGCAGATACAGGGCGGATCTCCACGCTTCGAATGTCCCCGTAATTCTTGGTCACTTCGACTTCAACCGCACCGGCGCAATCGAAATAGACCATCGAGGCGTTCCGCACATTGTGCATGTCAACCTTCACGTTGTAACAGAACAAGGGCTGCCATTCGCCCTGATCTTGTCGAACACGCACGGTATAGTCGGAATTACCTGCCGCCCCCCCAGGAGCCGGGTATGTGATCATTCGCTTCGACGAAACGGTCATCGATATCCCACCTTGCTTTGAATAGTATCAGTTTGACCGGAACACGTGAGACGTGTTCCGGTCAAATTAGATCATGCTTTGTCCAGATTACTTCGCAGCCTTACGCTCTGTATATACCTTGTTGGCTTCGTCCGTCAATTCCTGGCCGCCGGCCTTCAACCATTCCGCCTTGAAAGTGTCGAATTCTTTGTCCGTATCTGCTGCGCCTGTGATTGCCTTTATCAAGTACTTATCCTGCAGCGTCTGAAGATTTGCCCAGTACTTCGCCTTGGCCGACAATACAGCAGGTACAATAACATCTTTCAACGGCTCATAACCGACATCCAGCTTCGCCTTCAGCTCCCGCAGTTCATTACTCGTATTAAATTTCTGCTTGGCAGTATCTACGGCATTAAGCGGGTTGTAGAAGCTGCCGGCGCCGACTTTAGCAGTTGCGGCTTCAGGATCCGTCTTGGCGACGACAAAGTCGCCGTTCGGCTGATCATAGTTTTTGCCCTTTTCGCCGTATACAGTCAACAGCCAGTATTCGTCGTTAGTAGCAAGGAAGTCCAGGATTTGCTCAATCTTAACCCGTTTCGCTTCATCTTTCTCAAGATGTACGCCCAAGAGTACGGGGGCTTGACGCGCGCCGTAAGACCAGCTGTACGGTTTGCCGGCCGGGCCTACAACCGGCTTTCCTGCGATGACGTTCTGTCCCTTGTCCGCTGCGGGCTTCGCAATAAACCCGGAGGTATTGACAAAGTTACCCCATCCCATGTTTTCGACCATACCGACCTTTTGGTTGGCGAATTTTTCATTGAGCTGGCCGTTGTCGGTCGTCAGAAACTCGGGATCGATAAGCCCTGACTTATACCACTTGTCCAGAAGCTTGAGCGCCGTGCGGGTTTCTTCAGTGATGCCTCCATACACAACCTTGCCGTCTGCGTCCAGCTTGAACGCGTACGGATTAACGCCGTGAGCAGCGAAAATGGAAGTGAACATCTGGATGGGGAGCTTGCCTCGGGCCGACATACCGTATGTATCCTTCTTGCCGTTGCCGTCCGGATCGTTATTGACGAATTTGGTGAGTACATCCTCCAGCTCCGCAAGCGTCTTCGGCGGCTCGTTGTAGCCGACCTTCTTCAACCAAGCTTCATTGTAACCGGGGATGAAGCTGGAGTTGCCGTTCGGCCACACCTTCGGAATCCCCCAGTCCTTCCCTTTGTAGAAGCCGACATCCCAAGCGCCGGCATCCGTTAATTCCAGCGCTTTCATATAATTCGGCATGTTCTTTTTGAGCTCATCCCGAGAAAGACTGGCAATAACACCTTGGTCAGCCCAAGCGGCCATATCGGTTTCATTCGCATCGATCGGGAAGATATCCGGCACTTGTCCGGAGGCAAGCAGAACATTGAATTTTTCCTTCCAGCTTTGGCGTTCGAACTTAACCGTTTTGATCTTGACATTGAATTTCTCTTCAATCTTCTTCTGCACCAGATTTTCTTCGGATTCCGGGGAATTGAAGTTGTTCGACCAAACAATCTCGATCGGTTTCGCATTGGCCGCCGTTGTCGCTGCACCCCCGCTAGCTTGCGGTGAAGCAGTACCTTCGATTCCAGTTTTGCTGCTGCAACCGGTTGTGACGGCAAGCGACATCGACAATACAACTACCGTCAAGCCCAACAGTTTCTTCTTTCTTTGACTCATTGCTTTGTCCTCCCTTTTCATCGTACTCACATTATTTTATTTAAACGGAACGCTTCTGAAGCGCACCGGTTAAACCAACTATCCCTTAATCGAACCGACCAAGGTGCCTTTGACAAAATATTTCTGAAGAAACGGATATATGATCAGGATTGGCAGCGCGGTAAACATAATTACGGCGGCCTTGACGGTCTCCGCAGCCATATTTTCATCCTTGGGGGGCAGGAGCGGATCGCTCTCGGCAGCGATGACAAGCCGCCTCAAGAAGGTCTGAAGCACGTACAGCTTTTGATCCTGCAGATAGATCATGGCATCGAACCATGCGTTCCAATGCCCGACAGCGGACCAAAGCGCCAAAGTTGCGAGCACCGGCTTCGACAGCGGAATGACAATGGTAAACAATATCCGCAGGTCGCTGGCACCATCCATTTTCGCCGAATCCTCAAGCTCTTCCGGCATGGTCATGAAGAAATTGCGGAGAATCAGAAGTGAAAACGTGCTGATCAAGCCGGGGATGATCAAGACCCAGCGGGAATCGATGAGTCCGAGCGATTTGATCAAGAGATAAGATGGAATAAGACCTCCGCTAAAAAACATCGTGACGACGATAAACATCATGTAAAAGCTGCGATGCGGCAGATGCTTCTTCGAAAGTGGATAAGCCGCCATCGACAAGGCAAGGAGCGTCAGAAAGGTCCCGACTAGGGTACGAAAAACGGTGTTTCCTAAAGCACGCCAAACATTGATGTCTTCCACAACCCGCTCCCAGGCTAACCAAGATATCTCGTGCGGGTACCAGTGCAAGCCAGGCCGGACTGCCTCCGCCGTCGTGCTCAGCGATATCGAGAGCACATGCGCAAACGGATAAAGCATAGCGGCACACACCATAAAGATAAATCCGATCAGGAAAACCTGAAACACTTTCTCACCGGAACTGAGTCTCATGCTTGTTCATCCCTTTCGGGTCATGGAGTTATGTAATTCCTTCCTGACCCAATTTTTTCACAATATAGTTGGCAGACAATACCAGAATCAGTGCGACCACATTTTTGAATATGCCGACAGCCGTCGTCAAGCTGTACTGTGCGTTCTGCAAGCCTACGCGATATACGTAAGTGTCCAGCACATCGGCAACATCATATACGGCAGGCGTATATAACGTGAAGATCTGGTCGAAGCCGGCATCCAGAATGTGGCCTACCCTAAGGATCAACAAGATGGTGATCACCGGAAGAATGGACGGAATCGTAATGTGCAGCGTTTGCTTCCATCGGTTCGCTCCGTCGATGACGGCGGCTTCGTACAATTGCTGATCAATGCCGGCCAAAGCTGCCAAATAGATAATCATGCCCCATCCGACTTCTTTCCATATAGCGGATACCACCAGTGTAAACCGGAACCAGCTTTCATCTGCCAGAAAATAGATCGACTTAAAACCGAGCCCCTTGATGAAATAGTTTACAACCCCGCTTTCCGGTGACAAAAGGGAAATCATAATGCCCCCGAGAACGATCCACGATAAAAAGTGCGGCAAGTACGAGATCGTTTGGGCGACCTTCTTAAACATCGTCAGCCGGACTTCATTAAACAGCAGCGCCAGTATGATTGGAGCCGGGAAACCGAATACGATTTGATAGAAGCTGATCAAAAGCGTATTCTTCATGATTTTCCAAAAGTCGGGGGACATCACAAACATATAATGAAAGTGTTTAAACCCCACCCATGGACTATCCACTATCCCTTTCATTACATAAAAATCTTTAAATGCCAGTTGAATGCCGTACATCGGTGCGTAATGAAAAACGGCGTACCAGATTAGCACAGGAGCCAATAACAGAAACAAAGCTTTGTTCTTTTTATATTGTCTCCAGGTGTAGCCCCACTTGGATTCCGTTTTTCTTCCGGTCTCTTTGGTAACGCTTACTTCGGAGGCGTGTGCCGGATTCATATTTGCATCTCCTTTCCAAGTTTGAGTTGGTGTGACCCTGCTGCTATGCTCCAAATGTAAACGATTGAAAGCGCTCTTTCCATGTCAATTTCATTTGAATTTTTTTGAATTCTTTCAAAATCGGATGTTAATTTCTTTAGAAATGAAAAAAAACAGCCTGAAATCGGCTGTTTGGGAAATATTGGGGACGGAAATGCGCTATTCTGCCACATTGAGCTTCCTATTCGATTACTTCTTTTGCCGCTGTGCATATACCTTGTTGGCTTCGTCCGTCAATTCTTGGCCTCCGGATTTCAGCCAATTCGCCTTAAAATCGTCGAACCCTTTATCCGTATCCGCTTTACCGATGACGGCTTTAATCAAATAATTGTCCATCAGCGTCTGCAAACTCGCCCAATATTTTGCCTTGGCGGTCAATACGGTCGGGCCAATAACGTCCCTGAGTGGTTCATAACCACTGTCCAGCTTCGCCTTCAGATTCAGCGATTCCCTGGTCGTGTTATATTTCACCATGGAAGTATCAACATACACAAGCGGGTTGTAGAAGCTGCCGGCGCCGGCTTTTGAGGCCTCCGGTGTCAGCCTTGCAACGACAAAGTCGCCGTTCATATCGTAGTTGACGCCCTTCTCACCGTAATTCGTAAGCAGCCAGCCTTCCGGATTTGTTGCCACGTATTCGAGAATTTGCTCAATCCTGGCCCGTTTCGCTGCATCCTTCTCAAGCTGCACACCTAACAATACAGGGGCTTGACGCGCGCCGTAGGAGAAGGCATACGCTTTGCCGGCTGGCCCGATAACCGGCTTTCCTGCAATAACGTGTTGGCCCTTTTCCAATGCGGATTTCGTAATATATCCGGATTCGACGTCAAAGTTGCGCCAACCCATGTTATCGACCATGCCGATCTTTTGGTTGGCGAATTTATCATTGAGCTGACCGTTATCCGCCGTGATGAACTCCGGATCGATAAGTCCGGCTTCGAACCACTTGTTCAGGAGCTTGAGCGCCGAGCGAGTTTCTTCCGTGATACCGCCATATACGACTTTGCCGTCGGCACCTAGCATGAACTGATACGGCGATACGCCGTAAGCCGAGAATACGGAAGTGAACATTTGGAACGGGAGCTTGCCTCGGCCCGACATGCCGTACGTATCCTTCTTGCCGTTGCCGTCCGGATCGTTGTTGAGGAATTTGGTGAGCACATCCTCCAGCTCCGCGAGCGTCTTCGGAGGCTCGGTATAGCCGATCTTCTTCAGCCATGCTTCATTGTAACCGGGGATCATACCTGAATTGCCGGTAGGCCATACTTTAGGAATCCCCCAGTTATTTCCATTATAGTAACCGACATTCCATGAGCCGGCGTCAATCGATTCCAGCGCCTTCGTATACTTCGGCATATTGTTTCTGATTTCATCTGGGGAAATACTGGCAATGATGCCCTGATCCGCCCATGCGGCCATATCGGTTTCATCTGCATCGATCGGGAAAATGTCGGGAATTTGTCCGGAAGCAAGCAGGACGTTGAACTTATCCTTCCATCCCTGGCGGTCAAGTTTGACGTTTTTGATTTTAACGTCGAATTTTTGCTCCAGCTGCTTCTGCACATAGTTGCCGTCAGCTTCAGGAGGACTGAAGTTGTTCGCCCACGTAATCTCGATCGGTTTGTCGCCGGCCTCGGGCTTCGCCGTTTCTACGAATGCCTTCGGTGTAGTCTTGCTATCGCTTTCTTTGCCGCAACCGGCCGCGACGAGAGACATCGACAAGACGATGCTCATCAGACCAAGCAAAGTCTGCTTTCTTTGGTTCATTGTTTTGTCCTCCCCTTTTAATTTCTTTATTTAGAAATGGAAGAAACAGCCGTTAAAAGGCTGTTTAAGGAAAAAACCCGCTAGTTGGTCGCACTCGCCGTTGGTTTCGTTTGTCTGAACTGAACCGGAGTAATGCCAAAACGTGCTTTGAATTTAACATGAAAATATTGCAAGTTACGATATCCGACAAGTGAAGCGATTTCCGTAACGGACAACTTATCGTCCTCCCGCAGCAAGCAAGCGGCTTTTTCGAGTCTGATTCGGGTCACGTATTCGGTAAACGATTCGTTCATCACTTCGCCGAACAAGGTGGAAATGTAGGCAGGAGCGAGCGAAGCAACTTCGGAAAGAACGTTGAGCGAAAGCTCTTCGTGCAAATGCTCATCGATATAGGCTTTCAGCTTGAAAATGACTTCCGCTTGCTTATGCTTGACTGAATCCCGCACATGGACCCCAATCCGTTCGGAAAGTCTGCGAATTGATGCCATCGTGTCCGCCAGCGTATCTTTCTTCAGTTCGTCAAACAGATTGGAAGGAGGAACGATTTGCTGCAGCCCCAGCTCAATGATCGTTTCGTACAGTGCGGAAACGAGCTGAAGAAGCGCGAGTTCCACCGATTCAAGCTGCATATTCCGTTCCATCAGAATCGCAGCGAATTCATCGATAAATAGATTAGCGCCCTCTACATCCCCGGCCTTAAGCGTATTCTGAAATGTAGCCAGAGGAATTAGTGGCGGCTTCGGATCAAAAGCGGAAATTTTCGAATGAAGAATGATTGCTTCAGGACCGTACATAAAGCGATATCGATACGCTTGATGAGCAACTCGATAGGAAAGAGGAATTTTTTCGGGCGATACGACCGAAGTACCGATACCCGCTCCGAATCGAAGCTCTCCCCGTACTTCGTCCTTGATTTTGTCCAATTCCGCTGCTACCATCTCATCATCCATCTCGGTACGTGAATCCAGGAAGTAAATGATGGCCACTTCCTGCGAATTCAAGCAAACAACCTCGTATGGCACGGTGCGATCGAATTGCTCGTATCGCATCTTAAGCTTCTCGCTATCGCCTTCGATGAGTTGGGCATGTACCACCTGATAACGGCATTCCTGTTGCAGACCATCCACATGTACTAGACCGAGACTGGCGCCCAACACCAGGTTTTTCATCTCATTCTTTTTGGCCTGAGATTCCAAACTCACGATTTTTTGTCCCATGAAGTTGAGCGCACTGCCTATAATCATATATTCATTCGCATGGCCGGGGTTCAGACCCGGTTGATACAGGTTGCGAACATGTTGGATCAGCTTTTTCATCGGGAGATAGAAACGTTTGGAAATCAGGTAGGAAACCGCAAGCCCGAACACGAGCACAAGACAGCAGGCTACGAAAATTTTGGTTTTCATTCGTTTTGAATCCAGCACGAATGAATTCATCGGCCGAACCATCGCATAAGTCCAACCAAGTTCCGACTTCGAGCCGGCGAGATGCGATAATACGATGGTACCGCGCACACTGTCGCTGATCTTTGAGACGGTCTTGCCGGATCCGACGGCTTGCTGAAGCAGCCCGACTTCTTCCGGATTCTCCCCGGCTGTTTGCAGGAGTACATTCCCGTTCGCATCGAATATATAGAACCTCTCGAATGAGGAGGTAATGATTTTAGCTACAGCCTGCTTCAGGTACTCCAGATCGACGTCAACATATAGGTATCCTTTCGGCGAAGAGCTGCCAATCCCATATGGGAGCTTAACGACATACGTCATCACTTGTTTTCCGTCCGGCAATGTGCGGATCATCCACCGGTTCGGAGCAATTTGCGAAAGTTGCCCTATAAAACCGAAGTCCTTGGAGTTTTCAGGATTTTCAATGAAAAGATCGCTGTTTACAACATAATTTCCTTTATGAAAATACACGGTTATATTGGAAGCGCCTTCAGATGTTTTCCTAAAACTGTCAAGATCTTGTTGCAAGGATAAAATTAGATCAAGGTTTCCTACCCATTCATTATCCAGCAAATAATTTAAATTAGAGTTGTTCCGAGTGAAAATGGTGGGTATGACCTTATTTTGTAGATTGTCTTCGTATTTTTGCAGCAAGCTCCGTTCCACATAATCCTTTGCCGTAACGAGACGGCTTTGGCTATCCCTGGCGATTTCGTTCACCATCATCTGATTGGCCTGCGTGTACAGGTAGCCCCCCGCAAGTCCGAGCAGCACGATAGCTAATGCCGTATGCGATAAGATGAGGCGGTTAAAAAAGGTATCTCTATAAAAAGACAAGAATTTCATGAGTATCCTCCCGCACAATCCTTGATACCGTACAACTTCTGAATGTTTCTCTTCCATTGCCCTCGGGTAAAACCAATATACCAATCTTTTGCTTGATTTGCCATAGGTTCGTAGATTGCAAGTGTCGGAAATCAATGAACAAACAACTATACAAATAATAAGCGTTCACCATAGAGTGAACGCCTAATTACTTAAAAACTTTATTCTTCAAAATTTTGTTTGTTACTTCAAGACTTTATTTGTTTGCTCAAATTGATTTCGAGAATTAAGCGTTGTGGGCTTATTCCATAATTTGAAGATCTGCAATGGAAAATAAAACTGCTGATCCGCTGATGGTTACCCTGTCACCGACTAATCCACAATACAATGTTCCACCACGCTTGGAAAGCTGCCTCGCCACCATTTCGTTCTTACCTAGGCGTTTTGCCCAGAAAGGGATAAAATTACAATCCGCCTTCAATTGCTCCTAATAACACGTTCTTCCCCTCGCAACTTTAGTCGTTTTTCTTTGTTTTTCTTGCCCTACTATCTGATATTTAGTTCGTACCGCCAACCGGCGACTTTCACTGATGAATCATGTGATCCTCTCGATACTGACCTGGGCTAATGCCGACATGCTTTTTGAATACATGACCGAAATACCTTTGGTTATCGTATCCAACAGATTTTGATATTCTGGAAATTTTGAGACTGCTTTCCCTCAGCAGTTGTTTCGACTTTTGGATTCGCAAGGAAGTGATGTACTCCAAGATTGTCTGTCCGGTCGATTTGGAATATAAGTTGCTAATATAAGAGGCACTGAGGTCAACGTGCTCCGCCAATTGATCCAACTGAATATTCTCACAGTAGTGTGTCTCGAGATAAGTTTTAATCTCTTGAACCAATTTTTCTTTTAGGGTAGTTTTAGTCACATTCAGAAAGAACTGGACACTCTTCAACAATTCGTGACATTCCTTTTTCAACGACAACCAGCTTGATGCTTGCAGCATATTATCGAGCACCGTTGACCGGTCTCCAATTACTTTCTCGATTTTCACGCCATAATCTTCCTCAATCTTATTAAGCATCCAGTTTGTCCACTGTACAGCCGTCTTCTTTATGATGAAGGGAGTGATCAAACCACTCGATCCCTTATCCGTCCACAAATCGAGCATTTCCTCAAATTTTCGGGAGTAAGGGATTATTACCTCGAGCCACTCCGATGCAAATTGATCGGAAACGTAAGAGAGTTCTAGCCACCTTTTGCCATCAACCACAGCAATATTGAAAAATAGCCCCATTTGGCATGCCCCATCCGCAGCTAAAAAAGATTTGTGAGCATCCATAATATCCCCGACTATAGTGCCGGTCCCGAACACCAATGACAAGCAATCCGGAGTAATGCCATACGAGAATCTGGATGCTGCAAGCTTAAGGATTTCCCTCAAATGGTTTGGATCATCTAATGAAACCATACAAAATAAGATGATCTTTTGCTTTTCATAAAGGAGTTCAACCGTTATTCCTTTTGTGGAGAAAAAATCCAATATGGAATCTGTAATACCATCGGCTTTCAAACGTTCTAGCCAATGCGTTGTCGCACTGCTTATTACAATTGCGGAATACTGGGTATATTGCTCAAACGGCTTATGGTCGAACGAAGGATCCTTCCCGTGAACAACAAGATCAGTAAGTACGGCCCGATCCAATGCCTCAGCAATCCGACGTTCTGGACGAATTACGTTTTTTTCAAATTTCCGTTCTAAACGATCAATGGCTCTCTTAACTGTATTAGCGACCTCATCCAATTCCACCGGCTTAATGAGATAATCAACGGCCTCTAATTCAATCGCTTCCTTGGCGTATTCAAACTCTGAATATCCACTCTCGATTATGAACTCCGCCTTGATTCCATGTTTCTTAACCGCACGGATTAACTCAAGTCCGTTTAGACCTGGCATCCGTATATCCGTTAAAACGATATCCGGCTCCGTTTGGATAATCTGGTTCAGGGCTTGTTTACCATTGTACGCTGTTCCCACAATCTGAACTCCGTAATCGTTCCAGTTGATCATGGTTGATAATGTTTCCACAACCAACTGTTCATCATCCACTATGAAAAGTCTATACATGTTGTACTCCCACCTTCACTTCGTGAGTCATTTCATAATGCCGATTACAAGTTTGACTTTGGTACCGACGCCCGGTGAACTGTCTACGTAGATTCCGTATTCCTGACCATAATGCAGCTGAATTCTTTCCTGGATATTTTTTAATGCATATCCCCTTGGTCGAGCTATCGTTGGATCAAAACCCACGCCATCATCCTCAACTTCAAACAGCAGTTCGCTCTCATTCATTCGGCCCCGAATGAATATACTCCCCTTGTCTTCTTTCAATTCGATTCCATGATAAATAGCGTTCTCCACCAGTGGTTGAATTAGCAGCTTAAGCATACTTACCTTTTCAATTCCCGGTTCCAAATCAATCTCGACATCGAATTTCCCGTAATAGCGGATATTCTGAATCTCCAAATAATTTTTTACTTGTTCAATTTCATTGCCGACTGTGGTAATATACTCGCCGTTGTTCAAACTGAGCTTGAAAATGTTGGATAGTGACATAACCATTTTCGAAATGTTCTTGGCCCCGATCTTCTCCGCCATCATATAGACGGAATTCAGCGTATTATATAGAAAATGAGGATTAATGTGACTTTGCAAGGCTATCAGTTCCGCTTCTTTTTCTTTCAGTTTCGCTTCCATTAGCTTATCCGTCAACTCCGAATTATTCCGGAAAATCCGGATAAACTGGTTGCCGATTCTGCCGATTTCATCTTTTTCTTTAAAGTGGATGCCTTCGATTTCTTCCCGCCTTGCCGCTTTCCACGCCACAGATGTGAGGAGAGTCAATTGCTTGGTAATTCTATCAGAAATTAAGAACGCGCCTCCTGCTGCCAGCAGGAAAGCCACCAGCGTCAATCCGATCGTCAGGTTTCGAATGAATGCGATTTCGGAGTTGATGCTGTTATATGGAATCATACTGACCACTTTCCACTTGGTGCTTGCGTTCGTATCGAACGTAATCACGTATTGTTCTCCGTCTATCGTTTGGATTTGGGTCCCTTTGTCAGGCAAAGCAGAAATCGCCTTTAAGTCCTGTTCATTCAGCGGGTTTTGCGTCCCGGTCTGCGCGTTGTAATAAATCACTCTTCCTTGCTCAAGAATCAGTAGGTTCCCGTTTGCCGGTTTATTGATATCGCGAAACATATCATCAAATACTCTGCGGTCGATGGAGATGATCATCAAGCCAATCGGTTCCAGCGTGTCGAGGTTGTTGAGCCTTTTCCCATAGAGAAGCAGGTCCGGCGTTTTGAGAATGTGAAACTCGTCGCTATTCAGCCATATGCCTCGGCCTTGTATATCATCGACTTGACTGTACCACTGGGAATGAGTGACCGCCCCGTAAATGTTGTCGTTCGTTAGGGCGTCCCACTGATTAGTTACGATTAATTCCCGCTGCGGGCTACCGACATACAGGTACCTGATATACGATTTATTATTAGTCATGTTGATGGCAAAATCCCGGGTCACGGTCTGCAGACGATAAATTTCCTTTGAATTGTCTTTGTTATACGTCAGGAAAGACTGAACATCCCGTGAAGACAGCATCAGCTTGGAGATGCCTTCAACATCGTTAACGAACGTCTGAATGTTCCAGTTGATCGAACTGAGCAGATTAGTGGTTGTGTCCGAGAATTTGTGCTCAATGGCCTTACTTAGATATATAAATGTGAATGAAGCGATTAAAACGAGCGGCACCAACGAACTGATAATGCATAAGATGATAATTTTGCTTCGAATGCTGATCGCAAGGAATGGCTTAGTCCATTTCATAATGTCTCCTTCTCGGCAGTAGATGGGTGATAGCTTCATCACTTATTATAACTCCAACCGTGAAGGCACGGGATGTCAACCTTTGGTAGCTCCTGCCGTCATCCCAGAAATTACACTCTTGTTAAAGACGAAATACACGAGCAACGTCGGAACCGTGGTTAGACTGATCGCCGCGAACGTTGCGCCCCAATCCGTCAATCCGTACTGCCCAATGAAGTCCATCAGTCCGACGGGGATAGTCCGGAATTTTAAATTGTGGATAAACGTATTGGCGAAAATGAACTCGTTCCAAATAAAGATCAGATTCATGATGGCGACCGTCACGATCGTATTTCTGGACAATGGAAAGATAATTCGCAAAAACACCTGATATATCCCGCATCCGTCCATGACAGCTGCTTCAATGATCTCATTGGAGATGTACTTATAAAAGCTAACAAACAAATATACGGAAATCGGCAGCGCGAATCCAACCTGAGGCAGGATTAAGGAAAGCAGCGTATTCATGAGTCCAGTCTTGTTATAAATCATAAACAGCGGGATCAAAACCACCTGAATCGGAATCATGATGCCACACAGAAAAAAGAAAAGCAATCCGTTACTCCACTTGAATCGCATCTTTTCAAGCACGAATGCCGCCATCGCGCTAAGCACGATAATGAGCACGATCGACGAAATGGCCACAATGAGGCTGTTCATAAAGTACGTGCCGAGGTTTCCTTTGTTCCAAACGTTCAAGTAGTTCTGAAGTGTGAACTGGCTTGGCAAACTAAGCGGATTATTGCTGGAAAATTCTCGCGGGTCCTTAAAGCTGGATATAAAGATCCAGAAAAGTGGGTATATTTGGATAATCAACAAGGCTAAGGAAACGAGCACCAAGATAGCCCTAGACTTTTGGGAAAGTTTCATCTACTTTGTCTCCTTACGATTTTTCGTCCATCATTTTGCGGATAAAAGCGACTGCGATCAAACTTTCAATTACGATAAACACTGCCATCGCGCTCCCGTACCCATAGTCTAAGCTGGAGAATGCCGTTTTGTACATGTAGGTAGGAAGAAGCTCTGTCACTCGTCCAGGTCCCCCGTTCGTCAATAGGAACGGAATGTCAAAGCCTTTGAGCGCACCTGTTGTCGCCATTATGATCGATACCATCAATACAGGCTTGATCATCGGGAATTTGATGCGAAAGAATAAGCTCCACTTGGAAGCCCCATCAATGCGCGCCGCCTCTTCAATATCCGAAGGGATCGAAATCAGGGCCGTGTACAAGATAATCATATACAGTCCGATAAATCTCCAGCCTTCCGGTACCGACACGGCGACGAGCGCCAATTTCAAATCTGCCAGCCACGGCCGATTCCACGCTTCCAAGCCGATCTTTTGAAGGACATAATTCAGCAAGCCGATCGGTTCGAACGAGAACACGTTTTGGAACAACTGGGAGATCGCGACGGATGTAATAATAGCAGGTGTGAAATAAAGTGTCTTGAACAGCTCTCTACCCTTACGAATGTTGGTCAACAGCATCGCAACGAGCAGTCCAAGGCAAACTTGCATAAATACGATAATAACGACGTACACCATGTTGTTCTCAAAAGCTTTCCAAAACGTTTTGTCGCGAGTCAGCATTCTGACGTAATTATCCAATCCAATATACTTCATTGGAGCGACGCCATCCCATGAGAAGAAGCTATAATAAATGGACCATAGGATGGGGGCCATTACGGTAAACAAATACACAACAAGCGTTGGAAGTAAGAAGACAAGTATGGCTTTCCGATCTCGAAGTATTTTTTCCATGCCCTCACTCATTCCTTATCGAAAATCTTGAATGGAGCCAACCGGGAGATCTCGGTTGGCCAATTGCTATTTGAAATATTTCGGTGCGTTTTCTTTAATGGCATCGTCCATCTCACGAGCAAAATCCTTCGGATCGATAGCACCCATGCCCAAGGCATTCAGTTCATTGCCCAGCGTTTCGTTCGTCGCAGGGTCGAGTCTAGTATCCCACGGTACAGCGAATACAGTACCCGATTTCGAGATTTCGTCCTGGATATTGTAGAAGATATCCGGCATACCGTCCATTTTGGCCAGCGAATACTTAAATGGGGAGAATTGTCCTTTCTTCGTATAGGCCTCTGGATATTTATCTAGCAAATACTTCACGAATCCCTTCATATTATCGTCGAAGGTATTCTTGTTGAAAGCGAGACCGATACCCGAGTTAATGAAATAATCGTTCGAAGCTGTTTTAGCGCTATCCATAGTCGGCATCAGGAAGTACCCGATATTGTCTTTCATCTCCGGGCTAATTTTGTCATTGGCGAAATTCATCGTTTCCCAGGAACCCATGTAGTAGATTCCCGTTTTGCCTGCCAGGAACAAGTCCCGTGCCGCCGTGTAATCCGTCGTAGAGAATCCTTGTTGGAAGTATCCCTTCGAACCTAGATCATGGACAAAGTTAATCGCTTCCATTCCGGCAGGATCTTTGAACGACGCTTTTCCTTGTTTTACATTCTCGATGAAATCGTTGCCCGTCATGCGGAATGGTTTGAAGGCCAAGTATCGCAGAACCGGCCATTTATCCTTTCCGTCGACTGCAATCGGTGTAATCTTGTTGCTCTTGATCGTGTCTGCAACTTTCATGAATTCGTCGAATGTTTTCGGCGGCGTGATACCGAGGTTCTTGAACATTTTGATGTTGTACCAGAATACCTCAATACCGAATTCCAGCGGAAGCGTGTACATGCTTCCGTCCGCAAATTGCTGGTATTGAAGCGCAATTGGGCGGAAATCATTATATTTGTCTAGTTCCTGAAGCATCTGTTTCGTGTCGACGAGCTTGCCTTGCTTGGTCAACTGCGCTGCGTAAGCATCGGAATCCGTGTCGAACATATCCGGCATTTCGTTGCTCGCGATCAGTGTATGAAGCTTCTGTAAGTAAGACGGTCGATCGCCAGTCCCTTCAAGAACGAGTTGGAATTCTGGATGCGTCTTCGAGTATTCATCTGCGATCTCTTTAACAGTAACGGCCGGAGCACTGTCTACACCTCGACCCACGAACCATTTGTACGTTTTCTTCGTGGCATTGCCAGCGGTAGCGGCCGGACTTGCTTTTCCCGTGTCCGCGTTCTGTTTTGCACTGCATGCACTAAGTAGAGGAATTGAGATCACAACCGAAAGGGCAAGCACAGACCATTTAGTAAAGCGTTTCATTGGATAACCCCCTTATGAATTTGGAACTGATAGTTCTACTTGTTCAAATATGGCGCGTCCTTCCTGGACGAAGAATCCCCAGTCGCCTTCTTTCATGTTGTAAATCCTCGTGGTCATCGCTACTTGATTGTTCAAATAAACAACGCATACGGAATTTTCGACGATAACCTTGATTTCATACGCGATGCCGGCTTGTAAATCGATAGGTATTTCCAGCTCTACCGCATACGGCTTATCTCCCGCAATGTGCCATTGAGCTTCTCCCTTAATTCTTCTTGGCCAGAAGTCGAATACGAGCCGGTTATGCATCGGTTCGATGCGAATGTAATAGCACTCGTCCATATTTGAGTTTGCTCTTAGCATAACGCCACAGCCGCGTGTCTGGTCTGTGAACGTCACATTCGCCTTGATTTTGCAAGTGGCAGGCATCGCCCCTGCCGAAATGGAAGCGAATGTTTCATCAGCTTCCACGAATGCGGAAACGTCTATTGTATGCCAATTTCCAATCCGCGCTTGATATAGGATAGGTTGCTGGCTACCAAAATGTCGATCCAAGGCCTCCGGGGTGTGGACTGTCAACGTCCCGTCGGTCTGCTGGGCCACCTCATGTACAACTAGATTGCCGGCCCATTGCCAATCGCCAAAATCATTTTCATGTTCCTTGCTTGGGACCCAACCGAACGCGTACCGTTTTTCTCCATCGCCCCACGTTTTGGCAGCATAGAATGCGCGCCCGTCGAACGCATCATGTTTCGGCGCCGTCCAAGGACCACTAAGGGATTTGCTCATCCGGTAATGAGTGACAAAACGTTCAGAGAACGTGGAGTACACCAGGTACCACCATTCGCCTATTCGGAACAAATCTGGACATTCGTGGGTCACATACAGCTTTGGATCCCAGAAAGGCTCGCGAATTTCCCATGACTTCAGATCCTTCGACGAGCAAAGTGCAATGCAGCCTCTTCGTCTCGCGAGTCCTTCTTTAAGTCTGGCAGCAAGCAGCATCCAGTATTCCCCTGCTTCTTCGTTCCAAATCACATGTGGGTCCCTCCAATCATGCCGCTCATACCGAACCCCATCTGAATAGAACGTGTCCTCAGGAAGTTTCGTCCATGTCTCCATATCCTTGCTGACAGCATGCATAACACACTCGAGCGGTATGCCATCCTCGCAAAAATTCGGATAAAGATTTTTGCCAGTATAGAAGAGATGATATTCGCCATTCGCTTCAATGATAGAGCCTGTATAGCAATTCATATCCTGCTCTTCATTACTGCCGTGCTTCAACTTTTCCCCCATCTCTTCATATGTAACGAAATCGTTAGAGCGAAGCTCGAACCAGGAAGTGCCTTCTCCGTACATTTGCTTGTTCTCTCTCCAATCATGAAGATAGAACAGTCTGAACGTCCCGTCCTTGTAGAAGGGAATTAAATCTCCTACCCAAGCTTTATCGGGTTTATAAAATCTGTTTGACATGTAGCGACTCCTTTCGGTTGTTGTAATTCTATTATAGAACGACTTAGAAAGCGCTTTAAATTCAAACATTTTTTTTATATGTTCAATATTTTTAGATTTGAACTCTACAGGTCCGAAGTCGTGTTTATTTAGCATGTTGAGAGAGGATTTCTCGTTGTTGTAACAAAGTACCTAATGCCAGAATGAAGCTATTTTTTCATTTCTTCATCATAATTGATGGCCTATCGATGTCTCGCAACGGTGTGACTTATCTAGCTTCCATACGACTAAACCACTCTCTCTTCCTCAATGTAACGTTGATTTTCTACTTCAGAACTTGTTTGTCACCCAACACTGGGCTACTTCATTTCAAGCGTCCGGGAGCTCCTGACAAGATAAGAAAAGACAGAGAAGTGGGCTAAAGCCACCATGTCGGAGCTCGTCCTTCACGGAGCGAAGCTGCTTCTTGCCAATCCGATGCTGTCTGTACAGAAGATTTCCTCGGTTCTTGGCTACAGGGATAACGCCCATTTCAGCCGACAATTCAAACGGTGGTCGGGGATCTCTCCAAGCGAGTATAGAAAGCTATGTTCCATATACGAATAGAGGTGCCAACAACACTGACTGTTCCGGAAATAGAACAAGCACTGCCTTTTGTATGAAAAAGGACAGTGCATGTGCGGAATTTATGCTTTTTTTATACAGTCTTGCTTCCTTTTGTGCTATGACTTACCATGTGTCGGACACGTAATCCGACATTAGTGAGGATAAGAATACGGCTGGACCGACAGGTACAGTAAAGATTGAGCTGCAAACTTTAGAATGTTTAAAATGCTTACACGCCCGAGTAAGCCATAAATCCGCCATCCACAGGGATGGTGGCACCGGTAACGAAGCCAGACAAATTGGCGTCCGTCAACCATAGAAGCGTGCCAAGCAGATCCTCGGGCTTGCCGAAGCGGCGCATCGGCGTATGGTTTATGATCTTGTGTGAGCGTTCGGTTAGCGAACCGTCTTCTTTGAGCAGCAGCCTCTCATTCTGCTTCGTCAAGAAGAAGCCGGGCGCAATGGCGTTGACGCGGATGCCGCTTTCGGCCAAGTGCACGGCCAGCCACTGCGTGAAGTTGTCGATCGCTGCCTTCGCGGCACTGTAAGCCGGAACCTTCGTCATCGGCGAAGGGGCGCTCATTGATGAAATGTTGATGACGGTAACATCTGATCTGCCGATCATCTGTCTCGTGAAGATCTGCGTCGGAATGAGGGTTCCAACGAAATTCAGGTCAAGTACATTACGGAAGCCTGTCACGCTAAGATCATAAAACGTTTGGATGTCCGGGTTGGCTAAGTCTTCCAATTTAAACGTTTCATTCGTCGTGTTTGCGCTGGCATGGTTGCCGCCTGCGCCATTTATCAGGATGTCGCACGGGCCAAACTGCTCCATAACCGCTTCGGCAGCTAGCGTTACACTATCTGCGTCGGTCACATCGCAAGATAACGCAATGGCTTCGCCGCCAGCGGCTGTGATCTCGGTCACGACTTCTAGGCCCTTGTCCAGCGAGCGATTCAGAATCGCAACACGCCCGCCTTGACGCGCCAGTTCCAGAGCCATGACCCGGCATAGCACGCCGGCCCCTCCTGTAATAACGATGATTTTTCCTTGTAACGATGGAAAATAAGTGATATCGATCATGTCTAGTTGACCATCCTTTCTGCTTTTTCGCTTCTGCGGTTAGCGTCCCATAATCCCCACAAATACATGATGCCCAGTGCCCGATCGTAAAGGCCGTACCCGGGTCTGCACTGCTCATCCCAGATATGTCTACCGTGATCCGGGCGGCAATAACCATCGTAATCATTTGCGTGCAGCGCGTTTACAATGCCGGCAATATCCACAGTCCCGTCCGTCGAACGATGGGAAGTTTCAATAAAATCGCCATTCTCATAGACACGAACATTGCGAATATGCGCAAACGGAATACGGTCGGCAAACTCATGAACGATTCCTATAATATCATTGGACGGGTTCGCTCCGAGCGATCCGCTACACATTGTAAGACCATTATAGGGACTGTCAAATAGCCCTAGAAAACGACGAATATTCGCTTGACTGGTAATGATGCGCGGCAATCCGAAGATAGGCCAAGGCGGATCATCTGGATGGATAGCCATACGGATGTCATGTTCAGCAGCGAATGGAATGATTTCATCCAGAAAGTACTTAGCATTCACCCAAAGATGCTCTTCCGTCACTTCTTGGTAGGCTTCGAACAATTCTGTTAAACGAGCCAGCCGCTCCGGCTCCCAGCCCGGCATCGTGAACTTTGGATTAGCGTTAATCCTCTCCACCTGCTCGAACAGATTGAGATTAGCGACTTTACTTTTCTCATAAAATAGCGCTGTTGATCCATCTTCCAACGCTTTGTGCAGATCGGTTCGTATCCAGTCAAACACGGGCATGAAATTATAGCAAATCACCTTAACACCGACCTTTGCCAGTTTAACGATAGTCTTCTTATAATTAGCGATGTAGGTGTCACGGCTCGGAAGCCCAAGTTTGATATCTTCATGAATGTTGACGCTTTCAACAACTTTCATATGAAGACCGGCCTGGTCGGCAGCAGCCTTGACCTTCATGATTTTATCCATCGGCCACTCTTCACCGGCCGGAGCATCATGCAGAGCCCAAACAATGCCCTCCACACCGGGAATTTGTCTAATTTGATCCAATGTCACTGTATCGTTGCCCTCGCCAAACCAGCGAAAAACCATTTTCATCGAACACTTCCGCCTCCTATCAGCTATTTATTGCAACTTTTGATTTCCTAATCGGCTTCATTTAAAATAAGCCGGAAATTTCTCCTTAAGTATGGCTTGATCAGCAATCGTGAGGTGCAGATGAGTGTTCATCAATTGCTCAGCCTTTCCGACCTGATGAAGTTCGATCGCTTCCACCATCTGTTGATGATGATCATACAGCTCATCCCAACGGTGATCTGCTGCCAGTCTGAGCATACGGGTGCGATTGAGATGAACATTGATTTGCTGGATCACAGCCCATGTATTCAGCTTCCTACAGCCTACAAATATCGTCCGATGAAACGCTTCGTCAAGCTCGAACATCATTTTGAAGTCCTGCTCACGCATACTAATTTGCTGCTGCGCCAGATTGGACAGAAGCATCTGGAAAGACTCTGCTGGGAAGTTAGCGCAAGCTAGGCTGATGACGGCTCGTTCCAACTGTTCCCGGATGAAACGAGCCTCTTCCACTAGCTGCAAGTCGATGAGTGACACGACCGTGCCGCGCTGGGGATAGATATCCAGTAGACCTTCCTGTGATAATTGAACGAAACTTTCGCGTACCGGGGTCCGGCTCACATTAAATTTAACTGATATTTCTTTCTCGGAGATAACAGTGCCCGGCAGCAGATCGAGTTGAAGTATTTGCTCTTTTAGCTCATGATAGACTGCATCACGGGAAGTACTTATATGTGGTTTTATATACAATGTTGTGATTCACCTCCCTGATTTATCTTATACCCTTCATACTACCATACTTGTATGGTAGTATGAAGGGTATTTCTTGTATTGTTTGATGATCCTTACTCTCTGAAGAGAATCCTAAGTAAATCAAATGCTTTAATCTCTTCTCCCCCCGCCCATTGACATTTCATCTCCCACGTAATAAAATATTTTTACGTAACACATACTTTGTATTGGAGGCTATCCACTCCATGCTAAAAGATATTCAAGACAGCTATTACATCGAGTCTCCAGAGCAAGCTACCGTCTTATTGAACCCTATTCGCGGGGAGATCATTGCTCAGCTGCTGGAACCTGGCTCTGCTGCTGAAGTGGCTCGAACACTCGGGGAAACGGCCCAACGCATTAACTATCACCTCAAAGCTTTGGAAAAAGCTGGCTTGGTTCAACGCGTTGGCACTCGTCAGGTGCGCAATCTGGTCGAAGTATTGTACAGAGCGATAGCCAAAACATTCGTATTGGCCGAATCGTTAAGTATGAAGCCTGAAACCTTGCAGAGGTTGAAGGACCAGAGCTCTTTGGCTCACCTTGTGACCACATCCGAGCGGATTCGTAGAGATGCGATGCTGCTTATGGAGCAATCCGATGTGGGCGAAGTGATTCCTAGTGCTACGCTTCAGCTGCAGGTCCATCTGTCTGATGAACAGCAAAGGCAAACATTCGTTGAGGAGTACGCTGCCATGGTGCAGCAATTGGTGGATCGATACTCAGGCTGCAAAGACGGAAATGATGCCTATCAAGTCTTGTTAGCCGTATATCCCAAACCGAAAGAATGAGGAGGCAACCGCCATGAATCATGAACAAACAAGTAAACCGCAGAATGACGCAGTACCTGCAACACCTGTTATTGCTTGGGAGCAAGCTGTTGATCGTACTCCTGAAACCCCAGGAAGCAATGTGATCTCGATCGACTCTTATCGTCGTCAAGGCACCTTACCTAATGAATCAGAAGCTACCTTCACCGTTCGTGAATTTCAAACCACCCATGGCGAAGAACCGATCCGTTTAATCATGGTATCCTCTGGTTTTGGTCAAAAACGTACTGTCCACAGTCATACCGTCCAAAGCAAAGCATCTTAAATATAATACTTAAAAATGAAAGGATGATTCCTATGAGTTTCATACCTATGGTTGTCGAACAATCTTCGCGCGGCGAGCGCTCTTACGATATTTATTCCAGACTGCTTAAAGATCGCATTGTGTTCCTTGGCACGGAGGTTAACGATCAAGTGGCCAATGCGATTGTTGCCCAGTTATTGTTTCTTTCTGCGGAAGATCCGGAGAAGGATATTTCTCTCTACATCAACTCACCCGGCGGTTCCACTTCTGCGGGGCTCGCTATTTACGATACGATGCACTTCATTAAGCCTGACGTTTCCACCATTTGTGTAGGTATGGCCGCATCCATGGGTGCCATTCTCTTAACGGCAGGTGCACCTGGCAAAAGGTTCGCTCTCCCAAATGCCGAGGTCATGATTCACCAACCATGGGGAGGCGCCCAAGGCCAAGCCAGCGATATTCACATTCGTGCCCAGCACATTCTCAAAACACGGCGAACACTCAATCGTATACTTGCTGAAACAACTAAGCAGCCGATCGAGAAGATTGAATTAGACACAGACCGTGATTACTTCCTAACCGCAGAAGATGCTAAAACGTATGGATTGATTGATAAGGTAATCGAGAAAATCTAATCGTTCATTTTATAAATCAAGATTGAAAAACCCTAGCCAGTGGCTAGGGTTTTTCAATTGAGCCCCTTAAGGGTATGTAGGTCTCCTATCAACCCTTAACCTTTTACCGCGGAACCCGTAATCCCTTGAATGATATATTTTTGTCCAATAAGAAATACAAGCAGCATGGGAACAATGCCAGCAGATGTTGCCGCCATCATCCCGTTATAGTCAATATTGAATTCTAGAATGAAATTCTGCATGCCCAGTGGGACTGTATACAGATCACGGTCAAGCAGGAAAACGAGGGCATTCTCATAGTCATTCCAGTTCCAGGAGAAATCAATAATCGCTAAGGTAGCCAATGCCGGTTTGGCCAGTGGAAGCATGAGCTGAAAGAAAATACGAATGTGGCCAGCCCCGTCTACAAAAGCGGATTCAGTAATCTCCTGCGGGATTGACATGAAAAATTGTCTCATCAGAAATACCCCGAAAATGGTAAACAAGCCAGGAAGAATAAGTGCCCAGTGCGTATTATAAATCCCTATTTTATCAAACAAAATAAATTTCGGAACAAATAACACTTGCGGTGGAACCATCATCATCGATAAGTAAAACATGAAAAGCAGGTTTCTTCCCTTAAACTCAATTCGCGAAAATCCATAAGCCGCTAAGGAGGACAAGAATGTAGCTCCAACCATGCAAATCAGCGCTATTTTCAACGAATTCATATAATAAATAACAAAGCTTTCCTTGCCTGTCCACACTTTAAGATGATGTTCAAACGTCACCTTTTGGGGTATCCACTGGATCGGGTATTGGAACACTTCATTGGGTGTTTTAAAAGATGTACTTATCATCCAGAGAAACGGCAAAATCATAAAAAAACCCAGTACCAGCATGGCAATCGTATATAATAATTTTGTCGATTTTATCTCCATATTGTCTCAACTCCGGTTTTTACTTAATAGTGAACCCATCGCTTCTGACCAACCCATTGAATCATCGTGATCAAGAAGATGATAGCGAATAAGACCCATGAGATGGCTGAAGCATAGCCCATTTCATAGTAACGAAACGCATTGTGGTAAATAAACAAGGATAAAATCGTTGTACTGCCTCCAGGTCCGCCTTGCGTAACAGCTTGGATCATACCAAACGTCTTCATCGACGTAATTAAGCCCGTAATCATTAATAAGAACGTGGAGGGACTCACTAGCGGGAAGATAATTTTCCAAACTGTCGTCCATGATCTTGCTCCATCGATTTTTGCGGCTTCCAGTTGTTCTTGCGGTATTTCTTGAAAGGCCGCCAAATAAATGATCATATTATAACCAAGAAGAAACCAAATCCAAATAATGTCTATGGCATACATTGAAGAAGTCGTCGTAGACATCCATCCTGGCGGATTATCAATGCCAATGGAACGGAGAAAGCTGTTAACAGGTCCCTGCGACGGCTGAAACAGAAGCATCCATACAAAAGCTACAGCTACACCGCTCGTAATGTACGGCATGAAAAACATAGCCCTTAGCAGACTCTTTACATACACACTGCGATTCAATACAAGAGCTACAAGAAAGGCCAATCCGATTGAAACAGGGACAGCGGCAAGAAATAAGGCTGTTTTCTTCAATGAAACATAGAATACGGGGTCATGAAATAATCTATTGAAATTATCGAGGCCGATCCATTCGATATCCGGCGATGTGTACTTGTAATTCGTGAACATAATCCCCAGCGAAAATATGGCAGGGATGACAAAGAATAATATGACGCCTAGCATATTAGGTAAAATGAACAAGTACCCTAATCTACGTTGTTTTTTTGCCCAGTTCATTCCATAAATCACTCCTTTTTTGAACAAAAAAAGGGAGGTGCCTCTTTCTTGATGCATCCCCCCATCTTTCTTGCTATTTCTTGTTTTTGGATAAGTAGTCGTTATGGCGCTTGACCGAATTCTTAAGGGTGTCATCTAAGGATTGTGCCTTCAAGAAATACTTTTCATATTCTTCTCTTCGCGCATCCACAACCTGTTGCGGAAGCGTTGCTGTATACGTAGGGAATTTGCCGAATACAACCTTTTTGAGTGAATCCACATCATATGTTTTTTCATTGTCTCCAAGGAGAAGTTTAATGGCTTCCTCCACATTCGCATCCTTAGAAGAAGGAATACGTCCGCCGGCAGCAAGTGGCATCATTCCGCCATCCGCATACCATTTCAAAAACTTCCAAGCTTGCTCTCTATTTTTCGAGTTTGGATTAATGGAAATAACGTCGCCAAGTCCTCCCGCATATTTAAAAGTAGTCTGTTCTTTCGTCACTTTAGGAACCGTGGCAAAAGCAATCTTGAAGTCTCGCGGGAAATCTTTCATGTTGTTTGAACTGCGGAATATAAACTCGCCCGCGCCCAGCATGGCTGTTTCGCCTTTTAAAAACATCGCATCGGTTGGCATTTTACTTGTCAATTGTTCGCCTAGAAGCGGCATTGATTTATCATTATGCATCATGTCAAACATAGCTTCGTATGCCTTACGAACATTAGACTCGTCGAGGTTGGATGTCCCATCCGCTTTCGTGAACCCCGCTCCGGCATTGGCTCCATCAAAAAAGTTGGTGTATCCGGAAATATGTTCTGTAAAGCCCCAACGTGGGCCTTTTTTGAGCTTTGTCGCATACTGCTGCAAATCAGCCATCGTCCAATCTAACGCAGGAACGGCTAGTCCAGCTTCATCAAGTGCATTTTTGTTCAACCACACGAAAGATACATTCTTTTTGGTGGGAAGACCGTAATACTTATCTTTTACTTTCCAGTCCTTTGCATCGGAGCCCATTTTATCGTCAATATTGTAGTCTTTAAATTCACTGAGATCGAGTGCTGTTCCAGCATCAACACGTTTCGATAAACCCGATAAGGTATAGTTGACATATAAATCAATACCTTGATTTGTCGTAAGAGCCGTATCTAGCTTCAGATTGCCAGCATCATCATTGACAAAACGCTCATATTTCACCTGAATATCGGGGTTCTTTGCGTTCCAATTATCAACAACCAACTGCGGACCGGCTTCGGCTGGTACGCCTCCCCACATCGTAAGCGTGACTGCTTTCTTAGCTTCTGAAGAAGCAGCAGGACTGTTTTTAGCGGCGTTCTCCCCCGACGAACCGCAGCCTGCTGTAACTCCCAACACGATAGCTGCAGAGAGTAGACTTAGCGTTGTTTTCTTCATATTCATCATTTGACCCTCCTGTATTTCATATCCTTACTGGTTACAAATCAACTATATCACCAGCTTTTTAGGGTTCGAAGGAACAATGTATTGTTCTTTTAGCACAAAAGTTTGATTTGATTCTTCATAACTTCGCATTTTGTTGTCTGAAAATACTTGGCGGCATGCCGACTTCTCTCCGAAATATGCGAGCGAAGTAATTCTCATTAGCAAAACCAACATTGGCCCCGATTTGAGCAACAGGTTGATCCGTGTGCAGCAGCAGGTGACATGCCTTTTCAATGCGAAGACCCATGATGTACTCCGTTATGGTTTTACCGGTTTTTTTCTTAAACAGGACACTCAAATATTTATCATCCATCGTTGCAATACCAGCAAGCAGTGACAGCGGCATTTCTTCTTCAAAATGTTGATTCATATAGGCAATGACTTTATTGATTTCAGTATGATCCGTAACCTCATAATTCGTTGCCTTCCAATGTGCCATGTACCTATCGATTCTCTGTTTAAAAAGGAGCCCCGCCTCCTTATGAGAAAGAGCCTCTACACAGGCATTTGGTGAATCAATTCTCATGAGTGAGAGCTCTGCAAATTTGCGATCCAAACGCAGCACTATTTCTTTTACACGAAGTAAAGACAGTTCTATGTCCCTCATCCACGACCAGATTTCCTGCCATGAAAGATTCAGTAATCCTTGGTTCATCTGTTCAAAAGCTTGGATTAAGTTCTTCTCCAAGGACCAAGGCAGGTTGGAATAGACATTAGACTTCAAGGTTTTGGGCTGGTGGAAGAAAATGCCCGATCTACCTGCATACCATAGTTCACTCATCCGAGAAACCATGGTTTTCCAAACCGTATGAATATCCTCATCCGACAACCGCTCTGAGATTAAAACAACGAAATCGCTACGCTGTTCAGTGTTCCTTATTCTAATCTTTGTTTCCTCAGGAACGCAGCAGAAGACAGTGGTCATCCCCATCCTGGTAAAAAGATGCATCCTTGCACTCATTTCCGTGTCGAATAAAGGCAGTTGCAGCAAATCTTGCTTATCGAAAATGGTTTGTCCATGCAAAACAAGGATAAGTAGACTGGGGTTAAAAGAATCCCGAATAAAAGCCGGGCTTTCAATCGTCCGCACCTGATCATTAGGTTCGTTATATAAATTCTCACAGTAATCGTCTATTTCTTGAGAAATAAGACGCAAGTTTCTTTCTAACTCCCGTTTTACCTTGGTCAGCGCCTCTGTCATTTTCTCCGGAGTCAAATAAAGCTTAAGCACATAACCCGATGCCCCTAGCTCCATCGCTTGCTGGATAAACTCAAAATCATTCATGACAGTGAGCATGATGAAGGCTGTTCCTAAATTCTCCCGGCGAACCTGCGCAAGAAGCTCTACACCATTCATAACAGGCATCATAATATCGCAAATAACCAAATCCGGCTGTTTATTCCTGATGAATGCCAAAGCTTCTTGGCCATTTCCGCATTCCCCTATCACCTTGAAGCCATTTTCCTCCCAGGGCATTCCCTTTCGGATACTTCGTCTCACGAAGGCTTCATCTTCTACCAAGAGAACTGTCCACATGTAAGCTTTCCCCTTTCGAATAGGGTGGAGACAACAAGAACGGAATGCGAATGCGAACTAATGTCCCAATTGGGATGGATTCTATCGCCAAAGTTCCTTCTTTTCGAAATAGGAGCACGAGTCTCTCCTCGAGATTTTTCAAGGCAATACCATTTCCTTTACCGGATGTTGGCCCAGCATTACCTACTCCAACGCCATTATCCTCCACTTCAATAACAAGCTTATTTTCTTGTTTTTGAACTCTAATTTGGATGCTGCCTGACCTTTCGATCTTCGCAAACCCATGATAGATACTATTCTCAATTAGCGGCTGCAAACTCAACTTAGGAACAAGCGCATGGCGAAGCTCTGGGTCAAATGTGATATGAACATCAAATTCACGGTCATAGCGAAGCTGCTGAATACGGATATATCTTTGGGCAAGTTCCATCTCATGCTCCAGGTGAATTAAATCCACATCCAATCGCATTCCTGCTTCCAATAACTTGCCGAGCGACTCGCATACTTCAGGAATTTGATGATTACCGAGTTCAATGGCAAGCCATTTCACCGTATTTAACGTATTTAACAGAAAGTGCGGATTCATCTGTGACAAAAGCATTTGGAAACGCATAGCCTCTTTGTGGCGTTCTTCCTCTTTTAAACGGTTAAGAAGACTTTCCACATCTCTAACCATCTTATTAAAAGCCTGAATAAAGGTTAGAATTTCCCCCTTATATCTTTCCTCAGGCAATTGAATCTTCAAATTTCGCTTCACGACATCAGACATTTTTCTCTGCAAAAGCTGCAGGGGTCTCGTGATGGTGGTCGAGATCAGAAAGGTCATGACAATAAAGAGAACGGCAATAATCAGCGTTGTCAAAAAGTAGGATTGCTGAAGCTGATTCACTTTATGGAACAGATATTTGGTCGGGATACTCTTGATCAGATACCAATTCAAGCTCGGAATTTTAGAATAGCTAATGATGTGGTCATTCTCGACCTTGCTTCCAGTCGGCTCCCAACCTAACGTATTCATTGGATTTGGCAGCGCAAGAGCGTTGGATGTGTTGCTTCGCCCATAGATTTCTCCTTCTGTGGAAGCCAATACATACAATTCATCATTCATCGGGCTTGGAATAGCACTTCGAAGCCAGCTTTGATAGTCAACGCCAATTCTTACAACGGCATATACCTGATTATTTTCGTCTCGTAATCCTTTATACATGGTTAATAAAGAGGGTTGGATACCAAAGGCTGAGGTTAGCCCGCCTTCTTCTAGCTGCCATTTGGAAAGGGACTTTCCAAGGAAAGCATCCTGTATCACTGGCATTGCCGAAAGAGCAGCGTGGCTTAATATATGAGTAGGTCCATAGGAGGTGTAAACATGATCTTCCGTATCTAGAACGGTATAGTAGACGTAGGAATTGGCAATAAACACACTATTATTAATAGCATTAAACTTCTCTTCAATTTTCTGTCTTTGTAGGAAAGAGGCATAAGAGCCCCCCGCTTCGGGGTTTCTCAAAATCGCAGTTACAAAAGAATCCTGTTCAATCAGGGTAAAGGTCTTCTCTGAAACACTTAATAAACTGCCAAGCGAGGATGTAATCGTTGTCATTTGCTCGAGATTTTGGCTGCTAACTTGTTCTCTCATTAACGTCTCAAACTTTTGAACGTGCGTCATATTTAAGATGATGATGGGCAGCAGAATAACAAGTAGAAAAGCTAAGAACAGCTTGTACTTTAACGTTTGTGGTATGAAATGTCTCAATTTCATTGTCCATTGTCCCCTTATGATTTTCATATGGGTCAAGTATACTTGCTTGTTAATTAAAAACAAAGAGACTGGCATGAATTTCCGCCAGTCTCTCTTTTATGGAAAATTAGTTATACTCGGAGAATACCGTCCCTCGAGATTGTCAGCTTTTCATAACCATTTTCGGTAATCAAATACGTATCCTCAATACCAACCACCCCGCGACCGGGGAAGGTGAATTTGGGTTCGATCGCGATGACCATGCCGGGCGCCAGCGGGTATTTGAAGCCTTTGGCGAGAACGGGCAGTTCGTCGATTTCGAGCCCAATGCCATGACCAAGGAATTTCACTTGGTCGGCGCCGTACCCCATGAAGTGGGCGCTTAGCCCCGCTTCCTGCACTTGATCCAGCGCGAGCAGATACAGATGCTCGACGATAATGCCAGGCTGCAGCCTGGCTTCCGTGGCGCGAAGCACCTGCTCCGCCACGTTATAGGCCCGCTGCAGCTCAGGGTCTAGATCGCCGATCACGAGCGTGCGCGTCTGATCGATCAGATAGCCGTCGATCGAGCAGCCGATATCGACGAGAATCGGTTCGCCGCGCCCAATCAGCGCGCGGCCCGAGCTTTGCGGGCTGGACGGGTGAAGCCCCGTGCCCCCGGCCGGCCCGTCAAAATAGGTGGGCACCGCTGCCGCCGCGCCTGCCGCTACCATTCCGGTTATCAACTCGGAATTGTACGCGCGCATGCGCATCAGCCCTTGGTGCCCGCGCAGCCGGAGCTGATGCTCGATGAGCGCCATCAGCTCAAACTCCGCCATCCCCTCACGAATGTGGGGGATGACCGCTTCCAGCGCTGCGTCGACGACGCGCGCAGCCGCTCTGATCGCCGTGACTTCGTCCGGCGATTTGATCATCCGCTGCTCGCGCACGAGCAGCGAGCCGTCCTCCCAGGCCGCGCCGGGCAGCGCGGCCTGCAGCCGTAAATACAGCTGGACGGGTAACACGTCCAGTTCAGTCCCGATCCGCAATGGCGAAGCCGCGGATCCACCGCCACCCGCGCAGCGCGCGCGAAGACGCTCACCCAGCGTCTTCAAAGAGCCCAGCGCTTCCACGGCCGCTGACGCTTCCTCCTCCGCTCGGACCAAACTTCGGCGTACGAGGTAAAGCGCGTCTCCCTCCGCCGGAATAAACAAATACCCCGTCTGCATGGATCCGCAGTAGTAATATATATCGACGTTGTTCGTGACCAAGAAGCCGGACCAACCCCGCTGGATCATCTCACGCTGCAGCGCCTGCTGCCGTTGCTGGAAAATAGTCATATGTATCTCTCCTCGTAACCCTGAATTCGCACCTCACTCTCACATTATACAATGAAATAAACCTCTATCGATGCAAATCAAAATACCATCTCCGCCGAAGACTTAATCGTCCACGTAATCGGCTGCAAAACCGTGTAAGTCCGCGGAAACTCCAACCGGATGAACATAATCACACCAGGTCGATCCAGCGTAACAGAGTAACCATTTCCCGCATCCACATAGGTATAAGGAAATACCTCATTATCATTAATAATCTTAAATAATTCAACGACAACCCTGCTGCGCAAAAACGTATTCGGCAGCGGATCATTCGCCGTATTTAATCTTAAATTAGCTTGCAAATATTGCATAGCCACATCTCTGGCCTTCGTCTCATTAATACTGTGAATACCGCTTGCCAGCTTTGCTTGATCACTTTGCTGGGCTGCCGCATGCACAGAGTTATTCAATGCATGCTTCCCGTGAAAAACCGTATGCATCGCCAATTCCTCGTCCGTTTGCAGCCCATATAGCGACATAAAAACGACGCTCATCAAGACGATTAAAAGCAGTTTATACAAGACATCACCTCAGGCCCTCAAGGCACATACTCACTCATCTTCATGCCCGTTGCCCCCATACGGTCTGATCCAGAAGGAACCGTAATCCCCACAAGCTGATCAATGACAAAAAGTCGATGATACGGATACGTCATTTTCAAACTCAATCCCGTTCCTCGCCAAACGGGCATTCCTGGATCCATTCCCCCGACCCCCGTAGTTGTATTTACCGTATAAACGAGATCTCCCGGAATGAAGCCTCTTTCCGCCATCCGATCCCTAGACTCCTGAATCATGGTGCTATTAATATAACCGTGTCTGCCATTAGCACCGATTTCAAGCAAATAATCGACTTCTTTTTGCAAAACAGCCTGCCGAACAATAATGACATGCTTATAAACCGGCGCAAACATAAACCAACAAAGCATCGTCGCAAATAAGATAAACACCAAAATCTGCTTCATGGATTAATCCGCTCAATCGTCCCATTAATCCTTGCCCCGCTGTTGCTTACTTGCTTCCGAGTACCTGTGCTGCCGCCAACCACACTGTTATATATGACAATCACCACCATAATCAACATCACCGTAACAAGGATCGATCTCACAGCAAATCTTCCATCATTATGGCCTTAATGCCGTTATATCCGTATTTGCCTGCGTTCCGTGCGTCGAAATATTCCGCCTCATACCTGTCGATCCATCATTAATAATCGATGTAAAAAGTAATGCCACAACAATTAGCATCATAACTGTAATCAATATATTTCTCATAATTTCCCTCTCCCCTTAGTTAATCGCATTAAATAATCGCTGGCCTTCAGCAATCCACGGGTACATGAATACCCGAAATGTGTTCAAAATCGGCAATCCTGCTAATACAAACAAAAGATAAGACACGGTTTCTTTTCTACTATCTCGAACCAGTTCCATTTTTTCTTTGTAGTCCTGAATTCTTTGCTTCAACAACTCGTAATAGCTGCCATGCTCATTCAGTCTCAAAGCATTCAGCGTTTCCCCAAAGCTGTGTGCTTCGTCTGTCCCTAGTCTAATTTTAAAATGGTTAATAGCCTCTTCCGAGCCTTGATACCATTCATTCAACATCAATTGAAAGTGCGACCGAATGGAGCGCGTTTGTGAAACACATAAAGATAGCTTCGCATGTAAATTCAGCACAGAATCGTTGTAGTAGAGAAGATGATGACTAATCACGTAAATCTCTCTGACTATTCGATGTGCTCGTTTCTCCTTTAATTGAGCCAGCACCTTTTTGTCAAAAACCAAAAAAATGAGTAAGCAAGCAGTCCCCACCATGACATAAATTGGCTGCATATACAAAGTAAGCATCGGATACTTCAGAGCTAAATATCCAACAGCACCGAGCATAAGTGTGCCACCCATCCCTATCCTTCTCACACCTTCATAGAGGTTTGCATTCATCCAAATACCGCACCCCAGCAGCAGTTGGCGCTTTTCCTCCACGATTTTTGTACTCATACCTAAGCATATAAACAGCCATGAAGGAAGTTTTGTTTCTTGCAGTGCTTTTTTGACATGTAATGATCTCCATCTCTTCTTACGTGCAGGCATTTGCATGAAAAAGTGATAAAAAACAGTCATGAAAAGAAGAAAGAGCAGCAAATTAGAAACCAACTGCAGATTAGCTAGTTTCGTGCTTTCAATAATCATGGAAGTAAATCCCTCACATTCTTCGCATTGATAAGTACATGCCCATTAGAAACGAGACGAAAATGAGTAGAAGCGCATCGAGAATCATGTTTCGCCCGCCAGGGTCAACCATATAATACAAATAAGCGTTCTCCGTGTTTACCTTGAAATTAATAAATAAAAATAAGGCAAGAAACAATATCGGCGTAAAATTAGCAATACGTATCTCCAAAAGTCGATTTCTTTCCAGCTGATCGAATCGCTGCGCTTTCCGCATATCGACAATCAAATCCTTTAAGCTTTCACCTACAAAGCTCCCTTCCGTCAAAGCAACACGCATGATACCGATAAAATAATCGGCCCATGTATGGCCCAAAGTGAGTGAGAAAATGCGCAAGCTCTCCTCCGTATCCCTTTGCGTCATGAGATTCCGATATAATTGCTCAAATACGGGCTTGATCGGATAAAGAATGCGATTCTCTTCTAAACAATATTTAAGAGCCATTTTCATATTTTTATTTGGATCCACCATATAGTACTGATAAAACACTTCAACGGCCGGAAGAAACTCCAATCGGGTTTGTAGTCTGACACTGACCAGCTTCAACCGAAGCAGCAGATAAGGAAGTGAAACACAGATAGAAGTAACGATAACGACCCCTTTTAACGTCTGAAAAAACAACGTCCCCGCCAATAATCCGACTAAAAACAAAACGAAACTGACTGTCATGATGCCTCGCATGCTCATTTTGGATTCGACGGATTCCATCATTTCCTTTATATGCTTAAATAAAGAGCTTCTATTTCCCAAATATTCGCTGAATCTAGCGACGAACGTGGAGGTTTTGACATAATGCAGCCTATATCTGGCTTTGCGTTGTCGGATAAGTACGTGTAAAAGCGATTGAATAAGTACAAAAACTAGAACAAATAACAACAAGAGAAAGACATATTTGGCGAAAATCATGGTTAATACTCGCCTTCTTTCTCAATAAATCCGAGTTCCCTCAACAAAGCTAGCCCCTCTTTGTCGTACTTAACAATTTTCCGCGATGCATGATGCGACAATTTCCCGGGAAATGTCCATTCATCTGTCGACTTGTCATAAACTGCGAGATCCGTGACGCAAACCTCCTCATTTTCATAGCGATATTCGACGATCCGCACAATCTTTCTTTTTCCATCAACGACAGCCATCTCCATACCGATTTGTGTCACAAACTCTGTAATCCGTTTTGTTAGTCGAAGTGGATTCATCCCCCTGCCATCCAGCATACACATATCTGTAATCGCATCAGGCACATCCTCAAGTTCACTCACATGAACCGACGTAATACTGCCCTCGTGCCCCCGCGTACAAGCCCTCACATAAAGGTTAGCGTCATCGTCCCGAATTTCAGCATGACAAATGCGCTTTGGCGATTGCCTCAATGCCAATTTAAAAGCTTGCAGCCCAGAATGCCGCGGATCTTCCTCGTCAATTTCGTATTCGACGATATTTTTATGCGGAAAATCGCGCTTTAAATTCAACTCGAATCTCGATTCGATCGTAATAATTCGTTCATTATCGTCCATTTCGGCAATAATCGCTTTGATTAAATTTGTCTTCCCCGAGTTGGTAGGACCGATAACCACCATATTAAAATAGGATCGGATCAAGATCAGAATCAGCTTTTCCATCCTTTTATCCATTGTGGCTAGTTCCGCAGCAGCAAGGGATGCCAAATCAAACCGCTTAATCGTATAAAAGCGAATCGTTAATGTCGGTTCAGCCGTGAACCCGAACCCCGTCATCGTAACGCGGGATCCGTCCCGCAGAACAACCTCTGCCCATCGCTTCCTGGGATTCAAAGTGTCATTGTTAAAAAGAACCAAATTCTGCTGAATCCTCTCTAATTCACGCACAGAAGGCAACGAATAGGCAGACGGCATTGCCACCCCACCGCGCACTTCAAAAATTTGTCTCCCCACAGCCTGTATCTCTTCAAGTCCCTCCTTATGCTTTAGTACAAGTTCAAGAACATTCAGCCCAATAATCTCTGCAAAAATGGCTTCTGGCAAAGTCGTATAACCACTCGTCCTCGGAGGCACATCCGAAAGCCTTCTTTTCGAAACCAGATCATGGATAATCGCAAGAAGCTTGCCCCGATCCTCGTCATAACCAAGAATCGCACGATTCAACGTCTCGTTATACAGCTGCTTTTCGGTCTCAGTCCTGCCCTTCATCGAAACAAGTTCGCTTCGAATATCCTGTACCCATTGGTTAAAAAGAGCATCCCCCTGCATTTGCAGTTCAGCTCTTTCAGCGCTGATAGCTCTTGCACTTCCCTCGCCATCTTCCTCTTCTCCCAAAGAGCCCAGAGTCCGACCACCATGCTCTGCCCCAAAACCAGATCTCACCGAGCCATAATCTGATCCTCTTCTCTTTTCCAGCTCAGTTCTTGGAGTCAAATCAACTACTTCGCCTTCGCTTTTGCGTTCATGCATGTATGTAATGATTGAAAACCTTTCCTCGCTCACTCCCTTCACCTCTTCCCTACTTGATTTAAGTTGCAGCACGTCTGCCTGTTATGATCTTTTGCAGCCATGTTACTTGTCGTAAACTCACCTTCCTTGGCAGCTTATAGTAATCAATGAATTTTCGAGAAACCGCCCTAACCTCCTCATGCATGGCGTGGGTCGGCACGAACATGTCCAACAGTTTACCTTGATTACAACGAGAAAGTGCATCAGCATGCCGAGATACTTGACCTATCAGATGCAGCTGTGTCTCCTTGCGAATATCTTTAATCGTGAACTCGCTATGCTTGGCATGCCGATCCGTTTGAACAGCCATTAACTCAAAGCCATCCGGCTGAAGACCAAAAACAGCGCCAACCTGCCTAATCCACCTCGAAAAATCCTCTTGAAAATGAGCGATATCCGCTGTCGTTACCACAATTTTGCTATCTGCTTCCAGCAGTCCGCAAACAGTCGCCGCATTGTCCCAATAAGCGCTCACTTCTATGATGCATACATCAAAAGTGCCCCGTGCCACACGCAGCAAATGAATAATCTCCGATGGCGTAAAAAACTCCGCCTGTTCTCGAAGCATATTCCCATATAGGATATGCAGCCCCTGTGCCTCTTTCGGCTTATCGCATACCTGCTGCAGCCTTTCCGGTGTCAGACTTTGCGCCTTCAACTCCGCTCTCAGACCATCCAAAGTAAAAACATGCTCATCTCGACCTAAATAACGATGAAGTTTAGAACTTTTTAGATTAAGGCACAAATATCCGACTTTCATTGATGTCTCTAAGGCTAGCGCATGTGCTACACCAAATGAAGCCAACGTTGTACCTATATTCGGTGTTGAGCCGATGAAAGTAATTAACTTTCCTGACGATTGTTGATTCGCATGATCTGTCCCATAACCATCAACCCAAGCCCGAATATCGTCAGCAATAACAGCGGTGCTGCGCCCTGGCTGGACATAATCAAGCCTCATCAGCTTGCACATTTTTAAATATTTTTCATTAATGGAAGCATCGTGATAGTTCGAGAGCAGAACAATAATTTTTAAATCCTCATACTGGCGCTGTAATTCCTCAAGAAACTCTTCAAAGTCTCCAAAATCCATTTCCCGATCCGAAATAATCGTATGCGAGTAAGGTATCTCCGTTAATTTACTACGTAAATCATCCGCAGCCGCGCAGATCATCCAGTTTAATTGCTTCGAATAAACCACATTCGTAATTTCATCAATTAATCGCTGATCCGTCGATAGAAGCCCTATATGCACATCTCTTACCTCCCTTCATTCCTCGCTGTTCTCATACACCTTTTCATTCTTCTGCCTTCCATCTTACTCTCGTTGAATCTCCTACCTTCGTTCCCCCACATTCCACCATACTCCCCTTCATTCCCCCTCCAAAATAGAAGAGGAACTGAACGCGATGACTAACCTCGCTTTCTTCGAGCTGCATAATTGATCAATCTGAAGCCACTCACTCTCCGCTAAATTAAGGTTGATCTGGTCGATAGCACCGTTCGCTTCCAATCGGGAAGCATACATCTTTTCCTTATCGCCTTCCACTTTGGATAGCAGATTAGAACTCTTCGGGTTGTCCACCTCCACATTCGCCGAGGACTTCACGGAAGCAACCGTAATTTCCTTTTCATCAAAAAGCCTGCGCGAGCTGCCGTCGGCACCAGATACATAAATACGCACCCGATCCCCGGCACGAATACCATTTGAAACTGACAATAAATATTCTTTAGGAATTTGAAAAGTAGCCTGCTGCTCATTGGGGAGCAGATGATAACGATTCACCTTCCATTTCAAAATAGGCTCTTGCTTACCAAGCGGTATCAACGTCTCCAGCCCAACCACCTCCGTCAGCTTCGTCATCATGCCTTCAGTGTAACTGCCCTTCTGAACAGCTTTAAATTCCACCATATCCTCACGAATCAAGACACCGGCCCGAATAAAATCCTTCGGAACCGCAATCTGAACAGTCTGCTGCAGCTCGACCTGATTCACTTGCATCACATACACCCCATACACAAGCAACCCCGCCATAACCGCAGCAACCAAACTAATAAGCAGGCTTCTCCTGCGATTCAAAACCTCACCCCCTTTTTCTCGCCAAAATAAAAAAGAACGCAAACCCCGGATATAAATCCGAAATCTGCGTTCTTCGCAAATAAAACATATTTGATTGAGTAAATAAAACGATATATTTAAAATAGCATATGATCTTCCATTTTTCAACATATTTTTACAATCGTTCTGAAAACCACGCCTAGTATGAGTCCTTTTGTTCAAGGAAAATAAAGTATTAGACTGGATGTGTTGATCTCCCGTGGCTTTTCTACTTACCCTTAAGCACCAACATCTTCATCAAAACCGTTACGGCTTCCGCTCTCGTTGCTTGCTCACTAGGATTGAAACGGTTCGTGCCCGTTCCTTCCATAAGGTTATGTTCCTTTATTACGGCTACTGCGCCTCTCGACCATGACGGAATGCTCTTGTCATCCGAGAATCCGGTTGCGGCGTCCGGCACGATGGATAGCTTTAGCGCTTTCGCGATCATTACTGCCATCTCGGCGCGCGTAATTTCTGCGGTCGGACGGAATGAGCCGTCCGAATAACCATTAATAATGTCCGCTTGTACCGCTTGCCCGACCGCTTTCCGGGCCCAGGATCCGATCTTCGCGGTATCTGTGAAAGTCAACTCCGTGCCCGCCTCTTGCGACTTCAACGCATTCATCAGCATGACAGCAAATTCGGCTCGACTCACGGATTTGCTCGGTTTGAACGTTCCGTCGGCGTACCCATTAACAAGGCCAATACTAACCGCTTGCTTGATGCTTGACTCCGCCCAGTGTCCGGAGATATCGCTGAAGTCGGCCGAAGGATCCTTAACAGGTTCTTTCCCTTGATTTAAGGTGAATACCGCATACTTGGTAAAGTGATCTACTTCTACGATGATCTGGTTGCCGCTTACCAGACCGCCGACTTCCAACCATTCCTTCTTCGTTTCATCATAGTAGAAGACAACGGGCTTTTGATTCCCCTTTATTTGTTTCGGATCAAAGGTGAAGATCAGCTTTACCGGCTTCATGAAGTTTTCCGGGAAGTTCTTCAGAATCTCGAATACCGCGCTGACTAGAACTTCATTATTCACGAGAAGCTTCTGAGAGTCCGTTACTTTATCGATGGTGACTTTTATTTCTTTGTCTGTCGCATTGGCCGGGATCGAGACGACGACTTCATTGTCCAAGCTAACCTCTCCCGCTTTACCTGCTGGAAGCGTCAGCCTGCCATCCGTCGATCTTACGAGAGTATCACTTGGCGAACCGCCGCTTCCACTATTTCCGCTCGGCGCCGCAGCGTTCACCGACACCGTGTAGATCACCTTCGTTAACCCGTCCTCCGCGATGACGATCACCTTCTTGCCCGTCGCAAGCTCGATCGCTACGGACGTTCCGTCCGTGTCGTAGATCTCGAACGTTGCACTTGTTGCCGGCGTGATCGCTGCCTTGAAAGCAGCTAACAAAGTCCCGTTCGGAATGTTCGTGATGCTTTCATTAGCCGTTCCTCCCGTGCTTACGGTCCCGATCGTCGAAGTCAGCGTGGCCGCACTACTTATCGGTGCATTCACCATCACCGCATACGTAACCGTAGTGATTCGATCCTTGGCGGTGACGATCACCTTCTTGCCCGTCGCAAGCTCGGTCGCAACGGTCGTTCCATCCGCATCGTAGATCTCAAACGAGGCTCCCGCGGCCGGAGTAATTGCCGCCTTGAATGCGGCTAACGTCGTTCCGTTCGGAACGCTCTTAATCCTTTCGTTCGCCGTTCCTCCCGTGCTTACGGTCCCGATCGTCGAAGTCAGCGTGGCTATCGCACTGGCCGCCTTCCATTTCGCATACAAAATTTCATTGGACGTAATGCGGAAGGAATCCCCCGGCAAGTAGGAATCACCATCGCCGTCAGCCTGCGTGCTCCATCCATCGAGGAGATATCCCGTTTTGCGTAAATCCACAGTTCCCGAATAAATGTCGGCTACCACGCCCGGCATGAAAGAGACGCTGGCCGGAACGGCCCCGATGGCACTTCCATTCCCGTCATAGGTTAAAAATACCTGAATGTCTCGCAAGTAAGGATACCCGCCGTTAAGCGACGAATCTATTGCCCAGAAATCCGCAAAATCCCAAGCATTAGCGCTGTCTTCTTCGTAGGTAGCTCTATCCTTCATGACTTCGGTTGATTTACCTACCCCTCCGGCAGATACGGATTGTCCGGTAGTTACTGAGTCGTAGAAGCTATTCGTGATGATTCCCAAGTTGTCTTTTCCTATTAACCCACCCAGAGCCCCGCTATACATTTCTCTTCCGTTCACGGCACCTGACGCGTAACTGTTGATAATCTCTCCGCCAGAACTGTTATTGTTAACCCCGATCATGCCTCCTACGCCATAACTTCCGCTAGCTGCGGCAGAAGCGTAGCTGTTGCTAATCTCTCCATTGCTATTGAAACCGACTAAGCCTCCTACTCCAAAGCTTCCGTTCATTTTCCCCGAGGCGTAGCTATAGCTGATCTTTCCCATGAAGTTGAATCCGACCAAGCCGCCTATATCCTGCATATTCGTCCCCGTTACATTCCCCGTGGCAAAGCTGTAAAGGATCTCTCCACTGTTTATACCGACTAGTCCTCCTGCTTCTTGACCGCTCACGTTTCCTGTGGCATAGCTATGGCTGATTGTTCCATCAAGTGATCCAGCCAAGCCGCCGATATAGTTCAATCCGCTCACATCCGCCGAGGAAAGGCTGTTGCTGATCTCCATTGCGCCGCTACCGCCAACCAATCCGCCGACGTAGTATTCTCCGCTCACCGTCCCCGTAACGGAGCAATTTTCTATGATGCCGGTATTGGTGCCAACCAATCCACCGACGCTATATCCACCTGTAATATTCACGTTGCGCAGCTTCGTGTTCTTAATCGAACTAGTCGTCCACGTCCTCCCGAATAGTCCTACATTTCCGCCAACGCTAGTGATCGTTAGTCCCGAGATGATTTTCCCATTGCCGTCCAAGTGTCCGTAGAAGGGGGCGTTACTGGTGCCAATCGGAACCCAGTTCGGGTAACCGCTCAAATCGATATCGTTTTTCAACCGATAATGCTCGAGGTACCCCATATTCTCTCTAACGCCATCCAATTGTTCGGGAGTTGCAATAATATACGGATCGGCTTCCGTACCCGTTCCCGATTCCGGTTCTTCGTAAAACTTGATAACGGATTGATTCAGCGTCACATCCGAATACCCCGCTGCCTTGATCAGGAGGTTATAAGTGCCACTGGCAAGCACGCCGGCTTTGATCGTAATGAGACCTGGCGTGACAACGTATTGCGTCCCCTCGATTAACGAGAATCCCCCGTTCCATACTGCCGTGATCGCCCCGCGCCACAGCGGATCGTCCGCGAACGCGATTTCGATGTCGTTAACGGTATAATTATCGGTCGCGTCGGGGACGAGAACCGGCGGGGCAAATCGGAGCGGTGCAATCTCGATCGATTGACTGTATAGAGAGCCCGAGCTATCTACGAACGCCCCGCCATCTATTCGAATTGCATTTTCCGAACCAGTTACAGTATCTTCAAAATGAATCTCAAGCTTACTCGATGTAGGGGTATAGGTTGCATTCACCACCGTATCGGCTTGACCTAACGCCGCGAAGCTGCCTCCACTCGTCTTTTTCACGGTAATCTTACTCTTCAAATCATCCGCGGTTCCCGCCTGCAAGGCATATACACTAAAGGTAACTGTAACAATCTTGTTGAGTCCGCTAATCGTTGTAGTTATCCCCCCGCTGTCCAACTGCACGCCGCTATAATAGCACCTTTTTACGACTCCGTTCGCGGGATCGCTTCCGCCGAAAGCAGCCGTTGTACAATCAATATTGTTCGTTGCGACGCTTGTCCGATAACCGATCGAGGTCTGGCTGTTATCGTCATATCCCCAATATCGGACTTCCTTCGTTCCCAGGAAGGTGCAAGTCATCCCTTCATCCGCGCAATAGGTCCAACCAGGACTGCCGTCCGGTCCAGCGTTGCCTCCGCTTGCCGATGCATTTAACGCAAGTGAAGGCGCGAACAAACTAAATAACATTAATCCCACTAACAAACGAATCGTGAAACTTCGCAGCACTCTTGTAGAAGCTGATAATTTTAATAGAAACATCGTTGTTCTCCCACTCCCATGATTGATCCTACTTGCATAATCTTAACTGTACACGTCGAAACAAGTCTCAATGAATATTGCAATCTCTATTCTTTAATTTTACTAAAGCCCAATAAAAGAATAATGAAAGACTTTGTATAAAAAAGAACAAAAACCGCGTAGTATCAAGGCTTCGCGGTTTTTGGGGAGTGATGTAAATATTTATTTGTTTTCTTTTAACACTTTTCCGTTAATCGCCAGCCCTTGACCCTTAGAGTTTAATTGGCAATGTGTAGTAACCAAAAGCTTTATCAAGTAATGCACTGGCTTCTTGACGACTCAAATTTTGTGTGGAGCGGAAATCAACAGTCTGATCCGAATTAACCTTCGTATCCGGGTCTACAATGCCTTGAGAAACAAGCGCAGTGATAGCTTCAGCCGCCCAAGAATCCGTTTTGCCGATTAGCTTAACATTGGTTCCAGGCGCTGCTTGCTTGAGATTTTGAATCATAACCGCCGCCATTTGTCTTGTGATTGGAGACGCTGATTGATAATTGGGTATTCCAACTATCATCTGTTTCTTATTCCCTTCGAACAAATCCGAAATTGTATGCCAACCGTGGGCGCGCAGCAGCACATCCGCAAATTCTCCTTGTGTCATCGTTCCTTTAGGGTCAAAGCGGTCACCTGACTTGGCTCCCATAATGTCTAATCCGTTTAGATTATCAATATACGATTTAAATAGACTGTCATTAGGCACATCGGAAAATGCCGCTTTCATCTTCACTTTTTGCGCATGAGCAACGAAATCCAGTCCTTTTGGATTCGTATAATAGAAATAGGCGATATTGCCCGATTCATCTTTCTTGAATGCCATTTTATTACCGGCTTCGTCTTCAAATAGAAGCGGATGGACCATTCTCAGCGTGTGCTTGCCCGTAGTCCCCGTTTCCATGAGCAAATTCCCGTCCGCATAAGAAATTTGAGTCCTTAACGCATGTACACGCGTATTTTTGTATAATCCAATGTATGCTTGAGCTGCTTGCTCACTGACTGGCGTATAGGTGGATGGCTGTGTTTTCCCAGTCTTAGGAAAATAGTGATTCATAAATGCCTCGTACACTTCTAAACTCATCATTGAATCGTTGTTGTAAGACATGTAAAAAGCAGTATTCTTCTCTGGCAGGATGGCGATCAACGAGGAATGGCCCGGAACATTCCCTCCCTTGAGTATCACATGCTGGCCATTCATCAAATTGTTGAAATACCCTTCAAATCCAACGGTTGTGATAGGAATTGTTGGGTCAGCGAAAATATGGTAGGTGTGCATCAGATCGACGCTTTTTTTACTTACGATTTCTTTGCCTTCAAATACTCCTTTATTTAAGTGCATGATCAAGTACTTAGCCATGTCTTCGCCTGTTGAAGTCATACTTCCCTCAGGCTTCTCTGACGGCGCAAATCCAATTGTCGGCTGAAGCTCGCCATTCGGTCCATAGTGTGCAGCCATATTGGATAATACCTCAGGAGTTAATCGAACACCGGTCTTGTTCATCCCTAATGGTTTGAATACATTCTTCTCCATATATTGAGAATAAGGCATGCCGCTTACGCTCTCTACCGCATATCCCGCTAACATAAAACCAAAATTGTCATACGTATAAGCTTCTCCGGGGGGTCTTACCACAGTCGGCATATGCGTATTGAAATACCCCTTCATTGGAATGTCCTTATTCAAATGCTCCAGCGAAAAATCAGTGACGATATCCGGCAAGTCCACACCGCTCGAATAAGTAAGCAGATCAAACATCGTCAGCGGTTTTCCCGTTGTATTCGGTACTTTCAATCCTCCAAGATATGCTTGAATATCTTGAGTCATACTCACTTTCCCTTGATCGACAAGCTGCATAGCCGCCAATGCTGTAAAAGACTTGGTAACAGAGCCAATTTGGAAAATAGTGTCTTTATCGACAGGGATATTCTTTTCCTTATTTGCATATCCGTAGCCTTTGCTTAACACTACTTTCCCATCCTTGACGACTACGAAATTGGAGCCGACCGTATTAAATTTCTTCATCTTATCTGCGAATAAGGGATCAGCGAACGCCTCTACTTCTTTCCCATCTAGAGGTCCCTCCAAGCTGACTTTCTCTGTTGATACCGGTACTGATGTTGGTGCACCATTTGAAGCAGTACAAGCTGTAACGACACTCGCAGATAATAGTAGTACTGCGAGACTGGTGTTGCGAATTATTTTTCTCATGATATCCATCTCCTCTTTTTCGCTTTAGCCTGTGAACGCTCGGCCTACCCAGTATTGCAAAACGATTGTCATACGAACAAGTTGCATTTCGTCATCGTTTACTTGGCTTTCCCAATAATGTCATATGACATTTTGGCACTAGATTATTTGACACGGAAAGCAGTAGGATACGGCTATTACATTGAAGGGACGATGAGTTATTCATGAAAAAGAAGATCATAGGCTTCATTCAAAATGGCTACTTCTTACTGTTCACTTTTGCTACAGGATTATTTTACTTTTGTTTTTATCTAGTTACCCTTACCTTAGGTTTTGGTCTTTCTTTTACAGTGGCAGGCATTCCACTTCTCACACAAGTACTGCGAACCACGTCAACTTTCATACAATTCGAACGTATACAAACGAAGATTTATACCGATATCACCACTCCGCCTTACGAACGGAAAATAAGACTAGAGGCGTCTTTCTGGGAGCAAGCCAAAGAGGAGCTTCAAGATCCCCGCAACTGGATCGCTATCTGTTGGTTGATGTTGAAATTTTTGATTGGGCTTCTTTGTCTCCTAAGTGCAGCCATGCTCTATGTGACGCCTCTTTTGTTTATCCTGGCTCCGTTGTTACTTCCTTTTTCTGACATAAACGTCATTGGAATACCGATAGATACATTCACGAAATCTCTTCTTGTATCAGTTGTGGGGATTCTTATGACTTTTGTGAGCGCTTGGTTAGCAAATGGGTTGGTACGGTTGATCGGCGGTTACACACGTCAAATGATCAGAAGGTTAAACTGATAGCTGCTGCGTCCCCAACTTACAGGTATCCATGACTAGCTGAGATAGTATCGTTTAATAAAAATTTGTTCTATACTGGTAAGGAAACAGCAAGAATCAGAAGGTTTAGTAGAGGATGATGGACTTGTTTGAAACAGTAAAACAGTGGTTCTGGTATGACTGGATTATGTTCGTTTTACGACTTATCTTAAGTATTTCTCTCATGGTTACCACCGTGCATTTGCATGCTGAAATACCGCTGCCGCTGTGGGCTTTGATTTTTTGGCAGATTATTGCTTTTTCTGTTCCTTGGCTTTGTTTATTGCTCAACTATAAGTATTATCTACTTACAGAAATCATTTTTTCTGGCGGACTAATCTTGTATTTAACTTCTTTGTTCCCGGAAGCTTATCTCTCATTTCTGACATATGCTTTCCTGATTGCAGTGAACAGCGCTCACCAATCCTATCGTTGGTCAGGGCCCGTCACGATCTTTCTCATACCTCTTTTCATAAATTTGCTTTCTCATCAAAACAATTATTGGATCATGATGAGCCACATCGGACTCGCTTATGCCATTGGGTTTGCCTTTCATTTACTGGTGGTCAATCATCGGCAAAGTGAGGTCATCCGTGAACAGAATACGGTTTTAGAACAGTATTTGTCCCAAATCGAACGCATCACACTAGCTGAAGAACGCAATCGGCTCTCCAAGGATCTTCATGATACGGTTGGACATTCCTATACCTCTATTATCATGGGATTAGAAACTTTGCGTCCGGAACTTTCTATGGAAGCCGGGGAACAGAAGCTCGATTCTCTGTTGAATTTAGCTCGCAAGGGCATGGACGAAGTCAGAGGATACTTGCATCAATTAGAGTCACCGCAGGAGACGCTTCCGCTGCTTCAGTCGTTGCAGCAATTAGGAGAAGAATTTCAAGCACATGCCAAAGTGAGCGTTCGCTTCCGAACTTTTGGTGAGGAATACCCGTTACCCAAGCAAGCCAAAATGGCCTTCTTTCGTTGTTTGCAGGAATCGTTAACTAACGCTGTACGTCATGGGCAGTCTACGGAAATTACCGTTTCACTGCAATTTGAGCAGCGGCACACTAGACTCGAAGTACAGGACAACGGTACTGGGAAGGAGAAATGGCAGGATGGCTTCGGCTTGAACGCGATGAAAGAGCGAGCCATGAATCTACAAGGGCAAGTCTCTGTTTATACAAAGCATGGTGAAGGAACGCTTGTTACCTGCACATTGCCGAGGCAAGTGGAATTATCGGATGAGGTCATTCGCTTACTGATCGTCGATGACCAACCCTTCATCAGAGAAAGCCTCCGGACCATTCTGGAGGGACACAAGGATTTGCAAGTGGTGGGATTGGCCGAGGATGGCGAACAAGCCATTGAGTTATGCGAGCAGTGTCAGCCACAGTTGGTTCTCATGGATTTGGACTTGCCCAACATGGATGGGATTTCAGCATCAAAAAAAATCAAGCAAGCATGGCCTCACATCCGTATTCTGATTCTTACTACGTTTCAGGACACCGAACAAGCCCTGGAAGTTCTGCGAAGCGGAGCGGATGGTTACTTATTGAAATCTATTGAACCGCGTGAGCTTGCTGAGAACATTCGTCTTGTCTATCGCGGGGGCACACTGATTGATCAGGAAATGTCCCATAAATTGTTTGAGAAGCTCGAAATGGACAATAATGAAATCGAATTATTGAAACCGAAAGCAACCGAAAACTTCGACCTAACTCCACGCGAAATTGAAATTCTACAACTTGTATCCAAAGGTCTACGTTATAAAACCATCGCCTCGAAATTATACTTATCTGACGGCACAGTGAGGAATTATGCCTCAACAGCCTATATGAAACTGGGCGTTCGCAACCGGGAAGAAGCTGTACAGAAGGCATTGGAAGCCGGATTTCTTGAATAAATCCTGGCTTTCTATCCTTACCTTCTCATTCACTGAGCGAGCCTACATATGGACTTGACCAGGAGATTTGCCTCTCGGCACGACGTCCCCAATCCCCCTGGCTTTCTTGTCCAGCAGTTCATCCATTCGCAAACATTTCAAACCCTTCATTTGAATTTCTTCCAATACTTCTTTCAGACCTTCTATCATGTGCCGCGGTGCTTCTTCATCTGCTCCAAGTGTATCGCCGCTATCGTGCAGAACAACGATGGAACCAGGCTTAATCCTTTTCAACAAGGCACGCTTCATTTTTTCAGCGCTGACCGTTGGTTTCCAATCTCCTACAATGACCGACCACAGTGCGATCCGATAAGACTTTCTCATCAAGAGGAGATCTCCTAGATTGAGAAGCCCCCAGGGCGGTCGGTAAAAGGTAGGCCGCTCTCCTGTGATTCGCTCGACAATGTCAGCTGTGCGATCTGCTTGCTCCCGTTTACTCGTCCATGGGGACAAAATCCAGTTGGAAGTGTGCGTATAGTTATGAATGCCGATTTGGTGCCCCTCCCGGTACATGAGCTGAATCAGCTCCGGGTATTTTTCGGCCTTGCTGCCCAGTACGAAGAAGGTGGCCTTTACTTCATGCTCTTTTAACAAGTCCAGCAATTTAGGCGTGTAGCAAGGGTCAGGACCATCATCGAAAGTAAAGGCAATTCCCTTCGCCACTTTTCCTTTGGAGTGAACGCCCCACCTACATATTCTTGTAAGAATAAAGGGAACTATCATATAGAGAATCATCACATCTATGGATAAATTTATTAGCTTTTGTATCATGAGACCGCCTCTTTCTTCCGTTGATCCCGCAGATCCTGGTTACCATCAAGAGATGATGGATTGGAATCTTTTTTCCGTACCGTAAAACGTTCCTTCAGAGACTGTTTGCTTATCACTATCATTATGGGAGATAACTTCTCGATGCTGTGCCCGACTCGCTGTTTCCCTTCCGGATGCAGCATACGAAGAAGAAAGCGAAGATATATCGCATAAAATCGTTGCTGCCATTTGGACTCGATGGGATGCTGTTCAAACCCTATTCCGTGAATGATCCCCCGATGAAGCAGCGTGATCCCGGTTAAGGCCTGGACCTTCACCAGTTCCGGATTGCTATCCAGCTCCTGACTAATTTGCTTGATTGCAATGCGAAACAAGCGTGCAGTACTCAAGCCGGCTCGATCTGCACCGACCGTACGTGTAAGCTTCAGTACCTGCCGGTTATCCAGATGAAGTTCGCCCACCCAATCCCCGGCAAGTATTCGGCGCCCGTCTTGACAGGTAATACTGTTTCCGTGATGCTGTCTGACCACCAATTTACATATGCCATATCTATACACAGACTCGCTTCGAAATCTGTTTAAGAAATCAAACACGTGCTCCCACATCATCCAGAGGGACTGTAAGGATGTTTGCATAAGTGACGCTGTCATGATCTCCTCCTATTCACATTTGATATGCACATTCCATTCATCCTAGACTACAGCTGGAATTCCATATCATCTGTTGTTATCACTTTATTTTCCAGTAAATCCTTCAACTAAACGACGCGTATGGCTTCCAATCATCGTTACCAAGCCATTACCCAAATAAGGGCCGAACCATATTAGGATTGCTCCTGCAAGCATGACGTAGAGCGAGTCGCTAAACGTTCTGATTTCCATCCCTAAGAATGAAAAATAATCTAACAGATTAAAGACGGACAATATGGGCGCTAACAGAAGGATAATCGGTGTCACATAGAAAAGAGAAGCGCAAATCACACTGACAAGTCCGATAACGAATATCAACATCAGCCCGAATATTGCTCTCCAATTACGCGCATCGGATAGTTCAGCTTTAACCTGATCCCATAAGCTTCCTTCCGTTCTTATTCGGCTTGGAACCGGGCCAATGGAGATATCCGTATAACATTCGGTTTGGATCCGTTCGTGCTCTACTAACGCTCTGGTCGAACGCAAAACATAATGGAGGATTGGAAGCCCTACTAAGGTGAACGCCATCGTGACCCCCATTGTAATACCCACCAAATAAAAGCAAAAATAAAAAAAACCTGTTACAAAAGTAAGCAACAAAAAACAGAAGTTTCTCAGGTGTTTCCGGATTATTTGAATCGTGTCCATCTCTTCCTCTCTAATTTAGAAATCCCTTACAACTCTTATGCTAGTTCTTGTGATGTAAAATCGGCTAGTGCCATAATGTCATATGACAGATCTTTTCGATAAACGTTGTCGGTAAAGGGTCATTCCATGGAAAAAATACCCTATCGTCTAATTCCGAGAAGGAATGTAGAAGGTAGAGCTCCCTTGCCTCAAAGTAAACAAAAAAGAACGCATCCCCGGATATCCATCCGAAATTTGCGTTCTTTGCAATATAAACCATAATTATAATAATTAAGAGTGCAGGGTGCTATAGCCTGCACTATACTGTTTGTGCCTTGGCCGTCTTGAGAACCACTATCCCTTTCACTCAGCATTGCTCATTCGTCAGGAAACTACTTCATCCCGTTAACTTTCGGTTAATTGGATGAAATTTTTCTCGCATCCATTTCTGAGCTGTGGGGATAGTGGGCATTGGTGGATTCTCACAAGCTAGTCTTGCACTTCCGCCAGCGTAGGGAGCGCAGGAATCGCCCCCCTGCGCGTCGTCGTAATTGCGCCTACACGATTGGCGAAGGCGAATACCTGCTCAGCGGCTCCTGTTTTGGCGAGCACGTCAACGATGGTTGCTGGCGTAGCGCCCAGCGAAACCAGCTGATAAAGCATGCCGCCGACAAAGCTGTCGCCGGCGCCAGTCGTATCCACGGCTGCCACAGGCGTGCCGGGGATGACGACATCCTGCCGTGCGGTGACGACACGGCAGCCCTCAGGGCCTAAAGTGATGATAATCACTTTAGGTCCTCGCTGCAGCAGCTGCTGCGCACCTGTGGTCACATCCACGCCGAGGAGGAATTCGATTTCCTCCTCGCTGACTTTGACCACATCCGCAAGCGGAAGCTGCGCAAGGATTTCTGCCCGAGCTGCGTCAGCGCTCGGCCACAGCGCCAAGCGCACATTGGGGTCGTACGACACCAATGCGCTAAGTTCTCTCGCTCGTCGTGCTGCGTCCAGCGTCGCGGTGCGGCAAGGCTCGGCGATCAGCGATACCGAGCCGAAATGATAGACCGCGGCGTCTTCCAGCCATTGCGCCTGGACTTCGTCTGCGCGCAGCAGCATGTCCGCCGCCGGGTCGCGGAAAAACAAGAAATCGCGCTCACCATCCGTGCGCAATGAAACAAACGCCAGACCGGTCTTCGCCTCATCGGTCTGCACAACTGCCGTATGCACGCCAACTTCGTCAAGCGTGCGCACCAAAAAATCGCCGAATGGATCACGGCCGATTTTACCGATAAACCTTGCGTCGCCGCCCAACCTGGCGACCGCCGCAGCGACATTGGCCGGCGCTCCGCCCGCCGCCCGCTGGAAGCTCGTAACGTCTGCCAACGCTTGCCCGTTCACCTCCGGTACGAAATCAATCAAAAGCTCACCCAGACATACGATATACGTTTTACCCATTTCTCCATCAATCCCCTTTGCATTGGTATCTTAAAGCATTTAGCACATAAGTTGTCGTTTGCTCAATTATAGTCGGGGTATCAGGCCGTTCCTCCGTAAACAAAAGCTCAAAAAACTCCCTCTGCTTATAAAAAAATATCGATCCCAGCACAAACATAAGTGTGCTATCCAGTGATTCAAAATGAAAAATCCCATCCAATCTGCCTTGCTCTAGAAATTCCCTTACCTTTTTCCATAATGGATACAAGAACTCTCTCATTTTTTCCAAACGTGGGGTAATCGTAATAATCTCCATTTGAATCAGGCTAATCATTTGAGGATCAGCATTTCTAAGCTCTATGACACCCTGAATAATTGTCCGGATACCTACGATGGGATCCTCAATGGCAATATAATCATCAATCCTGTTCGTGGGGAAAAACTGTTTAAATATCTCGTAGAAAACACTCTCTTTGCCGCCAAAATAATAAGAAACCAGAGCCACATTGGCCCCAGCCTCCTCACATATTTGACGAACACTTGTCGCATCATAACCGTGCTTCGCAAACAGCTTCTTCGCTGCCAGAAGAATTTTCATTTTCATCTCTAATTCTTGCTCAGCCATTCTATCAACGCCCTCCTCGTACTTGAGCTAAGCGGTTTGTGTACGTTGTTCCATGGCAGGCACTGCCTTTGCTTTTTTCGCAGACACAACCAAAATATCAATGACTAGTGCAACTGCGGCAATAAGAAACAAGAAACTGACTTCCTTGGCAACACCCGGTCCGCCGAACAAAATGTTCATTAACCCATTCACCGCATAAGTCGCGGGGAAAGCATTACTGATTGTATGATAAAAATGCGACAAAAGCTCCCTTGGCACAATAGCGCCAGAAGATACCAATTGCAAGGACAACATCGCGATGTTAAATAGCATACCTGCGTTCCCAAACAATGTCAAAAACATTTGAGCGACGAGCGCAAAGGTGAGTAAGAATAAGGTTTCGAACGCCCAAAGGGATAAAAAGCCTTTCTCCACATGCCCGCCTAATGAAACAACCATCGTTGCACTGATCAGTCCCACTACAACGACCGCAATGACTGTCACAACGATTCTTGCGGTCATTTTGCCCATTTTATTAACAGATGCACCCAGTATATTCGTAGACACATTAAAGTTCATTCCCATGATCATTGTACCCACAATAGAAGCAAGCACGAGCATCATAGGAAGCATTTGATTCGGCATATCCTTTACTCTATTGGTGCTTTGAATATCAGAGGTCACCTTATTTGCGAGTCCTTGAGCTATTTGACCTGCTTGCTCGGCTGGTAGCTTCGGATTCATCTGTGTTAGAACTGCTGATGCCCCAGCTGCTACAGCCTCTTTGTTCACAGACGCCGTGACATTCCCGGCTACCGCTTGCATCACGGACTTCGTCATAGAAGGATTAGACTCATTAATTGTATACGTAATGGGTACCGTCTGTCCTGGTGTTTGAAGCTGTTTAGAGAAATCAGCCGAGATATGCATAACCATCTGAACCTGACGATCATTCAACAGATTCTGTGCTTGTTCGTTAGAAGCTACTAGCTCTGTTTGAAACGGAAGGTTTCCTTGCAGATTCTGAACAATTTTGCTCCCCAAACCTTGATCTTCATTAACAATCGCGATCTTTAATTGGCTCGTGTTGTCGGATACTCCTGCGTAACCCGTCATCCAAATCAAACTAAACAACAACTGAAACGTAATCGCTGTAATAATCCCGACCTTCGTCGTTGCTTGTTTTAGAAATGCACCTAGTGCGTGTTTCATTTTAACCACTCCTCTTTGTTAAACAATTGTTTAAATTAAACGTTTGTTTAAATTATAGGGCGGAGTTAAAAAGCTGTCAAGATATGTATATCTGATTTGTAGTCCAACTGTCTTTTAATTTACTCCATTTAACTTACCTATTTCTAAAACATCATAGCATAGGTTGAGGATCAACAAAAAAGCAGTTCTCACAGAAGCATTCTCTGCGATAACTGCTTTCTCCTTCGTCCTACTACTCAAACAAAATGATGTCCACATGACGAACAGAACTTCGTGTCAGCAACAACAACTTTGCCACATACGCATTCTTTTTCATTTTTAACTTCTGTAATCTTCTGTTCAATCTCACTGATCTCTTGGTTGATTTGAGCTATGCCTTGGCAATAGTCCTTTACATTGGCCTCCACCTGTGTGTAGTCTCCGGTAAGATAAGAAGTATAGACCGATTCCCCAATTAATTTATAGATTTTATCAATTTCTCTTTCTTTCAATGAAATTTGAGTTTTGTATTTCGTAATTTCAACAGTTTGTTGCGCTTTCTTCGCCGCCTCTGATGCCCCTTGCTTAACTTTATCAAAAAATGACATGCCCCTTCCACTCCCCGGCCCTTAATTTATTCGCTTTCTAACGAATCATATGCAAATTTGTCGTAAAGTAATACTATTCAAGGAACCTCAGTACGTCATTTTCCAAATTGCTCAATTGGTTTGAGCCCCTCTTCTCTTCATCCATCCCAGAATGAGAATGACAATTGGAAGCAGCATACCAAATATAAGGATATAAAAGGGCCACACTTGAAAAGCGAGCATAACAGCTGGATAGTTAGGGAAAATATCCTTCGCGCTGGTAAAAGCAATGAAAGACAAGGGGATGGTCAATGACTTAGCGTTCTTTAATTGAAAAATTCCAGCCAGACCATGTGAAACGACATGTAGAAGTAATGACAAACGAAAAAATATAGTAATATACCATAACACAGCAAACAATTGCTCAAATCGTTCATAGATATCCGCGAAAATCACTGTACGCAATACAAAATAACTTGGATAAGTTAAATTGGCAGTCACACCCTCGCTCAGCGTTCCAATGACTAATAAAGTAATAACTAAAAAGGTAATTCCGCTCATCATGGTACTTTTCAGTATGATGCTCTTCCATTTGGTCTGATCTTGTACATGAGGAGCGAAAAACAAAAAAAGCACACCCTCTAAATAAGGGAACGCTAAAAGTAGTAGAGAACCGTGAATAACCGGCTTAAACCCATACTCGAGAATGGGAAGTATATTATCTATTTTAAACACAGGCAGTAAGCCCGAATATCCAATGATAATTAGAATCAAATAGGCAAAAAACAAGAGCTCTGCTACTCTCCCCGCAACCGTGACTCCAGCTCTAACAACACAAATTACTGCAATGATCATTAATAAATAAATCGGCTCATAAGGTGTTTCAGTGATAATGGACGTCGTTAGAAATGCGCCCAAATCATTCAATACCAAAGTGAAGGTCAGAAATGGGAAGCACATCAAGAAGATAAAGAGTGAAATTTTCGCAGGAAATCTGCCTATAAGGTAAGTAAGATGTACAATTACGTCATGGCCTTTCATTTGAGACGCTAGCTTGATATAGACAGGACTGAAGGAAAGAAATAATCCGATTGCAATTATAACAGAAATCCAAGCATCCTGTTTGGATATACCAGCCAAGGCAGCTGGTAGAATTAGCAAGGCGCTTCCCAATTGATATAGTGTGAACCACATAGTTGCTTGCCGAGTCGAAATGAGCTGCTTGGTCATTGTAAACCTCTTTCCTTATGAGAGAATTCCTGCAACATAATTACTGACTGGACGAAACACATACTCAATGATCGACGTTGGGCTAGGAACTTTCAGATGGCAAACATGTAAAACACACAAGATTACGCCTATCAAAAGAAATCCCCCACTTGTAACTATGTCGCGATTATGCTTTTGTTTCTTTAAACTCCTGCATTCGATAAGAAAAGATATGACCGCAATTATCATGCAAAAAACAAGTAGCAACCGTATTCACTCCTTATCTTGCCGAGGATTATTAGCAATGGGACTGATGATTTTGCCAAACTTGCGAAGCTTGTAGTTCATCGTAACTTCAACCGGCAGGTTGCTAAATATGTGATCCCACTCCTCTACCTGTTGATGCCAATAAGTTGGATACTTCCTATGGAATAACTCCCCAAAGCCATATATATCAACACCGTAAGTGTCTTGTACATGATGAATGCCATTCGCTATGATTTGCTTCAATTTTTCACTCGCATTCGTTTGCATAGCAAGAAATATAGCCTCATCCGTCAAATCTAACTCACATTGCACTTCGGCAACGTTAGCTTCTATAAATACATTCAAATTCACAAATGGCTTGCCAGCTTTCATTATAGGAACTGCTTTCACCTTTGCCTGTTTAACCTCAACATTAAATACACCATTCGAACGAGGACACTTAACATAAGATACAGTGTTAGATACATGATTCGTAATGTAAGAGAATGACTTACTATCAGAATCATTCAGCCATCCAATTAAGCGATCATCTCGGAAAATTCCTATCCCTTTAAATTTGAAATTGGCATAAGTTAGAGGTTGTTTAATGTTTTCTCCAAGCATCCCTTTCTCGATATCACCTTCCAAAGTCAGTCCGGTCAAAACAGGTTCAATACCTTTTTTTGTCAAATTCTCCATGATCGTTTTCACATTGACCGCAGCAGTTGGTGCCCAAGCCTTTTCGGAAACACGAAGCGATTTATATAAATCCATAGCAGGTAGAACTTCCATCGGTGTAACAAAAGACATGATATCTTTGGCACTTCTCCCTCTGGCTACTGCTATATTAAAGTCAGGTCTAACTTCGTGATCGCGAAATAGAAAATCCAACGGTTCTTTAATACCTGATCGTGCAACATCTTCATCAAATAGCAGTAAAAGCATTTGAGAAAAATACAATTTCCTTGAAGATTGTGTTGTTACTTTCCGCAACGCCTCAAAAATTGTGGCAGCTTTTTCCGTGTAAACATGAGTTGGGGAGCGCTCTGCCGCGCGATTTCTTGACATTTGAGATGGATCAACGACTTGAACGGTTACCATATATTGATCGTCTTTATAATCAATCCCCATAGCAAGTACAACCGATAGCTCATTTAACTCTCTCCGATTCCAACATCCTGACATGAGGAATACGATCAGTAAAGCTGCCGCGCATCTCATAAATGTCATATTGCCAACTTGTTTCACGGTGACATTCTCCGATCGGTTCATAGTTACTTCCTATTTCGAAAAGGGAATCGTAAAATACCGTCGCTTTGCTCCGTTTTATCGAAAGGAGCAAGGGGACTCATGTATGGAACCCCAAAAGAATTCAAATGGCATAAATGAATCAATAATAGAATGATCCCTATGGTTAAACCATACATGCCGAAAGAAGCTGCAAGAATCATAAAACCGAAACGGACGATTCGAACGGGAATCGACATACTGTAGGATGGAATGACAAAACTGGATATCGCGGTTATGGCTACAACAATGACCATAACCGCTGAAACAATGGTAGCTTCTACAGCTGCCTGTCCGATAACAATCGTGCCAACAATGGACACAGCTTGTCCGACAGTACGAGGCATTCTAATCCCTGCTTCACGAAGTATTTCAAAGGTAATCTCCATAAGAATAGCCTCGAAAAATGCTGGAAATGGTACGCCTTCTCGTTGTGCAGCTAAGCTTAATAAAAGCTGTGATGGCAGCATGTCCTGATGAAATGTCGTAAGGGTTATATAGACAGAAGGTGCCAGTATACAAATGGATAATGCAAAGTAACGTAATAATCGAATAAGATTACTAAAAATAACAGATTGATACTTATCCTCAACGGATTTGAAAAAATCCACGAACAAAGCGGGTGCCAATAGAACAAATGGCGTTCCATCAATGAAGATGGCAATTTTGCCTTCCAAAATGCCGGAAGCGATAGCATCTGGCCGATCTGTATTGTAAATAACCGGAAATAACGTGAGTTGTTTTTCCTCTAATAGAATTTCTTCTAAATACTCTCCCTCCAGAATATTCTCTGAATTGGCTTCATTTAGACGAATTTGCAACGTATTGACGAGTTCATGATTTGCCAAACCTTCGATATACATGAACGCTATATCCGTTTTCGTTAAGCCTCCCACCTTTGTAGCTGTTACTCTAACCCTTGTATCCTTCACTCTTCTTCGAACCAAGGTGGTATTCGTTCGCAGCGTTTCCGTAAATGAATCCTGCGGTCCTCTAACAACTGACTGTGTCTTCGATTCCGAAATGCTGCGTTCTTCCCAACCCTGCATTGGCACTACAATACTTTCACCAGCACCGTCCATTACAAGTAGCACGGCACCTGAAAGCATCAGATCCAATGCCTCCGCTATAGAGGACGTGCTTAGCACTTCTGGGGCATTCAGTACATTTGTTTTGATCGATTGGATCGAGATTTCATTCACCAGAAGTGGCGTTCGCTCGTGTAAACATTGGATAATGCTTTCCTGAAGTGCTTGTTTGTCAACCATGCCATCTAAGTAAAAGATGGCCATCTGCAAACTACCCGGTAGCGTCAAGTTGCGCACAACAAAGTCCGAGCTAGCGCCCATTACCGTTTGTAAATACTGGCTATTTTCGTTTAATTGGGCTGAAAAATTCATCATCTGCTCGTCCGTGTGCATTCGCGATCCCACCTCATAGTAAGTATTTCCAGAAAACTGAAAATAATTTTCAAAACCTGTGCGCTTTTTAATAGAGGTTTACACAATTGTTTCAAAAAAAACGACAAGAATATCCCTACAAAAGCAAAAAACCTTGATTTAACAAGGTTTCGTTGTAGGTAGTTTTATGTCGTTAGACTGTTGTCGGATAATAGCTTACTTCCAGAACCAGAAGATCAGAAGCAGCATCGTAAAACGAACGATCTCATATGAAGTATCTACGGCTACAACGAGCCAGCTTTTGAATTGCCATACTTTTTTACCGACCGTGAATGGAAGCGTAAAGCCGGCAGTTAGCAGCATGGTAAACCAGAAAGAACTCGACAAACTGTTTCCATCGTAGCCGAAGGCTTTCCCACCGGCTCTCCAAAGTTCCAAGCAGGCTGCGAATGCAATCGAGGTTATGAATGAGACTAAAATATAAATCACGAAAGATTGAATCTTGCCTGACGAACTTGCCTCTTTGGACAAGTCCATGCCCCCGTACATACGCTTCTGATAAGGCTGCTTCCAAATAACCGCCATCCACAAAAATCCAAGCACTAAAGATAAAATGCCTGTTACTAAGACTGCCCAATAATTGATCCCTTGTAACAACATTCAGATACCCTCTTTTTTTGATTTTTTTTGGCATGATCTCTTGCTGGATATGAAACCAATAGGTTTCCCAATTCATTATATACAACCATTTGGTTTCATGTCAAACCCTAAAAACAGCCAGCTGCTTTGCTGCGCAATCATTTTTTTGATCTTTCTTTCTCTAATATACGACTTCACGTAAAAAACCACTTTCCCAGGGCTTATGCCTTTGGCGAAAAGTGGTTTAACAGGTCAAATTCGTCCCATTCTATACGGTTTACATGAGATTTCGTTTCAAAGAAGCCGTCAACACTGAACAACTTACAGATATTCGTTATTTGATTTCCAGGTTTATGGCTCTAAGTCCACTCCGAATATAAAAAAAGTAATCCACTCCGGTTGAAAGTCCCGGGTGGATTACTTTTTTACTGATGACCAGCGAATTAATATTTACAAAACCCACGTGTAATAATAACAAGCAAAATGAACAGAACGAGAATACTTCCTACTGAGTTATAAGAGCTGACTTTGGCTACAGGGTGATGCACAACCGGTTTCGGGAAAACATACGATGTTTGTTGGTAGGATGCGTGCAAGTGGATATCATTGTGAACCGGGCTTTGCATTATTGGAGCTTGCTGTACCGGTAACGGCATTGGGGTTGGCATCGGCATTGGCATTGGAGCTGGCATTGGAGTTGGCATCGGCATTGGGGCCATCGGGTACGTTGGAGCTTTTACATATTCCATGAAAGAGCACCTCCTCAAAGTTTTCCTTAAGGAAAACTTTCATCATAAAATTAAATGGTCTTTAACTACTTGTTTTCGTTTAGGTTGGGTGAATAGCTTACAACATCAGTCTATGGGGGAGCACCTACCTTGAACACGGTAAATACCCAGATCCAAATAAAATGGTTATGTGTCATGGGCGAACGAGCATTCATGTTCCCTAACCCTCAAATAGGTAACTTTTTCGATAAATAGCGAATCGTCGTTCCTCTTAGCTCATTTTCAACTAAAAAAAGACTGCTCCTCAGGCGGGAGCAGTCCTTTCATATTTACACATATGGATTGTTTTCACGTTCGAAACCAATCGTTGTTTTGGCGCCATGTCCGGGATACACAATGACATCGTCATCGAGTAAAAACAGCTTATCTTGAATGGAATCCAGCAATACGTTGTTATCCCCACCGAGAAGGTCCGTTCGACCTACTGACAGTTTGAACAGCACATCTCCACTGAACAGGTGCTTCTCGTATAAGAAGCTCACACTTCCCGGTGAATGACCGGGGGTATGGAATACCTTAAGCTTAATACCAAGAAACTCGAGCGTTTGGCCTTCGTCTAGCGCATATTCAGCCGGGTCCGTTTCAATCGGAGCACCTAGATCAGGCCAGCGTGCTGAGCCGTTTTTCTTCGGATTTGTCAGCCAATCGGCTTCTAAATCGTGAATATACACGGGGCAGCGTTTGAGCTTACGAATCTCATCGACACCGCCGATATGGTCAAAATGAGCATGCGTGAGGAGAATCGCTTCAATATCCAAATCGGCAATCTTTTTGATAAGTGATTTAGGATTCATGCCAGGATCTATGATAATGCCTTTTTTCGTTTCTGGATCAGATAACAAATACGCGTTTGTACTTACCGGGCCTAGAACAAAAGATTCTATTTTAATCATATGTATTCACCTTAGAACGACTCGATTAATTCACGAAGTTCCTTCACAATAACAGCATGATATCCGTTACCTTCACCATATTGACGGCCCATTTCGGCTCTGGCTACTTGAATTTTTTCGCTATAATCTGCCGCTTCACGATCTGGATTTTCTTTTTTGAATTGATTCATGACAGCTTGCACGTGTTTCGGACGCGGACCCCATTGTCCCAAAACAAAACCGCCTGTATCTGTAAATATAACAATTGGAATCGCACGACCGCCACCCGTCAGGAACTGGTCAATCACGTCATAATTTTGTTCAATGATAAGTACTTCCGTAGGGATACCGCTGTTCTCCAGCGCCTTGAATACGACAGGTACATTGCGAACAACGTCGCCGCACCAATCCGCAGCAACGATCAGACAGCGCAGATCATCCCGGTTGTTCAGAGAATCAAAATACTCCTTATCGTCTTCATTATCCCATTCAAATCCATTGTAATAAGCTAAAAATTGTTCTTGATTTTTCTCCATACTGTCAATGAACTGTTGCGGCTTTAAGCCCGTACGTAGTTTATTTGCTAGATTCTTACTCATCGCTAGTCATCCTCCATTTTCGTTTTTCGTTTCTTTATTGTAGCAAATGCAAGCGAAAGCTCCAAATCTTTGTGGCTTATATCTTCGCTTTTCTTTTCAAATATAATTGATAACCCACATACAAGATTGTTAAGACAATCGCTGCGATAATTAATGGCTTAATGTAAGGTCCTGCGATTTCGTCAATCGTTTCCCAGTTATCTTTGAGCTTCATGCCCAAGTAGACATAGAGAATGGAATATGGAATTAAAGCTAGACCTGTGTAGAGTGTAAACTTACCTAGCGGCATTTTGGCCATACCGCCGGGAAGGGATATCGCATGACGGACGATGGGAATGAATCTAGCTGTGAAGATCATGCCTGTCCCATAGCGGTTAAACCAGGACTCGGCCACATCAATATGATGCTTGCTGATAAGTAAATATTTGCCGTACTTCTCAAGGAAGGGTCTGCCTCCGTAGCGTCCGATCCAATAGAGCACCACTTGTGCTAAGGTACCGCCGATTACTGCGCAAATAATAGCGCCTACAAAATTAATTTCACCTTTAGACACCAGATAGCCAGCGTAAGCCAAAAGCAGTTCGTTAGGGATAACTTCCAACATTAATCCGAGGAAAATCCCCCAATACCCAAGCTCTTCCAAATAAAGCAGTACATTGTGAATCAACTCACTCATCCATGAAACCTCTCTCCACTTAGAATATCCGTTTCTAGTCTATAAAACATTCTATCACAGACGGGCTCCTATCAACCAGTTTCACGCTCTTTTTGCGCTAAAAAGTAGGATATAATGTGCTCCTTGCAGGCTTGTACAGGTGCACTTAAATCTTTGCCTGAGCGATGAATGAGCCCATGCTCTAGTAGAATTGTTTTCTCCAATTGCAGTCTCAACAATTTACCTGATTGAAGCTCTTCCTGAACGGATGTTAACGGCATTAAGGAAAGACCCATTCCAAACATCAAGGTCTGTTTAATCATTTCCGTGCTGTCGAACTCCATGGCTGTAAAGGTGGCTAACCCTTTGTCTGCTAAGACCTGAGAGGCCATCGATTGGTAAATGCAGCGGCTTCCAAAACCGATTACCTTGGTATCCGCTATCGCTTCCCAACCATCGTTCTCTATCCGACTTACCAATGCAGGAGCCCCTACCCATACCAATTCGTCTTGGATTAGAGGTATAAAAGTAAGATTGTTAGCCTTCGGGTCGCGTGGAACAATACCAAGGTCAACGCGGTACGCAGATACTTCTTGGATAATATCGCGCTGAAAGCCAGTTTCTAGCTGCAATTGAATCTGAGGGTATTGTTCAAAAATAGTAGGCAGAAGCTGCGGGAGATGCGGTACGCAAAAGGATTCAAGCGCTCGGAGCCGCACCACGCCTTTGGGTTCATGCAAGCCAGTTAATTTATCTTGGAGGGATTCGCCAAGCTGTAGGTATCGATACGCATAGGGGGCAACTTCTCGGCCCGCGTCAGTTAATTCTACACCTCGGGGCAAACGCTTAAACAGAGCTTGACCCAATGTTTGCTCAAGCTGATGAATATGCATCGTAACTGTAGATTGCACGTATCCGAGCTTGAGAGCTGCCTTGCTGATGCTCTTCTCCTCCATCACCGTGATGAAGGTTTTCATGCTGCGCCCGTCCATATGTTCAAGCATTGTACGCCACTCCCACATATCGAATTATCAAATATCTAATATCACAATCATTCGTTATTCAAATGATTCAACTCATGATACCATGAGAATTAATAATGGAAAAGAGGTGTACACAAGCAATGAATAGCCCTGCATCATTCCCCAAAGTATTCGCTCTGCTCATCCCCGGAATCGGCGGATTTCTCGCCATTCTGATTTGCAGCTTACTCGGCGATTTCACCCGAGTCGCGCTGCTTATGGCGCCCTTCGGCGCTTCCTGCGTCATCGCCTTCGCGCTCCCGCAGAGCCCGCTCGCTCAGCCCCGCAGCCTCGTCGGCGGCCACCTGCTGAGCACGCTCGTCGGGCTCTGCGCGCTCTCCGCCTTCGGCGTCCACGCGTGGAGCCTCGCCCTTGCTGTTGGCGCCGCTATCACGCTTATGCAGCTGACGCGCACGCTGCATCCGCCGGCCGGCGCAGACCCGCTGCTCGTGATGCTCACGGGCGCGGGCTGGGGCTTCCTGCTTACGCCGGTGCTGCTCGGCGCCGCGGTGCTCGTGCTGGTTGCCCTCGTTTATCACCGGGTAACCCGAACCCATTACCCCACAGCATGGTGGTAATTAGAACCCTCACTTGAACAGAAGCTTGAACTGTTCATCAGATCATAATCATGCGCTGACAAGCCTCCGCATAAGATGTACAAGACCCTTGTACAGGAGGCGGACCAACCATGTCCCGAGTATGGATTGTTAAACGTAAGCATCTCTATCTGGCAGCCGCTGCTCTGCTGCTGCTCTTTTCCGGCTTGCTGTATATGAACCGTGGGAGCATCGTTCCAACGGCGGCCGACCCGACCGCGGAAAGAACGATTCACATGGTTGTCGGAGAGTTTAAATCAACCACGGCAGACGGTAAAACAATCGAAGCCTATCGATGGGATCCAGGCACTGTCGTTGTCCAAAAGGGCGAGAGAATCAAACTTAGCATCTATGGCGTGAACGGTCAGAGCCACCCTTTTCTCATCGAAGGGCTAAATATTAGCGGTGAAGTCAAGAAAGGGAAAGAAACCATTGTACATTTCACAGCCAATCAGGAAGGGACTTACCGCCTCATCTGCTTGACGCACACGGATATTGCCCATAGCGGTCCGATGATCGGCTATATCGTGGTGGATTAGCCGTTTTTCTGACGAAAACCTTATCTGCTCTCAGGTCTCCTAACTCCCTCATGGGATTTTGATATCTGGAGTAGCAATAAGGTTTTTTTTCGTTTACACTGTTGCAAAGTTCAATGATTTTAATGAAGAAGGTGCTTTCGTTTTGAAAACTCATATTCTAGTTGTCGATGACGATGCTCACATTCGGGAATTGCTCCGTTTCTTATTTTCAAAGGAAGGCTATGCGGTGTTTGAAGCAAGTGACGGAGAACAAGCGTCCAGGTTGATGGAAACGAAGCAAATTCATTTGGCGATTGTCGATGTCATGATGCCGCTGCGCGATGGCCTGGAGCTATGTTCGGAAATCCGCGAGCATTATGATATTCCTGTCCTTCTTTTAACTGCCAAAGGAGAAATCGAAGATAAAGAGAAAGGTTTTCTGTCTGGGACTGATGACTATATGGTTAAACCCTTTGAGCCCAAGGAATTGTTGTTCCGAGCGAGAGCTTTACTGCGCCGTTACCAGCTTGTCTCCTCCGAGGTGATTACCTTGAACCAAACGATCATCAATCGCAAAAGCTATGAAGTGATAGCCAGAGGCCAAACACTTCTGCTCCCCCTTAAAGAATTTCAACTATTGGCCCAATTAGCCAGTCATCCAGGACGCATATTCACGCGGGAACAGCTGATTCAAATGCTCTGGGGAACAGACTATGAAGGCGACAGCCGTACTATTGATGTCCATATCAAGCGTTTACGGGAACGATTTGTTGAGATGACCGATGATTTCGTCATTACAACTGTACGAGGACTTGGTTACAAGCTTGAGGTGACTGAACGGTGAAGACACTATATACACGCATCGTTGTTACCTTTATTGTCATTGCGATGGTGAGCAGTATGCTCGCCCTGCTCCTCTCGAATGGCTATTATTCGGCCAAATTAAGAGGCGAAAATGAAGATCAGCTTTGGAAGATCACAACGGAGATCCGTACCTTGTATGAACAAGTGCCTGATCTGGAGCCGGCAATCTATTTTACTCATATCGCTAATATGGGATTTCAACTTTATGCCGTTAACGATCGGTTGGAAGGAACCTTCTACGGGACTCCGTTCAAACATACCCAGATGGATCCGGAGCAGATCAGGCTTGTCTTAGCCGGAGAACCGTATCGGGGCGTGTTGCAAGAGCGTCATTTTCTCATGGTGACTGGATTCTTTGAAAATAGCCTACAAAATAGCATAGGTGTCCCTATTCAGGTAAAGGGAAAACCTTATGCCCTATTCGTGCGGCCAAATCTGACGCAGCAAATTGGCGGTGTTCGAATCCTCATGGCCTTTCTGTTAGGGCTTACGTTTCTTTTTAGTATCCTCTTCATTATTATTTTCTCGCAATACATTGTTAAGCCTGTCAAAAAGTTAACTGATGCAACGAAACGGATCGTCAAAGGAAATTTTGAAAGTGCCATGGACGTTTCCCGGCAAGATGAGATTGGAGAGTTGGCCAGAGACTTCACCTACATGGCCCAATCCCTCAAACAGCTGGATAACATGCGTCAGGAATTCGTGGGCAACGTTTCCCATGAAATTCAGTCTCCGTTAACATCCATACAAGGCTTCGCTCAGTCGATTCTGGATAAAGAGACCTCTGAGGAAGAGAAAGAACGGTATCTTCATATCATTTTAGAAGAAAGCAAGCGGTTGTCTTCACTCAGTAAGCAGCTGCTAACGCTGGCCTCTTTAGACAAAGAAAGCCATGTCATTAAGCGAAGCGTCTATCGACTTGATGAGCAAGTTCGCCAGATTCTGATTGTCACCGAGTGGCAATGGACTGAGAAAGAGCTAGAGATCGAACTTGAACTGCCGGAAACAGAAATCTCTGCGGACGCCCAGCTGCTCCATCAAGTTTGGCTGAATTTCATCACGAACAGCATCAAGTTTTCCCGGCCTGGGGATACGTTGCAGATCGTGATTCAGAAGCTGGAAACAGAGATCCTCATTCTGATCAGCGATACAGGGATTGGGATACCGGAAGCTGAGCTGCCGCATATCTTTGATCGCTTCTATAAAGCAGATAAGGCAAGAAACCGTGCTCGTTCCGGCAGCGGCTTGGGATTATCGATTGCACAGAAAATTATCCGGCTCCACCAGGGAAGCATTGATGTGCAGAGCGAAGTCGATAAAGGCACAACGTTCACAGTGCGTCTGCCACGATTGTAATCGAACATTCATCGTCCGTTCATATTCCTTTCCTACAATTCTAACGAGAATAAGGAAAGGGGATACGAACACAATGAATCGTTTTTTACCACAGTTAGCTCGTTTTGTTAGCAGCTCCAAAGGAGTTAAAATCGTTTTGATCAGTTGGCTAGCTGCTATTATCTTATTAAGCGTAATTGCGCCATCCTCAAAGGAAGTTGCAAAAAGCGGCGGAGAAGGCAGCATCCATGAAAATACGCTATCCGCGGCAGCTCAGCAAATTCTGAAAGAAGACTATCCATCTCAAGATGGCTTAACAGCCCTTCTTGTCTTCCATGGACAGAACGCAATAACAGATGTAGAACGCAGAAATATCGAAAAAATCAGTGAATGGCTTAGCTCCGATCAGAAGCCGCCCTTGATTACGCGCGCCGTACCTTTCCATCAACTACCCAAACCACAACAGGATTCCTTATTTTCCGAGGATCAAACAACACTCCTGCTGACCGTCTCATTGCAAAAGGATTTGGAATCCGGGCACGTCTATGACACCCTTGAGCAAATTCGACATACTGCGGATCAGATTGGCCTGGGAGCTGTCGGGCTTGAAATCACAGGGCCTGCCGGCATCTCTTCCGATACGATCATGCTTTTCAAGAAAGCTGACTTCGTCTTAATGCTAGCAACGGTTGTTTTGATTTTAGTCATTTTGATCATCATTTATCGTTCGCCTCTGCTCGCCCTGCTGCCTTTAGTTATTGCCGGCATGGTGTATCAAGTTGTCGACCGAATCCTCGGATTGGCGGGTAAAATGGGCTGGTTCTTCGTCGAGAAGCAATCCCTTTCCATCATGATGATTCTGCTTTTCGCGGTGCTAACCGATTATTGCTTATTTATCGTTGCTCGTTACCGGTCTGAATTAAGGAAAACAGACTCCAAATACGATGCGATGTCTACTGCTTTCTCGAAAGTAGCTGAACCTATCCTATTCAGCGGCGGGACGGTCTTTATCGCCATGCTCACTTTGTTCTCTGCCATTTTCAAACCTTACCATCACTTTGCGCCTGTGTTTTCAGTTGCCATGATCATCATCCTGCTAGGTGGATTGACCCTAATCCCTGCCGTATTTGCACTTGTTGGACGCAAAGCCTTCTGGCCCCTGATTCCAAAGAGGGAGATGACACTTTCTGAAGTGAAACAGAAGGGATTCTGGACAAAAATTAGTGCTTTTATAACAAAAAAGCCTGCTTTCACTGCCGTCCTATTATTAATAGTATTAATTATTCCCTCTTTTACTACGTTAAGCATGAACTATTCATTTAACTTAATGAAGTCCTTTCCTAACGATATTTCGTCGCGACAAGGCTTCGAGCTTCTACAGCAGCGCTTCCCACAAGGGCAATTAGCCCCGGTTACGGTCCTCTTGAAATCGGAGAAAGAGATCGTTTTGGATGCCGCTTTTATTGATAAGACTCGTTTATTGGTTAATGCCATGAAAAAAAGAAACGGGATCAGCGGAATCACACCTGAAATCAATCAGAATTTGCTGACTCCGGGTAACCCAACTGCCCTAACGATTCTCTCTAAGCAAAAACATACCATCAAACTCCAGATGACGTTGAAGCAAAACCCATACGATCAGGAAGCACTGGATTTGATTAACCAAATGCGTACGGATAGTGAACAATTACTCCGAGACAGCGGATTTGATCCTGCTCAGTTTTCCCTTCATTATGCAGGCCAAACGGCTGATCAACTGGATGTCCGATCTATGAATAAACGTGATACACTCGTCCTATTTTCGCTAATTACCGTATTTATTACTCTCATGCTCATTTGGCAGGCCCGATCTATCCGATTGGCTTTCACAATGATTGCAACCATGCTATTATCCTATGCGGCAACTATGGGGCTAGTATGGAGTGTCTTCCATTACGGATTTGGCTATGATGCTTTTAGCTATCGATTGCCTGTCTACACGTTCGTCTTTCTCATCGCGTTAGGTGTCGATTACAACATTGTGTTGGTCTCTCGGATTAAAGAGGAAGCTCAGAACTATGTGTGGAAGGAAGCAGTCGGTCGCGGCGTCGCATTGACAGGCGGGGTCATTTCTTCTGCTGGTATTGTCCTTGCAGCTACCTTCAGTGTGCTAATGACACAACCGCTTCAAGAATTGATGCTGTTCGGTTTCGCCATGGCTGCCGGGATTCTAATCGATACCTTCCTCGTTCGCGGCATGCTGCTTCCAGCTCTAATGACTTACCTGGCACCAAAAGGAGCAGACACCAGGCTCCAACAAAATAAGGCAGTAAATCTATAATCCTCTACCCAAATGGGCGGCTTAGGTTCCTGTCCCCAGTGGCTCTGCGCCCTCTCCATGCATACAAATAGCATAGAGGGAGTGTGGATACAGTCATGATCAATAACAAGCCGAGTGAAAAACATAAGCAGCAGTTCCCCAGTGCACGTGGGATTCGGAGGGCTTGCAGCAAGGAATTATACCGAACCGTTAAGCGCTTGAAAGTATGGATTTCCCCCGAGCAGATTAGGGCTGCTGAAGAGCTCTATGTGAAAAAGGTGATGCTGAATCTCCCATTCATCATGGAGAACGGCAGCAACCGCAAAGCGCTTTCCGACTGGTTCGACGAAAACGTAGGGCCAGAAATTGCCCCGCTTTGGAATGTAGAGCTTGAAGCATTAAACCATGCATTTCGTGACGCATTCGGTGGTTAAAGCAAAGAAGGCCATGGGTATGTTAGACAGGAATGTGACCCCATTCGTGGACATTTAAATGAAAGAACCTAATTTAATAAAAAGATGGCTCCTGTATTCGGTATTCGCCGGGAGTCATCTTTTTTATTGTCCTAGCTCCAAATTCCGATTTTGATTCGAGCAGCAACCTCGATGGGCTACCGTGATTACCAATGTTGTAGTTTGTACAACAATTCACACGCCTAAAGGCTATTTTGCAAGTAAAAGTTGCAGTTTGTACAACAATTCGAATCCCTTTGTCGCGAATGGGCTGTATGGGGCTAAATTGTTGTACATTATGCAACATCGAAGGGATAAAGGTGGCATCTAGGCAGAATTGTTGCACTTTCTGCAACATCATTTTACCGTGAAGATGGAATTCACTCATTCATTCAAACCATATTCCCCTCCTACTCCTGCTATTTCACCCACCTGTAAACCACTTTCATATTCATGAATATAAGCGCAAAAAGACCCGAAAGAGGTCACCTTTTTCAATGTGTCCATCTTTCGGGTCACGCTTCAGACAAATGCCCCGCCCTACGTTCTTTTAAGATGCTTAGTGATATTCAGGCAGCCATTTGCCGTGTGCTTCAATTAACTCATCACACATCGCAACGATATCGTCCATCGACAGCTCTGCTGATGTATGTGGATCCAACATAGCTGCGTGATAAATATGCTCGCGTTTACCTGTGATTGCTGCTTCAATTGTCAGCAGCTGTGTATTGATATTCGTACGGTTGAGCGCCGCTAGCTGAGGAGGCAGATCGCCAACGTAGGTAGGCGTAACTCCATTACGGTCTACTAAGCAAGGAACTTCAACGCATGCTTCGCGTGGCAAGTTCGTAATTAAACCAGTATTCATCACATTTCCGCCGATTTTGAACGGAATATCGGTCTCAATCGCTTCGAAAATGTATGAAGCATACTCATGGGAACGATTGTGTGTCAAATTCGCATCATTTACTAGATCCTCGCGCATTTGTTTCCATCTGCTAATTTGCTCGATGCAGCGGCGTGGATATTCGTCGAGTGGAATATTAAAGCGGTCTACCAGCTCTGGATAATTACGTTTGATGAAATACGGATGGTACTCAGCGTTATGCTCGGACGACTCGGTAATATAATGACCGAATTTCAGCATCATTTCATAACGAACCATATCCCAATGCTTCTCTTTTTGCTTTTCCGCAGCACGCTTCTTAATCTCTGGATAAAGGTCAACGCCATCCTTGGTTACTTCCAGCAGCCACGCCATATGGTTGATACCGGCGATTTTGGCTTTAACGCCTTCCTTTTCCAAGCCCAGACTTTTGAAAAGCTCCGGAATACACGCTTGTACGCTGTGACATAAGCCAACTGTGCGAACACCGCCATACGTGTTCATAACATTGGTTAATACCGCCATCGGATTCGTGTAGTTGAGGAACAGGGCATCCGGACATACCTCGCGAATATCCGCCGCGAAATCCAGCATCACAGGGATCGTACGCAGATTTCGGAAAATACCTCCGATACCGACTGTGTCAGCAATCGTTTGACGCAAACCGTACTTTTTAGGGATTTCAAAATCCGTTATTGTACATGGATCATAGCCACCTACTTGGATAGCGTTCACCACATATTTAGCTCCGCTTAGAGCTTCTTTACGGTCCGTATAAGCTTTTATAACAGACGTACTTCCGCTAGTTTTTTTGATGTTATTCAGCATGTTGGCTGAATCCTGCAGACGTTCATGATCAATATCAAAGAGAGCGATTTCAAAGCCTTGCAGCGCAGGTGTGTGCAAACAATCACCAAGTACATTTTTGGCAAAAACCGTACTTCCAGCACCTAGAAAAGTAATCTTGGACATGTGTGAATCTCCTCCATAGTGAGTTCTTTTTTCTTATCCTCACTATAGCGCAGGACGACTCCCAAGGACATGGATTGAATGAACTCCTATATGGACATTTGTAGTTTATTGATGTACCCTAGAAACAAAAACTAAAAAGAGGCTTCTATGAATCAGGATCATTCCTATTTCGCCCTTCATATCAATCCGCTCCATAGCACCAATGAATTATCCGTACTTTTCAGTGGAGAAGGCAAGCCTATTCCTCTGCATAAAATGGGACCTGCCGTGCATGATTATTACCTTATCCATACCGTGCAAGCGGGAGAAGGCACGTTCGTGATGCATAACCGTACTTACCGGTGCTCTGCCGGAGACACCTTCGTTATTTATCCCGGAGAGTTGTTCAGTTATATCGCAGATAGCGATCATCCCTGGCACTATACATGGGTTGCCTTTTCAGGCCGCGCTGCAGGAACCTTGCTTTCGCAAATTGGCGTTTCCCCCCAACAGGCCGTCATTTCGGGGAGCAACCCCCGCTCTATACGTCATTATTACCGACACATTCGCTCCAGCTTTCAGCATTCTGACACTCCTGTGCTTGAGGATATGGAATCCGCTGCCTGGCTTCGCCTCTTAATCCGGGAACTCGGGCGCATGAACAGCCACCAGATTGCCGTTAAACCAACGACCGAAACTGATATCGAGCGTCAGGTCGGACAAGCCGTCCGATACTTAGAACTGCAATACACACAGCAGGTATCTATCGAGGAACTCGCACACACACTAGGCTATCACCGTACGTATTTATGTAAAATGTTCAAACAATCTACAGGCTTAGCCCCTATGCAGTATCTGTTAAAAGTTCGCATGGAACGGGCAAAACAGTTGTTAGAGACGTCCATGACCATTGACCAAGTAGCGGCTTCTGTCGGATTCAACGATGCCCTCTATTTTTCCAAACAATTTCGCAAATGGAGTGGAGCAGCACCTTCGGTTTATCGCAAGGAACATAAAGCCTAATTGCTCAAAAGAAAGCCTCCAACCCTGTGTTCATTCTAGGGCCGGAGGCTTCTTTATTAGAGGGCTTTAATAACTAATGCGCTCAATGTAATAGGACCAATAACAACAGCTGTTAGACCTGCAGTCAAAGACTCAATAGATAACGTATAGCCATGAGATCCTGCTGGCGGGTTCACATCGATTGCTTGAATTGTCGGAACATAGTATTTCTCAAAAGCAGATTCTACACCTAGTCGTGCATAGTAAATAACTTGACCATCGCGGAAAATTCGGAATAATACACTTCCTAAACCTACATCTCCTCTTAATCCAACTGTTGCTTTCAATTCTACAACTTGAGGATGTGTGGCTGGAACATTCACTCTGACTTCCGCAAGTCCTACTCCTGCCGGAGTTAAGGGGACAGGAATTTGCACCCCATCTGTAACGGGCGTAACTGTAACACCAAAGTAACTTTCAACAAGGTTTGTCATGCTTTTTTCATCTCCTTTTCTTGTAAGATAATATATTGTATGAAGTTGGTAGATTAATAGATTGGACAAAATAATCATCTTTGAAATTATCCGCATAAAAAAACTGCTGATAAGGACTAATCCCTATCAGCAGTTTTTTCGTATGATTAAATTTCAATATCAACAATCAAACTATCTTCTCTACCTACTTCTCTAATATATGCTGCAACCGCTTGGTGCTCCGGATTTGGACCGTATGCCTCAAGCGCTGCTCTATCCTCAAAACGTACAGATAAAACAACCTGGTAGCCTTTGTTCTTCTCTGAGAAGTTAATGCCCGCTTGAATATCTACGATGCCTGTTAGATGCTCTTTTAACGCTTTAAATCTATCAACGACTTCCTGGAGCTGCTCCTGTGTTGTTGTTTCACCGAATTTAACTAGTACAATATGATCGATCATAATATAAATCCTACTTTCCCTAAGATGGCTTAGTGTGTTTATGATTAACGTTCAAATAAGCGCGGAAACCGAGATTAACGTCTTTAATCATATCAGGAAGGCGTGTACACGTCGATATGGAGCTTCTACTTCGAAGCAAGCTCAGCAATCTGAGCTGACAGCAGCACATGTGGACCTATCTGGCCTGACTTTGCAGATTTAATTAATCCCATGGCGATCGTTTTCGCATGGATGGGCCGATAAGTCCGAAGTCCACCGATCATAAGCGGGGAAATGGCTCGCGACACCACACTCCCCCATTTCTCACCCCATCGAGTCTCATCTCGATCACCTAGAATGAGTGAAGGACGGAGCATGTAAAGCGCACGCAGCTTTAGCTCTCTAAGGCCCTCCTCCACTTCTCCCTTTACCCGGTTGTAGAAAATCGTGGATTTTCGGTTCGCTCCCATCGCAGTCACAATGGCAAATGCATCTGCCTTACCCGCACTAGCGATTTGACCCAATTTCAAAGGGTACGCCAAGTCTACTTTCCGAAATTGCTCTTGGGATCCTGCCTTTTTAATCGTCGTACCCAGCGTGCAAAATACATGTGCATGTTCCATGTCAGACTGTTCAATAACAGCCCCCAAATTGTTAAAATCGGTTACAATTTGAACCAATTTCTCACTTCCGCTGATATGACTAATTTGCATATTTTTACGAACCAGTGCAATCACTTTCGTGTATGCTTGATCTTCTAAAAGCAGCTTGATCAGCTCACGGCCAACTAATCCGGTACCACCTGCTACAATGGCCGTCATTCCCATATGAGCCCTCCTAATTAAACTTCCCAATCGTTTCTCAGCTTCTCATAGAGCTGGGCTAAATATGCGGCAGGATCCAGTGTAAATCCTAGATCATGGCCTAACTTCTTAGCAAAATGTTGAGCAATCGGTACGGCTAACTCCTGTAGTCTTACATTGTGCATCGTCGGTATTCGCTCGACCCAAGCTTGCAAAAGCTGCCAATCTCCCGCAGTGACCTCTTGTCTTTTGGCTTCCTCTATCTCAACAGTGAGGATGGGGAAATTCTTTTTGGAGATTGCCTTGTCGATATGTTTTCGACGTTTCATTCGCTCAAAACGAGCTTCAATCACAACAATGGTTCCGGCAACCATATCACCGATGCGCTTATCTTTTGAACTAAAGATGATACTAACTGCACCTAGGAAGTAGAAAGTTGGCATCATATCCAGCAAACGAAACAAGTTGCGAATTAAGATCGATAATAAGGTTGCAGACTGTCCGTTATTTTGAAGCACGCGAAGTCCTAGGATTCTTTTCCCAGGCGTTTGCCCTCCCATGAAGGCTTCCGTGCAAACGAAATAGCCTAAGTTCACTACAATCCAAAGAATGATGGCAATCGCGATCAAATAATCTGCAAGGGCAGGCAGCCAATCACCCGAATATAACCTGCTCATCAAAATAGCGAATAAGAATAAAAGGCCATTCATCACAAGCAAAATCAAACAATCAAGTAGATGTGCTATCGCTCTGCTGCCAATGCCTGCGGTTTGGAATTGCAATTGCACCTGCTCAGGTGTAACGATGGTTAGTTCTTTATCCAGAGACTCGTTCATAGCATCTCCCTATGATTTCAAAATTATGGTAACGAATGTCATTGATATGCTAAAATGAACAAGCAAAACTCGGAGATAATGCTTACGATGCTGCGAAAGCCCCAAGCTCATGCTTACGAGGCAAGTTTTCTATGAAAACTCTAAGGAGGTCCTCCCATGAATATCTCGCGCTTTATTCGAGAACATAAATCGCAATGGACAGAGCTTGAGCAGCTGCTGATTAAGCTAAATAAACGGAAGAGCAGTTTGCAGGCCAGCCATGTGAATCGATTCACTGAACTTTACAAAGTCGCATCCGCTCATCTTGCTACCTTACAAACTCACATGCCTACGGATGAGACAACCCTATATTTGAATCATCTCGTATCTCAAGCCCATAATGCGATGTATAAAGAAAATAACAAAAGCAGTAAACAGATGAAGGAGTTTTTCCTTCACTATTTTCCATCGCTAATACGCGTGAGAAGTATTTTTGTGGGCTTTGCCTTTTTCTTATTTTTGCTTGGTGGGCTGCTGGGCTTTCTATCCGTATGGAACGATCCGTTAAATCTGTCCATGATCATGCCTGGGGCAATGGCCGACAGTATTGACCCTTCCAAAACAGCCGATCCACGCGGCGACCTGCATTCCCCACTCGTATCCACAGCCATCATGACGAACAACATTCGGGTCGCTGTTCTCGCCTTCATAAGCGGTGTAACGCTTGGGATCGGAACTATCTATTTAATGATAAGCAACGGACTTATTGTAGGAGCTTTGGCTGCGGTCTTTATGCAATCTGGGAAAAGCTATGTATTCTGGGCCTACATATTGCCGCATGGCATTATTGAGCTTACCGCTATTTTCATCGCAGGCGGCGCCGGCTTATATATGGGCTATCGATTCTTCGTTCCAGGACCCTATCCGCGCAAGCTGCGTTTTCTGGAGTCGGCCAAGGAATCCGCCCAGCTCCTGATCGGCACAATTCCTTTATTCATCATTGCAGGGATTATTGAAGGTTACATTACACCGTCCACGATGTCCCTTGAGGTTAAATATCTCATAGCCGGAGTGACTTTATTGTTACTCGGACTCTATTACGGATATGGCATAAGCAAAACATCTAAACAAAAACAATTAATGCTATAAACGATCTCGTGATTTCAAATCCAAATACGCATTAACAGCACTAAGCGTCAGCTGGTCGGCAGGGACATCCATCACTGGGATGCCTCGGCCGGCCATTTTATTTACATAGGCATAACGGTCAGTCGTAAATTGGTGGGCAATACTTTGCCGATAAGCCTGGCGGCTGTCTTCGGCACGAATACGCACCCATTGATGAAGAAGCGGATCCTGCAAGGACAAGAGCAGCACATGGTGACCTCTGCGCAACCGCTGCACATAAGGCAGCAACTCTTGATCATACAGATAACTTTCCATATCGGAAAATAGCACGACAAGTGAGCGTTTTTTCAGAAAACGCAGCACATGAGAGAAGGCGATCTGTGTGTTAGATTCCACGAAATCCGTACGCAGATCATAAACTGCCCTCGTCAACTCCTGAAGATGGGAAAGCCCTTTTCCAGCTGGCACGTACACTTTCACTTGGCTTGCGTAAGCAATTAACGCAACCTGATCCCCTTGTTTAAGGGCTACGGCAGCAAGTGTTAATGCAGCTTCCAGTGTCCGATCAAGCTTCACTTGTCCCTCAAGCTCGATAGCCATTTGCCGACCACAGTCCAATACTAGGGTCACGATCTTCCCTTTTTCCGGCTGAAAAAGATTCGTCATCAGCTTCGTCGTCCGAGCAGACGCCTTCCAATTGATATGCCGAATATCGTCGCCTTGCACATAATCACGAATATAGTGAAATTCGGAGCCGCTGCGCTGTTTTTTGAAAAGTCGCTGGCCTTCTAATATTAATGCATCCTGTACAGCGCCTAGTACACCTCGTACCTGAGTTAAATCAGGATAGATATCAATCTTATCTACTTGTTTCAATCGCACCTGCTTCTTCCAAAGACCCATGCCTCCGGAGTAGCGCAAGTATACGTGTTCGAAGACGTATTCCCCTCTTTCGAGAGCCAACGTTGTATAAAAGAAAGAGGCTAAGGTTCCTCGAAACGCACCACTCATATGATTGCGGACCATACTGAATGTTTGGGGCAAATGATCCATTAATTCAACGTAAACAGTCGGCTGTTCCTCGGATTCAAGCTCAAGACTCACCTCAAAGCTCTTTCTGACATCCATCTGCTCCGGAAGTTGACGTCGGATTCCCCAACTACTGCGTTTAGGGAGCAGCAAAAGATCTACGCCACTAAGCACGCAAAGCAGGGCATTCCAGCTCCAGAATACAGGTAGGGCGGCATCAAATATGGAAGCTATTAAGGTGACTACAGCACCTACGAGTACGAGTAAAATGAATCGGTTCGTTGGCAGGATAAAATCCTGAAGCAGGAATTTATCGAGGAACCGGAATAGAGCCGAGCGTCTCTTGGATGATGTGGTCACTTGTTCCGCCCTCCAATTCCGCTTGCGGTGTTAACAGCAGTCTGTGCCGCAGCGCAGGTCGCGCTACAAGCTTAATATCATCAGGCGTAACATACGTTCGCCCATCCAATAAAGCCCAAGCTTTACTTGCCATCAGCAAGGCAATTCCTGCCCGAGGACTTGCTCCCAGCTGTACGCGTTTGGACTCGCGGGTTTTGCGAATAATTGTGGCAATATAGGTGTATAAGGATTCCTCCACGACAACATCGGAAAGCCGGCGCTGCAGCTCGGTGATGCGTTCTGGGGTCAGAATAGCCGCGAGTGACTCCTCTTGAAGCTGCTCAAATGGTACGTGGCGGCGAAGAATTTCTACTTCCGCTTCTTCACCAGGATAATCAAGCACTAGCTTAAACAAAAAGCGATCGAGCTGCGCTTCTGGAAGTGGATAAGTACCTTCGTATTCAACGGGATTTTGGGTGGCTACGACAAAAAACGGATTGGGCAGCTTATATGTGTTCCCCTGAATCGTGACTTGGCGCTCTTCCATCGCTTCTAGCAGAGCCGCTTGTGTCTTCGGTCCGGAACGGTTAATTTCATCGGCTAACAGAACATTTGTGAAAATAGGACCTTGAATCGTAGTAAATGAATGATCCTGCATATGATAAATGACGCTGCCCGTAATATCACCGGGCATTAGGTCTGGCGTAAATTGAATACGGCGGTAGTCGCCGCCTGATAATTCCGCAAGGGTGCGCGCCATCTTGGTCTTTCCGAGACCCGGCACGCCTTCAAGCAGTACATGCCCCCCTGCCAATAGGGCGGTTACGAGCAGCCTTATGTTCAGCTTTTGGCCGAACAAGCGCTGCTCCATCGATTGGATTAATTCATTCATTGCGCTCACTCCTTCTCCAAGTAGGCGATCATCTCGCCCATCTCCCGCGTTCGCTGTACGAACGCCCCACTGCTCACGCCCCGCTGCTTCGCAGCGCGGGGCCCGGCAGAGCCGCCGCTAGCAGGCGGCTCCTCCAGCAGGCGCGCGAGCTGCGCCGCCTGCGCCTCGGACATCCGGCCGCGCGCAGCTTCCGCGGCCTGCAAAGCACTTGCGCTGGGGCTAAGCCCCCAGCGCTGATGCAGCAGCTGCCGCAGGAACAGCTGCTGGTGCGCAAGCGCCTCGTGCTGGTAGCCGAGTCGCTCGTACCAAGCGGCGACGGCGTGCACGCCTTCGTCGCCGCGGCGAACCGTCCACGCCCGCGGCGTGTAGACGGGGCCAAAGCGCTTGCCGCGCAGCCAGAGCCACAGCAGCAGCGCGAGACCAAGCTGCACGCTCGCGAGCACGAGCCACGCGGGATAGACGGCGAGCAGTCCGGGCTTTGTCCCGAAGCCGTGATGGGTCTCATCGACCCACACGGCGTCCCAGGACTTCGCGAACAGCGGCCAGATCAATTCGAAATGGGACTCCTGATCAATCGTCCCATTCTGCATCCAGTTCGGGGTCAACACCACGGTGATGCTGCCCGAACCTTCTTCTATACGGCTGGCGAGCACGCCGTGTTCATCTTCGAACAGCACCCGGCCGTTTCCACCGGGCTTAATCCGGTACGGTGTATCCACCCGCCCCGTCAGCAGCCCCTCTGCTCGCGTATAATCCGGCGAGACCTCAATCATCGAGACAGATGCACTTTCTTTTGAACTCTCTTCTGTACTGTCTTTCGTACTGTCTTTCGTACTGTCTTTCGTACTTTCCTTCGTACTTTCTTCCGTACTTTCTTCCGTACTGTCTTTCGTATTGTCCCTCATTCTCTTTTCCGTACTTCCCGTCCCAATTTCCCCCGTCAACACAGTCCCCCAAGGCTCCCACCCTTCGGGATTGCGATCAAACAGAACCACGTCATTACCCTTCCGAACCCAATCCAGCAGCTGCTCGCGATCAGCCTTGGTTACACCAAACGGCTGTGTGGCAACCAACAGCATCTTTTCACCATTCGGCAGGTTTTTCCAGCTCAATCGCCATTCCTTTACAGCCTTCTGCTTCGTACTCAGCAGCTCTTTCCAAGCTTTCGTGCCGTCAATATCCGCTGAGAAGGACAGATAAGGAGGTTGATCTGGAAGCTTTGGCTTCACTAGCCAGCAGCCTAATGCGAGAAATAGCAGGATACTGAGTGCTAGTCCCACATGCAGCTTATTCAGCCCTCTCATGTGCAGTCCCCTCCTCCCTGCCGATAACACGGGCAACCTGTTCAAACATGGAAGTGAACTGCTCTTCTGTTACAACTTCCTTGCCGTACCAAATACGCTCAAACAAAAGCGAGCTATCATGGAACAAAGGGACTAGGGAAGAAGCTGAACTTCCCAGCTCCTCCGCATACTCCCAGTTCGTCTTCCACTTCTCCACACGAATCATACGTTTAGCTTCCATAAAGAACAGAAGCGACAGAAAGACCGAACGCACGCCCTCTCGCAAGTCACCAGTTCCCCTTAACTCCGCTGCTTGCTGCCAATAGAAGCGATAAGAACGGCTTATTTCCCCTACAGGCAAGTAAGCATCAGAGCGGATTCTCTTTTGCCAAATCATTTGCTTCACGAACCAATAAATCGCGAATGCAGCAATTCCAAGAAGTGTAACGACAACACCAATGGTTAGCCAGTCCGTTACCGAATCAGAAACTTGAAAATCTGGCAGCCAGCTCCGTATTTTACGAAAAAGCTGCTTCAACCATGCCCAAAACGAACTGTTCTCTTTAATCTCATATGCCGTGTATTCGCTTTGATTTAAGATTTGTTTTAATTGCTCTTTATCCTCTTGCAAAGAATTCTCTAAAGCTGCATTAATCATTCTTTTTATCCAAGTCTATCGGACGAAGATCTTCAAAAGTATCAAACGGCTCCAGTTCTTCCGCTGATTCAGTTGGAGAAGTTTGTAGGGTACTTTCAATCAACGATTCTAGCCCTAGACCCTCATTACGAACCTTGAGATCGAAGAAGCTAACTGCATAAGGCAGCACCCATAGAGGTGTAACCAAGATTGAAATTAAACTTTGCAATAACTGCCCACCAAGTCCTAAACCAAAAATTGCAACAATAATCAAATCAATGACGGCTAGGAAAAGATACAAAATGAGCGTAAGTACAAAATACATCAGAAATAAGCGCCAGAAGCTCTTGCGAGTCAACTTCCAACTGCGGCCTAGACCAATAGACTCTTCATCCATCGCGACAAAAGGCAAATAATAACACCAGCGAATAAAAAAATAGGAGAAGGTAAAGATCGCTCCAAGACCAAGGATGACGAAGAATATGACGGATAGTACAACTGCACCTCCACCCAATCCTCCTACCGAACTGGATAAGTTTCCTCCTATTGCAAAGACGATAACAAAAATGACAATAATAATTGCGAGACCTATGTATATTCCGAACATGATAAGTGCATCCAATAACGTGCTTCCTGCTAATGGCCAAAATCGGCGGAAAGATTTGCGCAATAACCCCCCGACTCCCGGTGTCTCTTCGCCGAAGAGGCTTGCTTTAACAAGATGTAAGACGGAAGCTACCGAAGCTGGCATAAGGCCAAGAATCATGATTGGCATAAGAACCAGCAAGAAGAATAGTACTTTCCCTACGTCTATCGGCGTCTGTTTATTTTGCATGAAAGCACCGGATCCAAACAAATCTTGCATGGATGCTCCGCTGCGGATCTGGTCAAGAATGGATGATGGCGTACTTACCGCTGTCTCTTGATACGTAAGCAGTTGCTCTAGTAAGTAAAATGGACCATACAAGATCAGCATGATAATTGTCAATGTCACAAAATGCTTTCGATACAACTGGAAACTGCGATCTAAGATTCTTCCAATTCCCATTGGTCTTAATGATGCGTTTTGCATGGTAAACCCCCTAAATGTTGGTAATTCAAATACTCTCTGACTATTATACACCAAACCCTCCAATTCCTGACCATCAAATTCTACACAAAAAAAACTAGATCAATACCCATCATCGATCTAGTTCTACTCTATTTCTTCCACCAGATTTCGCACGATAGAGGGCATGATCTGCTCTGGAAACCATATCTTCAAGCACCATCGTACCGAACTCCAGTGTAGGTGAATATTCTGCTATGCCTATACTCGCTGTAAGATGTACGGTAACCTGCTCATCCAAGTAGGGTTCTTCCATGATATGTCGTCTCAGATCTTCTGCTAAGCTTACACTTTCTTGGGCATTTTTACGCAAGGCAAGCAGGATAAACTCTTCGCCTCCATAGCGTGCAACAATCGTATCTGTTCCCGAATGCCGCTGTAGTATAGAAGCAACGTGATGTAGGACGCGATCACCCACCAAATGCCCATAGCTATCATTGATTTTCTTGAAATGGTCAATGTCGAACATCATAACGGAGCACGTTTGCCCTGCAGCAATACAGGCTTGAAGCTGTTTATTTCCTTCCTGCATCATATAACGGCGATTATGAATCTCTGTCAATTGATCTACCAATGCGGAATGCTCCAGTAAAGAAATATTCGCTTTGAGCTTGTTAGACATGAGGTTGAATGTATTGACCAACTGTCGTAATTCAATCGGAGCCATTCGAATTTTATCCGCATCAATCTGGTAATCATAGTTCCCGTTCTGAATAATTTTGGTACCGCGAAGCAAGTATCGAATCGGCCTCTCCATTCTAGATGCAATCGTAATGGCGGCAACGATACTGAGAATAAGTGCAATAAGTGAAATGATAATAATCGCAATGCTTAATTGATTTAATTTCTGAAACACTTCTCTCTGTGTGATCTCACCTACGACAATCCAGCTTTTTCCCGTAGACCATTTATACTGACCATATACCCTTTCACCGCGAAATCCGATGTAAGAATCATTTGAAGTGCTCCCTGTCTTCGCTCTTTGCACAATTTCAGTTTTCATCGGGACATTGACGAATTCTTCGCTTTTTCTTGTATCACTTGAGGCAGTGACAATATTCCCGTTCGAATCCAACACATAGACTTCCCCTGTTTCACCAAAACTTAGCTGCTTCATTAAACCGTTCAGCATTTCCAGTGTGACTATTCCCAGCACAGCACCTTTGAAATCATTATGGTCGCCAAGCACGGGGGCTGAGAACGTTATGATGGGTTTTCCAGAATCTTTGGATATAATAACGCCGGAGATAAAGCTTTTCTTCTCAAGCGCTTGTTTAAAATACTGCCTATCTCCAACATAATACGAAATAGCTGGATCTGCAGAACGGATAAACCCGTCTTTTTCCACGTAAGCAATCGATACGAATTCAGAATTAACTCGTGAATAATCTTGAAATTCTCTTTTCAACTCGCCTATTTCATGGAATTTTGCATGGTCGGATAAGGCAAAGCGTTTAATTGTATCCAGTTTTTCCTGATTCCATCTTTCGATATACAGACTTTGCAAGGTGATGACTTGCTTTAACTGATTCTCAGCTTCATCTAAACGATCTTTCTTCTCTATAAAATAAAAAGGGACAATAATTGAAAAGGTAAGTGTCACAATGACAACAACGATCCATAATTGAAACCTCATTTTTATTGTTTGATTAGTAAAATAAGAAAACATGGGTCTCATAAAGATTTTGGCTCCTCTTCATCCCTTATTTCCTCATTATACCCTTATATTAGGACAAGAACAGACATTTTTCTCCTTTTTTTTCAACACAAAAAAGCTCTCATTCGAATAGATTTGAGCTTCAGTTTCGAGCTGCATTGCATTGAAAAGCATGCTTTTTTCGCTTATGCTAATTTGTAAGCAGAAATGAGGTCATTTTCCCTATGAAAATTCTTGTACTTTCCGAAAAACCAAGCGTAGCCAAAGAAATTGCTCGCGTCCTTGGCTGCAACCAAAAGCAAAAACACCATTACGAAGGTGCCAACTATGTCGTTACTTGGGCACTGGGCCATCTTGTTACCCTTGCTGAGCCCGATGATTATGATCCCAAGTACAAAACCTGGAACCTGGAAGATCTCCCCATCATCCCTGAGCGCATGAAGCTTAAGGTGATGAAAGAAACATCGCAGCAGTACCGTGCAATCGAGCAGCTCAGCCGCCGTGGTGACCTTGCAGAGCTGGTCATTGCGACGGATGCGGGGCGCGAAGGCGAGCTCGTCGCGCGCTGGATTATGGAGCTGATCCGCTGGAAGAAGCCGTTCAAACGGCTTTGGATCTCGTCGCAGACGGATCAGGCGATTCGCGAAGGCTTCGCGCAGCTGAAGCCGGGCACGGACTACAACCGGCTGTATCAAGCAGCCGTCTGCCGGTCCGAGGCCGATTGGCTGATCGGCCTGAATGTGACCCGCGCGCTGACCAGCAAGTTCGGCGCGTCCTTGTCTGCTGGGCGTGTGCAGACGCCCACGCTGGCTATGATGATCAACCGCGAGGCGGAAATCCGGGATTTCCGGTCCGTCGACTACTGGTTGATCGAAGCCGATCTGGGCTCTTTCCGCGCGGTGTGGCGAGACCCCAAAACAGGCGATACGCGCATTTTTGACCGCGACCGCGCAGATGCCTTAAAAGCGAAGCTGCAGGGCCAGAGCGGCAAAATCCTGCACGTGCAAAAAACCGAGAAGCAAATTCCGCATCCACTTGCTTATGACCTAACCGAATTGCAGCGCGATGCTAACCGCAAATTTGGCTTCTCAGCCAAGCAGACGTCGAATGTGCTGCAAAGATTGTATGAGCAGTACAAGTTGGTCACCTATCCGCGAACCGACTCACGCTACTTGACCTCGGACATGGTGCCGACCCTGCTTGGCAGACTTAAGGGTGCAGCTATTGGCCCCTATGCTGCGCTAGCGGCTCCTTTTATACGCAAACCATTAACAATTACGAAACGTATTGTCGACGATACCAAAGTAAGCGACCACCATGCGATTATTCCAACCGGTGAAGCCATCTCGCTCGCCACCTTAAGCGCAGATGAACGCCGTCTCTATGATCTCATTTTGCGGCGATTCCTAGCCTTGTTCTGCGGTCCCTGCCGCTATGATGAAACCAAGCTGACTGTGGAAATAGCCGGAGAGAAGCTGTATGCATCAGGTAAAGTGGTTAAACAAGCTGGTTGGAAAGACGTGTACGGAGCCACTGATTTCTCCGATCCAGACCGGGAAGAAGCCGAGTCTGATGAAGATTCTGCTCAGCTATTGCCCCAAGCTGCCGAAAGAGACGCCGTAACCGTTCGTAACGCCCGTCAATTGAGCCGTCAGACGAAACCGCCGGCTAGATACAACGAGGCCTCCTTGCTATCTCAAATGGAAAAATGGGGCCTTGGCACACCCGCTACACGCGCTGACATTATTGAAAAGCTTGTGTCTTCCGACACCATTGAGCGTCAAGGCTCCTTACTCGTTCCGACTGGCAAAGGCACTCAGCTCATAGAACTCGCTTCGGAGGAGCTGCGTTCTCCTGAGCTTACAGCCCGCTGGGAGCTGGAGCTAGAACGCATTTCCAAAGGCAAAGGCAGCATGGAGCAATTCCTAAGCGGCATTCGCAAAAAAGCAGCCGAGCTGGTCGATGAGGTCAAGAAAAGCTCTGCCGCCTATAAACCGCATAACTTAACGGGCAGCAAATGCCCGGATTGCGGGGAGTTTCTTCAAGAGGTAAAGGGAAAACGAGGCCGTTATCTCGTTTGTTCCAGTCGCGAGTGCTCCTATAAGCGCGAAGCTGACGGACAACTGACCAACCACCGTTGCCCGCAGTGTCACAAAAAAATGGAAATCCACACCGGCAAATCCGGCAAGTATTTCCAATGCCGTCCTTGCAACGTCGTGGAGAAAATAGACAACGAATCAACCGGCGGTGGCCGTCGCGCCTCTGCCAAAGCGAACCGTCAGCTAATCGAGAAGTTTTCCGATCAAACCCAGCTGGGCAACTCACTTGCTGACAAATTGATGGCTGCGCTGCAGCAGAAGAAAGACGAATAGCGTGCATGTAACCAATGAGGTATCTACCTTGAATATGGTTACTCGTATCCATGAGGACTTCCGCCAATAAGGGGAGGTCCTTTTTAGCGTTGTTCTTAACGGAACGATAAGCCACTTTTGAATAAATCATATGAATGAACACATATTATCTTCAATACAAATTCGACAAATGCTCCTTTTTCCGAAAAATTGATGATGTATTGTACATACCTTTTGGGTGGTTTTAGTCTTGGAGCTCAAGGCTTTAATGCTGCTTTTATTTTACGTAATGATATGATAGCGAAAACAGGAGTATACGCAAAAGATGTATTTGAATATACAAAGGAAGGCGCCAAACTTATGATATCCAAAGGATGGTTAGAGGAACCACCGGAAATGGATCTTTGATTTTAAAATACCCCAGTGCGCCATTATTAAAGCTCCTGGGGTTTTTATATTGCAATGAGAGGCATCGAATGCCGCTATCTTTTATCTATTATTTTTCGCGTATAGCCAGTTATAGTAACTAGCATGCTTAATCTCATCGGTCATGATTTCAAAGATCATATTGCGATATTCTGGTCGAATGTTCAAATATAGAGTACGATACTTTTCAAACGCCTTTAATTCACCGAATAATGCGTTCTCAATACCGCTTAAGTAATCGCTAACGTGTTCAATCGGCTCCATCGCTTCTATTCCGGTAGGTGATGTACCCGTAAGTTGCGTATAAATATTTCGAAACATTTGATTATGTTTTCTCTCGTCATCTCTAATGCCTGTAATAACTTCCTTTTCTTTCTCCGTAGGAGCAAGCCTTATCAACTCTTGATAGAAGAGCTCATCATTTCTTTCTCCAGATATGGATTGCAGAATTAAATTAAGCACCATATCTTCACTACGTACGAAATGCCCCAGGTAACCTTGATACGGGACGTAATTAGGTGCTTGTAAGGTGTAATACATGTTTTAACACTTCTCCTTTATGGCGTAATCTACACATTAGAATATTCACCCACCCCCATTTCGTTCAAAAATAATTAAGGTTACATGGGAACAAGAAATTCCCCTTAATATTGTTTAAGATAAGGTTATAAATAGTGTTATAATTACTGCATACAGGAAAGCAAAGGAGCTGTCAAAGTGCTTCAATATTTAGGTTTCATAGGTTCATTTCCAATTCGTTCTTACAGTATCTTGTTTGTTCTTGGCATAATATTAGGTTATGGGGTAACTCTTACTTTAGCTAAATTACAAAAGAAGCATGAGCTCGCAAATCATCTTTCAAATTTATTAATCCCTATGATGATCGGTGCCATTGTGGGATCAAGATTTTGGCAAGTTTTCTTGTTTGATTGGGGTTATTATTCCAAGCATCCTGGAGAGATTATTGCCATTTGGCATGGAGGGCTTTCGATCCAAGGAGGAATTGTCGGAGCGGTAGTGGTTGGGATTTGGTATGTTCGAAAGCATAATTTATCGTTTTGGGAATTAGCTGACTTGTGTGCTCCCGGATTAATATTAGGACAAAGTATTGGACGAGATGCAAATCTGATGAATGGCGATGCCTTTGGAGATCCTACGGGTGGAAACTGGGGAATTCTTTACCCTGAAGGCACTATTGCAAGAGATACATACGGTGACAAGCCTCTTTACCCTGCAGAAGTATGGGAAGGGCAAATGGACATTATTATTTTCGCCCTTGTCATGATTCTTCTTCAGCGAAAATTGAAACGGGGATACTTATTTTTAATCACAAACGCAGTCTATAACGCCGGTCGCTTTATGCTGGAAATGCTTAGAGGAGATACTCCAAAATATTTATTTCAATGGACAACTGCACAGTGGACTGCTGTAGGTGTCATTCTATTATGTATCCTCGCTGGCATTTATCTCCACTTCAATGGTAAAAAGCGCTCTGAGGCAACCGCATAATCATTATGAAAAGGAATTCATACCCTCACTTGAGGGTTACATAAAACATTACGAAGTAGCAACAAAAATAAATATGTGTAAATCAATCAAGCTTATATTAAGCAAAAAATCATTAACCCACGGGGGCTAATGATTTTTGTTTATTCGGTTAACTTCCCTTTCCAGGACATAATTCCGCCCTGTAAATGAGATAATTCGTTAAAACCATTCTTTTTTAGAACTCTTGCTGCTTGTTTGCTCCTCATTCCACTTCGACAATATAAATATACATGATTATTTTTTTGAATTTCGCCAACTTTATGTTTCATTTGGGATAACGGTATATTGATCGCACCTGGGATGTATCCGTGCTTGACTTCGCTGGGTTCACGCACATCAATCAGAACATAATTACGCCTTACCTTCAATTCTTCCTGGAATTGATCCGGTGATAGATTGTTTAGACCCTTTAAGCTTGCAAACCTGGAATAAATAAACCAAACTAAAAACGCTAACGCCACGATATTAAAGATGGATGTATAATCCATACGCTAACCTCTTTCCTGATCCTCTTACCGGCTTTTAACTAACAATTCAAAGGCCTGTTTGACCACTTTGCTCGAATCTCTTCCAGCTTCTATTTCCTCCAGAATACACTGTTCCAAATTGACCGCAACAATGTAGGCAATGGCTTTGTCCGCGGCGCTCCTGACTGCTGAAATTTGGCTAACAACATCCTTGCAATCCTGTTCTTCCTCCATCATCTTTAAAATACCCCGGATTTGTCCTTCAACACGCCTTAATCTCTTTTTCACATCATCATCGTATTTCATATTTTGCCATCCTTTCATAGATACCTGTATAGGTATATTATTGCTGATATGACTCACGAAAACAATATGAAGGCAGATGAAGAAAGGCTTAAATAAACAAATTTACTTTAGCATCAGCAGCATCACCCAAGTATGCGGCAACACCCGCATATTGAATGCCGTCGAGCAATTCTTCCTGCTCCAAACCGAGTAAGTCCATTGTCATCGTACAAGCAACCAGTTTAATGCCTTGTTCTCGAGCTAATTCAATTAATTGCGGCAGCGACAAAGCATTATGCTTTTTCATTACATGTTTAATCATTTTTGGACCTATCCCACCGAAATTCATTTTGGAAATTCCAAGCTTTTCAGCTCCGCGAGGCATCATTTTTCCAAACATTTTCTCCAGGAATCCCTTTTTCACCGCAATTTTTTGATCTTTACGAAGTACGTTCAGTCCCCAAAAGGTAAAGAATATCGTGACTTCGTGATCATAGGCGGCAGCTCCATTCGCGATAATAAATGCGGCAATAGCTTTATCCAGCTCTCCGCTAAAAAGGACAATTGTTGTTTTCTCTTTGTTGTCTCCCATACTTCCCACATCCTTCATTTTATACATATACGCGTATATGTATATTGAATATTCAAAAAAATATAACACCCAATTTTTAAAAAACTCACTTATCAATTAGATAAGTCACAATCCTTTTTTTACCGTAAATGTGAAAACACCATTTTCTTCTTTTGCATCAATGAGCTCGTGTTTGGTCTGATTGACCCAGGCCTGGAAATCCTTCATTGACCCTTTATCCGTCGTTTGCAATTCCATGACTTGTCCCGACTCCAAAGAATCGATCCCCTTTTTTGCTTTAACAATCGGCAGTGGACATGCCAATCCTTTGGCGTCAACAATTAAATCTACCATTTTAAACTCCTCCTTATGATTTGTAAATTCAGCTAGTCCTTTTCTTCACAATGAACCCACTGAGACATACCAGGCATTACATTCTTAATTTTATTAAACCCTCGCTCCGTTAGCATATGGCATGCCATATCACTACGATTCCCGGTACGACATACAACGTAATATTCATTATTTGGATCAAGCTGCGTCATCTTCACTTCGAGTTCCCCTAAAGGGACTGATATAGCCCCAGGAATCCGTCCGAAAGCATATTCTGCTGGCTCTCTTACATCAAGTATATTGAGTTTCTCTCTGGCTTCTACTCTTGCTTGTATCTCATCATTCGTTGCGGTATGAGGAAACTTCATCTCCGCTTTTGTTCCGGATGCTTCAGCTTTGCGAATGAAATGACGGTAGATGCCATTTTCCTCCTTTAACCCAATGTATTGGTGTCCAGTGCGACTTGCCCAGCCCTTTAGGTCTGCCATCGAGCCTTTATCAGTCGCACGAACCTCCAATACTTCGCCAGGATTCATATCATCTATTGCTTTTTTTGTCCGAACCACCGGAAGTGGACAAGCAAGTCCTTCGCACTCCAGCGTGCGATCTACATGCAATGCAGTCATAAGTTAAAGACCTCCATTATTCTTTATTTGTATTGATTTATTTCCCGTACTCCACTTCGCCAGACCATTCGGACATGCCACCAGTCATATTCGTAACGTGATAACCCATAGAAGATAAATAATCACAAGCCATTCCGCTTCGATTACCGCTGCGGCAAACAATGATCGTTTCTTGTTTTGGCTTTATTTCGTTAAGTGCTCGAGCGATCTGGCTAAGAGGAATATGTTTAGCGCCGTATATATGTCCAGATTCCCATTCGTCGTGATCCCGGACATCAAGGATGGTTACATTCTCTTTCTGTTTGATTCGCTCTAGAACTTCGTGTGGCAATAGCTCTTTATAAGTTTTATCAGGCATTTTGATTCCTCCATATAATCATTTTGTTTTGTCATCATGAATGGCACAACGGTTTGGTCCAATTTCCATTTCTCGCTGTTCCTCAGTTGTCGGACTTATTTTCCCCATGTTCGTTTGGCGTATTTCCTGATAGGCATTCGGTTGTGGTGGCAGATACTCAGAAACGGTGCGTCTGAATTCGGATTCGTCGTGTATGTTTAAACCAGGATTTTCTTTAAACAAATCGCCAAGACGTGCAGCTACTTGCCCTCTATCACCTAATTCCGCAATTGTCCCAAAGTGGGCAGGAAGCACGATTAGATCTTCAGACAGCTGCTTATATCGCTCATACAATGTCGTTCTGAGGTCAGTGACCCAATCTTCTGCTTTCCCAGCCAAATCAGGACGGCCAATCGACTTCACAAATAAAATATCCCCGGAAAGCAAATATTGATCATCAATCATGAGTGATGTGCTTCCAATCGTGTGACCAGGAGAATAAATCGGCTGGATATTGATTTCTGTTTGGCCAACGATAAGTTGGCTGCTTTCTTCAAGCTTTTCATAGTGGAACACAACCTCTGTAGCATCCTTAGGCGGAAGCCAGTAAGACCCCCCCGTATTCTCAGCTAACTGCCGGCCGCCTGAGATATGATCGGCATGAAGGTGAGTATCCACGGTATGTTTGATGACGGCATGATTTTCTTTGGCAAAATCCTCAAACACCTTGGTGAACCGTACAGCATCAATAACCGCAGCTTCTCCGTTAGAAATCACCATGTAAGATAGACATCCTTTGCCTAACCGCACAAATTGATACAGGGTGCCCCCATCTTTCAAGTCTGCAATTTTCACAGGCTCAAGATGCTCACTCCAAGATTTCATACCATCAATTAAATAAGAAATGTTTTGTTTTCCGCTTTCGACCAGCTGTTCAGCTACGAACTTCGATGATCCCTCTTTCGCGCAAACAACTAAAACCTCCTGGTCATCCGAAATTTGATCAAGAATTTCATCTACGCCATCAAGAAGTTCGAAATAAGGCACGTTGATAATACGGACATTCTCACCTTCTATTTTCCAATCGTTGAAGTCACTTTCATTCCGAACATCTAAAATAAAAATAGGCGTTTGGTTCAAAACCTTTTTTGCTAGCTTTGAAGCATTCATTCCATGTACCTGTTTATCATTCATGTATAGTTCCCTCCGAGAGTAAAAGTCAGTTGATTCTAAAGTAAAATAGAATACCAAATTTTAAAGACAGTTGCCGTTATCAAAGCAGACAGAATCCATTGAAGAATCTTCGTGTTGATTTTCTTACTGAGCTTAGCTCCAATCGGTGATGCAATTGTACTTGCAACGACAAGTACGATAGATGGAACCATAAGCATATGCCCTCCTAATAGCTTTCCGGTCGTAGAGCCAATGGAGGATATAAAAGTTATAGCTAAGGATGAAGCGATAGCAACCCTCGTTGGGATCTTAAGAACCACTAACATTACCGGTACCGTTATGAAGGCACCCGCCGCGCCTACGATCCCTGATACCGTCCCGATGATTAAAGCTAAAATAACCGCTAGTGGTTTATTAAATGTAACTTTACTTACGTCTTGGGCATCTTGTCCTTGCTTAGGTAAAAACATCATAATTGCAGCAATCAGCGCCAAAATGGCATAAAAGGAATTGATAGCTGAACTTGGTAACGTGTTGGACACATAGCTCCCTATGAAGCTGCCAACGATAATTGAAGTTCCCATGTAGAGCACTAAGCTTTTATTTAGAAATCCTCCTTTTCGAAACACGAGCATCCCCATTAAACTTGCGAAAAGCACTTGAATTGCACTGATTGCAGATACTTCCTGCGCGGTAAAAGCCGTAAATCCTAAAGCCACTGGTATAAATAACAACATCGGATAGTTAATAATGGAACCGCCAATTCCCACCATTCCTGAAATAAACGAGCCCAAAAATCCAATTATGAAAATAGTTATGATCCATGTTAAATCCATAAGGCGCTGCCTTTCCATATTACATATTAAAAGCCGATTATATACCCATGGGGGTATATAAAATTGCAAAAAAAATTCTCTTACCTCATACCTATTAGTTCGGAAATTTTTACACCACCTTTACAAATCATCGTCATTACTTATACCCGTATGGGTATATTGCTACTATAAACAAGATTTTCATTTTCGTCAACTCCTGAAATTACAAACTCATTTGATTGATTGTTTGACTTAGAAAAGGACAATATATTCAGTGTGTGCTGTGAATACAACAGCATTCATACTTTTTGTCTATGGCTGTTTTTTATCAACTATCCTTTGGAGGTTTTATTATGCAGTGTAACGTTGGGAAAACGGAGCAAGTTATAAGAATTACAATTGGATCCGCTATTGTTCTCGCTGGGGTGTATTACAAAAGTTGGTGGGGCTTAATTGGATTAGCGCCAATTGTTACAGGAACAACTCGTTACTGTCCGATGAACGCGGTTTTGGGAATATCGAATTGCATGGCTAATAGTAAGTCATGAAATTCGATATCAAATTGTTAAAAAACTGAAGGAAAGCTCAGAATCTGAGTTTTTCTTCAGTTTCTAATTTTACAGGACCAAGATACAAATTTAAGTTTAATTATCACTAAAACTATGTCGATCAAGCCTGCCCCTGTCTTTCTGAAAATAGCTATGCATAAAGAACTCTATGATGCCAAAAACCAATGCAACTATCGCCACAGTCGTAAAGTTTATGGACCAATGAAAAAAGAATTTCTCGACCAACCAAAAGAAAACAAAGGCTAGTCCTACATCTGCTAAGGTAGCAACCCCATTGTTGGTAACTCTTAAAAACAATTGATCAATTGCAACATATGACATAAGAGAAAAAGTATAAGTTGCAAAGAACGCCTCGATGAGTGTGGCTTGCGTTAAATACATCAATATAGGGATTAAAAAAACTCCATTTAACAGTAACTTCAAAAACAGTTTCCCAAGCATTCGCAGCATTTTCTTTCCTTCTTTCACACAGAATGTAATTCTGTATCTTAATATGGCTTTTTCTCGGCAGGAATATTAAATGGTAATTACACCCAATGGATTATGTCTCCCTCTCCAAACAAAAAAACCAAGCGAGACTGGCGTCATCGCTTGGTTTAACTTTCTTAACTACTCACAGCTACTGTTCCTTTGACCGCTAGTTGAAGCTGCTCCAAACTCGTAATTCCCAAACTAATGAGCGCTTCTCCCGCTTCCATGTGGACATTCGCTAGCATATGCATACTTGTATTGGGGACAAGTGATTTTCGGAATTCATGAAACAAGACTGCGTTGTACGTTTTAAGAACTGTCATGAATTCTACCGTTGGAGGGATAAATGAACGGATTTCGGAAGCTTTCCAGAAAAAGTCCCTCACTAACATAATATCTGCACCCGTACGCGTCAATTTTCGAATCATTGCAAAGAATTCATCAATCAATATCTGTTTATCCGGCCTCATGTGACCATCCTCCAGTTTAACGTCTTCTCGATCAAAACCGTCTACTTGAAGGATATCACGAATAGTACTTTTGATCTACCTATATAGTTTAATATACCTACGTTTATTGAAATTTTTTCTCTTTTGGCAGCAACTTATGCCTGTAAGAGAGAAACAAGTCCAGTACAAAAAACACCACACCCAAATTAATGGCTAAGTCAGCCAAATTCATCACACCATGGCCAGAGCGAAACACGATGAAGTCGGTCACTTTGCCAAATAATAATCGTTCGATTCCATTCCCGATAGCACCGCCTACGAAAAATGCGGCACCACACTCTTTGAAGAATCCTTCAAAGCTTCCTTTTTTCCGGTAATACAAAATAACGGCAATAATCACAACAGCAAGAATTCCTAAATAACGAGCTGAGCCCTGCAGCGAACTACCTGCTGCTCCACTATTTTGATAATGCGTAAACGAAATGATGTCTTTATAAAACGGCATAGATTCGCCTACTTTTAGGATAGACCGAATCCATACCTTCGTAATTTGATCCACGGCTGTCACGACCAATATGATGAGATAAAATAACATTAGACGCCTCCTCCAGCAAATATCACTTCATAGATCTATTTTACATGATGACACCGCTCGACTGCGAATGTTGCAACAGCACTTACAAAAAGCAAACACAAATAACTACCCAGACTCAGTCTGTGATAGCTATTTGCTCCCTCTTTTACCATCCTATCAGGCCAAGGACAGAAGTGTTTTTAGCAGCTCTCCCGGAGAGTTTACCAAGTAATCAGGCTTTCCACTGAGCAGTAAATGCTGAGAATCATAGCCCCATGTAACAGCAACTATGGGAACGCCTAGTTTCCTGCAAGCCTCGATATCCCTTAATTCATCTCCAACATAGATCATCCGCGAGGGAGGAGTCCCCCATTGTTTCATCACTTTGCGAATGGAATGATGCTTGCCAAATATATGCTTAGCCGAAATGATTTCCTTGAATGCGCCATCCAGCTTATTATTTTTAAGAATCTGACGAATATTTACTTCGGAATTGGAAGAGAGTATGGAGCTTTTCATCCCTTGTGAGGAAATTCTGGCAATAACCTCTTTCATCCCAGGTACAATGTGCAGTGTACGAATATTGTTTTGATAGAGCTGTCTTCCAGCCGTTACTAGCTTGGGAATTTGGAGTACCGGAACACCTAAGCGATCCACCCGCTCAGAGATCGAAAGTGATCTCAGAAGCGCGAGATCTTGATCTCGAATCCTGCGAAATTGATACTGCACGGCCATTTCATTATAAAGCTTAACAAGCAATGCTCTAGAATCGACCAGTGTCCCATCAAAATCAAAGAGAATGTGTTTTACCATTCTGTTGTATATAGAAATAAAGCCGGACCCTCGGGCGGCACTTGTCGGATTTGATTATGAATAAACTCCTCAAGCGGGTCTAGAGCGATATGCGGATTGCTAACGACACGTACATCTTCCCATACACAGGATACACCCGTTCCATGTTCATCAGCATCACCGGCAAACATTTTACATCCAGTGCAAAATTGCTCTTTCTGTTGATCGTCAAGCTTCACAATTTTATTACGAAGACAGCAGTAAATTTCATTCTCTGTATTACATACATTAACATGGGTGATTAGAGCCATTGACTGTCAACTCCTTGCGGCACTTTTTGTGTGTAATAGTAAGTTTATAGCGCTACTATTAAGTGTATGACAGTTTTTTGTAAACGGAATAAAATTTTTTATCTAATAAACTGCCTAAATTTGTTACAATAAGAAAAAACTACGATTCTCTTGGAGGAACTCTCATGCAAAACTGGATGCATTATGCCATCCCATTCCTATTTATTGGTTTTTTTATTTATCGAAGAGCGAAGCGAACCATTGGTTTTCAAAAGCTATCCCGAGGCAGACTTAAATTCCGACTCACTCTCTTTAGTATCCTCGGAGCCGTCATCTTCCTGCTTGGCTTTGTCCACCCCATCCATTTCATTGGCTATATCATCGGCCTAGCGGCAGGTATCGCACTCGGACTCACCGCGATTCGCCACACCCTTTTCGAACATCGTCCAGACGGATGGTACTATCGCACTCATTTATGGGTCGAAATTACGGTTCTGGTGCTATTTCTTGGCCGAATCGTCTATCGCTTGGCCTTTATCAACCTTTCAACAAACTCAGCAAACATGAATCCAGTAGATCCAGCTCAATTTACCAAAGATCCCCTGACTGCAGGTGTCTTCTTCATCATCGTGTCTTACTACATCTTATTTTTCAGCTATCTACTTCGCGAAGAGGCGAAATTGAGTTCAGCACCTTTAGTCTCAGATGATTCAAGTGATCTTGTGAGTTCACAGGCAAACGTTAATGTGGTTAAGTAAACTACATCAACAAAAACAAAGAGCAGTCCAAAACTAGAGAATATAGTTTTAGACTGCTCTTTATGATTGAACTCGTTATCAGTAATTTGACCCTTTAAGGATACCAGTATAAATAAAATTGTATGAACACTGGGCTAATTGGAATAATAAGGACTTAACATAAACAAAGGAGTTCGAAATCCCTTGGTTGCGATTTTATACTCGGTTTTATGGTTGCTAGCAGCTATTCGGTTTGCGGACCGAAATTGGGAGAAGTACTACCCAACACTCCTCTTTGCTGCGTTGTGTAATGGTCTTTATGAGTTGATCTGTTATCAATATCAACTTTGGCAAATGGAGCCGAATGGTCTTCCAGTTGCCACGATTCCGATCTTATTGCTTATTCTGATAGGCATGCCTGTATCGACCTGGGTATACCTATCGAACTACCCGCGAAATCGCAAACTCCTTTCCCAGGCTTATTACATCATCTTTTTCACTGGCATTTTTGTTTTGCTTGAATTTGTATCTGTGAAATGTGGATCAATAACGTATCATAACGGATGGAACCTGCTTTGGTCATCTCTTTTCGATATATTCATGTTTATCATGCTGCGTATTCATTATCGCAAACCGTTATTCGGTTTGCTCATGTCGGTACCCTATACCGGATTATTGATGATTATTTTTCATGTCGGTTTTGATAAAATGAAATGAACCTCGCCCTCCCTCCGGTCTTAAGATTCCATAAAAACAAAATAAGCTCTCACCCAAAAGGTGAAGAGCTTATTTTCATTGTTGTGTTAAATATTCAGCGCAGCTTGCTTCGAAGAGCTGACACCTTTGAATCTAATAAAACTAATGATCCGCCAAGTCGCGATGTAGCCAAAGGTCACCAGATTGCACATAAAGCTAAGTGTGCTTGGATCGATTGATTTAATAGTCGCAATCGCGAGGAAACGCAGTGCAAAGATCACGATCAGCAGTACAAAGACCGTTTTGTTACGCTTAATAAACGTGCTGCCATTGTCTCGAACTTCAAAGCTGGTCGTCAAGATAAGCGGAATCGATACAATCATACCAATCAACAAAGCAACGATGACTTGCTCTTCACGGATATGCAGCGATGGATCGAACAATTGCATAAGCGAAGTAGAAATGTATAGGATAGGCAACAGTAACGTTACACCTGATTTTTTTAGCGGCTTACGCATGCCACTTAATTGTCCACGCAAGATAAAAAAGAAAATCAAAGCCGAAATCATCATCGATACAGTTGAATTCATAGTAATGAACACTCCCTTAAAGGATTTTATAGTCTTATTATCACCTTTTAGAGAGTGTTTCAAAAGTGAATCAAGTCACCGGATCAAGGTGACAATTGTCATATTCGTATAAGTCGACCTTAGGAGCTCATACCATTCTGAATTTTTTATTGTTCATAATTTCTTCTATGACCTGTTCCAAATCTTTTACGCTTTTTTTACTTGTATCGATGGATCGGAGTTTCATTGATGGTCATGATATTGGTTCATCAGATCCATCATTTTGGCTGCGGCATCATCGGAGAAGCATAGCTTGAGATTCGCATCCGATACCTCGGCAGATTTTGACGAATATGCGTACATTTTTTCCTCGTAGGCTTCAACTGCTTTATTCACATCGCCATGCTGAACGATGGACAACGCCAGCTCCGCGGCATCCAGCATCGCCAAGTTCACACCTTCTCCGGCGAAAGGAGACATCAGATGCGCAGCATCACCGATCAGTGTGACACCCGGTTTGTGGACCCACTTGAGACCGACAGGCAGCATATAGATGCGTCTCGGGAGCATAGGGCCATCAGCGGATCGGATATAATTCGTAAGCGACTCATCCCAATCTCTAAAATGTTGCAGCATCTGCCGTTTCACTTCCTCAGGCTGATCGAACGGAATGTTATCCAGCCAATCTCGGTCAATTTGAAACGCCAAATACACACAGATGCGGCCGTCTCCATTCAACTGTCCTAATATGCCCTTATGATCCGCAAGGGCAAACAGTTTTCCGCGTCTGTTAATAGCAGTGATTTCTGGATGAGCGATAGCGGCATTTTCCAAGTAGAACTCTACCATGCTGAGTCCGGTATATACAGGTACAGAATTCGTAAGAAGCGGACGAATGCGCGAGAAGGCGCCATCGGCAGCTACGACAAGATCGACGATATCCACATGCCCATTCTCAAAGTGAAGTTCATGCATGCCATTTTCCAAAGGGATCGCTTGGATCAAATTGTGCCCCCAGTGAACGCAATCAGAGTCAACGGAGTTTAATAGCAGCTCGCGCAGCATTCCGCGATCTATCTCGGGACGTTCTCCTTCATTGGGCTCAGCCACATCATCCAGATAGACTTTGCCAGTTTTATCAAGAAGCCGAAAGTCTTGTCCTTCAAACCGGGCGAGCGCTTCAAATTGTTCAAATAAGCCCGCCTCATTTAGTGCCCATTGTCCGGAATCTTGATGAATGTCTAATGAACCACCTTGCTGGCGACTGGCGGAGGATAGTTCGCGTTCATAGACGACTGTTTTTACGCCATGCCGCTGCAGGATCCGGGCCAACGTCAACCCTCCCGGACCTGCCCCTACGATTGCGATGCGTTGTTGTTCCTTTGCTTTTGCTATTGTCATGATTATCAACACCTCGGAGTTAAAGTTTTTTTCAACTGCCGATAGCATACGATGACTTTATGAACTGGATATATACTGAATATTAATGCTCATTATTTAAGCAACGAATCATTTTCTGTGATGAAGTATCTAGGTTTAATTGCCATATATCTGATGCGGTACATATGGATCTTCTAGGCTCATAATTTCTTTTGAATCTAACTTCACCGACAACGCAGCAACTGCATCCTCCAGATGATTAAGCTTTGTTGCACCAACGATCGGCGCCGTTACCTGCTCCTTTTGCAGTACCCACGCAAGCGCGACTTGCGCACGAGGAATGCCCCGCTTAGCGGCAACTTCGGCAACTCTTTCCACGATCTTGCGGTCGGCGTCTACCATTGCTGCAACTAGCCTTTGTCCGGCTTCGTCTATCTCTGAACGGGCACTCTTTTCATCCCAATCTCGGGTTAACCGACCTTTAGCAAGCGGACTCCATGGAATGACACCGATTCCCTCTGAGCGGCAAAGCGGCAGCATCTCCCTTTCTTCTTCCCTATACAGTAAATTCAATAAATTCTGCATGGAGATAAACCGGGTCCAACCGTTGCGTTCGGCGACATGCTGCGCCTTCAAGAACTGCCAAGCATACATCGAGGATGCTCCTATATACCTTGCCTTGCCTGCCTTTACTACGTCATGGAGTGCCTCCATCGTCTCTTCTATAGGCGTAGTGTTATCGAAGCGGTGGATCTGGTATAAATCGACGTAATCCGTACCTAACCGTCTTAGGCTGTTATCAATTTCGCTCATGATTGCCTTGCGGGAAAGTCCCGCACCATTCGGACCCGGACGCATGCGGAAGTATACTTTGGTCGCAATGACGACCTCATCACGACGGGCGAATTCCTTCAATGCACGTCCGACAATTTCCTCGCTTGTTCCGTCAGAGTATACATTCGCAGTATCGAAGAAGTTAATGCCTAATTCTAACGCCTTTTTAATGAATGGTCTGCTTTCCTCTTCATTCAGCGACCATGGAGCGATTCCGCGTTCGGGTACCCCATAACTCATACAACCAAGGCATATTCGTGAAACGTCCAAACCGGTGCGGCCAAGTTTTACATACTCCATATAATCGATACACTCCTAAGTTTTATTATTTTTTTCACTAGTAAAAGAATGCAAGCCGCAGCGGAGCAGCGTTAATTGGTTTCCGAGGGAAGAGAACCGGTGTTCAGAGGACGAAGCCCTTTGTTTTTCAACAAACGTTTTACAAAGAAAGTAAACAGCAACAAGGAAAATGAGACCGACACAGCGCTGACCGTAAACACTAGCTGGTAGCTCGTATACTGGGAGACCCAGCCTAGCATGATCGCACCTAGCCCGATGCCAAGGTCGGTAGAAGTCAAGAGAGAAGCCGTGGCAACCCCTTTACGGTCCGGGTGCGCAAGACGTATCGTTGCCGCTTGAAGAGCCGGATTCACGGAACCAAAACCGATACCGTACAGAACGGCCGAAATGAGCACGCCGAACAATCCGGTCGATAAGCTCAAGGTAATCAAAGCTGAAATCGTAATCACAAGAGCCGGTACAATGACAACCGTCTCGCCGTGCCGGTCCGAAAGTTTTCCCGCAACGGGACGGATCAGGGCAAGCGTTGCGGCATAGGCCAGAAAGAACGCGCCGGGATTGACCTTGATCGAATTAGCGAACAGTGGGACAAAGGTGGTAATGCCGCCATAAGCGAAAGCATGAAAAAAGCCCGATGCCGTGACTGGCAAGACCGATTTTTCAAAAAAATCGATTCTCCTTGTGCCAGATTTCGGCCGGAGAGGCATTTTTGCACCAAACGTCAAGAGCAGCGCTGCGGCAGATAGGAGGACGGCGAATAGAAACAGAGCATGGTACGACAGGTTCTGTGTAACCCAGATGCCGAGTATCGGGCCGACCGCCATAGCCATGGTCGTGGCCGTGCCAAACCACCCCAAGCCTTCTCCGCGGCGGGCCGATGGGATCATATCGGCAATCGCCGTGTAAACGGCGGTTGTGGAAACCGCCCAGCTCATCCCGTGTAATATTCTGAGCCCCATCAAAACGACGATTCCGCCGATCCAGTCATACATATACATCGCTAAGGTGAAGAGAAGCAGCCCCCAGATGATAAAGGGACGCCTGCCAAACCGATCCAGCAGCACACCGACGATCGGGCGAAAAATAACGGCAGACAACATAAACGAGCCCGCCGCCAGACCGACCTGCGCTTCGTTGCCGCCCATCTGTTTGATGAACAGCGGCAGCGTCGGATACAGCGAATAAAATCCTGTGAATAGGAAAAACATTCCTACCGTCATGAGAATAAACGGCCTCGTCCAAATACGTTCCACCTTCATTCCTCCTCAAGTTCTATCAAGAACTCTTGTGTGTTAAATGGCGTAACCTAATTATGCAATAAATGAAAAAAAGACCGTTATCCCATTTGTCTTAAATGATTGCCTAATCCTCTCACTATCACTAACGCTTCAGACGTATATGCTTTATAATTGAAAAAGATAAAAAAACTACGAGGAGGAGCTTATGTCTGAGGAAATAATAAAACAGCAGAATGAGCTTGCCAAACTGATTGAGCGCCACTCAGGACAGGACGGAGTTTACCTGACAGCTATCCCATCTTTATTTTTTATTCACAACTCTAAAGTGACCGAGCCCGTCTACAGAGTTTACAAGCCTTCCTTATGTTTTATAGCTCAAGGTTCGAAAGAGATATTGCTGGCACAGGAGCGTTTTGAATATGGTCCTGCCGACTACCTTATTTCATCCATGAACTTGCCGGTGATCGGCCAGGTCATAAAAGCCTCTCTTGACGTTCCGTATTTGAGTTTCAAACTTGAATTTACACAAAGTCAAATTTTAGAGGTTTTAAATAACTCTGAAATTCAAATCACCCCGAAAGAAAATGCTAAGCGAGCTATGTTTGTCGGTCAGATAGAAGTACCTATACTAGATGCGATACTCAGATTAGCTCGTTTGCTAGACAATCCTAAAGACATTCCGTTCCTTGCTCCCGTCTACACAAGGGAAATTCTATATAGGCTTCTGCAAGGGCAGTATGGAGTTGCGCTTGCACAAATCGCAATGGAAGGAAGCAGCACCTATCGAATCAGGGACGCTATCGAACAAATTATCAATGACTGTAATAAGCCTTTGCGAATTGAAGAGCTTGCAGAAATAGCTAATATGAGTATTTCTTCATTTCACAGACACTTCAAAGAGGTAACAGCTATGAGCCCAATTCAGTTTCAAAAACAACTGCGATTGCAGGAAGCTCGGCGCCTATTATTATCCGAGTCAGGGGATGCCGCTGATGTCGCATTCCGGGTAGGCTATGAAAGTGCATCCCAATTCAGCCGCGAATATTCTCGTATGTTTGGTTCTCCTCCCAGAGCAGACATAAAGCGTCTGAAGGAAAAATATGACCGAGGACTAAACGTAAGATGATCCAAACGGCCCTACGATGTAATGATCATTTCTTACGTTTTCCATCTTGATCGCTGTAACGTATACTTTTAATAAAAAATCAAAACAAGGTGTGATGACATGTCTCCCCGCACAAAGAAACAGAACGAGTTTATTCGTGAGCAACGTAAGCAAGAGATTTTACATGCGGCCGTTCACGTCTATGTGGCAAAGGGCTATTCGGCTACGACATTGAGCGATGTTGCAGATCAGGCGGGTCTTGCACATGGTCTGGTATATTACTACTTCAAGAATAAAAAGATGCTTTTTCGGGAGCTTTACGAAAACATGATGGACCAGTCCCTTCACTACACAACCGTGTATTTTGAACAGGATTCGCCCGTACTCGCGCAATTCAAAAACTATGCCATGCTCATCTGTGAACGTGTGATCAAGGATCCACAGACCCAGCGTTTTTATATGCGAATCAGCCTGGATCTGCATCATCTGTATGAGCCCGGAGAATTGTCGCCCTTTGAATGGATGAAGAGCTTTATCAAGCCAATGGTTCAAGCGATTGACAAAGGAATTGGGCATGGTGTCATCCGTCAGGGAGACGTGAATCTTATGGCCATGCAATATTGGGGAGCTATTTCCCAAGGAATGAGTTATCTGGATCAGATGCTTCAAGATCTTGCCGCTCAGGGCTTGAAGGAGACGGAAATTAACAGCCTAATGGGGGAAAAATTCCAACAGATCGCCGAATCGGCAATTTCGTTATTCAAGCCAGATTAAATATACAATCTATGGTTGACTGAGTTCTCAATCAAAAATATAATGAGCTCAAGGAGTGTGATCATTTGCCAACGATTTACAAGGAGATTTTGATTGATGCCTCGCCGGAGCAGGTATGGGACGCGGTGAGCGACGTAGGTGCTGTCCATCATCGACTGGTACCCGGCTATACCGAGGGTACCCTTATGGACGGTCACGAAAGAACACTCATCCTGCCGAATGGCGGCATGGTACGCGAGTTCATCGTATCCGTTGATGAAAAGGAACGTCGAATGGCTTACGCGGTACAAGAAGGACGAATGCCGCTGCTGCATCATCATGCATCCTTCCAAGTCTTTCCCCATGGCGAAAGAGGCGCCAAGCTCGTCTGGATAACCGATTTCCTTCCCGAGCATCTCACTGCTGAGATTCAAGCACGTGTAAATCGCGGAGCAGAGGTTATGAAAGCGACCATCGAAGCAGAAACAAAGGGAGGAATTTGATGCGAATTCTGGTCATTGCAGCTCATCCGAACGTTGAACAATCACGTGTAAATAAACGCTGGTTGGCGGAATTGCGCGGATATCCCGATCAAATTACAGTTCAAGAACTATATAAGGCATACCCCGATTATGAAATCAACGTGGAGAATGAACAAGACCTCATCGCAAGGCACGACCGCATCGTATTTCAATTTCCAATCCAGTGGTACAGTATGCCGTCTTTACTCAAGCAATGGCTCGATGACGTGTTTACGACCTCCTGGCTTTTCGGAGCCGGCGGTAAAGCTGTTGCGGGGAAAGAACTAGTCCTTGCCATGTCGATTGGAGGCGATGAATCGTCCTACCAGTCGGGTGGCTTGATTGGTTATACAATCAGCGAACTGATCCGACCCTTTCAAGCGTTTGCCAATCAAATCGGCATGACTTTCCTACCACATTATAAATTTTATGATGCGGTCAAGGCGAAGGATGACCAAATCGAAAATAGTGCCTTACTTTATGTGAAACACATCTCCTCTCCCGATCTCAGCCCCATGATCGTTCGAAAACGTATGCTCGACGAAATGAGTAAGGCTAGTTCAAATCCCTTATGATTTTCGAGTCTATCTTAAATTTAAAAAGCGCGATGCTAAAGTGACATCGCGCTTTTTATGCTGTTTCTACATCCAAAGAATTAACTAGAGACCAACTCTTTCTGGTTTAAACCAAGCGTCTCTGTTGTTGAAGTATGAATTTTGTGCAGAAGCTCTGGATTTTCCATTAGAGACACGCCATAAGAAGGAATCATTTCTTTAATTTTCGGTTCCCACTCTTTCACATGTTGCGGGAAGCATTTTTTAATTACCTCAAGCATAACGTGAACAGCCGTAGAAGCACCTGGGGAAGCACCTAGTAATGCTGCAATCGAGCCATCAGCGGCACTAATAACTTCCGTACCAAATTGAAGCGTACCTTTGCCGCCAGCTTCAGTATCTTTGATAACTTGTACACGTTGGCCAGCTGCTACTGAATCCCAATCTTCGCTTTTGGCGTTCGGGATAAACTCTCGTAACTCTTCCATGCGCTTTTCTTTCGATAACATGACTTGCTCGATCAGGTATTTTGTCAATGACATGTTTTTTGCGCCTGCCGACAACATGGTTACGAGATTATTCGGTTTTACGGAAGTTACCAAATCAAACATGGAACCGGTTTTTAAAAACTTTGGTGAGAAGCCCGCAAACGGTCCAAATAGCAACGATTTTTTATTGTCGATAAATCTTGTGTCAAGATGCGGAACAGACATTGGAGGAGCTCCAACTTTTGCTTTGCCGTATACTTTTGCGTGATGCTGCGCTATAACATCCGGATTATTACATACCATAAATATTCCGCTTACCGGGAATCCTCCAATATGTTTTCCTTCAGGAATACCGGATTTTTGCAGTAAATGCAGGCTTCCTCCCCCGCCTCCGATAAAGACGAATTTTGCAGTGTGCCGTTCGACGTTGCCGCTGTCGTTTCGTACTTTCAACTCCCACGAGCCGTCGCTAGTACGTTTCATATTATCAACGCTATGTTTGTATTTGATATCGACGTTTTTACGCTTTAAGTGGTCAAACAAAATGCGTGTTAAAGCACCAAAGTTGACATCTGTTCCAGAGTCGATTTTTGTTGCCGCTATAGATTCACTCGATGGACGATTTTGTATAATAAGCGGAATCCATTCCATTAATTTTGCAGGGTCATCGGAAAATTCCATCCCTTGAAACAGAGGATTATTTGACATCGACTCAAAACGTTTCTTTAAAAACGTTACATTATCTTTCCCTTGTACCATACTCATATGAGGCAATGGCATGATAAAGTCATGCGGATTACTTATCAGCTTGCTGTTTACAAGATAAGACCAAAACTGCATGGAAAGCTGAAACTGTTCATTAATTTGGATAGCTTTGCTAATATCTATAGATCCATCTGGTTTTTCGACAGTGTAGTTAAGCTCGCACAGTGCCGCATGCCCTGTTCCTGCATTATTCCATTCGTTAGTGCTTTCCTCTCCTGCATTTTCGAGCTTCTCAAACACTGTAATTTCCCATTCCGGTACTAATTCTTTCAGAAGTGTCCCTAAAGTCGCACTCATGATTCCGGCACCAATTAAGATGACATCTGTTTTAGTTTCTCCGTTGCTCATTTTTACCATCCTTATACCCTAAAATTTGCAGAAAGGATGTAGGCGCTCCTGCTTAGGCGTCATACCAAACCAAGGCGCGAACTAGTCACACACCTTTTCTGTTTCAATTATAACCATATCATAGTATTATCTGATAATTATAAGCTATTTAAAAGCTGGTGAAAAGTGAGAAATCCGTCCACAAGGCCCAATGAACACAAAAAAACCAAGACCTTAACCCAGCTTTTGCATGGATTAAGGTTTTGGTTAGCTCAACACAACTTGCATCATCTCGCGGGCGCCACTCAACTAATCTTCAATTAATGATATTTCCCCTTCATGAATCCCATATACAGACCCATAGCCAGGTTACTGAAAACCAATGATTGGGTGAGGGACATACGGTTCTTCCAGCGATGCGACTTCTTCAGTTGTTAATTTAATTGAGAGAGCAGCTACCGCATCTTCGAGATGAGAGACTTTTGTCGCACCGATAATTGGAGCTGTTACCGGTTCTTTCTGCAGCAACCAGGCAAGTGCGATTTGAACGCGGGGAACGCCATGTTTTTCTGCGATTGCCGCAACCCGCTCCACGACCAATCGATCGGTACTTGCAGTCGCATCGTATTTCGCTTTTGCAATTTGATCGGTTTCGGAACGATGTGTTGTTTCCTGCATATCACGCGTCAATCTTCCTCCTGCAAGCGGGCTATATGGAATCACACCGATTTTTTCAGCCCTACAAAGCGGCAGCATCTCCCTTTCCTCTTCACGGTATATGAGGTTCAAATGATTCTGCATCGATACGAATCGGGTCCATCCATTTTTCTCAGCTACATGTAAGGCCTTCAGAAACTGCCATGCGTACATGGCTGAAGCACCAATGTATCTTGCCTTCCCAGCCTTCACCACATCATGCAAGGCTTCCATCGTCTCTTCGATGGGCGTACTGTAATCCCAGCGGTGAATTTGGTACAGATCCACATAATCTGTTCCCAGTCTCTTAAGACTCTTATCAATTTCACTCATGATTGACTTTCGGGAAAGTCCGGCACCGTTTGGACCTTCATGCATGCGCCCATGTACCTTCGTTGCGAGCACAATTTCATCTCGGTTAGCATAATCCTTTAGAGCCCGCCCAACAATTTCCTCGCTTGTCCCGTCGGAATATACGTTCGCCGTATCAAAAAAGTTGATACCCATCTCCAAAGCTTTTTTAATGATTGAACGACTGCGTTCCTCATCAAGTACCCACTGATGGATCCACCGCCCTGCTTCACCAAAGCCCATACAGCCAAGACAAATATGGGATACATCCAAGCCTGTATTTCCAAGTTTCACATATTCCATTCGTATGTGCACTCCTTTTTCTTATCATATAAGAAGCCTCACCCGGCACTCTTTATTGCCCTTCTGAAAACACTTTTTTGGCAACCATCATAGCAGACATCGATTTCGGCCATCCGGCGTAAAAAGCGAGATGAATAATCACTTCTTTGAGTTCTTCTTCTGAAATCCCATTTTCTTTCGCTTTATTCAAATGAAAAGTCAGTTGCTCCGTATTTCCTCCGGTGATCAGACTCGCTACGGTAATCAGGCTGCGGTCTCGCTGAGACAGTTCCTTGCGTTCCCAAACACAATAAGTCAATAATAATTCTTGATACATTAATGGACACGTGTCTATAATTATAAGCAAATATAGAACATCTGCAATTGTTAAATGAGCGTAATTTGTTAAGAAATGAACAGCTGCTTAATAATTGTTAATTATTTACGAAAGCTTGGTGACCGCCAGTTGGCTAAAGTGGATCGAAGGATACTTAAAACGCAGGAAGCGTTAAAAAAAGCTGTTATTGAACTAATGTCAGAGAAAAATTTTGATGACATTACGATACAGGATCTTTCCGACAGGGCGAATGTGAGCCGCGGGACCATCTATCTTCATTATTTGGATAAATTTGATCTGCTGGATAAACTCATTGAAGAACATATAAACGTTCTAAGGGAAATGTGCAGAACGGCATCCGAATTGGATTTTATCGAAGCGACTCTGATGTGGACTGAATACTTTGAGCGTAATTATTCATTCTTCTCAATGATGTTAGCGAGTAAAGGTGCCCCTTATTTTCGTGGTCGATTTCTTGACTTACTTATCGAAGAATTAACGAATGAGGTCGATGTGACCAAAGGTAAGAACGAGAGGTTAAATGAAGATCTTCTAGTTAGGTTTGTTGCATCTGCTTATGTAGGGGTAGTGGAATGGTGGTTTACTAATGGAAAGCCTGTCACCCATCAAGTTTTGGCAGAACAATTGGGGACATTGTTAGATAGAAATGTGTAATCAGTATGTAGCTCAAGCACCGTATTGGTACTTGAACTTTTTTCGTTTCTTGTTCCGTGGAATACTCAATAACTAGTTCACTTTTCCCTCACACTCAGAATAACCCCAACAATAATAACCATTCCACCGATCAAATCAAATATATGCAAGACTTCATGTAGGAATACGGTTGAGAATAACACGCCAAAAAGAGGAACGAGGTTCATCAGCGCCATTGCAGTTCCAGAGCTGAGGTTGCGCAGTCCATAATTATAAAGCATAAAAGCTGTTACAGAGCAGAAAACCCCAAGATAGAGCAGCACCCAGAGAGACTCTGCGCTAGGCACCTGCCATCTTGACCGCTCTATCAGTGCAAGCGGAATGAATGCAAGCGTCCCTGCAATCGTCTGGTAAAACGAAACGGTTACCATGGAATAGTTTTTGACAACTTTGCGTGTGGTAAAGTTATAAGCAGCAAACACAACGCCCGCCAGAATTAGAATTAGGTTACCCGTCAGCTGTCCTGAACTCTCCCCCGAACTGCCGCCCGAAATCTGATACACTCCGAGAACGGCCATCACAATCCCAACCCCCTTCACCCAGGAAATCTTTATGCGAAAAAAAATAAACTCAAGCAGCGCTGTTATGGCCGGGTAAGAAGCGACGATCAGCGCGGCGCTGGATGCCGTTGTCAGCTCAAGCCCGATATTCTCCAGCGCAAAGTAAAGAGTCGTTCCCAATATTCCGCTGAGCGCCATCAATCCCATATCCTTCGGTGCAGGCCTTATAAATTCTTTTCGAGACAGCATAATCGCTCCTAAAATGACCGAAGCAATTACAAAGCGTGCTGCCCCCAATGTGAGAGGCGGAAAGGAAAGGTATGCAATCTTAGTCCCAACAAACGAGGTGCTCCATAGCAAAATGGCAATAATGACGGCGATTAAGTAAAGGCTGCTGCTTTTTTGGGTTTTTACTATTAGTACTTTTTGAATTTCATTTGATGCATCCATGCTGTACCTCCAAGGAATTCTAAGTAATTGGGTATTTGGATATATAGTGGCTACTTTTGTAGCGACTATATAAATGGTACACCATTGGCACTATCGTCTGTCAAGTGTAATAATGGAGTAAATCGGATAACTGAAAAAAACGGACTTATATACGATGCGGAGGGTAGGAGGTTAAAAAATGAAATTAGAAATCATTCAGCAGTTGCAGGATTTGAATTTTACCGAATATGAAGCCAAAGCGTACCTGGCGTTACTGGATAAATCTCCTTTATCGGGATATGCGATTTCTTTGAACTCGGGTGTACCGCGTTCTAAAATTTATGAAGTGCTAAGCGGAATGGTGGGGCGCGGCGAAGTCATGGTCAGTCTCGAGGATCCTTCACTGTACACGCCATTGCCGCCGCAAGAGCTGATCCGGCTGAAAAAAAGCAAAATCGACTCCTCATTTAAAGCTGCTGAAACAGCGCTTGCCAACTACTCTTATGTATCCTTAAATCGGGAAAACATTTGGAACATCACCGGGTTTGAAGCCATTTTGAGCCGGGCGGCGGAAGCGATTAATCGGGCGACTGGGCGTGTTCTGCTAGAAATCTGGACAGAAGAAGCCAAGCTATTGGAACCGGAACTGCGGAGGGCTGCGGAACGAGGCGTTGAGATTCTGATTGTCGTCTATGGAGAACTACAGTTCGATTTTGCGCAAGTGTACCCACATGATTCGAGTGAAGAGATTACATGGGAATACGGCGGCCGTTGGATCGTGGCTAGCATAGACGACCGCGAAGTGGTGGCCGGTATCGTTTCTCTTGGAACGGACAGCCGCGCCGCTTGGACCATGCACCCTGGTCTCGTCATGCCGATCACCGAGGTCATCATTCATGACCTATACATCTATGAGATTATGCAAGCGCACCGTGAAATGCTAGAACAGACATTCGGACCCAACCTAATCGATCTGCGAAAAAGGTATAACTTCGGGCCGGCTGGCTACAACATGGCGATGAGGCTAGGCTTTGGAAATTAACTTCAAAGTCTGAGTTAAAAAAAGAAAGCCCCGGAGATTAGTATCCGCCCCGCAACATCGCCGACCTTCCCACCGCGGATTCATGTCGAGGTTGCGGTAGAAAAACCAAGCCCTATTTATTTCACTTGTTCTATAACAGTTGTCGCATTTCTTAATCTGTCTTTCCTAGCATTGGAATGGCTGCGTAACTAGGAGAGGAGAGCTCGTTTTGGATTTTCTTAAAATGAATTTGTAACGAGCCAAAAAATACTTTTCCCTGGTTGTAGTGAAGCTCACATTTGTACCCGTAAGAACGGGATGCAGATTGCAGTGCTTTATAACCTGGTAACGCAGTGACCAAAGTAGTAATCCTTTTAATAATATGGTTAGGCACTTTCGTAAACATCGTCGCGTATATCCCATCGGCAACCGATACAAAGCTAGGAAATGTACGCTTGTCGAAATGCGAAAGTGTAACAAAATCGGCGACTATTGCGAGCATATCTTTGTTCAAACGATTTAAATTTATGGTGATATCCTTATAAAAGTAAATACCAAAACCAATTTTGTTAGTTACCGGGTTCAAACATTTTTTCAACTTCAACAATGTAGCTGCCGTATAAGTCTCAAGTTGATCCATAAACGAGTGCCAGTGAATTAGCGATCTCAAACCTTTTTTCATAAAGTTCTCCTTCAGTTCTATATGTTTACGTAATTTAGGTGTTTATTTTATTTGACTCTAGAACAAGACGGATTGTTCGCTAAAAAGCATTGGTAAATGTAGGGAGTGAACTTGAGGGCAGCTTCTTTTCATAAAATGGGCAAACAATGTTTGCCAATAACTCATCTCAAGCTATTGGTGTACCGTTTTTAACAGGTTCATCCGGTTTTAAGAGAACCACATCACCTTCTGTTGGAACACCGCCGATGACCAACACCTCAGATTTAAACCCTGCAGGTTTTCGAGCTTCCGGAAAAGGCTCTGCTTTAATTACAGTACCGACACGGATATCTAATTTCATAAAATCCTCAATTGTAACCACGATTGCTGCCTCCATTTTTTAACGTAAATTAAATCTTTTTATATGTGTTCAGTAGGACCCGAAGTTGTTGCATAACAAACCCTACATGCTTATTGTCTCTGCTCAATCTGCTTGCCATCATTCAATAATACTATATTATTCCAAGTCGGAAAGCACAATTGCTGTTACATTGTGAGAATCCTTGTTCGTTGGCAAACTTGTCAGTAAATTAATGGTTCCACAACCAGCATTGCATTAAAGAAATGGAACAGTGTGAAGCAAAAAAGCACAATGGATCAGGAGCTATATGCTCCTGGTTCATTGTGCTTTTTTTGTTTTCAACAATTACCCTTCCAGCACATCCGCCCCCAATTCGCTCGCAACCTCAATCATCTTAGGGATCACGGCTTCATTGGTGCCTGATACATAAATATCTCCCTGATAATGCCGGAATGGGATTTTGGTATCGCCATAGCTCCACATGAAGAAATCCCCCTCAATAGACATGCTGGTAGAGCCTGTTACCGTAAACACGGATGTATAGGAAAAGTCAGGTTTGGACGTAAAATACAGCTTGCACTCTTCCAAAGATATGGTTTTCGCAGAATTGTCCTTTTCCTGAAATTCTCTTGTGATTCGATAGCGTTGACTCATTGAAATTCCTCCATGATCGTTCAATATAAAAATAACCCATGTGTAGAAACATGGGCGGTCTCAACTATCTGAGAATTTTACTATCCATTCCCTTATTTTTCAAGAAATCCTGTTGAAGGGTTCGTTATGAAAAACCCTTCTTCCGGCACATGAAAATATTGAACCCAAACCCCATCCAAAAGGTTTTCCCGTTTATCTAGTAAAATTTTAATGTCTTTGTCTGTTTCTACGATTTCATCATGCTCAGTAGGTGTATCAAGCTTCACATCATAATGCGCGTGCTCTCCATGATTCAGCGTAATAAATACACGAATCATCTTCCCCTCAGCTTCTTCACTACTCAACATATCTTTTAAAACCTTAGCTGCATTTCGATTAATTTTACATTTCATGTTTAACGTCCCCTATTCATTTTTATACTGTAATACTATTAGTTACAGAAAGGTTTGTCAAGATATTCGAACTATAGCTTCTTTTTTGTCGTTCATCAAATGAAACTCCTTTTACTTCGATAAGCCGTAACCTTTGTTAATCTTATTCCCTTGACGTCGAGCCGTTATTCTTTGAGTTGTTTCTTCCCATGGAACAGAATATGAATACACCCTTCGAGACTCTAAAATAATGCCAGCGGAACGACAATCCGCTATTTTGGATTAAATGCGCTAAAATTTGAATTTGCGGAACGTGAGAGCTTTATTCGGTGAAATTTGTGCTATTTGAGGCAAAAAACAAAGGAATAGCGTCTCTACGATCCGCGTTAGCTTGAATTAGAGCTAATTTCACGTAAATAGCGAATATACGTTCCTCTAAGTGAAACCTGCCTATGGAAAATGGATGCCTATCCATGAAGAAGAGGCTAGCCCCTCTCGAATATTTATCTATTCTTGGGACAGCCCCTTAGCATGAATTATTAACCAACGTGGTCATGTGAACAACTACACCTCAGCAGCATGAGCGAACTGCGTGCTGTACAGCCGCGCATACAGCCCATCCAGTGCTAGCAGCTCGCTGTGCGTGCCCCGCTCCACGACGCTACCCGCTTCGATCACCAGAATGTGATCGGCGGCCAGCACCGTGGAGAGCCGGTGCGCGATCACGAGCGTCGTGCGCCCTTGCATCAGCTCCTCGAGAGCCGCTTGCACATAGGACTCAGACTCCGAGTCCAAGTGCGACGTCGCCTCATCGAGGATGAGGATGCGCGGGCGCTTCAGGATCGCGCGGGCAATCGCGATCCGCTGGCGCTCGCCGCCGGAGAGCCGGTGGCCGCGCTCTCCCACCATCGTGTCGTACCCTTCGGGAAGCGACACGATAAAGTCGTGGATGTAGGCCTGCCGACACGCGGCCTCCATCTCCTCACGCGTAGCGTCCTCCCGCGCGAAGCGCAGGTTGTCGCCAATCGTCGCGTGGAACAGAAACGATTCCTGCGTCACGTACGCGATCTGCTCGCGCAGCGAAGCCAGCTGAACGTCGCGGACGTTCACGCCATCCACCTCGACGACACCCGACGTCGAGTCATACAGCCGCGCGATCATGCCGATCAGCGTCGATTTCCCCGCGCCGCTTGGCCCGACAAGCGCGACCATCTCACCCGGCTGCGCCTCGAACGTGACATCGCGCAGCGCGTACTGCCCTGGCTTATAAGCGAAGGAAACCTGCTTATAAGCTACCCGACCCGCGACCTGCGTAAGCGGCGTAGCCCCAACTGAGTCCATGACATCCGGCACCATGTCCTGGTACTCGAAGATACGCTGGAATACACCCAGCGCCGTCGCTACCTCCACATGAAGGTTCAGCAGCATACCTACAGGCATGTACAACCGGCCAAGATACGCCGCAAAGGCGACGATCGAGCCCAAGGTCATGCTGCCGGATATGACGGAGTAGCCGCCGTACATATAAATAATCGCTGTGCCTAACGGCCCCAGCGTGCTCGTTGCCATCCCGAACCAACGACCGACCAGATTGAGCCGCAGCTCCAAATCCATCACCTTCTGGTTCATAGCCGTAAACTCGATTTCCTGCTGCTTCTCCCTGCCGAAAATACGTGTCAACAAAGCACCGGAAATCCCGAAGTTCTCAGTAAGCTGAGAAGTAATATCCGAACGCACTTTCTGCGTTTCCGTGCGCAGCGATTTCCTTAACCTCGACACTTTTTTCACAGGCAGCACAAACAGCGGGAGAATAAGCACAGAAATAATGGCTAGTTTCCAGTCAAGGGCAAACAAAATACCAATCGTCGAAACAACAATGACAATCTGGGTGATTGATGACACAACCAATGAGGTCACAACACTTTGAACAGCCTGAACGTCCCCTGTGATCCGCTGAACAATTTCCCCCGACCGAGCCTCCGTAAAGAAAGCCATCGATTGCCGCTGCAAATTATGAAACAAGGACTGTCCTAAATCACGAATAACCCCTTGGGTTACTTTGGTATTAAGATGATTTTGCCATACCCCAAGCATACCGCTTACGACAGGAAGAAATATCATTAACAGTGCCATCCCTGCCAGAAGTTTCATATTGCCCTGTGGAATCGCTGTATCAATAATTTCTTTCATAACAAGAGGCGGGATTAAACCAATCAAGGCTGCAAACAGCGCCAATCCAATAATGGCCAATAATTGTCCCCAATACCCCTTGAACAACCGCAAAATCCTTTTTACCGAAACATCCTTTAACTTCGCTTTAGGCCGATTCCTATCGGAAAGCCGCCCCATACCACCTGGTCCCACTACTCATCTCTCCGTTCTACGCTAAGCTGCCTTCTAAATAGGAAAAGCATGCTCGATTGCCTTCGTCACTTCATCTGCCATCTTCAACACGCTGTACAGCGATGTTGTTTGTAGTACACTATACTGTCTAGGCCCGTCTGCATTGACGATAGCCGCAATCGTATAATCCCCAACCTGAGGCAGCACCTTCCCTACTGACTTCCCTGGAGCCAAAGGCTGATTAGACACCTGATACATGCTCACAGACAGCTTTTGTCCCAAACATGCATCAATCGCTATCACCACACAACCAAGTGGAATTTCCTGCAAACGCGCTGCTAAGTTACTAGCATCACAAGGCGCTTCAAGTGTTCCTATCACATGCGGATACCCCAGTTCCACAAGTTTGCTCCCTACAAGCGGGCCCAATGAATCACCTGTCGATCGATCTGTTCCTATACATACAAAAGCCAACGAATCCGGCTTCATCACCGACTTTTTCCCAATCGCCTTGAGAAAGATGGCCAACTGATCGCCATTCATCTTTTTCCAATACTGCTCCCGCGGTTCAATCCGTTCTTCCCCCATCAGATCCTCCCTTAACACGCATCCAGCAAAATTTCCCCTCACTCCTGATGAATGATATAATGCGGTCAACTTCTATTCTTTCAAGATTATGCTTACGATGCAAGTTTTGCTAGCAAAACTTTAAGGAGGCACACCATGTCCACCCTAGGAATTATCGCGATCCTGACCCTCCTCTACTGGCTTTATATCACATTCGATGTGCATAAAGGCATACATTTACTGCATACACTGCCCAAATCCACGAAACTCCCGGACAAGCCTCCACTCGTTTCGGTCATTATCGCCGCCAAAGAAGAGGAGAGTACCATCCTAGAAACCGTCCGTCACCTTCTCACGCAAAATTATCCGCGCCTCGAGATCATTGCCGTCAATGACCGTTCTCAGGACGCTACAGGCGTCCGACTTGAAGAGCTGCGGAAGTGGTCACAGCGCAAAACAGATATTCACACACCGCTGCAAATCATTCACATCACCTCACTGCCTGAAGGCTGGCTTGGCAAAAACCATGCTCTCTACCAAGGGTATCAGCAAGCAAGAGGCCAGTACTTACTTTTTACAGATGCGGATATCATCTTTGCACCAGGAACGATTTCAGATAGCGTTACTTATATGAAGGAACATGACGTACAGCATCTCACGCTGACCCCTAACATGATTGCGCGAAGCACGCTGCTCAGAGGTTTCGTTCATTTCTTCCTCTTCTCTTTTTCCTTATTCGTTCGCCCGTGGCGTGCCAACCTTGATAGCGCCCGTGAACCGGGCATCGGAATAGGTGCCTTTAACATGGTCAGCCGCAGTGCTTATGAAGCCATTGGCACGCACAAAGCGATCGCCCTTAGACCTGATGATGACCTTCAATTAGGCATCTCCCTCAAACGAGCTGGATTTAGGCAGAAGGTTCTTTCCGGCAAGCATATCCTTCAAGTCGAATGGTACCGCTCCCTCAAAGAAGCGATCATCGGTCTGGAGAAAAACCTTTTCTCCGGTTTTCGCTACAGCTACACTATTGCTTTACTCGCTTGTCTAGGGCAGCTTATCTTTTTTATTTGTCCTTGGCTCGGTCTGATCTTCCTTTGGGACTGGAGAGGTGCCGCCTATGCTGTCGCTGTCATTTTACAAATATGGCTATACCGCAAGCTAATGTTCCGCCTCATGAGCAAACGCGGGGATGAAGCTTTCCTGCTCCCTATCAGCGCTTCCCTGCTCCTCTATACGATCGTGCGCTCCGTATGGCTAACTTGGAAACAAGGTGGCATCAATTGGAGAGGAACGTTCTACTCCCTGCGCGAATTAAAAAAGAAGTAAATTCAGAAAGGAAGATAGCTGCCATGCCTCATGCGCGTTTCCGCACTCTTACTTACACCGTGATGCTCAGCTGTCTGCTCTCAGCAGCCGTTATCTTCCCAGCATCTACTTCTGCACAAGGTACCGTTCAAACACAAAGCCGAACGATTGCTCATAATGGCAAGTCGTTTACTGTGCAATGGGTCACCGTGGATCTCACTGATCCCTATTTGCGCGTTAAGCCTGTAACGGCTGAAAGCGGCATTGGTCATGACGAATCCTTCTCCTCCATGTTATCGAGAAACCATGCGATTGCAGGGATCAATGGGACTTTTTTTGACGCCTATGAAAAGGATGATACCCAGCGCTATCCGAATGGTTTGCTGATTGGCTCCGGCGAAATCATGCATTCCGGCATTAATCCTGCCTTTCTCCTTCATGCCGACAAAACAGCCAGCTTTGGGCGAATCCAAACGGAGCACCAAATAAGCGTTACTCATCAGAGCAAAGCCTACACATTCACTGCTTGGGGTGTGAACAAATATTACGGTGATTCCGCCAATGATCAAGTCGTCTGGTACACCCGCGCTTTTAGACCGACCATCGATTTTCCTAACTCAACCAAAGTTGTCCTCCGCGAGGGCAAAGTTACTGCCGTTACGCCACAGAGTGTCGATATTCCCGAAGATGGGCAGGTATTTCTACTTGGAAATAGTGCCAACAATAAGACCTATGTGCTGCCTAATATCCATATTGGCGATACGGTGAAGCTGTCTTCATCTCTCCATAATCAAGATACCGGAGAAAGCTCAATACTTACAGCGGTTGATGCTGCTATTGGAGCCGGACCGCATCTGCTTACCAATGGCGCTGTTGATTTGGACTTCGAACGGGATGGCTTTACTGATCCCAAAATCACAACGAGTGCGAACGTACGCAGTTTCATTGGGCTAGACGCTTCCCATCAGTTCGTCATGGGGACGCTCTCCGCAGCTACGATGGCGGATATGGCGCAAGTTCTTCTAAAGCTAGGTTTAACGGATGCGATGAATATGGACGGAGGTGCAAGTTCATCTCTGTATGCGAACGGCTCCATGCTGCGAAGTCCGGGTCGGGCGCTGAGCAATGCACTTGTCGTGGAACGTCTAGATCATCCGCAAATCCAATTAGAAGTAAATGGACAATTCGTACATGAGTTCCGTGGGTATTTATTGCAAGAAACAAGTATGGTACCCTTTCGGGGCATTCTAGAAAGAATCGGTGCCAAATTTGAATGGAATGGGACAACCCGTACATTAACTGTTCATCAGGGTTCTACTAATCTTGAGCTTCGGCCGGATCATTCCGTGATGACTGTGAATGGGCAATCCGTCGTACTCCCTGAAGCACCTACCATACTAGAAGGTCATATTTATATGCCTTTACGAGCCATTATTGAATCCTTAGGCGGACAGGTCCAATGGGATCCACGGCTTTACCGAGTTTCACTTCGCTTTTAGTGCACACGATTCATTCGTACGATACGGTAATACAGTTGGCTGCTCACCTCCGGCTCCACTTCCAAATAACCTTCCACATGCACATAATCACCCAAAATATAGGTGGATGCATCGGCAGACCCGGAGTGTGTCAGAAAGAGGAGAGCGGCTTTTTCATTTCCAACCACGAACCCCGTTTGCTCATTCACTTCAAACTTATCTAGAACAGTCCCATGGTGAGACCTTGCGATATGATGAAAGCGCCATGACTGATCCTCTTTTGTTAGAAAATAAAGCACGCGATTTCTTTGATTATTACTGAATTCCCTCGTCACACCAATCATGCAAACCTTTTCGCCTATACGAAGATACTCATCTACAACAAAGGATTTCAATCGCAAACGATGCACATTTTTCTGCTGAATATAGGCTTCCATCTCTTCAATTGTCCTTTGATCCTTCGGATCCTGTTTCGTTGCGTAAAAGACCTCTTTTATAAACGTATCCGTCTGTAGGCTTCTTGCCCCTTTGAAATGATTATACGTAAGAAAAAATCGATCAATGACTCCCCGAATCTCTTCTGGTATGGCAGGACCTTGTTCCACGATATACATGCTATTTGCTTTATTCGAATGTCTTTTTTTATAAAACCAACTTTTCCAGACACTTAATTGCATGCCGTTCGTGTCACCTGCTTTCTTCCAAACATTTCTTCATTATAGGCTAAAAACCATAAAATTTCGATAAAAATCGCAATATTTCGCGTAAAAAAAGAACATTTGCCTTCTATGCTTTCATTCGAAAGATTCATAGAAAACAAATGCCCGATGATTTAATCCTTTTTCACCACATGGCTTACTTACAGAACTCTTTTGGCTCCCACATATCTGGATCCCCAGTATGAACTGGCGAGACTATCTATCGTTACACCTCTAGACGTTGTCGCTGAAATGAATTGATCATTCCCCAGATAAATACCAACATGATTTACACTGCCTGCTGCAAAAAACACAAGATCTCCAACCTTCAAGTCTGTAACCCTGGTTCCAGCTTGATCGTACATTTGAACCGAAGTTCTGGGTAGATCAATGCCTTTAGCTTCGTACAAATAGCGCACAAATCCGGAACAATCAAACCCTCTGGGTGTTGTGCCTCCCCAAACGTATGGCGTGCCCATGAACGTATTTGCTGTTTGCACGATTTGATCAGACGTGGAAGGTATAGCTACCGCTGCTACCTTTGGAGCTGGTGCTGGTGGCGGTGCAATCCAGGCTGGCTTGTGCGACTTGCCATCGACATTCACAATCGCGATACGATTCGCTTCATTCCACTCAATCGGAGAACCGAATGTTTCAGTAATGAAACGCAAGGGTACATACGTATTACCTTGATAAAGCGTCGGACTGCTTTCCAGACTAATCTTCTTACTGTTAACGATCGCTTGCTTCTCGTCGGTTGTAAGTTGAATCGTCTGCTGCTTGCTCTTCAACGTGACCACTATTTCGCTTTCTTGCTTCGCCCAGCCTACTTGATAACCCAATTTCTCAGACAGTACTCGCAAAGGGACTTGCAGCGTTCCTGCGTTGTCAATAAATGGCTGTACTTCTGGGAACTGAACCAACTCATCATTGACCTGGACTTTTACAGTGGATGAAGATGAACCTGATGCTGCTTGAACCGAGGGAGCGGACAAAATGGATACTGCCGCACCAACAAGTGCGCATGAGCAAATAAAGCTTTTTGTGAAAAATTTCAAAAACCTTGCCTCCTTGAAGCCTCCGAGGTTAGTTGACGGGTTCGGGAAGAGGTTTCCCTAGCGTGCTCAGTTTAGTAAAACAGCCGAGCATTCATTCACCCCAAATTAAAGAAGTCCCCCGTACCGGAGCTTTTGCTGCTCCGAGATTCGGCATTTTTTGTCTATGTTAGACTAGCATAGTTGAACTATTACTTTCAACTTTTGCATAGTGGTAATAGTTTCCATAGAGTTATAAATGCAAAGCAAAATCTGAAATAAACGAGGCAATCAATAGAACGGCCATGACACCTCCCGCAAGACGTGTACGCCAAATTAAGTTTCCGTCTGTTGTCATTTGTTTTGACAGTTTAGCGGTATTACGAAGTGTGTGGAAGTAAAGGATAGAACCTGCAACCACGAGAATAATCTCAAGAGCAGCGCTCACCCACGGCCACTGCCACAGACTAAATCCTACTAATGGAAGTCCTCCAGCATTCCCCGGTAAGAATGGCATATCTGTACGATGAACGAGAAGATCAAGTATCCAGTGACTGAAGGTAAGCCCTCCTATAGCTGCGCCTCCTCTTTTGCCCCACAACTTCCAAGCCAATAGTCCTGATAAGATAGCAATGAGCAGCGCCCCAACTAATGAGTGTGTATAGTCAGCATGAATAATCCCTTCCCCATATCCCGTACCGATGCTTGTATCGATCGTTTCAACACCAGAAAGATATAAAGGGACGAATACAACATCAAGCAGCTGAGTACTAAGCATGAGCGCCCAGATCGGCACCTCCGGTGTTCTTGCTTTCACTGCTGCAGCAAGCCCAAAATGTCCAGCAAACATTTACATTCCCTCCCTTTTCGAGCGACTGAGAACAAGACTTTCCAGCCATCCGCATAACACTGTAAATAAGAGCATAAATACAATAAATGACATGTCGAGCACCATCCCTTTCCACATGCTAATTTAATTAGTATATTAACTAATATAGTTAGTTTTGACAAGTGTTTTTTCCAGCACAAAGTAGAAGCCTGAACACCAACGTTCAAGCTTCGATTTCATGCATATGCGATTATGGCTTGAGACATGTCTATTTCGATATCGATCCACGTCCGCTTCAATGCGATGATATTGATATTATCACTATTGAGAAGTTATTATGCTTTTGATTTCGCTTGTAGTCACAGAAAATATGATGCTCCAAAAAGCCCGACGAATTGAATGATTCCTCTTTCGCTCACATTAGAACCAGATCCGATCGTGATTGGATCTCTAGTGTAATAAAGTGACTGGCTCCTTACGAAGATCAGTTGTCAGAATCACAGGCTTGGGCTGGTATCGGCTTATCCTTAAATCTTCACCGACAGGACGATCATCCTTCTCGGGTAAGTCCTTCGATACCTTCATGGACGGTCGAACCCCTGCGGAATCCCTCCTATCCGGACAAACAACTAAAGTTGTACTACGCACAACATTACTCAATCGAATCAAGCGTTTTCTCTACGCGTGTTGTAAAAAATGCAACAATTTAGACCAAAAGTGGCCTTTTAGAACGAATTAAGGCTAAATTGTTGTACAGGATACAACATCTCTAGCTAGGAGAGTAGGAAACCAAGGAAATTGTTGCACGAAGTACAACTACTTCCCTACTTATAAGCAAGAAAAATCCCTTATACAGGCATACTAATCCAGCTGCCCCCTTCACCCTAAACCAAAAAGCGAATCCATCGGTGTTAAATAGAGTGGATTCCCTTTGTTTACCCCAAACAAGGAAAAACGACTCCGTCGTCCTCCTGAGACGAGCGCGTTCGTCAAGGTAGATTTCGAAGCTAAAGTATAAAAAAACTTATACTTTCTTATCTACAGAAAAAGACCACCCGAAGGTGATCTTTTCACTTACTATGAAGCGGGCGGCGGGAATACTCCAAATACTTATTTRAAATGCTTCCTACGGAAGCGRCTAGYGGTATATTTGGACGCGCGTCCTACTTGGGTATATTCGATGATGYCTTCACGGACGGTCGARCCCATACGGCTTCTCTTCCTTYCCCGTTCAAACGAAAAAGAYCACCCGAAGGTGATCTTWTTCTGTRAAGCGGGCGGCGGGAATCGAACCCGCGCGATCAGCTTGGAAGGCTGAAGTTCTACCATTAAACTACGCCCGCATATTAAAAGGGATTGATGGTCGGGACGACACGATTTGAACATGCGACCCCCTGCTCCCAAAGCAGGTGCTCTACCAAGCTGAGCTACGTCCCGATGCGTATTATGAAAATGGCGCGCCCTGAGAGATTCGAACTCCCGACCTTTTGATTCGTAGTCAAATACTCTATCCAGCTGAGCTAAGGGCGCAAATTAGTTGGAGCGGAAGACGGGGATCGAACCCGCGACCCTCGCCTTGGCAAGGCGATGCTCTACCGCTGAGCCACTTCCGCATCGTATAATTGCTTGTCATTCTCGCTAACGTTTCTCCGAGGCGACAAGGAATAATATATCAGGAATCGAAGACAAATGCAAATGTTTTTTCTTTCCTTTTTTTATTTGATAAAAATACCGCCAAACGGCAGTACTTCTTTGGCAATACGACGCAATAGACTATCATTTTTCATATGCTCATCTAATTTGCGATCTGGCTTACAAGGCTGCATGAGAACATGACCTTGCCCCGTCATTTCCCAATGATAATTCATATGTTGACTGGCAAGCGTATTGCCGTAAACACACAGACGCAGCTGAGCATTCCGCGGATAGGCAACAAGACAGCTTGTATCGACATACAAGGGCTGCTTAGCATCCAATGCCATTTGGTAAATCGGTCCTGCAGTCAGAAGTCCTAGTTTGCCTGGACCTTTAAACTGCATTTTCACAAGATCCTGCGTAATCAATGTATTCTTAACATTTTGCAGATGAGAAGTGTAGCTGACTCCCTCTGTGTAAAACAAAACATGTCGGAATTCATACAGAAGATCATCGTCCGCTCCTATAGGTATAACAGCCATGCTGTATCCTTCAGGCAGCCCTAGCATGACATTGGCGGGACCATGCAGCCGTGACTGGACAAAACGCTTCTTCCTATACATACTCGGCAGCTTCATGAAAGAATCTTCTCTCTGCTCAGACTTTCCTTGAAAAGCGACAATTTGGTTCGGATGCAGCACATGAACAGACTCCCTCTGTTCGATGCGCAACGTGGCTATCTTTGCGTGTGAGCTTACTTCCTCGAAAGATACCTCCATACACACCGACCTCCTCGTAGACTACATCTATCTCATTCTGCGCTTCTGCCTCCGCCAGACAATGAATCGAAACACACGGCCCAGCACAAAATAAAAAACAACTAGCGAAACAGCCGTCACAGCCATATAGGTTAATTTCCGATTTCGCTTTTCTTTATCTAGGGCTACTTGTTCCATGGCCTTTAAGCGTTCTTGCAATTGTTCATTTTCCTTTTTAAGCGTTTCGTTTTGCCCAAGAAGCCGTTCCTCAGTTTCTTGCGAATGCCGCATGGCTTCAGAAAGCTTATCTTTCTGATCCTCTAATTGCTGCTTTGTTGCCTCATAGTCCTTCTGAATTTGTTCCACATTCTCTGGCAATTGATAGATGTCTTTCACCCGATCCAACCATGAGGCTTGGACAGCAGAGGCTGGATACATAAACCCGAACAAGATGACAAGTATGCCAAAGGCTTTTACCGCCTCCGCCAAATAACGAGTCTGCATCTGCCGTCCCTCCCCCTGTGAATATCGACATTTTCTTTTATTTTACCGCAAAAATCACCCGGTCACCACTTCTACTGATTGAACAGGATATCGTAAAATCGTCTTCATTTTCGAAGGCTCTACCTTCCTCGGGTCTGATAAATAAATCTCATGATGGAGGCCGCGGATCTTCCGTCTATGTTCAGTTAAGAAATGCTCGATTTGTTTCAAAGATTCCGGTTCTGCTGCATAGGGCCCCATATGAAGCATTTGTACACAAGCTCCCTCATGCAGGGTTTCATAATTGATATCCGAGATAACGGTTAGCTCCTTTTTCTTTGTCACTGCAATAGAACGGACCTCTTCTACACTCTCTGCCCTCACATAATCTGGCATTCGGATCAACAGCTTCCAGTGCCATTCTTCCCTTGGTACATCCAGGGCTTTTCTATCCCCATCCACCCACCATAAGCCTTCCAGCTTGGCCATAGTAAAGTCTTTTTCCTCTTTCTTATAAATCCCCTTGATGCTGTAGGAAAGCGTGTAAAGTGCTTCAGTGGCATTTGAGAAGGCTATGCCGTCCGGATCCCCTTGACCTTGAATCGTGACATACCAGATAGGCTCAAATTCGATCAATTGCGGTTTCGTGGGTGCTGTGTAATAGCTTTTATACTGCATGTCAGTAGACATAAAAAAACTTACCCTTCGCCAAATTTCGCGAAACAGGTAAGTCTCATCCTCATAAAAGTCGTATGTAATTATACCGCTGCTGGTGGCGTGAACGAACGTTGAGCAAATTCAGCATCCAACATGTAGAAGGCGTTACTGTCTTTATCAATGCGTTTCAATTTATTAATAATGCTGTCGAACATTGCTTCTTCCTCTACCTGCTCATCAATGAACCATTTCAAGAACTGCATAGTCGCATGCTCTCTATCGTTCAATGCCAAATCTGATAGATGATAAATACGTCTTGTTACTTCTTGCTCATGTTGATAAGCATGTTCAAAAGCATCTAGGATCGATTTGTACTCATTCACAGGCGTATCCATACCGGCAAAGCTAACCTTTTTCCCACGATCATTTATGAATTTGAAAATTTTCATCGCATGGAATTTCTCTTCCTCAGCTTGTACAATAAAAAAGTTTGAAAAGCCATCTAAGCTTTCCGCAGCACAATAACCAGCAATAGCCAAGTAGACGTGCGCGGAGTAAAACTCATAGTTCATCTGCTCATTGAGCGCTTCTGTAAGTGTATCGTTTAACATAGATGCACACACCCTTTCTGTATGGTTATCTCTTGCGTATTCCCCATACATACAAGATTACCAGAACTCCGCATACAAATACAAACGGAAGAAGCAATTTAAGAAGGGTTAAGTTCAAACCATCACGCTTTCTGCTCTAGATTCAGCAATAATTTGTTTGATCTGAGCATAAAGTAAGTCAGGCGAAGCTGCACACAACAGTTCCTTTTTACCGATCATGGCGATACATTCTTTCTTACAATGCTTGCAATTGCCTAAGCAGTCTTTCTTCTTCTGCTTCAGGTCCGGATATTCGTTTTTCAAGGACTTATATATTTGTTTGGATCCGAATTTTTCATTTCTACAGCAGTATTTAATCGTTTTCATGTTCGATCTCTCCCCGCCATCGCATATATCACTACAATTGATATTAGTGATAATAATAATCAATGTCAACTGAAATTACGGTGAGCTTGTTCAAAACCTTCGCATGAACCTCATTTCAAGCCTACTATATAGATTTCGGAAGCTGAACAGAACCTCAAGCATGCAGAATTAAAACATGAAAAAAGTATCGATCAAAACGAGCGCCACCATTATTCATAGAAAATGAACAGGGGTGGCGCATTGTTTCATTCTCAGACTATCATTTGCTTACTTGAACAATAACCCTATCGCTGGATGTTGTTCCTGCATAATTAACAAGCTCGCATCGATACTCGTACGTGCCAATCGGTTTATTATGGATCATCGTAGCTGCAGATTGCGCTTGTGGCGTATAATCGGTGAATGTTTGCGTATTGATAAGAACGCCGTTCTCATATAGACGATATGTGGTGCCGTTCGTGCCCCACCACATGTTCATATTGATGCTGAAATTTCCATCCCCATCCCAGTTATCATGGGATAGGACCGTTTTGGCCGGCGCTGCTTGCGTGACGTTCAATGTTAACACATCACTTCTCGTTGTACCGAATGCATTGACGAGTTCCGTATAATAACGGTAAGTGCCATTCTTTTTGTAGGTAACGGACGTTGCGGTCGTTTGGGCACTCGGCGAGTTGTCCGTGAGGATTTGTGTCTCGATTAATAAGTTATCCTCATAGAGCTTATAGATTTTACCGTTATTGCCCCACCACATATTCATTGTAACCTTGTAATTTCCATCAAGAATTCCTGTATCGTACCAATTGTCGTCCGAGAGCACTGGCTTCCCAGGTACCCCCGTACTTCTGTATACGATATTCGTTACGGTAGCCGTCGCAGTGCCATGATGGCCCGCGGCATCGATAAATTCGAATGTGAAGCTGCCGTTAAAGTTGAACGTATAGCTGCTCGAACCCCCGTTGTTCGTGATCGTTACAGGTTCGCTCGGCGTAATGATCGCGAACACACTGTCCGAGGTGGGTGCTGTGCTGCTGTAAGCTGCCGCAGCGGTCGGCACTGTCCTGTCAACATGGAAAGTAACTGTCTGCTGAGCTTCCACATTACCCGAAAGATCTGTAGAACGGTAGCTCAGGTTATATTGCCCGTCTTGTTCGAAGGTTAACGGGGTTGTATACTGCTGCCATGTGCTCCCGCCATCCAGGCTGTATTCGGTTGATGCTACTCCCGACAAGTTATCTGTGGCCGACAAACTGACCGTTACAGGCAGTGCATACCAGCCATTTTGTCCATCCGGTTGTGCAGGCGACACCGTAGCTGTAGAGACAGGTGCAATCGTTTCAAAGACCGTCAATGTGAGGGACGCCGTCTTGAACGTGGATCCAATGCTCGCGGTCACCGTAATCTTCGCGCTGCCCGGCTTGATCGCCGTTACTTGTCCGAGCGCGTCCACGGTCATTACGGACGTGTTATCGCTGCTATAAGCCACAGTAACTACGCTCATATCCGCAGAGGAGCCGTCATCCATCTTCCCGCTAAGCTGCAATTGCGCAGATTTGCCCGCTTCCATATATGGAACAACATGAGATAAGCTTATAGACTGAACTCCCGGTCCTTCTGGGCCGCCCGACTGCCAGGTCGTGATGCTAACGATATTGCTCAGCCCCGAGATATTACCGCTGGCATCAAACGCCCTGAGCGAATAGGCATACGTCGTTGACGGAGTAAGAAGCTGATCAGTATACGCATATACATCAGAAGCTACTGTCGTCAACGGCAGCTCATTCCGGTAAATCCAATAGCCCTTGACCGCAGTATTGTCGATGTACGGCTCCCAATGAATCCGGATCGCTTGAGCCGATAGGGCTGCTCCGTCGAGCGGCTGGCCCACGGTCGCCACAGGCGGCTCCGTATCGGGCTCAGCCTGCTTGGTTGTGATCAGCAGATAAGGCTCATTCGCCTTTCCCTTGCTCTCGATGACGGCATTGATGCTCGCTACCGGCAGCGTCAGGCCTAGGCTGAGCTGCCCATTGGAGCCATCGGCTTTTACCAGACGTATGGCCTCTGTCAGATCGGTCTCGCTCCATCCCCAATCGGCGGCGAGTCCAAGTCCTGCCAACCGGTCCAGCCGGGCGGGCTTCGTATTCCACGTCACCGTCCCTTCCGACCAAGCCGCGATAGTCCGGTACACGTCCGCTGTGACCGCAGAAGGGCTTCCAATGCCGTACATCATCAGCCTAGCATTCGTAATTTCGCCATCCAGACCGCTCACATCAAATTTGATGAAGCTTTCACGGGTAAAGCTCTCGTTGCCGTCCTTCTTAATCTCGAGATTACTCGTCCGGTAATTCGAGTTAGCATAGCTGCCTCCACGCACATAAGCATCATCGGTTGGCAGCAGCTTCGTCACATTGCCGTCGATCACCTGGAGAAAGCTTTCTGCGCTACGCGACACGCCGTTCAGCGTTACCGTGACGCGAATGACCGCTGTACCTTCGTCCAGCGCGGTGACCTGTCCAATAGTATTGACCTCCGCCAAGCCGGGCGTAAGGCTCTCATACCGGATCAACGCACTCCCAAGCTGTGCCGCATAGCCCGAGTTCATCACTCCAGCCGTTTGCAGCTGTGCCTGCTGGCCTATACCTAGAAACTGCTTGTCGGCCGTAAGTGTGACGCTCTCCAGCTCCCGCGTTGCGGACGTCTCGATCCGTAAAAATGGCTGATGGTCGCTCGACTCCCGGCTGTTGAACAGTGTGTACACGCCCGCCGAAGTATCCTGCACGACTGCGAGCGACATGATCCCCGCGGCCGCTTCGTGACCACCACCGGCGTTCAGCTGCGCCCTAACATAATCCGTAGCATCGAAAACCCGCCACGCATAATCATCCTTGGTGAAGGGCGCCGTCGACAGCTTACCGCCTAACGCAGGCTTATTCGCCCAGACCATGCCGGAACTGCCGGACTCGATCCAGTCGTCGCTGTCCACACCATACAGGCTATTCACCGTATCGCTGCCCGTAGCCGAGGCCCTGCCGTATACCAGTAGCTTGGCCGAGCTGACAGATCCGGTGAGGGCGCCCAGATCAAACTTCAGAAACGACTGGCGCGTGGAGAGGTTATTGCCTCCCTGGACGATCAACGATCTATCCGTCCCCGTATTGGTCGATGTCCCTTGTCGGACCGACACATCGGCCACTGGCACATAATCGCGCACTGTCACCGTCCGGTTGTCATAGTCGATGCCCGTATTGCCCGACACTTCATTGCCGGACAGCACAATCCCCGTGCCCGCCTCGATGAAAATTCCGTTCGTATTGCCCACGATCCGATTGCCTTCAATCCTGATGTCGCGGGGCTCACCTGCGCCGTTGCCCCCGTCGTTCGGATTCCCGATATCGTACAAAGTATGAATAGCCCAGAAGCCCGGCCCCGTATTGTTCTCAATCACATTATCCCGAACCTGGGTGCCCGGAGCATTTTTCAATCGGATTCCCGTCGTACCGGGCTTCATGAAGTTGGCGATGACATTATGATCAATCACCGTATCTGGTGACCCCAGATAAACCTGAATCCCATACAGGGCCGAATTCTCGATACGGTTGTGATGGATGTAGTTGCCCGGTCCGGCTGCGTCATGCGTCGCCCCTGGATTGCCGACGCCGATGCCCGCTTCACCGCTGCCGATCACAGTGTTACCAACGAATTCATTCATATATTCGTCCTCGCCGTGCATGTCGATCGAGTCCAGCTTCGTCTGGTACAGCTCATTGTCCGCAATCAGATTATTATGCGTCCAATTGCTCAGTAGGATACCATGGCGAAGGGACGGCCCGTAGAAGCGGCTGTTGCGAACCACGTTGAATAGTGAATCGTTGTCCCGGCCCAACCGGCTTTCCTTTGACAACCCCTCCAACGACACCCCGTAGCCAGCTCCGCCCTCGAGGGTATCAGTCGCATTGCGCAGCGTGGCATACTGGATAACGACATCGCGGCTGCTGCGGACGAGTACGCCGACGCGCTGGAACTTCTCGATCGTCACATGGTCTAGAATGATGTCCTGCGAAGGATTCCCGTTAGCCGCTGAAATCAAGACAGCGGTCTTCGGACCGCCCCGCTCGGGATTGGCTACCGTTGTGCTCGTTGGATACGCACCCTGCCAGCTTGCCGTCAGCGTCATACTCCGAACGGCGATGCCCTGCTGACCCGCGATACGCAAGATGATGCCTTCGCTCGTCGCATAGTCGCCGATGTTCTTGGCATGGTCGGAGACGAGCAGCACCCCGTCCTCGCTTTCCCCGCGAAGCTGAATGCCTGAGTGCAGCAGCAGATGCGAAGCGCTGTCGCTCGCCGTGCTGGTCAACTGGTAATGCCCATTGGGAAAGTAAACCTCGTCCCCGGGCTGCGCCGCTGCGATCGTAGCCCGGATCGCAACGGCGTCGTCCGTCCCGGTAGCCGACGTAGTCGCGCCGTAATCCACGACATTAAGCGTCCGCCCCGTCACCAAAGGAAGCTCGGGCACCGAATGGGACGTCTCGTCCGGCTCATACAGCCCCGGCTTTGTATGAGGCAGCGCTGCAGGATCGGGACCAGTCGGGGGAAGCTCAAGTGGACTCAGCACGAAGCCGTCCGGATGCGGCTTATATACCTGGACCTCGGTAATACTGTTCCAGTCCGTCGATCCGGTGCCGAGCCCCACGATCCGCACATATCGGCCCGTCGTCGGGGTGAAACCGAACGCCTCCAGTTGCAACGAGTTGCCGCTACCGCTGCCCGAGAACACGGTCGTCCAGGTATCGGCATCGGCAGACACCTGAATATCGAACTTCAGACTACGCTGATCACCACGATAAAAGGCCATGCCGATATAGCCGATCGTCTGTATGGCCCCTAGGTCAAGCTGCAGCCATTGGCCGACGCCACTTGCCGACCAACGGGTCGTCAGATCTTGATCGATAGCGTTGTCAGGGATATTCTCATCACTCATACTGGCGCTGGCAGCTACAATCGTAAGCGCTTTCACAATTTCTGTTGCAGAAGCAACCTGAACCTCTCGCGCAGCAGAAGAAATCTCGCCTGCCCTAAGCTCTTGTCCGCTTACTCCCTGCGTCGGTGCCCATGCCAGCGAAGAAAACAGAAGCAGCCCCGCTACTCCCGCGCTCCAAATCCGTTTTATCCTCTTCATCCCATGCCCCTCTTTCTCCTTTTGATAAGCCGATCCGTCCGCCCGGTCATCCGGGCGAACCATCAACTGTTTTCCGTATCGCAAAGCCTATTTCATATATCGGTCATAAGCAGCCTGCTGAATACTAATCACTTCATCCAGTCCCATCGCCTTAAGCTGCTTGCGGAACTTCTCGAAGTTGCCCGCTACCGGCTCCGTTCCCAGCACCCACTTCTGGAGCTTCTCGTCGGTGAACGTCTGGATGCTCTTCATGATCGAATCAAGCTTTATCTTCTCCTCATCCGTAAACGTCAGGACTGGGAACTGCTCGATCGGGTATTTCTTCTCATTGTACTCCTTCACTCCAGCCAGAGCGGTCTTGTTCGTCCATTGCTCCTCATAGGCAAAATCCTGATAGAAGCCAACTTCCATCTGCGCCCCCTCCGCCTGCAACGCCTCAAGCACCGGCTTACTGCCTGTCAGCAAACTGTCCTTGAATTTCGGCTTGCCGTCTACGAGATTGTAGTGCACGCCTTCGATCCCAAAATTCATCAGTCTCCGTCCTTCCGGAGTAAACCAGAAATCGAAATATTTGATCGTTTCGACCTGATGCTTGTTGGAGGTGGAAATAGCCCACCCACTCTCACTCACCGTAGGCCGCTTCGTTTCTTCACGGACGACCCCGTCGCTGCTGGCCGGAGGGGCCATCGGTGCGAACAGGATGCCGGGTACTTTATCCTTGAGAGTATCATTATAGCTCGCCGTACTGGAGAACCAGTCATGTGAAACGCCACCGACGTTATCGCCGAGCAGCACCTCGCGTGCCTTCGCCCCGCGGGTGAAAATTTCTGGATCAATCAGACCTTCCTTATACCACTTGGCAATATTCGCGACCGCCGTCTCGTAGTTTGCCTCATAAGGGCCATACTTCACCTTGCCCTGGTCCGCATATATGCCGCGGTATGAATTCCAGAACAGCAGCAGATCTTGTGCTCCTCCTTTGTTCACACGGTTGAAGTACGGAATTTCATCAGCTTTGCCATTTTTATTGGGGTCCTTCTCCTTGAAAGCCTTCAGTACCTGGTACAGCTCGTCAACCGTTTTCGGCTGCTGCATATTAAGCGCTTTCAACCAATCCTGACGGATAAACCAGCCCTTCGCGACCAGTCCATCCGGGACGAACGAAAGGAAATACATCTTGCCGTCAGGTGCCGTAGCGAATTTCTTCACATCCGGCCGCTGCTCCAGGAACGCCTTAATATTGGGCGCATGCTTGTCGATCAGCTCATTTAGTGGAGCGAACGCGCCCTCGGAGCCGTATTTGTTGAAATCCCCCTTCACGTTGTAATGCACAATGTCGGGAATGTCGCCGGATACCATCATCAGATTGAACATTTCTTTGCTGTTGGTCGCCGTCTGCGAAGCGGTTCCCTTCAACGTCACATTCGTACGCTTAGCCGCTTCCTTGAATACCGGGAAATTATTGTCGTAAATATACCGATCGCCGTAATGCATATGCATCGTCAGCTCCACCAGCTTGCCCTTCTCCGTTCCTTGGTTCGGTGCAGACGAAGGCACCGCTTCCTTGACATCCTGACCGCATCCTGCCGCCGATAAAGCCACAACCAACGTCAGCGCAGCCCCAACTCCTTTTTTCCATACCTGTTGCTTCATATTTGTACGTCCCCCTTTTGTGTAGTGGAGCCAACTTACCCTTTCACGGAACCAACCAAGGCCCCTTTGCCAAAATATTTCTGAATCAGTGGATAGACGACCATCATCGGGATGATGGAAACAATAATAGTGGCGTAAATGACCGTTTCCTGGGAAACGAGTGTAGCGGAGCCGAAATCGACCAACTGCTCGCTCAGGTTGTTTTCCACGATCAGCTTCTTCAGCAGCACCTGCAGCGGAATTTTATCTTTGTCCTTCAGGACGATCATCGCCCAGAAGTACCCATTCCAGCGCGTAACGGCATAGAACAACCCGACGGTCATCAGCGAAGCCCGGGACAACGGCAAGTACACCGTCCATAAAATCCGGTAATCACCTGCGCCGTCAATCTTCGCCGCCTCCTCCAATTCCACGGGCACGCTTTGGAAAAACGTACGCAGAAGAAACACGTAGAAGGTCGTCACCGCGAACGCGATAATGATGGTAAACCGCTCATTCAGCATACCCATATCCCGCAAATTCAGATAGAAAGGAATCATCCCGGCGTGAAACCACATCGTCAACGCGATCAAAAAATTGATGACGCCCTTCCCCTTCAACCTTTTCTTGGATAGTGGGTAAGCTCCACAAATCGTCAAAAGCAAGCTTACCAACGTGCCCACGACCGTGTAATAGAGCGTGTTGGCGTAGGCCACCCAGATGCTTTTCTGCATCAGGACCTTGACATAAGCCTCCAGATTGATGTTCACCGGCAGCAGCAGCACCTTGCCAGATACGACCGCATCGCCAGAGCTCAGCGAGGCCGACAGCACATACACGAACGGATACAGCGCGGCAAGCCCAATCACCGATAACAAGAGCATATTGACCGCATTGAAGCATTTATCACCTAACGAGGTTCTCATTCCATTCACCTACCAAAGTCCAGTATCGGTCAGCTTCTTGCTGAGCCGGTTAGCCATAATAACGAGCAACAGACTGACGCTGGCGTTGAACAACCCGGCGGCTGTCGCCAGATCGTACTGCCCTTCCTGCAGGCCGGACCTGTACACATAGGTGCTGATCACGTCCGCCGTCTCATATGTTGCGGGCTGATAGAGCAGTATTATCGCTTCGTAGCCAACTTCCATCAGCTGTCCGATCTTGAGGATCAGCATGATCGCAATCGTCGGAATGATCGAAGGCAGCGTGACGTTCCATATTATCTGGAATCGACCAGCCCCGTCGATCTTAGCCGCCTCGTACAGCGCCGGGTTCACCCCGGCCAATGCCGCAATGTACACGATGGCGCCGAAGCCCATCTCCTTCCATATATCCATGGAAATAATATAGATGGTCCGGAAGTACTCCGGCTTCGTCAGGAAATACAGCTTCTCCCCGCCCAGCAGCTGGAGAATGGAATTGACGATACCGGTGGAAGGGGCGAGAAAGTTCGTGACGATACCTGCCACCACCACGATGGAAATAAAATGAGGCAAATACGTAAACGTCTGGACGAATTTCTGGAACAGCCGGTTTCTCACTTCGTTCAGCAGCAGCGCCAGCACGATCGGCGCTGGGAAGGCGAAGATCAGCTGGTATAAGCTGAGCAGCAGCGTGTTTTTCAGCGTTCTCCAGAAATACGGGCCATTAAAAAATTGTTTGAAATGCTCCAATCCAACCCAGGTGCTACCCTCGATGCCTTTGAACAGGCTGAAATCCTTGAAGGCGATTTGCAGTCCATACATCGGTTTGTACATAAATAACACATACCATGCCAGGAATGGTATCAGCAGTAAATACAGCCGCCATTCCTGTACAACATGCTTTCTGATCGTTACCACCAAAAGCGCTTTCAACTCCCCCTACTTCTAGGATCATTTGTCGTATCCCGGATACAATCCTCACTATAATGAACAGGGTTAGGGGCGTCTATCACCATGATTTTTGTATCACCATCATTTCACGATGGGGAGAAAAATCGACGTGTTTTAGCTATTTAGCTTCGTTCAGACCACTATTACTCGCATATTGACCGGGTGAGACGCCCTCATATTTGCGGAACATGCGAATGAAGGTGTTAACGTTATTACAGCCCACCCGCAAAGCCAGCTCGGCGATTTTCACCTTCTCCGTGTCCATAATTTCTTTGGCCTTCTTCACCCGGTATAAGTTTAGGTAATCCTTGAAGTTCTCACCCGTATGCTTCTTGAAGGCTCCGCTAATATAGCCAAGTGAGAATCGATGCATCTCCGCAATCTCCGACAAAGACAGGTCGCGAGTGTAATGCTCATGCACGTAGTCGACGATGCCTTGCATCTGCGTCTGATCCAGCATCTTCTGCTCCGAATGAATGAGTCCGATCAACCGCTCGAACAGCTCGAACAAGGCAGACCTTGCCTCGGCATCCTCAGCCGCATGATGAAGCTTCCGGAGTGCCTCCGCCACTTCGCCCTCATCCGTATCCAGTACTTTGTTCAACTGCTGGAGAATTCGGTTTACCGTATTTTGTAGAGCGTATACGAAATGCGTCCAGCCGGTCCCGCCGATCGCCTCCCTGCTCCGATTCTCATCCAACAACCGCTGCAGCAGAAGGAAAACGTTCTCCCGTTGTCCGCGAATGACGCTCCCGATCAGCTCGCGCTCCCCATCGAGCGGATAATAAAAGCGGTCGTTCATCTGGCCATCCAGATCGCTTCGGACGATGACGAGACGGGACGTGCGCAGTACCCCATAATCCAGCCACTGCACCGCCTGCCGGTAAGCCCGTTCCCACTCGCCGCCCGCCAGAACCGGGTCGCCAAGCGCAGCGACCAGACGCAAGCCGACGCTTGCCTCGATCTCCATCAGCACCGAGCTGACGATCCGCTTCGCCCGTTCGCTATCATCCCCCTGCAGCATGATGCCCATGCGGCGGTAGTCGAAATCGAATACTTCGCATAAGCCTTCCTCACTCAGCCGCTCCGAGAGCAGCAATTGAAGCTGCGACTTAAACGTGACCAGAGCTTCCTTCGTGTAGTGACTCGCCACCTCCGAGTAGCTGGCGAATTCAACCACGCATACCAGACTTGGCGAGGCTAGCCAGACGAGGCCGTGCTTCTCCAGCTCAGCGGCCGCCCGTTCCTGCGGCAGCAAGCCATGGAGCAAGTCCCGCAGCAGCTTGTCCTTAAGCGAAACCTTGCTTTGCATCATCGCTTCCCGCATCTGTTCGTTAGCTCTCTTCATCCGGGCTGTCGTATCGCGTATAAACGTAAATTCATCCCTTTCCTCCGACTCCTTCTCCTCTAAGTCTTCATCCGAGCGCAGCAAGCTGACGACATGCCCGATCGGCAGGTACATCCGGCGGGAAATCCAGTAGGCCAAGCCCCCGCCGAGCAGCAGCAGCAGTACATAGACAAAGCCCGTTACCGTCAACTGTTCCTTCATCGCCGACCAGGGGGCGAACCGTTCCGCCACGTAGACAAACGTCCAAGTCGGCAACACCTGAGAGCGCAGCGTATGCACGGACAGACCGTCTCGGAACGAAAGGCCGTCTTTTCCTGACTGAACCGTCGGGAGCACGTTGTCGCGAACCTCATCTTTCCGCTCCGGCTGGAAAGCGGACTTGTAGGCGAGAAGCCGCTCCCCATCCAGAATGGCGATGGCACTTTCGCCGTCGAGCCCGAGTACCGGAAGTAGATAGCGTTCGTGGAAGGATAAATAGAAATACAAAGCGCTGCCCGGGAGCGCTTCCACTTTTTTCGTAAGTGTAATCAGGGTATCGGCTTCGTATGGCTTCGGCGTCCGGCGCACCCCCATGTCTTCTGCCTCGTCCGAATCAGGCGTCAAGCCCATTTCACTCCAGTACCGGTCCTTTGTAATCGTGTTGCTGGGCGTGATAACCAGATCGTCATTGTCCTTGGTAATGTCGATACGGTAACCGAAATCACGGAACGCATTGCTGCTCTTCTGAAGCTCATTGTAGATGCTCGTAATGTTCGCATAGTCCCGTTGCGGATTGCGTGCATATGCGACAATCGATTCCTGTTCCTTCATCTGGTCCGACAGCGTAAGTGCGAAGCGCAGTTTCATATCCGCCTGATCTCGCATCTGTTCCAGATAGACCGCCTGTTTGCGGTACAATTCCCGGTTGACGTGTTCGTTGCTCTGGTAAATGAACAAGCCTGCCGCGATCAGCGTGTAGAGAATCACCAGCACCAGATAGGCGGACAGCAGCTTGAGAAAAAATCTTTTTTTGATCATGGGAACCCTCCTCTATCTACGAAAGAGATTCAGATACTATAACCGGAAGGAGCCGGTCTGTCTATCGTCATTATTTTGCTATCTCGATTTCTTCACGAATCCGCTCTCGGAGCTGTCGTACTGCCGCAGATACATTATCTTGAAGAAGACGCCTCAATTGATCAGCCTCAGATTACAGCATGTCATTCTCCAAGCGTAACTGACGGTCCTCGGCCTGCAAGCGTTATTCTCAGCATGTACATACGCGACAACAATATCATGTAAAAGAAAAAAACCCTTCTTAGGAAGGGTTTCGTTCGTAGAGTATGATGCGGTCAAGAGGACTCGAACCTCCACGGGGGGTTAGCCCACACGGACCTGAACCGTGCGCGTCTGCCAATTCCGCCATGACCGCAAAATCAGAGAAACTTTAGACGTAGTCTAAAGTTCCTTATACTACTGAGTCATGTAGGATTCGAACCTACGACACCCTGATTAAAAGTCAGGTGCTCTACCAACTGAGCTAATGACTCATGTCCAGAAATAAAAAAATGGCGGAGCTGACGGGATTCGAACCCGCGGTCTCCTGCGTGACAGGCAGGCATGTTGGGCCACTACACCACAGCTCCACACTATGTAAACAACTCTCAAAAAGAGTTTGGTTGCGGGGGCAGGATTTGAACCTGCGGCCTTCGGGTTATGAGCCCGACGAGCTACCGGGCTGCTCCACCCCGCGACATTACTAGCATGATATTTTATTATAGATAAAATATGGTGGAGGCTGACGGGATCGAACCGCCGACCCTCTGCTTGTAAGGCAGATGCTCTCCCAGCTGAGCTAAGCCTCCATGGGATAGAACTAGAAAAATGATGGTGACCCGTAGGGGACTCGAACCCCTGTTACCTCCGTGAAAGGGAGGTGTCTTAACCACTTGACCAACGGGCCTCGTAAACAGGCTTTTCTTATGTAAAAGTTTATTGGTGGCGGAGAGAGAGGGATTCGAACCCTCGAGACGCTTGTGACGCCTACACGATTTCCAATCGTGCTCCTTCGGCCAGCTCGGACACCTCTCCATGAAAAGCCTGATATGTTATAAAAAATGGCTCCCCGAACAGGACTCGAACCTGTGACAACTCGATTAACAGTCGAGTGCTCTACCAACTGAGCTATCAGGGAAAACTGCTTGGCAACGTTCTACTCTCCCAGAACCCTGCGGTTCAAGTACCATCGACGCTGGAGGGCTTAACGGTCGTGTTCGAGATGGGAACNCCCAGAACCCTGCGGTTCAAGTACCATCGACGCTGGAGGGCTTAACGGTCGTGTTCGAGATGGGAACGCGTGGGTCCCCTCCGCCATCATCACCAAACAGTCAAAGCGTGGTTTGCGCCTTGAAAACTAGATACGAAACTTGCGTAAAGTAATCATGTGCATGGCTACGTTAGACGTAGGTGCTAGCTGCTTAGTCAGCTTTTTGGTTAAGCCCTCGACCGATTAGTATTCGTCAGCTG
>NZ_LMRY01000060.1:0-300397 GCF_001427935.1 Paenibacillus sp. Soil724D2
CACACTAAGCATGCATCAAACCTAACATCGTAGAATAGTTTAATTGCGATCAAAGGTTATCCACAAAAAATAACATATTATTACATCTGGACTTTATCCATTTGAGCAAAAAYAGCAACACCTATTAAGTTGACGTGTTTCTCCAAAAAAAAATTGGATATTTGGCTGTTTGTTATTGCCTTAGTTCAGAATGATCCGCTGCGGTTCCATCATCACTTGCCGACTACCTGTTTTCTGTCTACCNAAAAAAAAATTGGATATTTGGCTGTTTGTTATTGCCTTAGTTCAGAATGATCCGCTGCGGTTCCATCATCACTTGCCGACTACCTGTTTTCTGTCTACCTTTCGAGGTCCTGGTTGGTTCCCGATTTAACGCCACCAGAAACTCCTCCCATKGGTGAAAGGCATATGACCTGAGCAGCTTTAGCACCGCCCACTGTGTTTTTTTCGTTTGCAGCTTTAACTTTAAAAGCAGGCTAACGGCGAATGCTATCAGTGACAAGAAAAGGTGGTTCCAAACCGCATCTGGATGACAACCGAACAGTTGAATAAGGTTAAGATGCTGTTTTACCCACTTGAAAAACACTTCGATGAGCCAGCGTTTTTTGTAAATGTGTGCGATTTCGGCTGCTGGTAAGTCCCAYCGACTTGTCACAACGCGATAATGACCACCTTTTCCATCTGTGAACTCCACGAGTCGAATCGGAACAGTCGTCTTATTGGTCAACACATCCACATCTCGAATCACGTTCGGGGAATCCGTCGGAATTTCCCGTTCGGTACCTGCTACCGGGTAGAGATGCAGCAAGTCACGTACGCGTACAACAAAACGTTTTCCTTCGATTACCCATCTTTCAAAGTGAAGGCATTTCTCATATCCACGGTCCATGACATAGGTCACGTCATCATCCGTTATCAACTCCATCACGACAACGGATTCTCGGACATTTACCGTCGAGGCGATCACCTTATCAGGGAAAACGGTGTCTGGGTCGGCGACAACCACACGTGTATGGAGGCGGACGCCTGTTTTTCGTTTACCGCAGCGAGCCCAGCTTCCAAGGAGGGTTGGAAGTGAAATGTCCGTCGCATCAATCAGATGCAAGCGACCGATCGATTTGGAGATCCCAGAGCYCTTCTTGCTCGTCTCTTGTATCTGCTGAATCAGCTGGCAGAACAAGTGCTGTAAGCTCTCCGTACAAAGTGCCTTTGTCTTTCTCGACATTTGGGATTCGCTGACGGAATCCATAAAGATGACCTGTCGGAGCTCAGGATGAGCCCGAAGTTGCTCCGTGATGAGATCATACGATTCTAACTGGAGTAACTGTGCCAAGATATGGAGTTTAACCGCGGCCGGTGAAACAAGCTTATGAGACCGATGATCCTCGATGAGACGGCGTTGACCAAAAAAATTAATCATTTGAAGGCATTTACAAATGGCTGAAATTTGTTTATCGTTATCCATGGGTTTGCTCCTTTTGGAGGGAATGATGGATAACACGTCGTCATTCTCTACAATAGGAGCATTTTTTGTATTCGTCCACGAAAATACATCATATTATTCCTTATATAGGAAATTATTCTAACAATATTTTCATGTTAGGTTTGATGCATTTGTAGTGTGTCCACGAAAATACATCATATTATTCCTTATATAGGAAATTATTCTAACAATATTTTCATGTTAGGTTTGATGCATTTGTAGTGTGTAAAACATCGTTACAAGTTGCACGCAGCGCGGGAGACAGCACTGTTTTCATCTGCAAATATGAAAATCATCGTTGCAGCGCGAGACAACCACGTCTCAGACATCTGCAACGCTGAAAATCATCGTTACAGCGCGAGACAGCCACGTCTCAGACATCTGCAACGATGTAAAACATCGTTACAAGCACACGCAGCGCGGGAGACAGCACTGTTTTCATCTGCAACGCTGAAAATCACCGTTACAGCGCGAGACAGCCACGGCTGAGACATCTGCTACGATGTAAAACATCGTTATAAGTTGCATGCAGCGCGGGAGCCAGCACTGTTTTCATCTGCAACGCTGAAAATCATCGTTACAGCGCGAGACAACCACGGCTGAGACATCTGCAACGATGTAAAACATCGTTAAAAGCCACACACAGCACGGATATCAGGCCTTATCTCACCTGATATTAAAGGGTTGCCTCTCTGTCACCCAAAACATATAAATTCTCATCTTACAAAAAAGGCGCTCTCCCCCTTAGCGGGGGAAGCGCCTTTGCACTTACCTTGCCTTGTTACATTTTTATCGTTTTCACTAAGCGTTTAGCGTCGCCGTTAGGCGTTGCAACCACTTCATACACGTTGATGCTGACATCCGAACTCAATTGTTCGGATTTGATATTACCGAAATCAATAAATTGCACGCCAGACATGATCTTCTGCTGCCCAGTGAAGGTCATCGATTTGGAGCTTAATAGTCGCCCTTCCGAGTCCACAACTTCAAAAGCAAGTGTTGAGAAGTTCGCATCCGTAATCACCTGCTCCTGCCTCTTCACGTCCAAATCCAAACGTAACCTGTAAGCATAAGATGAATCTTTGCTATATGTAGCGCTCACAGAGTAATCCTTCAAGTCGATGGTATAAGGGTACAAGGAGATAGCGCCTGTACTTGGAATTGGTTGAATGGAAGTTTTGTATGACCCAACCGCTAGGCGATTGGCATCATAAACATTAAGTGCAAGCTGATCAGCTTTCTCGCTGGCAGGCAGCATGTAAGAATAACTCAACACATAGCTAGTATTGGGTGCGATGGTTTTCGCTACAGCTGACTGACGAACACCAGAGTATGTGTAGCCTTCAGCGCTTGTCAAATCCGTTTGGAAATCCGGAACGGTCAAAGACGTTGTCCCTTTATTCGTCAGCTTATACTTCGCAACAACCGTCTTAAACCCGAAGTCCGAATTCTCACTCATCCCAAACTCCACAAGGGATACATCGACATTCGAATCAATGAGATTACTTGCCGTAAGCTTAAATGGTGTGCCTAGGGTGTAATCTTGTGCGGCTGCGTAAGAGGAGACCTCTCCACCATTTCCTGCTCCGGCAAGCGTAGTTACCGAAACCGGTAAAGTTGCCGCTTGCTTGCTGCTGCTTGCGTCCGTATTGCCGGTTCCTGTACTAGGCTGTGTTGTCGTAGAAGCAACCGCTTGCTTCTCAAGCACAACCAATTGCAGTGCATCTGTGTTCAGCCCTGCAGGCAAAATGCCAGAGAAACGGAATGTCGTAGACTCATTCGGTGCTAAATACGACGTACGTACGGCGTTATCACTAGAGGCAACAGCTACACTTCCTCGAAGGGCTTGGAACTCAGCCAATAAGGCAGGTATGGTCACAATTCCATCACTTTGATTCGTTAAGGTCACGTTGGCTTGCAAATGCAATCCATCCGATTGCTTACTTGCTGCTGCCCAAGAGGTTGAGATCGCTAGGCCGTTAACATCCAGATTTGGATACTCCGTCTTGTCACCGATTTTACCAATTGAGAATGACTTCGCAACATTCAGTGAACCCAAAACGGTTGTCTTCACCTTTCCTTTTGGAGAGAATATCAATGCCAAATCCTTGGTCTCAAGCGCTGCTGGAACCGCAGCTTGTAAGGTGGCTTTAACAGGCTGCTGAGGAAGCAAGGATTGCCCTTCTACTTTGGCAAACTGGGCACTGTATGTCAGCCCCTTACTGTCCTGGAAATTGTATTCAAGTCCATCTGGCAGCTTGAGAGTTGAACTACTTAAATTTTCAAGCAGTAAGTCGGTATACACCATCCATGCCCCGTCTTTGTATACTTTATAGCTTTTGCCTAATTGGGCCGTTACTAACGCATCATCAGCAAGTGTGGAGTCCAGTTCCTTCAAATTAAGAACCGCTTGTTGAAGCACGGATTGACCCGACTCCGCCAAAGCAGACTCTACGGACAAAGCACCAATATCTTCCATCGCGTTATAATTCCATTCGAAAATATCGACCTTTAACTGGGATGGAGTCAAATTCGAAGGAATTTCAGAAGTGAATTTAAACGTGCCGGTTTCTCCCGCTTTCACACGCGCCGTTACTTTCTCACTTAGCTTCGCCGTGTAAGACACTCCATTCGTATCTATGATTTTGACTCCATAATTATTGAAATCAACCGGAGAGCTGCTGTTATTGTTCAGGCCTAATGAGAAGCGAAGTGAGCCATCCTCAGCCCCCGCAGACAAGGTAACTTTGTCCAATGTAAAGTAGACGGAATCACTGAGAAACACGCCTTCTTTCCCAGCAAAAGCCGATGTTGCAAAGGGGAATGTTAGGAAGCTTGCTGCGGTTAGCATGATAGCCGAACGACTGAGCAAGCGTTTCATCTTTTGTTGTTGTTTCACAGGTAGTCCTCCTTAGAGTTTTCGTAGAAAACTTACTTCGTAAGCATCTACTGAGTTTTGCGTTAGTAAAACTGGCATCGTAAGCATAGTCTTGAGTTTTCGTTCGTTAGCATAATCTTGCATGTCTCAATCAATCAGACCGCAACGCGTCAATTGGTCGCAATTTGGATGCTTTGTTCGCCGGATATAAGCCAAAAATAACACCGACAAGTACGGAAAATAAAAAGGCATACAAACTAATATCAAAAGATAAACTGGTTGTTTGCTTGGGGCTAAAATAAGGCAGCGCATAGGATAATCCGATTCCAAGCGCAAGTCCAATCATTCCGCCCATACCGCTGATGACGACGGCTTCCACGAGAAATTGCAGCAAAATATTTCTGCGCTTGGCGCCAATCGATTTGCGAATCCCAATTTCACGCGTTCGTTCACTCACCGTAACCAACATAATATTCATGATTCCGATGCCGCCGACGAGTAGGGAGATTAACGCAACAGCCACTAATTGATTCGTAAGCGTATTCGTTGCTTCAGTCCGTGCTTTAAGCAGTTCATCTTGGTTCGTTAAAATGAAACCTGTATCGCTTTTGAACTTGTACGTCAAATACTGCTTCATTGTCTCTTGAGCGGTATAAATATCATCCTTGGTCGGCGCTTCAACGTAGGTTGTGCGAATTTGCCCCAGCTTGAATTGTCGTCTTGCTGTTTCCAAAGGCATAATCACTGCACTGTCGACAGAAGCCCCGCCGATGTTAGAGCCCTTCTCTTTCAGAGTTCCAATAACATTGAACACGACTCCGTCGATATTGATATCTTCACCTACAGGGTTTAACTGACCAAAGAACGTTTTAGCCACTTCACTACCCAGTATTACAACATTCGAGCGAAACTCCAGATCAGCTGGAGCGAGATTACGCCCCTTGTCAATACTTGCTTTAATTATGTTAAAATAGCGATCGTTCGTTCCAATAACGTTGTACTTCTCCTGCGTTCGATCATATTTAATGTTGGATCCGTTCTTCGTCATCGTTGGCGCAATCGACTGGAACTCCGGAAAATTCTCGAAATTCATCAGCTCATCATAATTCAATTGCGTTGCACGTCCATTACCGGTCGCGGTGACAACAAGCAGATTCGTCCCCATGTTCTCGTATTGCTTGGCGATTTGTTCTGATGTGCCTTGACCTATCGATACTAAGGTTACGACTGAGCTTACTCCAATAATGACGCCCAGCATGGTTAAAAATGTTCGCAGCGGACTGGATATGATCGTACGAAGCGACATTCGAATGAGTTCACTTAGCTTCATACGCTCACCTCATGCTGTGCAACCATCTGAATGTTATTCCTGTAGTCATCAATAATGACGCCATCCTTAAGGGAAACGACACGTTTGGCATTGTCGGCAATGTGATGATCATGCGTAATCAATACGATGGTATTTCCTTGTGCATTCAGCTGAAGGATTAACTCCAATACTTCTTCACCCGTTCTGGAGTCCAGCGCACCGGTTGGTTCATCCGCTAAGATGAGCGAAGGTGATATCGCAAGCGCCCGCGCGATGGCCACACGCTGCTGCTGCCCGCCTGATAGCTCACTCGGCTTATGATGACCACGCTCCCCCATCCCGAGCATCTTCAACATATTGTTAGCCCGCTCTCGCCGTTCCTTCCTTGGTATGCCAGCATAGATCATCGGAAGCTCTACATTTTCCATTGCTGACAATCTAGGCAATAAATTAAATTGTTGGAAAATGAAGCCGATCTTCTGGTTTCGCAGTTCAGCAAGTGCATTATCACCCATATTCTCGGTCACAACGCCATCCAGCGTATAACTGCCTGTCGTTGGCACATCCAATAAGCCAATCGTGTTCATGAGTGTCGATTTCCCTGATCCACTCGGTCCGATAATGGCGACAAAATCCCCCTCGGCAACGGAAAGCGATATGCTGCGCAGAACATGAAGATCTTCTTCCCCGCGTTTATATGTTTTGGTAATCTCTTTTAGTTCAATGATATTCATACCGCAATAACTCCTTTCCCGGCCGCATTATCTTGTACCGCCACCGCCGTTAGTCCGAACAGCTCCCGTATTACCCCCAGCACCACCGTTACCGCCTGCACCTGCTCCACCAGCTCCGCCTTGGAATCCTGCACCGCCACCAAAGCCACCAGCGCCTCCAGCGCCACCGTTTTGCTGGAACTGCTGTCTCAAACGATTAATTTCATCTTGGCTTAAATTCTGCTGCCTCTTCACGACAGGCAGAACAACTTTATCACCTTCTTTAAGACCTTCGGTGATTTCGATTTGCGTTTTGGACCGAATTCCAATTTTTACCTCGTGTTCATTATCCACCGTACCATCGGCTTTCTTCAGAGAAACAACACGCTTCCCTTTTTGTGATTGCAGCGCTTCTGGCGGTAAATAAATAACGTCTTTTTTATCTTGAATTAAAATTTCGCCAGTTGCTGTCATCCCATATTTCAACATATTGTCTTTATTTTCAGCAGCTAGGACCACATCATAGAAGGTTACACCATTCGTCGTCGTTCCTACAGAAGAGATTTGCGTCACTTCAGCCGGGAATATACGTCCAGGGTAAGAATCAACCTTGATTTCAGCTTTCATCCCCGTCTTAATATTAGGTAAATCCAGCTCATCCACTTGCACTGGCAGCTGCATTTTCGCTAAACTAGCGACAGCTCCGAACTGCGTACCGTTGGTTACCTTACTGCCGACCCTGAAATTACTCAAAATATCATTTTTCTTATTCACAAAGTCGGTTGAAAATACGCCGTCAAAGGGAGCAACAATTTTGAGGGAATCCACCTTATCCTTAGCCGAGTCCACTTTAAGCTTCTGCCGTTCAAGAGCAGACTGTTTCTCCAGAATATCATCGCCCAGCGTATCATTCACGAAGGTTGCGATCGTATCGCCTTGATGTACCATGTTCCCTGTTTTGAATGGCAATGCGGATACACTCCCAGTCGTACCAGCCATAATCGTCGTTACCTTCAAGTACTGCAAAGCACTCTTGCCTTGTGAATCGACAGTTCGCCCACCGATAGTAACCGAACCTGATACGTTCGTTCCTGCATCCATGGAGTTGTCATTCGGGACAGCAACTTCAATGTCAATTAGTTTACCGCCTTTTCCATCCGACTTTGGATCTTTGGAAATAGTTTGAATTGTTCCTGTTTTCGTGATCATAAATCCATCTAACGTAATATCCACCGGATCTCCCTTATGAAGCTGCGAAGCATCTTCCACAAAGAAAGGAAGCGTTACGGTTAATGTACTTAGATCACCAATCGTGGCAATTTTGGTCGATTTATTGATCGTAGACCCTAAATCGATGTTATTCGCGTATGTAAGTTTACCGGAGATAGGTGCTTTAACACTCATTAATCCTTGCTGTTGTTGTAAGGCATTCAGATCTTTCTCAAGCTGTTCAAAAGTCAGCTGGGCATCTTGCAAATCGCTTTCCAAACTTGTACTCGTTAGTTCAATTAGCACATCTCCAGCTTTAACCGCTTGGTTTCGTGTTAAATTAATTGACTTAATATTCGCATTTTCTGTCGATGAGATCGTTTGTGTATCTTTGGGCTCGAACTGTGCCGTTCCGGAAACGGAGAAGCGGATATTCCCTTTTTTGGCATCGACCGTCACCTCTTTAACGGCAGCAGCTTTTGCTTTCTTCCCTTTCCCACCGAAGTAAGCATACGAACCACCTGCACAAACGCTTACTGCGACAATCACAATGAACCACTTACTGCGATACCATTTCATGAAGAGACTAACCCCCTTAGAATTTACGCCAGAAAACTGGCTTCGAAAGCATATGCTTAACTTTTTTGCTCAACCAACACTTGCCATGTAAGCCTAAAAGTGTTCCTACATCGCTTGCCGCTTACATTTAATCATGTTTGGACGTAAGGAGCTCCATTAGCTGCTGTTCTACACTTATTCCCACATTTCTTTGGTCGAAAAGCTGAAATTCACCGTTCCCACGGTCCGTCATACCTGCTTCAACTTGGCGCTCCGCCTTTCTTTTTTGAATAAACGCATTGACTCGCTTTTCCCGTTCTTCCGAGGATACCTCTTCACCCAGATTGTCCATCCGCTCCGCTATGCGCTTCTTCATTTGCTTGGATTGTTCATCCAGAAATGTTCGCTGTGAAAGAGATAAGCCATTGATGACTTGTTTCTGTTCGGACTCAGAAATGCTTCCTTCATCCATACTTTTGCGAACAAAAGGCAGAATAGCCTCAGCCTGCTTGGCCGTAATCGTTAGAGAGGCAAGCCGATCCATTCGAATTAATCCCTGAAAAAGCATAACGAGCTGCATCTCTCTAAGGTTTTGGACATCTTCAGCGGGGAGGGCTTCTTGCGGAGTTTTCCCAGATGATGGAGAAGGCGATACCAATGCAGAAGTGCTATCAAGCAAAGGCATGTGCCCACTGCAACCACTTAGCAGGAAGGAAATGAGCGTTAAACGCAGCACCATTTTCCGTGTGTATTTCACCTTATATACACCTCCAAAACAAAAAATCCTGTCCAACAGGAACAGGATACGAAATAATGATGAATTAAGTTTGCTTTAGATGTAAAATTATTGTGAATTATCTACGAAATGCGAGGAAAAGTAACACGAAATTCGGTGCCTTCGCCTACCCGGCTGCGAACATGTATCGTTCCATTCATACCAGTAACCAAATGCTTCACAATCGTAAGTCCAAGACCCGTTCCTGTCTTAATGTCTGACCGCGAAGTTCTTGCTTCGTCTGCTTTGTAGAAACGATCCCAAATGCGTTCTAACTCGGCATCTGTCATCCCTTCCCCGGTGTCACGAACATACATATGGACCTCTTGCTCCTGCTCTTCTAGAGCTACCGTTATCGTTCCGCCCTTTTGAGTGAACTTCAACGAATTATAGATTAAATTTTGTACAATTTGAGCAAATCGATCAGGATCTAAGTGAACCTGAGAAGGCACCTTTGCCGGCTCAGGAAGAATGAGGTGAAAGTTTATTTCCTTTGTTGCAATCGGTGCTTTCAGCAGCTCCAACGATTCTTCAAGCGTTTCTGCGATGGATATAGGCCTAAGCCGGAACACATCAACCCCATTTTGAATTTGTGCCAAATCTAATAGATCGGTCACGAGGCGCTGCAGCCGTTGAACTTCTTGATCACAGATACGCAGGTAATGCGAATATTTCTCTTCTGGAATGACCTTATCATTCATGGCCACAATAAAACCGCGAAGTGTCGTTAACGGGGAACGAAGCTCATGGGATACATTCGTCAAAAACTCCTGCCTCGTTCCTTCCCATTCCTCCAGCTGTTCGACCATGAAGTTGAAGCTAGCAGCAAGCTGCCCTACCTCATCCTGTGAAGTTACCGGAACCCGTGTAGTGAAATCACCATGCGCGAGCTCAAGTGCGGCTCGATTCATCTGTTGAAGCGGACCTGCGAGTTTGCGAGAAATGATAAACAGAATGAAACCAACAGCTACCAGTGAAAATAATAGGGGAACCAGAATGTTAACGCGAACTGCAGAAATGGCTTCACTGATATCTCCAGCCGGAAAATGAAGAATGATGACCATAGGTTGTCCGTTTAGTTGATACGGGGCGTGATACGTAAACAGATTTATGGTTCGTCCATCAGGTGTCGGTAAACCAACCATGCCATAGCCGGTATGACCGTGAAGTCCATCGATAAAGAGCGTATCCATCTGCTTAGGAATCGCCCTCCCTTCACTATCCGAGGAGCCATTCAGAATGTTGCCCTTGTCGTCAACAAGCCAGACTTGTCCATTAATGCTTCTAGCCAAAATACGTACCGTATATTTCAGCTCTCGGGTTGAGATCGTTCCATCCTGTAATGAATTCATTAAGCGAGTGACTTCCACATTACGCTTCTCCATCAGCTCGATCTTATCTTTATAAAATAAATCTGTGAAATAGTAGTTCCAGAACAGGAAAAGACCAGCAAAAAATAGCACACAAGTCGCAAGAAAAGACATGAAAATTTTCAAATATAAGCTGTTGCTCTTTCCCGCCAGCCAACGTTTAAACATGCTGAACCACCTCAAAGGAGTAGCCAATTCCCCACAGGGTCTGGATGCACCACATGTCATGCTGTCCTAGCTTTTTACGCAAGTTTTTCACATGGGCATCAACCGTGCGCGTACCGCCTGTAAAATCAAAATTCCACACATAACCGAGCAGATCCTCTCGTGTAAATACACGGCTTGGATGACTGGTTAGGAAATACAACAGCTCAATCTCCTTCGGTGTAAGTTCAACCCGTTTCCCGCCGACCGTGACCCGATACTGCTCAAGATCAATAACAATATTGCCGATCTCCAGCCATTTGCGGGATGAATTCTGGGTTTGAGATAGTTCCATAGGCACTTGAATCGTGCGGCGCAGAACGGCCTTAATACGGGCAATGAGCTCATTCGGGTCGAAAGGCTTGACTAAATAATCGTCAACCCCTAGATTAAACCCTCTCAGCTTATCGATGGACTCCCCTTTTGCCGTGAGGAAAATGATTGGCGTTTGATGAAAAGGGGCCTCCATTTTGCGAATTTGCTCACATAACTCGTAGCCGGATATATCTGGCAGCATGATATCCAGTAGAACCAAGTTTGGTTTCTCGTTTATTATCGTACGAAGCACTTCCTGCCCTCGCGGCAATATAATCGCCTCATAGTTGGAGTGCTCCAAATACAGTCTGACGACTTCAGCAATATTCGGTTCGTCATCTACAACTAGAACTTTGCCTTCCGAACTCATCTAGCGCCACCCTTTTCCTTGCGGATCTGCTGCTGCCTTGCTCTTTCATTGATTACCTCTGAACGATCTCTCCGCGTATGTTTTTGAATGAGCTGTTCATCTTCCATCAGGCTTGGTGCCTGCCATATCAGCCCTCTTCTGTCACACTCTTTTAAGCAGAAATCTATAAGGTCCGGGTCAGTAATAGGTAAATTAATATCCTCATATAGAAATTCATCTAGCTCTATAGAAGACCAAACCTGGTAAATGAGCTCTTGAAGCTTATCAGGGTTTAACCCTAAAGAAAGGACATGAGGAGCTTCCGCATTCCTTCCTGCACTTTGCAGCATTTTCACAGCACCATTGCGGTTGCCTCTACGAATATGATACATACCTACTGCAATTTGAATAAGAGCCACATAGGTTCTGCTGCGTACATCCCCTGGATGCTCTTTCCAGAACTCCTCCATCACTTCATGGCATTCAAAATAATCCCGTTGTGCATGGAAATAAAGTAAATAATCGATATATGCCTCCGGATACGGCTTCATGAATCGTTCCCCTCACCTTGTTGTGATCAGGTTAATGTCTAATTACTTCTCATGTTACTCGAAAGTTGTGTCATCGTCCAACATCAACAAAGGAACGCTAACTTTCATACATTTTCCAGCGCAACCAAACTAGCATATCCTACGTCCAATTAAGTAGTTTACTAGAAAGAGGCGTGATGGATGAAAATCGGGAAATGGATGCTCACAGGCACCCTGTTATTATCAATGAGCGTACCAAATGCTGTTCATGCAGCAGGTGCGGTTCAATCTAGTCCGGACAAAACAACGAAATACCGCGTCTATCAGTACAATCATGTCCTCATGGAATTTGCGGCTTATGGGCAAGCAGAAGCATTTGCAAAAGGCTTTACGAATAGTCATGTAGAAGAAATAAGCACTCGCAAATGGCTGTGGAACAATTTCCCTCGCTACCAGGTGTTTCAGTTGGATGTATCACTGCCTGAGTGGCAATTTGCCTCACTGGACGCGGCCATCGCTGAAGCCAAAAAATGGACCAACGCAAGTGTTCGGGACCTGCAATCCTCCGGTTGGGTGTGGAACAACTATCCTAATTTCCAAGTCTACCAAAATGAGATCACGCAGGATTCATGGAAGTTTCTAACACTGAACGAAGCCGTTGCCGAAGCGAAGAAGTGGGGCGGCGCCCATATTATTGATTTAAACAGTAATAAGTGGATTTGGGATAATATTTCTAATGAGGATAAGAAAGTGCTCCGCACTGGCGAACTTACATACAAAGTGTATCAAGGTACATTTTCGGCAGACAATTGGGAATTTGCATCCTTAGAGGACGCCATTAATGAAGCTCTCAAATGGGGAAATTCAACCGTAGTTAATAAGAATACGAAAAAAACCGTGTATAGCAATCTTAAAGTTTATAAAGTATTTCAGAACGACACGTTTTTGCAGGACTTTGCTTCCTTGAATGAAGCAGCAGACTACGCTCGTCTATGGGGACACAGCTCCATCTTCATGGATGGCCGAAAAATTTGGAACAACTACGCCTCTTATCAAGTGTTTCAGAATACTGCGCTCATTGGCGAATTCAAGACGATTCCCGAAGCATTAAATTACAGTGTGCAGTATAGTAATTCTTCTGTTCAAACGCTCGATCACCGCTTCCTTTGGGATAACTTCAAAAAGCTGCAGGTATGGGGCTGGAACGGCATGGCCGGTGGTGATGCGATTAAAGCGCATGTGAACAATACGGTCGGACTTGATGTTGATTCTCCGAGCTATTTCGATCTATCGGATGCAGCCGGTAATTTGAAGGATCAATCCAATGCTGATACGGTCAAATGGCTCCAAAAGAATGGTTACACCGTGTATCCGTTAGTCAGCAACCAATTTAACTCAACCTTGACGACTCAATTTCTTGCGGATAGTGCTGCCCAAGACAAATTCGTTAAAGCCTTAGTTGACCGCTCCGTGCAGCTTGGTGTTCCAGGCATCAATGTCGATTTTGAAAGCTTGGCTGGTTCGGATCGTAATGCTTTTACAGCCTTCATAGCCAAATTGACCTCCTACGCTCACTTGAACAGCTTAGTTGTATCCATTGATCTGCCGCGTGGGAGTGTCAAATGGAACCATCTTTCTGCATTCGATCATGAGAAGTTGGGGAGTCTGGTTGATTACGTCGTCATCATGGCCTACGATCAATTCTGGCGTGACAGTACATCTGCGGGGTCCGTTGCCGGGCTTCCTTGGACGGATGGCGGAATTCAAGAATTCCTTTCCTATGGCATTCCACGGGACAAAATCATTCTAGGTATCCCTTACTATGTGCGTGAATGGAAGCTGGATTCAGCCGGTGCCTTGCAAAGTAATCGAACCCTGTTGATGAAAGACATCCCAGCTTTATTGGCTTCCAAATCAACCAAACAAACCTGGGACAAAACCTTCGAACAATATCGGATCGAGTACCAAGAGGGTGGCTTCACCTATGTATTCTGGTTAGAAGATGAGGCTACGGTCAAAGCTCGTCTGGACATGGCGAAAAAGTACGACATCGCCGGTGTCGCAGCATGGCGGCTTGGATATGATCAAGCGGACTTATGGAAATTGATTTTGCAGAATAAATAAAAAAATAAAAGATGGCTCCTGTATTTACTATTCGCCGGGAGTCATCTTTTTTATGTCCATTGATATCGATTGTTAATTCGATATAAAGAGTTCAAAGGGCTCAGAGGGTGTACTGCCATCCTGGTAAGCTTTAATCACAGCTAGCTTGAATGCTGGCTACAATACTGCTGAACAACTCCAAAACTTCGATTTTTGAGTTGTTCAGCAGTATTGTGAAGGTAGATCGGCTATAACTGATACCCATGTTGTATTATCTACAATAATTCACATGCCCAAAGGCTATTTTGAAAGCTAAAGTTGCAATTTGGAGTCAATTTCGTAATTCAAAACCCTTGCTACATAAGGATTTATAGCGTATTCAAAAACAGTCACCTACCCAAGATATCCATTGGGTGCCAAGAATTTCATGTTATTCTCCATTTAAGTACTAGAAATCAGGGCATTTAAGTGGATAAATCCCTTTCTGAATTCTGTAATTGGTTTGAATGTCAATAGCTCGTACGATGTTTATGGCGCCTTGTGGGAAAATAGTGCTTTAATAGTGAACTTTGCTCCTTAAGGTTTATCCTACGATATTTCTATCGAATCCACACTTCATTTAAACGTTAAGAGTCTTTAGGGACTTCTATTTTTACATAATACGGTGAAAATGAAGAGATACCAGTCTCTAAAGGCTCTTATCCGATTGCTTTTCTCCCGAGTTCACACTTTACTTGACGGATAAGAGCCTCTACGGACTCTTATTTTTACAAAATACGCTGGAAATGAAGAAATAGCAGTCTCTAAAGGCTCTTATCCAACTGCATTTCTCCCGAATCCATACTTGGAAAAATCGGACTNTATTTTTACAAAATACGCTGGAAATGAAGAAATAGCAGTCTCTAAAGGCTCTTATCCAACTGCATTTCTCCCGAATCCATACTTGGAAAAATCGGACTTTATTATGAAATTGACTCATTTGTACAACATTTCGAGCCCATTTGTTGCAAAATAGCCTGTGTAGGGCCCAATTGTTGTACTTTATGCAACAACAAAGGGAAAAAGGCAGGATCTAGGTAGAATTGTTGCACTTTCTACAACTTCATTCAACCGAAAAGATGGATTCATTCAAACCTTATTCCCCTCCTAATCCAACAATTTCCCACGTGTAATCCTCAGCTTCCTTATTGATATAAACATAAAAACACCCGAGAGAGGTAACTTTTTCAAAGCGTCCATCTTTCGGGTCACAGTTCAAACCTGCATGGTATTTTTTTATACAGATCAGATAAGACCCCATTCGCTAAAAATAGTTTCAGTTCCACAGCCTGAACAGTATTTGGCGTCCGGCTTGTTAACTTTATAACACCCTTTGTGAAGTAAGGTTTTCTCCTTAGTACACTTATTCTTCAGCGGCGCTCCACAACGAATGCAGTAGTTATCTTCTTTATCAGCGACAAATTTACACCGGACACATTGTTGCAGTTCATCCTTAGCCATAGGTTCAACCCCTTGAAGTTTGTAGCTACTCCATGTATATGTGGGCAGTCACTGCTAAGGTGAATAATAAACACTTCCAGCCTATGTATAAAAATAGGCCTCTTTCGCCCACCCTAAATAAGGAGAGACTTTGTTCTCCGAACAAAGATTCCTATATCTCATAGAGGAGGTGAAGAGGCATGGCTAAAGATGTTCTTTGTGAAGTGAATTCCTGTAAATATTGGGCTACCGAAAACAAATGCAATGCGAGCTCGATTTATGTCGTGAGTCACCGCGGCAATGACCAAGCACGTAATTCAGAGGAAACGGATTGTAAGACGTTTGAGTCTAAGATTTAGAGCGTTAGAGCTAGAGCGTTAGAGCTAGAGCGTTTGAGCTAGAGCATTAGAGCTAGAGCGTTAGAGCTAGAGCATTAGAGCTAGAGCGTTTGAGCTAGAGCATTAGAGCTAGAGCGTTAGAGCTAGAGCGTTAGAGCTAGAGCGTTAGAGCTAGAGCGTTAGAGCTAGAGCGTTAGAGTTAGAGCGTTAGAGCTAGAGCGTTAGAGCTAGAGCGTTAGAGCTAGAGCATTAGAGCTAGAGCGTTAGAGTTAGAGTGAAAATTCAGAGCGTTAAAAGAGGCCCTGTCGGGGGCCTCTTCTCTTTTCCTTGCCCTTATTTTCATTGTAACCAATAATGATAATTATTATCAGTGTTTCGAGGAGAGATTTTCAAGCTCCTCCAGATCCTGCGTTGGCGCTTGGCAGGCAAAGTTCTGGCACACGTAGGCCGTTGCCTGCCCTCCAAGCGGCAGCTTGTCTTGCACGAGCGGAATGAGCTTGCGGACTTCTTCGCCCGCTGGTCCCGGCGGATGAAGAATCAGCAGCGCATTCGGCAGGTACTGCCGCTGCACCGTGCGCAGCATGTGCTGCGTCTCTGGCTTCGCCGGATCGCCGGCGATGACGATTTCGCTGGCTGCGCCATAAGCGAAGTCGAGCGCGGCCAGCGTGAGCGCGTGGCCCGGCGGGTAGGACGCGACAGCTCCGGCGAATGCCTGGAGCTGCTCATCTGCTGCCTGCGACAGCTTCGCGTCGTAGGTCAATCTGGACAGCCGCTGCAGGTTCAGCGCAGCTGCACCGTTGCCCGACGGCATCGCGCCGTCGTAGATCTCTTTGGGGCGGGTGAGCAGCTGCTCGGCATCGCTGCCGTAGAAGAAGAGCCCGCCCTTCTCTTCGTCTCCGAAGAGACGAAGCATCTCTGCGTTCAGCTGGACAGCTTCACGAAGATAGCGCAGCTCGAACGTGGCTTCATACAGCTCGATGAGGCCACAAACGAGGAACGCGTAGTCGTCCACGTAGCCGAGGAAAGCCGCTTCGCCATCGCGATAGCGGGCGAGCAACCGCCCGTCCTCGCGGCGCAGCTCGCGCAGGAGGAACTCCGCGGCTTTCGCGGCTGCCTCCGCGTAAGCAGGCTTGTCCAAGGCTCGTGCCGCCTTGGACAGCGCAGCGATCATCAGACCGTTCCACGCGGTCAGAATCTTATCATCCTTGCCCGGATGGATACGCTGCTCTCGATGTACGAACAGCTTAACGCGGGCAGCCTCAATCCGCTGCTTCAGCTCATCCAATGGGATTTGCTTACGCCTCGCAAAAGATTCCATCGTCGTTCCAATTAAATTCGGGATATTATGCCCCTCGAAATTGCCCGACTCCGTAATATCGTACAGTTCGGAATATAAATCGCCTTCTTCAATCCCTAATACATCCTCCACTTCATCCGGCGTCCAGACATAGAACTTGCCTTCTTCCCCTTCGGAGTCAGCATCCTCTGCGGAATAGAAAGCTCCACCCTCGTCTGTCATATCACGAAGTACATAAGTAATAATTTGCTCAGCGACCTCTGCATACTTCTCTTTTCCAGTCACTTGATAGGCTTCTATGTAAGTCATAATTAATAGAGCATTATCGTAAAGCATCTTTTCAAAATGCGGCACTAACCATTTTTCATCCACTGAATAGCGGGAAAAACCGAATCCGATGTGGTCATACATGCCTCCACGATGCATGGAATCCAGCGTTTTTTCCACAATCTCAAGCGCACGTGCATTGCCCGTTTTTTGATAGTATCTCAGAAGGAAAGATAGATTGTGTGATGTCGGAAACTTCGGAGAGCTGCCAAAGCCGCCATGTTCTGGATCAAACATCTTGTCATATAACCGGAATGCTTCATGAAGCGTTTCCTCCGTCACCTCGCCACCTGTACGATGCTCTAGTAAACGACTAGTTGTCTCTTGAATAACTTGATCACCAACCTCGCGAATGCGGTCAGGGTCTTCTTTCCATTTATCTGCGATCTGCGCAACAATCTCAACCATCCCTGCGCGGTTGTACTTCCGACTGCGTGGGAAATATGTCCCTGCGAAGAAAGGCTTCTTCTCGGGTGTCAGAAATACCGTAAGAGGCCATCCCCCTTGCCCTGTCATCGCCTGACAAACAGCCATATAGATATGGTCGACATCCGGGCGTTCTTCGCGGTCCACTTTGATCGAGATGAAATCTTTATTCAGCATGTCTGCAACGATTTGGTCTTCGAATGACTCGTGTGCCATGACATGGCACCAATGACAACAACTATATCCGACACTTAGAAATATGGGCTTATTCTCTAGTTTTGCTATCTCAAAAGCTTCACTATTCCAGGAGTGCCAATTGATCGGATTGTATGCGTGCTGAAGCAAATAGGGGGATTTTTCGTTTATAAGTAAGTTTGGTTTCCGTTTAGACATTTTACATTTCCTTCCTAACTTTTGGAATGTTATTATTATATGCCTTTTACAATAGAAATGAAAAAACGCCTTGCAAGGCATTCAATACAAAAAAAGGCAATTTCTATGTAACTTCCCCCCATCGGTTCAACCCAATGAAACTTCTCTTATATTGGATTATCCTTTCCCGATAGAATAGCTTTACAAGTAATCTGACATAAAACAAACTGCAAACACATATAAATGCCAATAATGTTTATAGCTGCGAGGGAGGAATGTATTTTGGTGTTTAAACCACATCCCAATAATACCGCTATTGTAATCACAGACCCACAAAATGATTTCATGTGTCCTGGGGGGAAAGGCTATCATCTAACAAAAGATAATATTGAGCAAAACAACACTATACAAAACCTCGAAATATTAATGAGTACTGCTTTAAATAAAGGATACCAACTTTTCATATCACCGCATTATTTATACCCTCATGATTATGGCTGGCAATTTACTGGAAATGAACAAAACATGTTATTAGGTCTTCGAATGTATCAAAAGGCAAATGACTATACACCACCTTCTCCAGGAGCTGATTTTGTACATTCTTTAAAACCTTATATTTTTGATAGGAGAACCGTCGTTTCAACTCCACACAAAATTGCTAGCCCACAAACAAATGATTTGGTATACCAGTTACGGCAACATAGAATAGAGAAGACGATTCTTGCAGGAGTACTTTCAAACATTTGTGTAGAGTCCCATATGAGGCATTTAATCGAAAGTGGGTTTGAAACGGCTGTTGTATACGATGCTACAGCAACGCTAAGTGAAAGGGATTTTCAAGCGGCCGTTACGAATTACAAAGCTTTTGCCAGTGCTACTTGGACAACACAGGAAGCTATTTCAAACTTATAAAGCCTTGACAATCCTCATCGAATATTTCTTGTATAACTTGACCGAACGGTTCCCCGAGTTGGTGCTTTTCAGAATAAGGACTTGGAAAATCGAAAGTTAAGGATATGTGTATGATGTGGGCGAGGTGGCTGACTACGGCGAAACCCCTCCGATTTGTTCGGAGGGGTTACTTGCAATGTTGCATATTTCATTTGATTTCTACTATATTACTAAATGTCACGTCAATTTATACTGAAAGCGAAGTTTCAACATGCAATTTTTGATTATGCTGCTATCAACTTCGCAAGAGTATCATTATTCATTATTAAATCTTTTACCAGAAATCCAAAAGATCGTTACAATGATTGTTAGTACAATCCATATTAGTACCACTAAAACATTCCATATTACACTGGGGTTCACTGCTCCTGTAATTAATACTTCCATGGCTTGTTTACTCATACTTGCTGGATTCAAAAAATCTGTAAAAGAACTCAATCCTAGTACAATTCTACAGCCCAGTAGGAATACTATTGAAATTAATGCAATAATACCTTGGCTATTAAAAATAGTACTTATCATAGTAGTGAAGGATACCATAAACAGAACCCATAACAAATAAAACAACGAAGCAATTACCGCGTCCACGAAGTTAACATTTGTAAACAACAAATTAACATACACATACGAAATCAAGTAACCTAACGTTACAGAACAAGCAACAAATATGTAATTGGCAATTATTTTCCCACCTATGTACGATACTACAGTAACCGGTCTTGTAAGAATAAAAGCTAACATACCGTTAACTTTATCTGTCTGTAAGACCCCCATCATCGAAATTGCAATAATGATAACTCCCAACTGATCAAATTGAGAGGCTAACGTACTTGCGAGTACTTCCCCACCTTGTTGAGCAGCCATACTAGGATCAATTGTGATACCCTGTGCTCCTCCGAGTGATTTTAATATGGAAGGTAAATAATGACTAACAACGGGTTGAGTTATTCCTAAAAATATAAATACTAGAGGCAGCCAAATAATTTTAAATTCACGTACCATTTGAACAAATTCTTTTTTCATTAGCACATTAAAATGATTCATTTTTCCACCACCAACTTCATGAATATCTCTTCTAATGTATCGTTATTGATTTCAAACTTTACGAGGTCAACCTGATGTTCCAGAGCACTTCTTAGTAACTTATTCTTATTCAAGCCTATATCTTCAACTTGTATTTTTATTTTATTTCCTACTGCCTCTACATTTTTTACATAGTTCAAATTTCTCAAAACTTTCATCCATTCTTGATCGATAGACGTAACTTCAAAAATCATTTTATTTTGGCTATTGCTGTTTAACAAGTCGGAGATAGTTGTATCTTCAATTTTTTGCCCATTTTTGATGATAATAAATCTTTCACATATTTCTTCTGCATCACTTAATATATGCGTAGACAATAAAATCGTCGTCTCCCTCTTGATTTCTTCGATTAGATTCAGTACTTCTCTTCGACCAATTGGGTCTAATGCCGATACCGGCTCATCCATTACAATCAATGATGGTTTGTGCAGCAACGCCTGTGCAATTCCAAGTCTCTGTTTCATTCCACCCGAAAATGTTCCAACTTTTGAATTCTCTTCCCCGCTTAACCCTACTTTCGATAATATTTCTGGGATCGCCTTTGTTAATTCTTCTTTTCTTAATCCTGATAGTTCCCCCATGAAAGTAAGAGTTTCTTGTGCAGTCATCCAATGATAAAAGTTAGGGTACTGTGGTAAGTAGCCAATTTCTTTCTTCATTTGCGAAATTTTCTTCCCGTTAAGCCATATTTCTCCCATTGTAGGATTAATAATATCTGAAATAATTTTGATGAGTGTCGATTTACCAGCCCCATTCGGCCCTATCAATCCCACACATTCTCCAGATTGCAGAACCATAGAAAAGTTATTTACAGCCGTTTTTTCTTTATATGTTTTAGTAACATTTTTAACTTCTAATTTCATGTTCTTTCACGGTCCTTTCTGCCAATAACAAAGTATAGAATCGGACCAAATGTGTTCAGAAAAATAATTATGAGACTCCACATCAAAATATTTTTCCTCGTTTTTCTGTTCTTGTATAAATCCATTAATGCTATTAAGATCAAAATCATTCCTACAGCAAGTACCGGTAAAATTACCGGCAACACAGCCATGAAATCAAAATCTTTTAATTCGTTCCACCCGTAATGCATTTGCAAAATAGCCACTCTCCTAAAGTCATTATGAATAATATTATATTATCATTATCGATAATGATAACATACGAGCGTAAAATGTTACACAATTTTTTTCTTTAAAGAATATTGTTTAAATTTTTATTGTTATTTACAATGATAATATTATCATTATAGATAATAACGAGATCTTTTAATGATTGGAGAGAAAAAGATGGTTAATAAAGCTGAAATTATCCTGCACCCAGTAAGAATGAAGATTTCTCAAGCTTTAATGAGAAACAAAGAGAATGGACTGACTTCACTTGAAATGGTAAAAATCATTAAAGATGTGCCTCAGGCAACGCTATATAGACATATACAAGTTTTGTTAGATGCTGGAGTTATCCGCATTTTGAAAGAAAAAAAAGTGAGATCCATTTCCGAAAAATACTACACGTTAAATGAAGAAGAAGCCCAAATTCGTGCAGATGAGTGGAAAAAGTCTTCTATTAAGGAAAAGCTGAATTTTATTTCGCATTACCAATTATCGCTTATGACTCAGTATCAAAACTATCTTACCAAATTAGAAGAACAAGGTTGCTCAGATGATGGTGCTACTTTTTCACTTGTCGAATTAAAGCTTGATGATGAAAATTTTAAAAAGTTTCAAAATGAATTAAACGACCTAGTGATAAAATACTACAACACTGCTAACGAAAGTAATGATCTGGATGCACCAATTCGAACTATTGCCTTTACTATTATTCCAGAATCCTAAAACAGAAAATTCAACACGAATAGCACACCTTACAACAAAAAGAAAAACCTATGTCTGTTGTAACCTTCCATTTAGAGCCAGTTCGATCGTCCCTTAAAGCTATTTCTCCATCAGGAACCTTTACCGTCGGATAATCAGCATGACTCTGTAATACATTTGACACTCCATCTTCCTCCTTTAGCCTAGTGATGCTATATCCTCTTATTTAAATGATGAAATTACTCTAAGCGAATTACTAAATCATTTTGTCAAGTGACAGCAGAAAAGCCGGTTTTTCCCTACTATAAGGAACACCGGCTTTCATATCGTTTCTACTCTTTTCCTATATACTTATCCATAAAGCGATCTACTCTTTGGAAATATTCAGTGGGGTAATGATTGATGGCATCGATATGCTCCGTATTATACGGGTACCATGCTTCTGCATATGGGTCATCTTTTAATGACTCAAAAATTGCTTCTGTATTTTTATAACTAATTTGCTGATCTCCAGTTCCATGAATTAGCATAACTGGCTTGTCTTTCATCTTCTTTGCTACATCAATAGGAGATACGGAATCAAGATCAATCTTAATGACCCATTTACCCACCCATATCGATGTATAACTAAATGGAAAAGAAGGTAAACCTGAAAAGAAGGGCAAACCCTCTCTCAGAAATAGACCTGCATTACGAAAAGGACTATCTGCAATTACAGCTTTGATGTCATCACTTTCACTTGCGGCTAGCAAAGAAGTAGCAGCACCCATTGAAAAGCCAATAACTCCAATGTTATCACCAGCATGGTCTCTGGATTTTAAATAGCTTACAGCTCCAAGCAAATCATATTTTTCATTGAGACCAAGTGTAATCAAATTACCATCGGATTTACCTTGCGAACTGAGGTCAAATGCCAATACATTATAGCCTTTCGGAACGAAATGCTCTACTAACTTTTTGGTCCGCCCTTTGACTAAACGATTGCTTGTATATCCATGGACGACAATAATCGTCTGATCACTTGCCTTATTGGAAAGACCATTTGCATGAAAGAAGGAACCTCTAATCGTAGTATCATTTTTCAAGCTCTTGAACTCAACCTCTTCGTAGGGAGTTTTATCGATATTCAAGTCGTAGCTGACATTAGTGTCTCTACGATGATGCATCAAGGTATCCATTACTTTATAGGATATAAAAAATACAAAACCCATCACAAGCAATAGCACGATCCCTAGGATCAATAAAATTTTCCTCCGTTTTTTCGAACGAACTTTTAATGTCAAATTTGGTTGTAATGATGTTTGACTCATTCAGATTCCCCCGCTTTTTCTTTAGGTTGTGTGGGTGAGAACAAATATAAGGCATGCTCCTTCAAATTTCCCCACTCGGGGTGATGGATAATACTTTCTCCAAGAGTTAAGGCTACCCCATTTAAGAAAGAGATATAGGCGCGAGAGATCATAGCTGGTGAAAAGTTTTTGTTGAATTCTCCCATTAACTGTCCCTTGGCATAGACGCATTCGATAGTATCTGTCATTACTTTTGTACTTTCAAGGACCATCTGTGTAAGTTCAGGAAATCTTATCCGTTGTCCTAAGACATATTGAACAAGCCGCAATTCATTTGTATAGCAATAGATATGATTGAATTGTTCTTCTACCATGTTCTTAATTAATACGCCCGGCGTCCCCTCTTGTTTTAGACAAGCAAGCGACTTCACCTGAATATCAGCAAGTGGCTCTAGGACAGCGGCGTAGAATAAGGCTTCTTTACTTGGGAAATATTGAAAAATGGTTCCAGCAGTCACTCCCACACTCTGCGCAATGAGAGCCGTTGTGGTATTAGAATATCCATTTTCTGCGAACAGGACAACGGCTTCTTTTAGGATACAACTACGCCGCTCCTGTCTTTTTTCTTCATTGATTGGTCTTGCCAAATGTATTCCCCTCCCTTTAAACTGAATTTTTTATTAATTAAATGATCAATTATTTAATTAATAATATATCTCTAATTAGTAATTTTAGCAAGAGTAAATTCATCTTACTCATGAGTAGGATGAAACTTCACAAATAAAAACAAGCCAGAGCGCTGCCCAACATGCGCTCCGGCTTGTTTTTTTATATTACTTTGTACGAGATACACGCTTCGACTTCTTTAAGTATTTCAGCAGATTTTCTAATATGAATGTATAAAGTAAGCAGCAGTTTCAGCTTCATACTTAAATCTGAAAATACTTTATAATTGATTCACACGAACAACCCAACAATAGCATGTTCTCGTGAGTAGCAAACGTCAGCTATACCCAATAAATAAAAAGACGAGCTTATTGTTACGTTTTGCAATTTCAAAAGCCTCCTCCGAACAAGGGAAGCAATCTACCGGATTGTACGCATGTTGCAGCAAATACGGCGACTTTTCCTTTGGCTAACAACAAAAAGAAAAACCCATGTCTCTTGACATAAGTTTTGATTATGATTTTGACAACCCATCTTTGCTGTTTTGGTTGCCGATTTTGGTAGGCCTTGGGTGGGAAACAATCTCCTGACTTCATCGCTGCCTTCGCTGAGCTCTCCTGCATTTGTCACCACTTACATAGACTTAGCAATTCGGAATCCAAGGTCATCGATGGTAAATGTCGGGTGACTGCGACGACGACACGTAGCCCCACAACCTCTGGCCTCTTCAGCCCAGCTGCCACCACGAAAAATTCGGTAGGAGCCATATACGTTCAGATCGTATAAATCCCAGCACCACTCCCAAACATTCCCTAGCATATCGTACAGCCCCCATGCATTCGGTTCCTTTCTTCCTACTTCATGGGTCGTGCCAGCTGAATTTTCGTTATACCAGGCAATCTTATCAAGCTCTCCGTATCTGTATCCAGTAGTTCCTGCTTTACATGCGTACTGCCATTCCGCTTCGGAAGGGAGGCGATAGCCATCTGCTTCCCAATCACAGATGATATTTTCACCATCATTACTTATCAAATAACACTCTTTCAAACCAACTTTCTGAGAAAGTAGATTACAAAAAGAAATGGCGTCGTTCCATGAAATATTCACAACCGGATTTTGATCTCCGTCATATGAAATAGATGATTTCTGTGAAAAGGCAAAATAAAGTTCCTTAGTGACAGGATACCGAGCAAGAAGAAACGGTTGTATGTTAACCTTCCATTTAGATGTTGTTCGATCGTCCCTTAAATCTATTTCTCCACCAGGAACTTTTATCATCGGATAATCAGCAAGACTCTGTACTACATTTGACACTCCATCTTCCTCCTAATCTCACCTGTGTTAACTGCTGCTCAATTTATCAATAGCTTCTTTTTCATTTGACAAGAAAAAGATATCCTTCCCCTTGTTACACTCATAGATGAAATCCTTCAAGCTTTCACTTGAAAAGATAGAAAAATCACCAACGATTGCAACTTTCTTTCGATAATTTATGAATTTTTGTAATATTTCTCCTGCAAGCCGTGTTTTTAAATCGAAAAAGTCCTCACTTAATGCCGATCGATTTAAAATGATACGATCACATCCTGCTTCAAATTGTACAGTTGCCATTAAATCTAAAGCCGACTGAACATCAGTTATCAATATTTCGTTGTTTTCAACGACGGCCATTTCTACATCGTTCTTTTTGATTGTAATTATTTTCATATTCATCCTCCATGCATCATTCAACTTTTAGTTAATCTTCTGACATAATCCTCACAGATATATCGATTATCCTCATTATTCAATGGAGGGATATTCGCTACTCTAAAGAAGCTTAGTCCAACCACCATCGCCAAGAGGCCGTAAGCAGCGCTTTTGGAATCGTCCACCTTCATTTGCCCCGAGATGTTGCCGTATTCAAAGATCCTCGCAATGCCGTGAAGATCTTCCATATAGCTTTTGGATACTACCTCTTGTAAATTGCGATCCAATACAGCTTTGGAGAAGAACTGAAGAAAAAGTTTCGCTTGATCTTCATGCGGAATAAACATCCTCTCAATCCCATCAAGTTCCGAAACATTGACCGTCTTTTGCCTATCATCGCTATATGGCGGGAGGATGTGCTTCAACGTGACATCGATCATTTCCTCTGCTTTCATTGTTTTCTGGATTTCTGATTGGATCTTTAAGCCATAATAGGCTATGAACGACTTAAAAGCTTCTATGATTAAGTTATCTTTATTCTTAAAATAATAAGTGACAACGCCCTTTGAGCAACCCGCATACTCAGCAACTTTATCCAGAGTCATGCCATCAATCCCGTGTCTGCTGATACAAATGAGTGTGGCGTTAATAACGTCTGCTCGACGTTTTGGCTCCATTCCTACTTTAGGCATTTTTCTCCTCCTCGTTCATCCGAGTTTTTTTATACCGTATGGTCAGAATAAATAAAATGTAACCTTAATTTTCACTTATGTCAAACCAGGATTCGATTCATATATGGAGCCTAGGGGGATATATGACTCTTGATTAAACTTGCTGACAATGCTTACTCGACAAGGACAACCTAGCATGTATCCCTGCAAGTAAAAGTGCTATAATTAAATGATTCAAGATGCAATTCAGTCCACGAAAGGGAAGGAGAAACAGCCATGAATACAACGCAATTGGAGCGTATCCATACGGGAAAGGGCTTTATAGCTGCCTTGGACCAAAGCGGCGGAAGTACTCCTAAGGCTTTGCTGCAGTATGGCATTAAGGAAAACAGATATTCAAATGAAGAAGAGATGTATGCATTGGTGCATGAGATGAGAACGCGTATTATTAAGAGTTTCGCGTTTGATTCCCAGTACATTTTAGGAGCGATTTTATTTGAGAACACAATGGATCGTTCCATTGACGGGCAATTTACAGCCGATTATCTTTGGGAGAAGAAAGGCATTGTGCCTTTTCTAAAAGTCGATAAAGGGCTCGCCGACCTTGAAAACGGGGTTCAGCTCATGAAGCCCATTTCCGGTTTAAACGACCTTCTGAAGCGGGCGGCTGAGCGAAACATCTTCGGGACTAAAATGCGCTCGCTTATTAAGGAAGCCAATCCTGCCGGAATCAAAAAAGTCGTTGAGCAACAGTTTGCCATCGGTAATCAAATCGCCCAGATGGGTCTGGTTCCGATTATCGAACCGGAAGTTGATATCCACAGCGCAGATAAGGAAACATCGGAAAAACTATTAAAAGATGAGATATTCGATCAATTATCCAACCTTGGCAAAGACGTAAAAGTCATGCTAAAACTCTCCATACCGACGGAAAACAATTTCTACAGCGATTTAATGGAGGATCCTCGTGTTGTACGGGTTGTGGCTTTATCAGGCGGCTACACGCAAGCGGAAGCAAACGAAAAGCTGGGACATAATCATGGATTGATCGCCAGTTTCTCCCGTGCCTTATCGCAGGGACTAACCGTCGAGCAAACAGAGGATGAATTCAACACGATGCTTTCCAAAACCATTCGTGACATTTATGAAGCCTCCATCAAATAAGGGAGTTCACTTGGTCATTCAAGCGAATCCAACAAATAATAAACGACTCCGAACTTATTAAAAGCTCGGGGTCGTTGCTTGTTTGCTGACGAAGTCTATTCACTCATTGACCTTTCGCTGTTAGCAATGAGCTCTCCTTCGATAAAAACGGCATCTCTGCCGTTTTCTTATCTAACATTTTCCACACGATCTTTTTCTTCATCAAATTTCACTCGACCGCTTTGTGTACATCTAAGATAATGGCGCCTTATTATATCCTCTGTCTTCGTAAGGCTGCAATTTCTCCAGCCACCGCTTTTCCATTTGTTTAAGCTCCCAGCGCACGTCAGTAACTCCGTCAGCTTCCTTCTGCTCTAGTACCTCATAGGTGAAAGTTTCAGCCCCTAGTTCTTTCCAATCTTTTTGCAATTGGGCATTTGCGAATCTTCCCATGTCCAATTGCATCTGTAAGGTCATCCATTTGTTTTTCAGGTTGGGAAAGCTATCTACGTAGATTTTGCCATTGGCCTTGTTTGTTATTTGTATGGCACCCATGTAGGTCTTAATCTGCTTGTATTCTTCCTGAAGCTCCTTGCGCTTGTTCTTATCCATGCATATTTCTCCTTTCTGGTCCTATAAATGATGACAACGATCACAAATACCGGGCGATAATCCGAACCAACTTTGAAGGCAACTCTGTTAGATTTGTAATATCCAAAAACTTCTCATTCCCATAGATTTGATTAATCACTTCCTTGTCCTGGCCAATTGCCGCTGCAAGAAATGTGATTCCTTTCCGTTCATATTCGGCTATGGTTTGTTGCATATCTTTGATTGCATAATTTCCGGTATAATCATCCATTGCTTTGGGTTGCCCATCACTTATGCTGATCAATAATTTGGTCTGTTGTAGTGAACCCGCTAATCGGTCTGCCATAATTCTGAGAGCCATTCCATCACGGTTATTACTTCTAGCACGAATCCCCATAAGTCTGAATCGGTCATTGGCATCTGTTTTATCAAAATCGGTATACGCATAAATCGACATTTGCTCCTGCTTGGACGCATCCGCGGTATCCCCATAGATCAATATGGGAATATGACACATTTGACAAAATTCATATACGGCTATCACTGCACGCTTTGCAGCTTCTAATCTCCCAAAAGCTGACATGGATGCTGACTCATCAACCCTTAGGCCGACCGCAAGAGAGGGGGATTCTGTTGGAGGACGTTTCTTGGCAAAATACCTAAAATCTCGGTAAGCAACGCTATCCGCTTGAAATTTGCTGCCATAAAATTGATTCCTTGCAAATTCAGAGGAAGTCTCATGTTCCAACAGCGGAAGTGTCTTTCTAGCAATCTCACGTACGACAGGCATGAGTTCCTTACTTAGACTGATATATTCCTGCTCAGATTCATAACCGTAATCCGGGCGGTGAACAATGAGCTTAACCTTTTTATGAATAGAATCGGATACAACCTCCCTTGCGTCGCGATTCAGCTTTTTACGGAAATCCCGATCTTTTTGTTTCGCATCGTCTGACATTGTTTCAGGATTTGACTGATGATATTTGGGAGTACCGTCCTCCCCCATTTCTGAACTTTCCATATCGGTAGAATCATCAGAAACGTCGGAAGTACTTTCGTCACTATCCGCAGATTTTTTTAATACGATCCCCTGTTCCTCCACCTTCTTGTTGTGGTCAAAATCAGTATCGTCGATGTTTCCACATGTTCTTATCTCTACCTCATCAAAAATTCTTTTTTTTTTTAATTCCATCTCAATTTGATCTAAACCCGCTAACAAACCATGGCTTTTCAGTGCTTCTTCCAATAGTTTGATTTCTTCGGAATCGGTTGTAATCTTGTAGATGACTTTATGATATAGGGATTCTTTTGCTGAAGCACCCCCTGCAACGGCATCTGCCCAATAAAAAAATGAACGCATACCCGCCACGCCTTTAATTGCATTAGCACGGGCTGTTTTGTCCAAGATAATAATGATATCTGCTAAAACATCCAACACCTTTTCGTCCCTATAACCAGTTTTGGACATAGCCCGTTCAATCATAATTTCTTTGGTTGGCAGGTCCATCTTTTCCGTATGCTGAACTCTGTCACGCAGTGCTTCATTTAGCGGCCTAGTCCCTGCATAACTTCGGTTTGTTGTGATAACCGCTATGAAATCCGGGTGCCTGCGAATGATTTCTGTGGGAAGGTTAATGCTGCCATCCAGTTCTAAGGCAGAATTGAGTGCCATTAACACCGCGGCATCCCGGATAACGGTTGGTTCTTGGATTTCCAGAAGATAGCCTTTTTGATAGGCTCTGACGATTTCGGAGGGGTAAAATCGATACTCAACCACATCGTCCTCCTTCAAAACGGATTGCTCCGCAGACTCCACCTGTTCTAATCGCTCAGATGAAATTACTGGCAAAATAGCGCCAATGATATCTGATTTATCCATATCGGCAAAACAAGTCACTTTCGTATAAGGCAGCCCGAATTCAGCCGACAATGCTTTGGCAAGTTGTGTTTTACCGGAACCGGCGTCACCTTCTAACAAAATATTGGCGATTTTCATTTCCCCTCGATGCCAGTTTCGCTTAATTTCTTTGCAAATACGCAGTTCTTCTTCACTTACCTTATGAGATAACGGCTTTTTCCAAATAAGTCCTTTTTCTATATCCGAGAGTTGTCTCGTTGGCGACAATTTATATTCTTCCTGATTGTTCATACCTTTTCACCTTTCCTAAATTGGTTAATACCCCATTTCCTTCAGAAGACTGGATAAGACACGAAGGCGTTCTCCAATCATTTCACCATCATCATTAAGAGCCTGAGCAAATAACTTAATATCATTATCAATCATGGGATTTTCTGCACACACGGAGACACTCATAGCATCCCCTTGCAGCCCAATGCGGTCAATCATCGTGTTATCAGGGTCATACATTTTCGGGAAACGATAGGCATCCTGAAAATATAAGCTGCTTCTGCAAATCAAAACGGCAAGGTCAAGAACACGGTGCATAGGCAACTCCTCCGACTGCCTTGACCATTTTTCCCCTGTGTATCTCCACACTTTTGCCGAGATCTCGACCTTCCCCCTATCATTCCACTGGGCCAATCCCAGGGATAAACCTTTTGCATCCGTATTCCCGGCATACCGGCCGTCAACCTGCTCATAATTTTCTGAAACGATAACAGGCTTATGTTTTAAAGTCGTTGGTATTTTCATTTTATCCACACTCTCCATTTTATGAATTACTTATTTACTAAATTACTAATTTACTAAATATAAAATTTATATTAAACTGCATTCCATCATCTGTCAATCCGGTTATATGACCAAAAGTTGTTCTTGGAAAGGTATTTTCTATACACCCATTACCAACTTATGTCTTTAAAATATAAAATGCCGCAATCAAGCGGCTTTTAACATACCCCAATAAAAGGAAAAACCCCGCTATGACAGCAAGGCTAATGCGTGCAAAAAGGGTAAACCCAATTGACTAAGGCTACCCGTTAATTGTTGAACTAAAGTTTCCCCTAATTATTTTATTTTTGCTAATCCTAATGCTAGGTGCTCCCAAAGAACTCCTTCAACTAATTCCTCTTGACTCTCATCGCAATCGATAATCAGGATTACTTCTGAGTTTTTCCCTTTTAACACTCTCTTCTTCTTTTTATAAACTTTATATATGTATAAATCAATTAAAACACCAAGGACAAACCCTGAGACTGCTCCAATCAATCCCCAATAGATAGGCCCCCACTCAAGAACAAACCCTCTACTGGCACCTATTACTGAAAATATGACAGCAAGTCCCATTCCTTTTCCAATAAAAGAAACTCCGTCGGACTGATGGATGGTATCAAATAATTTACGTTCTACCGAACGATTATCTAACGGAACGGCAAATATATCTGTAATACCTTTTTCCTCTAATTTTGCTATAGCTAATTCAATGTAACTGGAATGTTCAAATGTGGAATAAATTTGCACTTATTTCACCTTATTTCCTTTCATTATCATAAAACCTGATGGTTGATAATTTTTCTTCAAGTAATTCTTTTGTTCTTGTTCGAATAATTTATTGTTTTCTACTGCGTTTGTATAAGAATCATAAATTGTAAAAAAATAAAAAGATGGTAAATATAAAAGCCATTGTGCATTTAATACACTTGTGGATTTCGAAATATTCCCTAAGAGCAAATAATGAAACGCTTCAAGAAAATGTGAATAAAAAACAATGATTACGGTCATCACGAGATTGAAGAAACCAAGGACGAATCTGTTGATATATAATTGTCCCACACTGGGTATTGTCAGTGAGCATAAAAAAGCGAGTAAAGGGTTCTTTTTGTCAAGGTAATTGATTTCTAGTGCACCAATACTAAATGTATTAAATGGCGCGTTTTCTCTTTCAGCAAGAAGATAAATTTTATTTAAATCCACCGTTGAGCGATAACTGTCCCAGATAGCAAAAATATAAACAGGAATGTATAAATGCATCATCTTTACATCTAGAACTGCTTTTGCTGATTCAATATCCCCCATAAACGAATAAACCATAGCTAAATTTAGATGTGTTATTTGATTGATAAATAGTTCCCATAAAAACAAGAGCATTCCTCGAATATATTTGGATAAAAGCAGGTGCCCGAATCCTGGGAAAGCCACAGACCAAAAAGCAACAATGTAAGGGCTTTTTAAATGTAGTTGTGTTGTCCCGAAGATACTTACATGAGCTTTATAACGACGATTATTATTAGTGTTTGTGAAATTATCCAATGTCTCACCCTTATCTGCACTTTCGAAACATTATTCCCAAATTATTGATACTTTAACAATACCAAAAAAAAACCCGCGCTAGGCGCGGATTCATTAGATCTAGCAACTTTTCGAGTTCTGTCTAAGCACTTTCTCGTCATGCGCTTCATATACCCGTTAATCACTACTTTCTTCGTTATTGTTATGGCCCTGGTCTTGAGGCACCTTAACAGTTGCCGTTGCAATAGCTTTATTCCCCGCTAGGTCTGTAGCTATATACGTTATGGTATATACCCGTCCCGAACCATTACCTGTTCTTTCTGCACGAAGTCTAAAAGATGTATCAAACGTGCCATATTGTGCATCTTGAATATCGTCTGGTTCTACTTTCTCGTTACTTGAAATAGAAGTCAGCACGATGGAGTCGATTTGGGACACATCATCAATTGCATAAACACTGGCGGTAACTGTTACCAGCTTTTTATTCGCAGGCCACAAAGTGGTCTTATCCAATGCGATACTAAGCATTGGGGCTTCTTTATCAACCTTCAGCGATATCGATTTTACTGCTTCTTCATTCCCAGCTTGATCGATACTCTTGTATTCAAGAGAATGGACGCCGTAAACAGACCAAGTAACGGGCTGAGAATAAGTAGACCACCCAGATCCGTCGATACGATATACCGTTTGAGTGACCGATGTGTTATCAGTAGCCGCAAGCGTCACCGTCGGGCTCGAGATATACCAGCCGTTCTTTCCGTCAATTGGACTTGTAGCAGCGGTGGTAACCGGTGCCTGTGCGTCTAATTTAATGATCGTTGACTTTACTTTACCAGGAATTCCTTCCTCACCAACTCTGCGGTACTCAACAGTATGGGTACCATCCGTATTAACATTAATCGCCGAACTATATGTTGTCCAAGCCCCTTGATTTATACGGTATTCGATCTTGTTGTCTTCGGGTATTCCGTTCACAGTTTCGATGGTAACGTTAACCGGATGTATATACCAGCCATTTTGGCCGTCAGGTTGCTCAGGTGACACTTTTGCCTCAAGCTCCGCAATGACAGGTTGAACATGAAACGTGGCAGTGGCAATCGCGTCGGCATTTTGGCCACCGACAGTTACTTGATACGTCCCCGGAACTTCTTGACTGGTCTTATAAGTAAACTGGAAAGCTCCACCTGGGCCACTCCTACTTTGATTCAAATAATCCAATTGATTCAATGGGCTTCTTACTTGTATGCTGACGATTTGCCCTTCCACTGAACCTAAATGGCCTGAAACCGTTGCGATTCGGGTGATGTTATCAAACGATGCGCTTACCGTCAAAGATGAAGCTATCGCAAGCGGAGCCATCATCCCGAAGCACAAAAGGAGCGATAAAATGATTATTGACCATCTTCTCAATCGTATTCCTCCTAATATAGGGATCTTTGAGTGCGCTGCAAAGTCTCACTGCTTAAGGACTAATGATCGTGTTGGAAATCGGCGTCTGATCGGACATTTTATTAAGTGCATACATCTTCACTTTATAACCGGTGACATCCTTCGGTACATTTACAATCGCTTTGATTTGTTTATCCCCGTGGCTAGGAACTGTTTGAGTGATGAAGGAATATTTTACTTTCCGGTCATGTTGGTCATAAAGAGCGATTACAAATACACCGCTTTGAGCGATTTCGGAATTGTTATGAACGGTCGCAGTCACAATTGTATCCTGTGAACCTCTTAAACCGGAAAGCGCGTTTCCACTCAAATCGCTTAAGATCAACCCCGAAAAAGCAAACAATCCGCTGCCCCAATCTTGAACATAGGTTATTGAATACGTATTCGTTGAATCGATCCCGTACTCATCAATAGCATAAACGATGATTTCGTTCGGACCTTCCTGCAAGTTTAACGGAACATTAAATGGTTCGTTTGCCAACTTGTTAGCTTTATTCAGCACCGTATTTCCGTTTATTTTAACCGTCACACTCGAGTTTCGGCTTACGCTAGCCAATAAGTTAAAGTCGGCAGCGTTTACTGTCGCAGGTATTTCACTTGTAATGACAACCGCGGATTTGTTATACGTTACTGTGATTGTTTTGGTATTAACCACGTCGCCGAGCATATCGCTCTTTGCAGAAATTGTGATCGCGTTAACTCCATCAACAAGCTGAATTTTATGTTCAAATTCCGAACCAGCTTCTGTATATACGGCGTCGACAACAGTTGTTCCATTATTAGTTACCGTCAATTTAGCACTATCGATCATATTCCCTTTTATCGTGTAAATTGGAATGTTAACTGTTTCGCTGACCGCATTGCTGACGGTAAATCCAGCAGAACGGTTAAAACTCACATTAGAAAATGTGGCAGCCGTTAAATAATCAGAGTTGCTTGTTGCTTTACCTGCATCAACAGCCATACCGACATAGACTTGGTCCGGTAAATTCGTATTTGCAGTGTCAACCAGTGCCCAACTATTTTTGTCTGTAGAAACAAAACCGGAAATAACATTCTCATTTCTTACAATCTTCAACCAGAAAGGCGCTTTAAGCGTGCTTGATGTTACACTATTTGTACTGTACCTTCCACCAGCTGTGCTTCGATTCATAAAGAGAGCTCTTCTTCCGCTCGTATCGATGGTTTCATTTGGTTCCGGTGCTAATACAATAGCCGTAGCGGGAGAATCGGCTGCAAGACTGCTGCGAATCATTAATCCAGCCTTTGCGGTATCATCTATTTCGGAATCAAAGTTTACATACGCGAGCATCTCAAAGTTTCCTTGAACTGGCTGGTACACATAGTGGAATGAATCCGAGCCATTTCTCACCTCTCCGGATCCTTTTACCGTATAAGTCGTTCCTTCCAAACTAGCGCTGCCAGCAATCGCTACTTGGCCAATATCTTGTGATACCAGAGGAGCTGTGTTGTTAGGCCCGTTCACATAGATAATGCTTACGGCGGACAAAGTCATATATCCTGCGTTGTCTATCGCCTTTGTGTAAATATAATGCTCGCCTTCCGGCGCATTTTCCCAAGTGAAGGAATACGGTGCCGTTTTGTCCTCACCGAGCTCTTGATCACTGGAATAAAACTTAACCTTAGCTATCCCCTCCTTATCCGCCGCTTCAGCAGTGATCGTGATAGGAGTTCCAACTTGAAACGATGTTTGGTGATTAGGACTCGATGTCGTAATCGTTGGATTTTCAGAAACCAAAACAACCAGTGAATTGATATAATTTTCCAAGTTCGTGTAACCGTTGCTTGCGATCGCTGCTCCGTCCGTACTAACACTCGGATTTAGGCCATTTTCCGTTTCCCAGGTATCCGCGATTCCGTCGTGATCGTTGTCCTGAGGTGCAGGTGCGGAATTTAATTCGGGCAATCCTCCGTCGCTCTGGATCGAATTGGTAATTCTCCCAGAACCATTTCTGACATCATTCATAATCCTAGCATCCAAAGAATCTCTCTTAGGCAAAGAGGCGCCCGCACTTTCCAGCACTTTCTCATAGGCGACTTGCGCCGTGTCCGTAGTAACGGAACCGCCGATAGGGTCCGATGCGTCAGGAATAACCATAGGCTCAAACTTGCGAACTAAGGGTCCTTCAGGACTGATTGCTTTCCATGACCCATTGCTGTTTGTAACCCAGTTATCTGCCGAAACATCTGGTGATCCTTCCATATAATTGCCATCGATATACCATGTACCGCTGAATATTGCGCTGGACGGCGCGACGATCCGGTTTTTCACATTATCAAATGTACTCGGACCTGGCTTGTAGTAGTTGTTGATCATATTGATACCCGTTGCCTGCTCGCCGCCGTAGGCTGAGTTTGCACCCCAGTTATACACAACGTTATTTCGATAGTCGATTTTGGTCGGATAATTGTCCGGATCTGTTTGTCGGTCAAAACGAGGGTTTCTACTGTTATGATTGGCGATCAGATTATGGTGATAGGTCGCATTCGTCCCCCCCCATATCCCCCCGTAACCGTGCGCTCCTTTGCCGTGAATCGACTGATTCAGACTGTCGCTAATGATGCTCCACTGAACTGTAAAGTTTTTACGATTTTTCACAGTGAACGTCTCATCCGAGCTCCAACTGAAGGAGCAGTGATCGACAATAATATTGTTGCCCGAAATGTCAGCCGTATCGCTTAACACGTTAATGCCATTTCTAAAACGTATATATCGGATAATAAGGTCTGTTCCTATGTCGTTATTTCCGAACTTGACCATATACCCGCTAACAGCAATACCATCACCGGGTGCAGTTTGCCCTGCTATTGTCAAGTTCCCGGAAGTAATATCCAGTCCCCTCTTCAGGTTAATCGTACCGGATACTCTAAACACTACCGTCCGATTTCCTGTACTTACAGCATCTCGCAAAGTACCCGGAATAGCGGCTTCACCCTTCGAAGGGTCATAATCCTGTAGGGTCGTTACTTCATAAACTTGACCCCCACGGCCACCTTTTGCATACATGGCGGCTCCTTCAGCCCCTGGGAAAGCCGGAACTCTTGTTGTGGCAGTCGGATCGATTTTGATTGTTAATGTTTTTACAGCGCTCGCATTGCCTGCTTTGTCGACAAAACGATAGTCGATCATGTTCGTACCTGTTTGGCCGACCTCGAATTCAGTCGTATAGGCACCCCAATTTCCGCCATTTATCCGATACTGAACACGATTGTCCTCAGGAAGCGCTCCGTCCACTTCCATATAAACCATCACCGGTTTGGTATAAGCCCCATTTTGCCCGTCTGGCAACGCCGGTGAAACAGCAGGAGTAAGTTTTGGAAACATCATTGGAATGATGACCGATTTACTTGGATCCCATCCGTCAAACATTCGCGGAATCGTTAAGGCACTAGCCTCGTCAGCTGTCATTTGTGTTCCCATGACCCGCGTACCCGGATTTGCACCCGGACCGGTGCTGTTATATTCTCCATAGAAGAAAGGCGGAACTTGCATGGGCGTCCAGCCTTCAGGCTGTATATGACTATCCATCCAGGTATTGATGTAACGCGTAGATGGCTTATCCTGCCATGGTCTGCCCAAATAATGAAGACCATTGGTGGAACTGTCTTTCAGAAGCCTTGAATTGATAAACACAAGGCCAGGATCAGTTTCATTTTTTGTTGCAGCCGCCGTAACATAACCGCCTGAATCCGATGCATTTATACTGATTGCATCAACATGATCGAATACGGCTGCACTTGCCGGACCATAAATAAAGTCTGTGCGGCCCATAATCACACTGTTGCGATAATACTGTCGGCCGAGTCGCGGACTAGCCGTTCGGATACCCGCGTACAACGTATCTTGATAGCCGACAAGCTTCACATTCTCAAAAACGGCTTGGTCTGCGTTAACGGACAAGGCTAGAGCCTGACCGTCGCTTGGCTTGGAGTCATTTTCAATCGTCAGGTTAGCTGCAGTAAAATAATCTCCACTTACAGCTACGGTTGCGCCATTTACAGCTTGGTTAGGCATATCAGCGTTTGAAAGGTCGTAAACGATTTTCGTATCATCCCGTCCAGCACCCACAAGGCTCACATAAGGAGCGGTTACGATAGATCTTTCTCGATATGTACCCTTTTTCAAATAAATGACCGTACGGACATTATTATTAGCAGGAATGGTAGCGAGAGCATTAGTCACGTTTGTGAAATCGCCGCTTCCATCCTGTGCTACAGTAACAACCCTAGCAGGTGTGACAATAAGCTCATCTGTATGTTGGCTTTCACCGCTAGAATTTACAGCTGAGACGACATAATAGTACTGCTTCCCATTTGTAACCGTAGTATCCTTGTAAGTCGTTGAAGTCAGACCACTGCCAACGGCCGTATACGGACCGCCGCTCGTTTCGCCTCTTTTTAAAGAATAAGAAGCTGCTCCAGGAACTGCCGTCCATGATAATTCTACACTTCCGTCATTTGCTGTGGCAGAGAAATCAACAGGAACGGCAGGTGCCCCCGAAATCGGAGTATACGGAGCAGCTTTAGCCTGATTCGAGATCATGCTCTCCATTGTTGAGCCGACAGCTGTCACCACGTAGTAGTAGATCATGCCGTTTGAAGCTGAAGTATCCGTGTAAGATATAGTTGAAATATTACTTGCGATCGTTTCATACGGTCCGCCGTTTATCGTGCTTCGCTTCACCTTGTACGATACGGCACCCGATACGGAATTCCAGGATAAAGCAACCTGATTATCGCCTGAAGTCGCTGTCAGTCCTGTCGGATTCGTGAGTACAGATATTGTCTGCGCCATAGTCGTCATCGTTGAAGCTTCAGCATTCATAGTTAACGGGAATACGCTTAATCCTAGCAAAAGGCACATCCCTATACTTAGGGCCTTCTTCATGTGTTAACCTCCTTCAATAATCGATTCCTCGGATAAGGGCATCATACCGTCCAAACTGTCCCAAATAAATGCTTTCAAACTGTAACCACTCACTTCTGCAGGCAGCAGAAATCCAGTGCTCAACGTTTTGGTTTCTCCAGGGGCAAATTCTTCAATAAGTGTCGAAAAATCAACCATTTTCTTGTTCGCATCAAACAACACAACAAACAGCGTAATTTGCTTTGCATTCGGTGTTGTATTTGTTATTTGCTTCTGTGCAATCATATCCGTTGATGATACTAACGTCGTCAATTCCGTTTCGTTTAAATTGTAAAAATTCGGCTTTCCTGCCCAAAACGTATAATCGATGGAAAAGCTTTTCATACTCTCGTTACCTGCAGCGTCAATTGCGGAAATTTCCATTTGATTCATTCCTTCCGACAACTGCACCGGATATGAAAACGGAATGTTGCTCGATGTGTACACGGAATCTACAACCGATACGCCGTTGTTCTTGATCGTTACTTTTGATTCCTCATCTACAGTTCCTTGTACGTTGTAAAGAAAGTCTTTCACGGAAGTTGGTGGTACAGTCATATGAAGTACGGGTGCAACCGGATCAAAATGAACAATGCCAGAGATTTTATCCGAATAATTGCTGCCAGCTCTTCTTGCTATTAATTCAATGTTATTTGCGCCAGGAGTCAACTCGACATCCACAGAAAATTGATTCTGCGCTAGTCTGCTGTCATAGACAAGAGTTTGATTGTTATAGACAGCCAAGGTTACACTTGTTTCATCTAAGGAACCCTTCAATGTGTACTTGGATTTATTCGTCCAAGGTACGAATGAATCCATTTTCAAGCCAGTCGGAACCCGTTCAGCCATGACGAAGTAACCAGCGTTCTTGCCTGCATTATAATCGGTTACATTATTCAGACCCATTGTGACAGTTGATCCAGAGGCCATATCTTTTTGATAAATTTTGAATGTATAGGAAAGTGCCGGGTCGGCCAATTGTATGGTATCACCGGTATCCGTCCATCCCGAATCTGATGATAGCCATGTAGGCGGTGTTTCCCTTTGATCCATTGCCACATAAATCGAAGCCTTATCCCGAACTGGAAAAGTAGCAATCTGCATGCCTGTGGAGCTTCCCGTATATTTCATTGTATCTGCGTGTGTTTTGATCCAATCCATGCGGCTATACTTCTCTGGAAGAACGGTAATCTTGAGTGCAGACGTTCTGTCTGCAAATGGCTCGTCATCAACATGGAGACCGGAATTGATTGACCATCTGTTCGCATTGTAGTTGTTATATGCCGTAACGGTTCCGATGACGTTGGTGTCAGGAGTTTCGATCGGTGTAACGGCGTAGGGGGTGGCTGTAAATTCCGCAATTTCACCCTCATAATCTATTTTTGCTGTTTCATCCCTGGTAATTACGGCTACACCTACTATGTATGTCTTGCCATTCGTTAAAGCAACAGCCGTATTGGTCACAGGGTCCCAGATTTTGCTGGCCGAAGGAGACGCATATGGCGGAATAGATGTAGGAATAGATGTGTATGTCGCAGTCGTATACCAAGGATCTTCCGCTTTCTCCTTTATTTTAATACTATATTTGGAAGCCCATGCGTCCGGTTCTATCCACATCGCGATCGATTTATCCCGCCCAACCCAATAAGCGATTTTAGGCTTTGCTGGCATATAATTCGGTGGCGTATGCAAAACTTTGATGCTGCGGACATAAAGCTCGCCATTGCCCGCCGGGGTGCCGATGGATATCTTTTTCACATCAATGGCATCGTTTGTATTTTTTCTAGCAGAGATAAGCGTACCGTCAAACCACATATTAAATCTCTTTGTCAGTGTATTTAGTTCAACTTTTATCGTGTGCCATTTGTTCAATTGATAAGGTGTTTTGAGATCGACTGGAGCTGTATCAGGCCAATAAACCACACCCTTCGAAGAATCCAAACCCGCAATCACCAGCGATTTGGTGCCTGCAGCATTCGTGAGGTAAATAATCTGGTCCTTGGCTTTGGAAGTACCCGGCTGCATAAAAGTGATCTCTGCCGTTACTGTACCGGTTTTTGTCTCGCTGAAGGTTTTATTGATCAAGAACTGGCTGGTACCCGCACCGTTAACTGTAAGATGCAGTGCTTTTTGTTTAGCTACCGGATCAACCTCAACAACTGCGCTGCTCGTGGCGCCTGAAGGAAGCGTGGAATAATCAAAACCAAGCTGGGAAGCCGACTGTCCCTCTATTGCGCTAGAAAAATCTTTGTCCAGCAAAGTAGTTGGTTCAACAACTAAATCTGCGGCAGCTGCAGGAGGTTGCCCCAGCATTCCGACTCCTAGCAGAACATTAAACAACAACGCGAAACATAGTATTCGTTGAATTTGAATACGCAAATTTATACACCTCCAGATGCAATTTGTCTAACTTTCCAATGATCTACGTGAAAACTCAGTGATCCCCCCTTTCCAAATAAGGTTTTGATAGCGCTTGCATTTACTTGTGAATCTTTGATTCACATATCCGATGTCTTGATGCTTTGACTAAAATGTATAATAGAATGAAAAAAAAATCATAGGGCAATAATCCCATAAATATAGGTTGTTCATGACTTAAATCCCCTAGACCATTGGAATTTATAGACTGCTATTCATTCATCCAAACTTCTTCTACATCGAGATGTCTTAAATCGGGGCACAACAATTGGGCCCGTTACAGCCGATTTTGCAGCGAATGGGCTCAAAATGTTGTACGAACTGCAACTTCAAGTTGCAAAATAGCCTTTAGGCCTCCCAATTGTTGTACAGAATGCAACACTAGTATCCACAATAACCATAACCATTCATAAAGCTGCTGAACTGCTCAAGATGGCATGGGAGGCCAGTTATCTGAAATCTTACTTAAACATCACCCGTAACGATCACGACAGGTCCATATAAACCGCCGGTGGGAAACCATTCCTGCCAACCAAGCTCATCCTCATTTCGGCCTCGGTTCCAATAGGTTACCTCAGGATTTCCTCCCACCAGACTTGTTGGCTTGCCGATTTCGTAGTGTGTGCCAAGTGTGTTTGTCACCCGGATCCTAAGCCGATGTTTGCCTTCAGGCAATTTCGGCAGTGTGAACCGATATGGTCTCCAAAGCCTTACTCCTAAAGGCATACCGTCTACCCAAACTTCCGCGGTCCCCCTGACGTGCCCCAATTCAAGTTCGGCACCAACGTGAGATGAAGTCTCAAAAACAGTTTCGTACTCCACTGCGCCGCTATGATGGGGCAAACAAAGTGAGGTCCGCCAATCACCTAACGAGCCTTGTACAGGTGTCGTCTCGAAGCGAATCGGTGCAAGAAGAACGGCCGCTTCTGTAGACGGTCCATCTGGAGTTATTCTTACGGCAGCTAAGGCTCCAGCTAGCTGTGGCTCAAACTCCACATTGCCGCCATTTGCTGCGACTTCTGTGCCATTAATCCAAACACGCATCTCCCCTGCGCTTTCGATACGCATTCTCTTCGCTCCTATAGGCAGGGGAAAGCGCAGCCAAACGGGTCTTCCGTTGCAGGTAGGATCAGCAGAGAAAGAGAGCGGCTTCGGCTCGGGAACAGATTCAGGCATAAGCCAGCCCACCATCGGAAGCGGATGCGGCCTAGCAGAAATCCATAATGACTCCGTTTCCGCAAATTGGAGAACGGAGAAATGATGGATACCCGGAGCATTCCCTTGTTCGTCGAACCAATTTTCACCAGAGAAGAAAGTTATAGACTCACCATTCTGCAGCTCAATAACTCCGTCTACAAATACCTCGCCTTTCCCTTCGGGTAAAGCAACCCTGACTTCATTCATGCCGTATTGCCATAGAGCCGTAACATCTATTTCTTCCTGGCCTTGCCGGATGTAAGGGTTGAAATCCCCGTGCTCGGTCACATTGACACCGTTCACATAAAGTATGGCTCTCCCGTGAGCGGCAAACACGATTCGAACCCGTTGATATGGGTGATCGCGTCTGCTTTCGATGTGGTTCATCAAGCTGGATTGCAAATTAGGATGATGGATAAATAACCATTTCGGAAGTGGCAGATGTGCGATCGTGTTCACTTCAATGCCTGCCCTTATGACCCCGTTTCCGATAGCTTGTGCCCTCAACAGCAGCTCATTGCTCCCTTCTTGCAGCTCGATCCATGCCGTTTGCTCCTCGGGTCCTCCGCTCCATGCGATCTCCTTGCCATTGATATGTCCAGTAATGTTAGAGTTACTTTCTGACCGGATCCAGTAACGTCCACTCGAAGGTGAAATAATAAATGTTTTTGCCCAAACGAATTCTCTTTTTTTCAACTCACCAAGATTGAGAAATCGACGAGGAACACGACCCATACGGCCCGCCCAAGAACGCATGGCAAGATCTCCAAACACGTTACTGTACACTTTTTGAACAGAACGCAATTCGTCGAACTCTTCTCCATGGCATACATGCCAATAAGCGGATTCGCTCCACAATCTCGTCAACCAATTGGATTCATCCAAACCGGGTTTATGCCAGTCAGCCTTCTCCCCCTCTGTCTCCTCCCTCTCTAAGCGCACACTCATCATGCGTCGTTCGATCGGCATAAAGCCGTTATGTTCGCCATGCAAATCAAAGTCCCCGTACCGATTGTCCAAAGTGGGCTCCACTCGGATGCGCCAATCGCTAACTGCCAACTCCAGCCTTTTCCCTCTCGCTTCCAATTGACCGATTTGTGCTGGAAAGGGACGATTTGGGAAGTCTTCATGATTATTTTCCAATGCCGCAATGGTTGCATTCGGCTCAGCGCATACGATCAACGCAGCAGGCCAGGATGTGAATGAAACTTGCAATTCAATCCATTCGCCTTCGCGTTTATACGGAATCGGCTCCATAGATCCGTTAACCGGATCCCAAATTTGAGGCTCACGATCTGTTCTTAATCGGTAAACGGCAGACTCCGGTAATACGGTATCCGGACATGCTGGTTGATGCATGCTTAACAAAGCTCCGTTCTCTGGAAGAAGCAAGTAGATGTCGGCATCCTCGATTTTGCGATGCAAGGATTCACCTGGTCCCTCCACCCTTTTCGGAATACGGGATTCCATGAGTGCTACAGCATCCTCTGCTGAATCGACATATATGGCGCCAGCCAAATCCCGTTCAACTTCCGGTACATCAATAGCAATCACAAAACCGCCTTCATTCAACCATGCTTCGGTTCGTGCGCGTGCTTCCTCATCCATAACGGTTGTTCCGCACAAAAGTAAAACGGAAAAATGCTCATCCGCGATTTTTAGTTTGCCCTTTTCTGATGTAGCTTTTTGCAGAGCACTATCGTCTGCAATATCGAAATCAAGCTGCGCTTTCCTTAGCGCACCAGGCTGCTTGTGATCTCTGCGGCTCCAACTGCCTGTTATTTTCCTATATACGTTTTGGATATGGGCTACTTGATTGTTGTGCTCACGATTCGAGACCCCCATCGGATGCTCATTCATTTTCCCATCCGCCAAAGACAAGTATCCGCATACCGCATATGACGGGTAATGGACAGCAACGTCGCAAACGTGCGTCCCCTCACTCAATAAATAACAAATACGGCTAATCGAGTCGGCAAAGACCGGATAATGCTCGAAATAAGGCTGGCGCCATCCCGTATCGGGCGGAGCCCACTCCCACCAACCGCCACGGGTGCTATAGTAAACGGCATGGGGACTATATACGGTTGCTCCCGCTTGAAACCATGGGATCAACCAATGCATCGTTTCCTCCAATGTCCCGCCCCAACCGCTGGAATGGAATGCTTCTAAGAATACGCGTGAACCGCCGTGTAAATGCGCCATGGACGAATGCGGCTTAATTTCGCCATCCATGTCACTTCCTGAAGCGTTATACCATCGATGTGTCCGAAAATAATCCAAATAAAGCCGCTGCGCCCCGTTAGGATCTGCTCTTCTGGCTGGTCCGGCTTGATCGCAGCAAATGAGCATTCCGCGCTGCCGGTGCCATTCACCGAGTGGAATAAAGAACGATTGTTCTGCAAGCTCAGCAGCAAGACGGTAAACACGGCGACGCACTTGTTCAGACCCAGGAAGCGGATCATACAATGCCGGTAGAAGAGGCGTTAAATCCTCTTTAAACCTTTCTTTGTAACGATCCGTCAACTCAGGTGTCCACAGTGGCAGCGGAGGCAATTCGTCCTGAAAGCTTCCCGCAATCGTCTTGCCGAGATCGTAAGGGAAGCGGCGCTCCATTTCACCGTGAATCCGGTCAATCAATTGTCCCGTTGCCTTAGGATCGAGCCAATTGAAGCCCTGACGTACCGCAGCATACACATAATCGGTTGTTTCAAGAAGGACTTCCGAAGACTTAGGCATCTCCTCCCCATGCATGAATCGGCGTAATTGATACCCGCCCAATTCTGGATCCTCTGTCACAATACGAGACGGCATGTTGGATCCGGAAAATCCAATTTGATCATAAAACCAAAGATACATGCCCAATCGCTCTGCTTCGCGCAAAGCAATTTCGAACATGCACCACCAATCCTCGCTTGCAAACACGGGAAGATCGCTCACGGAACCATACTGCGGTCCTGTGGGGGCCAAATTAATAATGCCGATGTTACGCAGCCCTCCGTCGCGAAACTTTTTCATTTGCCAGCGAATTCGCTCCGCCGTCACCTCTTCAGCACTCCACCACCAGAAGGGGACCGGTCCGAAACGCGGGTCTGCATTAGCAAACTTTTTATGTAATTGGAATAAGTTCATATGTTCCTCTTCCTTCCCAGCTTCGAGAAAAAACTCCAGTCCTCAAACTGGAGTTTCGACGAAAAAGATTATTTGGCGGCTTTCTCTGTTTCAATTCCTTTGGTCGATTGTTCTTCGATCATCCGCAGCGCCGTCATCGAATCTTTGGATTCTCCAAAAATCAAAGGAGAGAACACATTATGGAGCGGCACATCAATATAGGTTAAGCCATTAGCACGTGCAGCCGGAGGCATGGCATTTTGACCGTAGAAAATCGACTGAACGTGCTTACCTTGCATTTGCGGCAGGTTTTTCCCAAACGCCTCTTGAACCGCAGGTGTCTGCAGCGAGCCGATAATGCCTTCTTTCGCTAAATTGACTTGCATCTCTTCGGAAAGCATGTATTGAATAACTTGGAACGCTTGATCCTTCTTCGTAGATTGCTTCGTAATAAAAGCCGCATACATATTCGGTTGCGCTTTCGTATTAGGAGCATCGGCGAAGGAAGGCATGGCGGCGATATCGAAATTCAAGTTTTTATTTTGCTCATACCATTGAACGATTTTCTCTGAAACATGGACACTCATCGCCATTTTCCCTTTTGGGAAATCGTCCACCGAAGTAAATTGATTAGCCGGTATCTCAAAGAACCGTCTTAAGTTGTCAACTTCCTTCTTCCATCCGTCCGTTGCGAGTACTGCCTTGTCCTCTGTCAAACTGAACGGTGATAGCCCGAGTTGATTATAAGTCATATACAAACCGGGATGCTGCTGGTAGCCCTTATACGTATTTTCTCCTTCAACACGAGTCAACTTCTTGGCCAATTCGTAAGCTTCATCGTAGGTCATGCCGTCTTTGGGATAATCGACTCCAAATTTATCAAAAATGTCCTTGTTGTAGAAAAGAACGAAATCGCTTAATTGGTAAGGCAATCCGTATATTTTCCCTTCCGGAGTTTTATTTTTCATCTTTGCCATGGCTGCTGGATTTAATTTGCTGGTATCGAAATTATATTTTTTGATCAATTCGGTCATATCGTATTGGAGATCGTTCTTAATAATACTCTTTTCAAAGTTCCCGCTCGAATTCTCGATGATGATATCGGGAATCGTACCGGCCGCGATCAGATCCTTATACTGTCGACCTGGATTATCCCAATGCACATGTTTAAAGGAGATATCAGGGAACTTTTTCTTCAGGTATTGCCCGATTTGCTTCTCGTAATTTTCTTCTTTCGCGTAAAAGGCTGGGTACACCGTATAAATGAACAATTCGTTATCCGGTGCTTTTGTTGATTTTTCGACTGTTGGACTTTGTGCTGTAGGTGTTGATTCACAGCCTGTAATAGCGGTGATTGCTATCGCAATCAAGAAGGATGATTTCAGATACTTTTTCATACTTTTTTGAACCTCCTTAGAGTTTTGCTTTTGTGAAACTTACATCGCAAGATTTGCTTAAACATTTTCTTTAATCTTACTTTATTACGAAATTGTAACGCTTTCATTGGGCGGTATTTCATTTATATAGGTCCATCATACTTTCAGTTCCCGCGCTAAATTCAGTTCTTCAGGTCTCATTGCCTTCAGCTGCACACTTCCTCCCTCAGCTCACAAAATCGCTGCTAACAGGCGAAGAATCATAAAGCTTGCCTTGCTCGGCAAGCCATCTATCCACATCAGGCAGATCGAAATATCGGAGCATCCCTGGAAAAATAAAACTTAAGGAGTCCGTTTCATCGTAAAACGGTTCCTTGATCCAATCGGAGATACTATTCATACGGTTCTCCATGCAAACATTCTGTACGCGTTCATCAAGTAAAGCCGCCAGTCCAGCGTATATGGCATATCGTCCGCTCCCATATAGTCTAATGTCCGAAGGATCGATATTGGATGATCCAGCTGCAAGCTCCACTGCCCGCAGTACATCGTATGTCCGTATGGCAGCCATACTGTCGCCCAGCCACATCATCTCGTCTGTATATCTGTCCATCATTCCAAATCGTTTGAAAGGTTTATCTGTAGGAGAATTCAAATGCGGAAGAAGCGGTCCGATCCCTGTTGGATTGAGCACCATGGCAAGCCGTCCAGAAGCACAAGTTTCTTCAATCCACTTGGCATGCGCTTCGAGCTGACTCGATCCGCCGTCCCAGACGGCAATAGTTACTGGGAGTTTATTACCCGCAAGCTTCGAATCGAAAAATTGTAAACAATGGTTTAATAATCCGGTCTGACTCCACCAGATCTTGCGGATCACCCACATATTCGCAACTTCCCCTCCACCAGACGGACGCGGGTTAAGGTCGCAATGCTGTCTGTCTGAAAGTACACGCATTCGAAGCCATTCGATAGAGCGCTTTTTTCTTTCGTCTTCTGGCAATGCTTCACGTGATCTCTCAAATTTCGCTAGCCGTTCCCTATTTTCAACGTGCGTGCTTTTCGCATTCTCCAACTCACCGATGACCTGCCCGCTTTGTGTACACCGGAGCTGCTCGGCAGGGATCAGCTTGATTTCTTCATTTGAATATTCGTCGGTACGTCCGAGCAAATGCTTGGAGAAAAACTGTGCCGCCGCATGTGCCAATGGAATCGTAAATCGATGAACATTTTCATCTTCGAAAACGTCTAGATCTTCACCTCGGCCATACATCTCCCAAAATCTGCGGTTTACAGCTACTGTATGCCTGGGACCTTCTATCGGGACGGAATCATACGTAGTAGCAAGAATGCGCACAGGCCGGGGAGCCATAGCCATCACAATGTCTTCATGATCGAAACCTAGCGCGGAGAAACCAGGCCATTTCTGCTCGGCATCTTGGGCTTTGCCGGTTAGCAGAAAATACGGCCGATTCATAATAAATCCGCCTGGCGCCGCTGCGGCAATGCGATGATCGTACATCATAACCAGCGAAGTCTGCGTTCCTCCGCCAGAATGGCCAGTCACACCTATACGGATCGGGTCGACCTCCGGCCGGGTACATAAATAATCTATTGCCCGTACGGCGTCATGAAGCATGTAGCGGGCTAAACTATCCCCTAACGGCATACACTGCCTCCCGACATTTTCATGTTCAGTAACGCTAGTCATTGGTGCCTGTTTGGATTCTGGATCATAAAATCCGAACCTCTCCCCCTGACCGATTGGGTCAAGCGACATCACGACAAGACCAGTATGGACCAAATAATGACAAACCGTTTGGTATTCGTCACAGTGTTTAGCCTGTTCACGATGCCCGCATAGAAGCAGAACCGCTCCACGAGGCTCAGTTAACCCGTCGGGTACATACAAATTAGCAGTCGCGTATACATGAGGCCTCGGTTCGAAAATGACCTTTTCAACACGGAAACCGTTCCCTTCAACTGTACCTGTAACTCTTGGATTTAACGGTGTATCCGAAGAAGGCATGCCACCGATGCAGCGTTCCAGCCCTTCGCGAATTTCCATCTGCCGCTGCTTAAGCATTGACTTGTCCTTGATAGCTGAACGTGCTTGTTCGCCCTTCTCAGCTGCGCGCATAGCGGATTCGTAAACCCAACGCGGAAGCTGGCTTTTCACATCAAAGTGAGCGATTCCCACATTCTCTAGATTCTCATACACTGTAGTTATGTCCCCCTTTTTTCATATTAGTCCGTGTTCGATGAAACCAACAGTTCGGCTATGCGGACTGGCAAGCCAGTTTGTATAGACTTCCATATCGCTTCACCTGTCAACACAGAGTCAGCTCCCGCTTCCGCTCCAGCCATAATCTCATAGGGACGAATCGGATCTGGTCCTAAGAACAAATCTTCCAAAATGAGAGGGTCCCCTCCTCCATGTCCTCCCGGTCGCGGGACCACATGGATTGTTTCTTTGCCACCGAACAATGGGAAATATTCAATTGTTTGCTCGGGTACCTGATGCGTTGTCCGCTTGGACATCACTTCCTGGGTTTCGATTCTCCCTTTTGTCCCGTTAATAGCCAGTCGATACCCTTCGTAAGGCAGCGAAAAGTTAACGGAATAACTCATCATGGCACCTTTGTTATACTTGACAACCGCAGCGTACGTATCCTCAATATCTATTTCCGAATCGAAGATGCAGCCGTCCGCACGATATCCGGTATAGCTGCCCACTTTTACATCCATATTGGTCAAATGATCGTCTTCAGGCACAACCTCCTTGCTCCGTGTAGACCATCGCATGAAATAGGCGCAATTCCGCTTGACTTGGCATGTTCCGCAGTGCCTTCCGTCTTCCTTCTTAGGATTTAGCTCGCCTTCTGGACCAAAATAATTCAGTGCACCGTATGCAAAAGCCTCCACCGGCTTTTGATCGATCCACCAATTAACAAGATCAATATGATGGGTGCTTTTATGTACTGACAATCCGCCGGAATGGCTTCTTTTACGGTTCCATCTTTTAAAATAGCTTGCGCCATGGTACGTATCGAGATACCAATTCAAATCGACCGATGTCACCCTCCCGACTCTACCTTCAAGAATCAACTCCTTGATTCTCGTGTGAATCGGGGAGTAGCGGTAATTAAAGGCTACATACAGCTTCCCCCTGCTAATGTTCTGAGCATCCAGAACACGTTTGCAATCTGTTCCGCTGGTAACCATTGGTTTTTCCGAAATGACTTCAAGATGGTGCTCCAATCCTTTAACAATGTAATCCGCATGGGTGTGGTCCGCGCCTGCGACAATAATGACGTCGGGGCTCGTCTCCAGAATCATCTGTTCAAATTGATCAGGGAGATAAACGGGAAGCCCGCTTAACGCCGGAAATTTCTTGAAACAATTCGTAAATCGTCCGGGATCCGCGTCGAGCAATCCAACAATTTCACAATGCGACTGAAAGGTTTCCAGCATGTTCTTGATAAACATGCCGTTCGCTCTAGTACTAACTCCGCAGATGACATATCTTTTTCTTGCCAAAGTTTTCGCCCTCCAATCTTAGGTTAAGTATACAAATATGCGATGGGCAAAGAATTAGTAAATACGACCTTGATTATAGGTCAATCCTGTCTAAGGGATATGACGAGACGTAATATCCACATTTAACACCAAAAAAATCCCTGCCGGGAAAACCCGACAGGGATCATAAACCACTATTGAAGAACAGCGATAAAAGTTTTGTACTGGTCTTGAGAAGCGAAATTAATGGTAAATTGCTTAATGTTGTTCGAAGTCGTGCTGCCAACTCGGGTATACGATATTTTAAAATCATTGCCGATCGAGATCGTATCTTGCTGGGCCGAAGTCGTTCCCGTCAGATACACAATGTCACTGATCCACATCTTGGCTTGGAGAATATTATTAACTGGCGTAATTTGATCTTGGTACCCAGTAGGACAACTGGCAGAAACCGTGCAATTTTGATTTACGAAACTGCCGTAATTGGAAACGACCTGAATTTGGCCCATCAGCTTTGTGTCCCAAACATAGAGACCGTTCAAAGGCAAAGCAGCGCCGCCCGCAACCGATTTTGGAGTAGGTTGATTAATCTTAAGTTCTGACACATCCATTGGGTCGGCAGAGATCGGGTATTCCATGGTGAGATCTTTCTGTCCGAGTGGTGTGTCGAAGAAGACCTTTAAGGTCGTTTTTCCCTCGTTGATACCGATGAACTTAGGATTCACAGGATCTCCATTAAACGCGATAATGTTCGGATTGCTAACAGCTAACCACTTGACCTTAGGGGTATAGGATACTTTATAACCTGAGCTATCTTTGACTCCTACTACGACATCTTTGCCAGCGAGCTTATAGCTGGCGTTGTTGAATAAGTAAGTCGCATCCGTAACGCTTTTCGTATTTCCCCAATCGTAATATAATTTCCCTGCTGCATTCAAGCTATCGCCCAGATCTAACCAGTAGACTAGATCCGCTTTTTTGATGTCAACTACATTTAATGATACAGACAAGGAGTCCAAAGTCTCTACGATTTGCAAATTTGAGTCGACTTTAACCAATGAAGCGGTCAGGCGGTAGCTTCCCTTCAATGTTGCATGTGGCGTGATAGTGATGCCTTTACCAGCGATTTGATTAACTTCCTTCAGTAAAATAGGATTCGCATCAGAGACGAGCGCCACGTTTCCTGGCAAGACCGTTTTGGATATAGCCCCTTTTTCTCCGCTTATTTTTTCAAGCTTCATTTCAACCTTATAATCGGTCTGGTTCGTACTGTATTCAATGTCATATTGATCATAAATTCTAAAGGTCGTTGAAGGATTCACCCCATTAAACAAGGTAACGCTCACAGAACTCTCGGCATCAAGTTTAATTGAGTTAGGCTTGCGAGGTTTCTCTATATTCATGGGCAGCGTTACCGTTTCATTAAGTGCATTCATTCGAACATTAATGGTCGCCGGTCCTGCTGCCTTTACCTCTTTGACACGAATTTGCCCATCCGTGGACCTAATTGCCACTTGTCTACCTTCACGTGTTAGTGTATCTGCCTCCAGTACGATACCACCTGTGGCATATACTGAAATTCTACCCGTCGTTTCTGCCTCCACAATTTCGGATGTACTGAACTCGTAACCCGTTGAATCTTTGATGACCAAACCGAACAACTTCTCGCCGTCACCTTCCGCCGCCGGTTCTGCTAACGGTTTTATTACGACGGTTGCAGGTGTTTTCAATGCTGTTACATTAATCGTCGTAGATACCTGCTCACCAGCACTAAATAAATTAACAATTACTTCCTTATCTCCGTCTAAATCCATATTCGCTTCCATTTGCATTTCCGGAAAACCGTCATTGTCAAAGTCGACGAAATCATTTCCACCTGTTTGATTAATGACATTCCCCGTTGCGGTAAAAGACTTATGGATACCCATGTTTAAAATGTCGGAATCAACGACGGGATACCCATGCTGATCATAGGCTTTGAGTTTGAGGTAAGCTCTAACACCAGCTTTAAAGATCAACTGACCACCAGGGATCTTCAGTTCTCCCACTTCGATTTTCGATACAATAGGAAAGTCCCCAACGATAAACGATTTGCTGGCTGTCTTGAAGCTGCGCTTTTCTAATAACGAAACCATCACTTTACTATCTATTAATTCTTTGCTCAAATCGATGGTGAAAGCATTCTTATCGGGATAAAAGTCTACTTTACGATTTTGAGCACCTACCATGATATTCAAATCGCTTGCGGATAAGATCTCATTCTCGCCATATTGGTTTGTTGCTTTGAACTCGATCAATACTTTGGATTTAGGAAGCTTTTCCGAAGAAGTAACAATCTCCAACTTTTGGATCTGCCCCACTTCAGAGAGAAATTCTATTTTCCCCTTATCGATACTCCCAGCATCCATCCCTGATAATTCAATTGTATATTTGCCATACGTTAACGCATCCGTTTCGAGCGTCGCGTTCATATTGTCATCCGACCACACGGTGCTTGATGGCATCGCCGTATCCGAACCGTATTTCGTGACATTCAAAATGGCCTTGTTGCTGTCGACATCCCGATTAAGTCTTACGGATATTTTGCCTGTACCCATTAATTTGACTTCGGCGATGGATGCTTTTGCAGGCTTCGCTGTTGTCAAATGCAGCTGCATGGCCTCATAAACTGCAAGCGCAAACGCTTTTCTGGTAACAGGGACACTTCCGCTGAATTTACCCTCAGTCTGGTTAGTCATGATTTTTTGCTTAATTGCGTAGGTAACATAGCTTTTGTATGTACTGTCTACGGTTTCATCCTTGCTAGGCATCTCTGCTTTCGCCTTCTCATCCAAACCAAGTCCCTTGATCAGCAGCATGGCGAGTTCTTGACGGGTCACTTGCCCGGTCGGATTGAACTTATCTACAACATCGTACGTAAGAGCCGAGTTCTTCAAAGCCTCGATATAAGGACGAGTAGGGTCATCCGATTGGACGTCGGAAAAGTTCGATGTTGCAACCGCCTTGTCGATGCGTAATCCTAAAATGATTGCAACTGACTTCGCCAATTGAGCTCGAGTGATTTGTTGGTCCAGACCGAAAGAATCTACTGACGCCGTATCGATCGCGTCCATTTTTAATAAAGCGTTAATCTTTTTCTTGTCGTCCTTCGAAATACTTTTCAAATCGCCAAACTGGTCGGCCAGATACGTGTCTGAAGTTACAGACGATGATGGAGTTGTTGCTTTTGTAGTTGCCGCTGGTGTCGCAGATGGTGTAGTCGATGTTGACGGTGTGGTTGTCGTTTGTGAGGTTTGCGACGAGGTATCAGCTGCATAAGCCATAGGAGTTACGCAGTAACAGAAAAATAAGAACGATAAGAAAAGCGCAATTTGTTTATTCATTTGATGCATACACCTCCCGACAAGCAAAAATACGTGAAAATAAAACGCTTACATTTCGCTTGAACACTGTTGTCTCTCTGATCACATCAACCCACTCTCCAATCTCAGTTTACTTGCATGACCTAACTATATGGCAAAAATGCGAACTTTTTATAGGGGCTTTTATGCATCTTTATAGGTTGTTTACTTCATCATTATTCGGGTGGCAGAAGTACGATTCTTCCCTCCTCCAACGTAACTTGGACTTTATTCGTATCTTTCACTCCTATTGATTCCAAGTAGTTTGAAGGAATTTGTAACCGGCCCGCTTGGTCCAGCACCGCATATTCGACGTGCGACTCTTCTTCCTGCTCTTCGATGCCATGGACTGCTTCAAGCAGTTCTTGATCGAACGATTTGCGCCTCACTATTTCCGAGGAAGTTTTCCCGTCTCGAATAGCTACTACGCGATCCACTTTTTTGGCAAGCAGCGGATCGTGCGTAACAATAACGACCGTGAGCCCCAGACTCCGGGTCAAATGCCGGAACAAATCCAGAATTTGATTGGCCATGTTCGTATCGACAGAGCCGGTTGGTTCATCGGCAAGCAAGAGCTTCGGATGGTTCGCCAGCGCAATAGCGATGGCAACACGCTGCTGTTCACCGCCAGAGAGTTGGTTCAGTCTGTTTTTCAGCCGATGGCTAAGGCCTACGGCTTCCAGCAGTTCCATGGCTCGTTCTCGCTTGCGCTTGCCCTGAAGTAAGATGGGCAGCTCCACATTTTCCAATGCCGTCAAGTAAGGGATTAAATTTCGTGCATTGTTCTGCCATACGAAGCCTACCGTCTCTCGTTTGTAACTCACGATGTCCTTCTCTGACATGCCCAGCAAATCTTTGCCATCGACCCTTAGACTGCCAGCTGAGGGGCTGTCAAGCCCCCCAAGCATATTTAGCAGTGTCGACTTACCGCTTCCGCTGTTGCCGATAATAGCCATCAATTCACCAGCCTCCACGTGCAAGTCCAATCCTTGTAACGCAACTACCTCCAAATCGGCAATTTTATAAATTTTGACCAGATTTTCACAATGGATCATCCTAATCCTCCCCTAACTTAACAGCTTGATGAATTCGGATTCGGGACACGAAAGACCCGAGTACTCCCAATCCAATTGCGATCATCATCGTGACGATCCAGTACAGCCGAACTTGATCACGAGGATCAAATGTAACTTTGAATGGCGGTACCTGCGTTTTCGGATCGAATGACAATTCAAATAAAGGTACGAACAAATGACTCGCCAAGTTACCGGTCAGAATTCCAATGAGAATCGCCGCACCTGAGATCAAGATTTGCTCACCAATAAGCATCAGAATCAACTGGAAAAAGGAAATGCCCATCGCTCTCAAAATGCCGAACTGAAGCGTCCGAGCGAATAAAGAGAGAACCCAATATAACAGGAAGCCAAAAAAGCAAATAAAGATCGATATCAGAAACCCGAGCGTCATCACACCATTAATGGCCATCTGGAAGGGATCCTTGATCGACTTAATCAGTTCCTGTTTGGCATCCCTCAAAGACTCTATCTCATAGCCATGATCAACGATGGCTTGATATACCGCTTGACTGCTAGCCTCTGGTTTCAGCTTCAACCAAACCTCATAGGGTTCCAGCGCAAGATTGTTTTGAATATACGGAAGGTGGCCGATCACAAGATTTGGCTTCTTAATTTTCGTAGTGGACCCCTGCTTCGTTGTGGTTGTCACTGTGTCATTCACACCGGGGTTTGGATTCCAAGACGGCCAATAATCAATCACCCCGTACACGGTAAATTGGGCACCTTCTACGCCTTCCCAGCCAAGAGTCATGGTGTCGCCAGGTTTCAAGCCGTATTCTTCCGCCATTGATTTGGAAATTAAAACAGCAGACGGGTTGCGAGCGATCAAATTTAAGTAATCATTGATATGATGGTCAAGTAAACGATCACGCATCCATGCGGTTTCACCAAATTGCTTGCTTTCGATTCCCATAAGTTGTATATCTTCAGTTGTTTTTCCCCGAGTGTAAATCGCATCCTTTTTATTAAACACCTTTGCGGCGTGTTCCACACCATTAAGCTGAGTAAACGGTAGGAATGACGGCTCTGTATATTGCGTCTTATGCGGAGCATCGGAATCAGCATTGGAATCAGCTGATTCCTCTTCGGATTCTTCCATTAAACCGGTCAAAATAGCCGGAGGGGCGTCATTCTCCCAACGGATTTGCATCGTGATATCGGCACCCGCGGAGTAATGGATTTTATCCGCTGTATTCTTGTTGATCGTACGGGTAGCACTGGCACTGAATAGGCCTGTGGCAATTGTGATAATCAGAAAAACCATAATAAATTGATATTGAATGGTCGAACGGCTGACTTGTATCAGTGTGCTGTAAAGGGAAGGTGGCCACCAGCGTCTGCCGACCTTAAACACCAAACGCATAAACCAAGGGTAAAATCGAAGAATGAACAGACCCATACCCAATATAAAAAGTGCAGGAATGAGAAACAACAGCGGATCTACCTTTAAATCGCCGGATTTTAAGCCAAGCGACAGCAGCTCTTTGATACGCGTTTTATAATTATTCAAGCCGTAAAGGGCTATCCCAATCAACATGACATCTATGAAATATTTATGCCAAAAAGAGCTTTTCTCCTGTCTTGCCGACTGTTGTTTTTGCCCAACAATCGTTACCCTCATGGCAAGGAATACCGGAATCAGCGTCATCACAAGTGAGCTTGCGACAGCAATTAACCCATACAGGAAAGCATCCCGGTTCAATTCAACCTCAAGCTTAGCCCGCTGTACGAATTCAAGAAACCCGCTCGAAGCACCCAATAGTTTAGTCAAAAAAGCACCGAAATACGGTCCGATGAAGAAAGCAATTGTGCCGAGCACTAAGCCCTCCACGACATAACTGAAAATGATTTGCAAGCGACTAGCTCCACGACTGCGTAATACGGCGATTTCCGTTTTCTGGCGTTCCGTGATCAAGTTTGCAACCATGTACAAGTAAAAGGCGAGCATGAGCATAACTGGCACATTTAACGACCAGAGCATGAGCCTTAGATTGGCTTCTTTTACGTAATAGGCACCCAAAGTTTGTAAGGCAGGAGCATTCGTATTGTGAGTTTCGTAACGTTTCTCCATATGAGCCGTGATCGTGCGATGAGCATCAATGAAATCGTTCGTGGATACCAGCGACATTTTGCTATAATCAAGGGCCAAATACCAATAGCTAGACTGAATAGTTAGTTTGCTTCCTGCTGTGAACTCTTTTTCAAATAAATCAAAATTGATCAGAAAGCTGTTTTTATAGCTGCTTGGAATGTTATACCAGAATAGATCCGTGTAATCCTTACGATCGAATACGCCTACTGGCTTGACGTAAACCGGTTGTTTCATATTCTCATCTTGGATTGTAAAAACGGTATTCAGCACCATGCCAAGTTCTGTCAAAGCTTCTTTTACAACAAGCGCTTCATACACCCCATTAACCGGCTCTTTCTCCGGTAGACGTCCGTCCACTAGCCGAATGTGTTTCTCCATGCCATCAATGGCAGAGAAATCCGCTGACCGCTGTATGTGTATATCAACTTTGTCTGGTTCGGCCGGAGTAAGACCATATCGCTCTGTCGACCTTTCACGGACGAGCTGCTGGACAGGAAGGCCAAAGCGATGACTGGCTTTGTTCAGAAATTCATCGGTTTCAGAAATTTTTTCGTTCTTTTGCTTATCTTCTGGAACCAAATTTGCTGACAACCAATAGATGCCGGGATACTGACTGCTAGAGGTTTGCAATTGCTGCAGCTCCTGAATCAGTAATCTTTGCAAGATTGCGTTTGTATATATCGGCATCGTGCTCGTTAGAGCCACAGATAACACCAATCCGAATAGCAGGCTAAGCTCCAGCCATTTATTATTGATCATTTTGCGCAAGATCATGATAAATAATGCCAATCTCTTAACCTCCTAATTATTCAAAATAATCTTCTGCCCTACGGTAATACCTTTGCGTATTTCCACTTCCCTTGCCGCAACGATCCCTTTCTCCACATCGATCTCTTTCCTGCTTTCTCCTTCCATAACCTGTACATAGTCGCGTCCCATGTAGCTGCGCAGCCCCGCTCTAGGGATGACCAACACATTCTCTCTCTTTTCCGTCACTATGGTGATGTCTGCTTGGGAACCAATCGTCACTTCTGCCGGTAGTCCCTGTACGTTAATAAAGAGTGACTTCGAGTTCTTATCCTGTACCGTTTTATTATCGCTTATCGGAGCGGTCATTGGCGTTTGAACGACCTTCCCTACATACGTCTTATCTTTTATTTTCACATTGACATCCATGTTTATTTCAACGCCAACCAAATCGTTCTGACTGGAGGCCGTATAAACGAGTTTCATCTTATTCGGGTCTGAGATTGTCACTAGTTGTTTATACGCCGATACTTGATCGCCCAGTTTCATCGGTTCAATGTAAGTTACGATGCCGTCAACCGTTGCAACGAGAGTCGTTCTCTCCAATTGACTCCGCAGCGATTTCAACTGAATTTGAGCGCTTTCATAATCAAGCATTTTCAAACGAACAGCTGGATCATCGCCACCCTTATCCGCTATTTCTTGGGCCATTGAAATTTTGATCTTTTCGAGCGTAATTTCCTGCAACCGAATTTTCATTTCCAAATCGCCTGTTTCTGTTGAAGCTACGACATCGCCTGCATGTACTTTATCTCCTAATTTCACACTGAATGACGTCAATCTACCGCCGGATTCTTTATAAAATAAGTAATCCATTTGATCCGATGCAAACGTCGCCACTCCCGTAATTTGCTTAGCGATATTGGCGTTCTTCACCTCAAAAAGTGTTAAGGATTCGGTGAGAGGTTGAACAAGCGGCGGTTTCAATTCTGGTTCTTCAATCGGCAGCAAAGAGCAGCCTGCCAAGGTACCAGCTATGCACCATGTTCCAAGCACCGAGAACAGGATTTTGCTAAGCTTCTTCGACAATTTGACCATCCTCCAATGTGTATACATGATCGGCAACGCTCATTATTGAGGGATCATGAGTCGTCATAATGATGGTCATCCCCTCGTGTTGAACCAAATCCTTAAATACCTTCATCACTTGAAGCCCCATCTTACTGTCCAGTTCTGCCGTCGGCTCGTCCGCCAGGATCAATGAGGGCTTGTGAGCAATCGCTCTCGCAATGGCAACCCGCTGCTGCTCTCCCCCGGACATCTCAAAGGGCCGATGTTTCATTCTTGCTTTCAACCCTACGAATTCTAGCGCCCTTTCCGCGTATTCCTTATAAAGTGCGGACGGAATGCCCGCAATTCTTAAACCGAACTCCACATTCTCGTAAGCTGTCATCAATGGAACCAGAGCAAAGGATTGGAAAATCAATCCCATGTGTTCACGTCTCAGCTCATTGCGTTTCTTCTCTGTGAATCCACTGATTTCGGCATCATGAAAGTACACTTTGCCTTCCGTTGGCCTATCAAGAGCACCAAGCATATTCATTAACGTTGTTTTGCCGGATCCAGACCGACCTTTGAGAGCAACTAACTGCTTTCCCGGGATCGATAGGTAGGCTCCTTTCAATGCGTGAACAGCGATAGAACCTCGTCCGAACACCCTCGTAACCCCTTCTACCCTTATAAGAGCTTTGGTGTTTTGTTGCTGTTGCTCGATCATCATGCGTAGTCACACTCCTAATATACAGGTCTGTCTATAACAAAGAGGAAACATGAATGTTTCCTCTTTGTGAGCGTTTTCAAAGATTCAATTATTCAAAAGCAATATTCTCAATTTTCGCTTCACCAAAACCATTATCCCATGCACTGACATCGACATTGAAATAAACAGGGCCCGTATATCCTCCTGGTAAGTCGATAGCTGTTTCATACTCAAAATCACTGCTGTCATTTTTCGTAATGTTGAATAAATCGCCTTCATAAGTAGCTACGGTTACCGTAATATTAGCGTCTCTTTCAACATAGTACGACCAACCAAATGTAATTCGGGAAATGTTTTCAACATAAGTTTCACCTCTGGATATACCCGAACAATTCTCTTTATTACTGTAACCAGCTACCGTGGTGTAACCGTCACCGACATCAGCCGAAGAATAACAATGATTATAAGTAGAATCACTGCTTGATAAGGTATTCGTCCATTTTATATTAGGGTTTATTTGTGCAATCGCTGACTGAGTTAAGAAAAACAATGAACAGATCACGGAAAGCATGCTAAAAAGTTTTATCTGCTTCATTTAAATCACTCCCTTCTGAGAATTCATGTGATATGTTAGGAAAAAACTCCAGTCCATAAACTGGAGTTTTCATTCTTAGAAAGGATTTTAACCGTTTTGCAGCGTCCATAAAAAGAGAGCATCCATAAGCTTCCAAGCATCGTCAGTGATCTCTTCATTCTCCCCAGTGAAGAAGAAGTACGATATTCGCGCTTTAACGGCATACCCGTTGTCAGCTTTCGTGCCTTTATCATAGTAATAGATAGTCCCCTTCGTCTTGTCGCCGGGAACGGTGGCAATCACTTTCGCTTCCTTACCCATAATTCCGTAACCAAATGCCCTTTTTGGGTCAGCTTCTTTAAATACATCCACATTACCGGATAAACCGCTTGCTACTTTATGTTTACTGTCAACAATGCTAATCGATTTTCCATTTGCAAATTCCGCATTTTCTTCGATTGATGAAAGACCAAGATAGTACATCCCGTGGTTTTTACCATATAAAGTCGGAATCGCGACATCTTTCATGACTCCGCCTTTTAAATACTTGGAGTTAATGGTTGGACTGATGTAGATCAAATCATATCCTTCCAATTTTTCTGGTGTGAGTTTTCTTTCACTTAAATAAGTGACCCTAAATCCAAGGGCTTTCAACCGATCGCCAACCGTCGTATCATCTGTAGGAAGTGGAACGGATTCCCTTCCGATAATCACCACTTTTTTACCTTGCGCCGAAATTTCACCAGTAGGTGTAGTCGGTGTGTCTGGCTTAGTCGTTGGTGCTGCCGGATCAGTCGTAGCATTCCCCTCAACCAGATTCTTCGCTTCATAGCTTGCAAGCGCCAACATTTTTCGCGTAGCCGATTTCGATCCGCTAAATTTACCGTCTTCTTGATTCGTCATAAATTTCTTTTCGAGCGCAAGCGCGACATATCCTTTTGCCCAATCGTCTACAGTGTTGTCCGAAACAGGCGTGGCTTTTTTAGCATCTTCCTCCAAACCGAGACCTCGTATGAGGAACGCCGCGAGCTCTTGACGTGACACTGCGCCAGACGGTTTATACGTTTTCCCCTCTGCGTCGTATCCGTTTGTTAGCCCTGCTTTCTTCAGTGCCTCAATATAAGGAAGTGCATAAGAATTGGAGGGATCATCAGAACGAACATCCGTAAATGTTGAGCTTTTAAGCGTTTCATCAATGGTCAATTTAAAAATAATGCCGGCTACTTTAGCAAACTGAGCGCGATTCATTTCGGCATCCAAACCGAATGTATCTTCCGTCAATCCGTTAAAAACGCCGCCTTTAATCAGTGAATCCAATTTGTCCTTCACGTCTTGCGGCAGATCCTTCAAATCCTTGAAATCATCCACGGATTTAACGGCAGGAGTGTCGGCCGAATCGGTACCCTCTGCAAAAGCCAATGGAAGCAAAGTGAATGATAAAAGAAGAAACATTAATAGGGTTGATATAAGTTTTTTCAAACAGATCACCATCCAATATTAGATTAATAAAGAAACGAACTTGCGGTCAGGTAAGTAAATAACAGGTATTACTTTACACGACTTACTTTTCACCTCCTCATCAAGGGCATCTTCGCACTATACATACCTTAATACGAAAAGATGAATCGATTATAGGGGCTTTTACTCATGTTTATAGGTCTTTAAGAGGTTGATTATTTCTTGATAGATTTATCGAGTGCAGCCTTTTCAGCCTTCTTTGTTTCAATTCCTTTCGTTGATTGTTCTTCAATCATGCGCAGTGCCGTTACAGAGTCCTTGGACTCTTTGAAAATCAAAGGTCCGAATACGTTCTGCATCGGAACGTCGTACCAGGCTAAACCTGCTGCGCGTGCCGCCGGAGGCAAAGCGGTTTTGCCATGGAAAATAGCTTTCGTGTTCTTGCCTCTCATTTGCGTCAAATTTTGGCCAAACGCTTCTTGGACTGCTTTGCTTTCCAAAGGCACGATGACACCTTCTTTTGCCAAATCGACTTGATGCTCTTCGGAGAGAATTGCGGCCATAACCTGGAAAGCTTGATCTTTTTTCGTCGATTGCTTCGTTATGTACATGGCATACAGGTTCGGTTGATACCTAGTATCCGGAACATCACTAAACGAAGGTGCCGACACGACATCGAATTTCAAGTTTTTGTTTTGTTCATGGAACGAAACAATATGGTCCACTGTTGCCACAGCCATAGCAATATTTCCTTTCGTCGCGAAAGTTTCGACGGTGTCAAACTGATTGGCGGGTATATCATAGAAACGTCTCAAGTTGTCTACAATTTTTTTCCACTCCGGCGTGTTCAAGCTTGCCTTGTCTTCCGTTTGACTAAGTGGCGAGACAGATAGCTGATTGTAGTTCATATAATGACCAGGGTTTTGAGAATACCCTTTATATGTGATTTCGCCTTCCACACGTGTCAGCTTCTTGGCCAGCTCGTAAGCTTCGTCGTAGGTCATCCCGTCCTTCGGATAGTCGACGCCAAATTTGTCAAAAATGTCTTTGTTATAGAATAGAACGAAATCGTTATTATTGAATGGCAGACCATATAACTTCCCATCCGGCGTCATATTTCTCATCTGGGCCATATGGGCCGGATTTAATTGGTTTGTATCGAAGTTATACTTTTTGATCAAATCGCTGATATCATACTGAAGATCGTTATCTATAATATATCTTTGCGCATTCATACGAGTGTTATCAAGAATAATGTCCGGGATGGTGCCAGCCGCAATTAGGTCCTGATATTGTCTGCCCGGATTATCCCAGTGCACATGCTTAATCGTCATATCTGGAAATTTCTTTTTAAGAAATTGACCGATTTGTTTGTCAAAATTTTCTTCTTTTGCATAAAAGGAAGGCCAAACCGTGTAAATAAACAATTCATTTTCAGGCGATTTGTTCGTCGGTTTGTTAGCTGTAGTAACAGGATTTGATTCAAGACCACTTTCACAGCCTGTTATTAGTGTGAGCAATGCAACGATAAACAAGGTGCTCTTTACATATTTATTCACTGTGTTTAGTACCTCCAATGATGAATAATTGTCCTATACATTGCTCCAACACAATTAGCCATTTTGCAAAGTCCACAGGACGATATTGTCCCAAAGCTTCCATCCTGCGTCAGTAGAATTATCCTGCATCCCGTTACTCCAATAGTAGAATGATAACCGAGCTTTAGTCGTGTATCCGTTATCGGCTTTCGAGCCTTTATCGTAATAATAGAGCGCAGCCTTCGTCTTATCTCCCGGGATCGTTGCAATCACTTTCGCTTCCTTGCCCACTATTCCGTAACTAACACCGTAACCAGTGTCAGCTTCTTTATACACGTCCACTGTGCCTGATAAGCCACCTGCAACTTTATGCTTGCTATCAACGATGTCGATCGATTTGATTTTTTTAACCGTGGCTCCTTCCTCAAGCGAGGATAAGCCCAGATAGAACATACCGTGGCTTTTCACATAGACGGTTGGAATCGCGACATCTTTCATGACGCCACCCTTCAAAAACTTAGAGTTCACCGTTTGACTGAAATAGAGCAAGTCATAACCTTTGGTTTCATCGGCAGTGAAATCTTTATCGCCAAGCTTCGTAACAATGAAGCCCATGCCCTTCAAACGATCGGCCATAACAACATCTTCCGCAGGCACAGGAACTTGCTCCCGTCCAACAAAGAGCACTTTTTTCCCCTTTGGTGAAATTTCAGGCTGCTGTGATGGCTCGGGTTGTGTCGCTGCTGGTGTAGATGTCGCTGAAGATTTGGGAGAATCCTTAGGTACAGGTGTTGCCGATGCCTTGGACGAATCTGTAGTTGCAGGGGTTACTGTGGTTTTGGAAGCGTCCGTAGGTGCAGGAGTTACCGAAACCACTGAAGTAGCTATTGGTGTTGGTGCCGTAGAAGCCATGGAAGAATCCGTAGGCGCTGCCGATATCGTAGGTACTGGCGATATCGATGTGGTAGCTAATACTGTGACTTTTGGCGAGACGCTCGCCTCAGGATTTCCTTCGGATGATGAGCAGCCGATCACGGTCATTGTCATCAAAGCGATGACGAGCAGGATGAGAAAACGTTTCATTAACTAATTCCCCCTAAGTTCTTGATTCAATCCCATCGGATACGATCTTACTTGGCAGCTTTCTCAGTTTGAATACCTTTAGTCGATTGCTTCGTGAAATAAGATACTTCTTCATAGCTCGCCTCCATTATTCGCCATGTAAACGCTTCTATTTTGTTACAAAAATGAAGCGAGAACCGGCAACTTTCGTTTGGCATTCTTGTATATCCTTACTTTATTACTAATTAATTGCGCTTACATTAGGGGTGGAGTTCCATTTTATAGGTTGTTTGTTGCATCTTTTCCTACGGTGATCATCCCTATTGATATTGACTTGTTCCGCCATCCTTCTGAATCACTTTCGTTTCTTCTATTGCTTTGTTCATGGCATCATTGGTCATACGCAGTGCCGTTTGGCTATCTTTGGATTCTTCCGCAATTAAATTCCACACCATATCCGTATTCGAGTCGATGAAGGTCAAGCCAGGTTTACGAAGAGCAGGCTTAGCACTGTTTAAATAAAAGAGCGACTGGAGATGCTTTCCTTTCCACTCCTGAATGCCTTGCCCGAATACCTGTTGAACCGCCGGGTCTATTAGAGTAGAAATGATTCCTTGTTTGGACAGCTCGATTTGAAACTCTGTCGACAGAAGATAAGCGATGACCTGAAACGCCAGATCCTTCTTTTTAGATTGATTCGTTATAAACATACCGTTCGTGTTGGGCTGAAATTTAGTCTTAGGCGCCTCCGGAAAAACAGGAATGGAAGAAACATCGAAGTTTAAGCTTTTGTTCTCGTTAACCAGTCTCACCGCATTTTCCAAAGAGTCCACAATCATCGCAATATTGCCCTTAGAGAAGGCATTCGTTTTGACTAACTGATTGCCGGGAATATCATAGAATCGCCTGATATTATCTACACTCTTCACCCATTTATCTGATACCATGGAAGCCTTGTCTTCGTTTGGGTCGAGTCCAGGTTCCGATAGCTGGTTAAACTTCAAATAATGGGCAGGATTCATCTGAAAACCTTTATACGTAATTTCACCCTCTTGTCGCGTCAGCTTTTTAGCCATCTCATAAGTTTCATCCCATGTCATGCCATCCTTCGGATATTCCACTCCGAATTTATCAAAAATATCTTTGTTATAAAACAGCACCCATTCGTTCGAGTTAAAGGGCAGCGAATAAAGTTTTCCGTCCGATGTATTTATGGAATGCTGCATGTCTGCCGGGTTCAGTTTGTTCGTATCAAAATTGTATTTTTTAATCAAATCGGTCATGTCGTATTGCATTTCGAATCTTCGAACCTGCCTGTACGTGTTGCGGCGTACTTCATCAAATACAATATCGGGAATAGTGCCTGCTGCAATCAAGTCCTCATACCGTCTGCCCGGACTATCCCAATGGACATGCTTGACGTTAATATCTGGGAACTTCTTTTTGATAAATTGACCGATTTGCTTTTTAAAAATTTCTTCTTTGACGTAAAATGCAGGCCAAGCCGTATAGATGAACAATTCGTTCTCCGGCGATTCCGTTGATTTGTTGGCTACCGGAGTTTGATCAGAACTTACAGGTTCTGACTTACAGCCCGTCAAGATTAAACATGCCAGCACAAAAAATAAGGATGAAAATAGATACTTTTTCATTCTTTATCGAACCTCCTTTAAGATTCTCGCTTTCACGGAAGCGCTTTCCAGATAACTTTAATAGGAATGAATCGCGCTTTCATTAGGGGATCGTTCATTTTTATAGGTTATTTGTTGCATCATTTCGTATGATGATAATGAAGAAAAGGCCTCTCCTGAGCGGAGAAGCCTTTTGCATGTGTTCCTCATAGATCAAGTATCACTTGCTGCCAATCGCCCATTTTACGGCAGCATCGAAGAGCTTCCAGCCATCGTCGGTCTGGTTTATTTCTTCTCCGTTTACCAAATAAAAGTACACTTGACGTGCCGGCACAGGTTCGTTATTCAAGTTTTTGACGCCTTTCTCAAACGCGCAAATAACGGCTCTTTGGTCATCATCGGGAGCTGAGGCAACAATGACACCCTCCTTGCTAGGAACGACGAATCCGATTTTCCCATCTAGCTTATAAATGTCCACATTGCCCTTTAACCCAGCTGCCATCGGATGATTGCCTGCTTTGATCGTAACGGTCTTACCGGAGTAATCGCCATTATCAAAGTCAGTCGATTTACCCGACAAAGCCACATCTCCTATATTTTGAGATTCGGCATAAATGACGGGTATCGGAGAAGCAATCAACTTGTTGCTAACTCGACCAGAGTTGACGGTTGAGCTAACAAAAACCAGAGCATATTTCAGCGCTTCGGCGGCGGTAAGTTCTTTGTCCGTAGTCACCGCGACTTCAAATCCGAGTGCTTTCAAATGTTTAATTGTAATGGCATCACCACCGCTCTCCCTGCCAACAAAGAGTGCTTTCTTGCTTTTACCAGACACTTTGGTAGCATTTCCTCCCTGGCTCGCTTCAGGACTTCCCTGTGTTGTTGCTGTGCAAGCCGTAGCGAAAATCAGGATCACAGCAATAATGAGAAGGCTCAATATTCGTTTCATGAGATATCACTCCTTTGCTGTAAAAAGCTACTTTTTCCCCATGGCCCAACGAACGGCTGCATCGAATAGCTTCCAGCCGCTTTCGGTTTGATTGATTTCTTCCCCATTGAACAAATAGAAGAACACTTCGCGCGCGACTACGGGCTGGTCCTTTGCGTTTTTCACGCCTTTCTCGTAGGCGAAAATGGTTGCTTTCTGCTCCTCGTTTGGTACCGTAGCCACAACAATAGCTTCTGCACCAGGGGTGGCGAAACCCATCTTCCCGTTAGCCTTATAGACGTCAACCTGGTTCTCTAGCCCTGCTGCAAGTTGATGCTTACTGTCTTTGATTTGAATTGTTTTGGCCACGTTCCCTGCATCCAATTTACCGAATCCATCCGTACCCGTCATTCCTGTATCGGAGGTTGATTGAGGCTCGGCATAAATGACGGGTACGGCAGTCTTTACGAACGTGTCGCGGATTTTACCGGAATTAACGGATTCGCTGACATAGATTAACGTATAATCATTCGCTTTTGCTGCAGCAACCTCTTTGTCTGATATGACCGTGACTTCTAAGCCATGCACTTCTTTTAAGCGCTTGGTAACGATGGCATCTCCGCCGCTGTCTCTTCCGATAAAAAGAACTTTTTTCCCGTTACTTTGCGTTTTGTTCGGAGCTGTTGATGGATTGGTCACGGAATCCATATTGACTGGAGCCGATGTACAAGCCATTAGCGCCATAAACAGCATTAAGACAGTGATCATGTTCACTAAACGTTTCATGAATCAAATCCCCTTTGCCAAAATAGTAGTAAACGCTTAATCATTACTTTTTCCCGTTTTGTGCAGCCCACTGAATGGAGGCGTCCAAAAGCTTCCACCCCTCATCGTTCTGGTTCATTTCTTGCCCGGCGGGTAAATAGAAAAACACCTGACGAGCCGGGATGGGTTCATTTTTGATGTTTTTCGTTCCCTTTTCATACCCGAAAATAACGGCTTTCTTATCGTCGCCCTGCGCCGTTGCAATAATAACCGCTTCTTTGCCCGGAATTGCGTACCCCATTTTTCCATTGCTGTTATAAACAGTTACCTGATCCTTCAATCCTGCTGCAAGTGGATGTTTGCTGTCTTTAATTTGTATGGCTTTCACATCATTCAATTCCCCGTAATCCAGAATTCCCGTCAAGCCGGCAATGCTGACCGATTGAGTCTTGGCATAGACAACGGGAACCGTGGAATTCTTCAGTTTGGCATCTATTCTGGAGGAGTTGACGGAATCGCTAATAAACACGACGCCATAGCCGTTCGCTGCTTCCGCTTTAAAGACACTGTCCGTTGTATCCATGATTTGATAGCCAAGCTTCTTCAGATGACTAATGATAATGGGATCATTGCTGCCTTCATTCTTTTTGACATAAAGTAATTTCTTGGCATTTGAGGGTGAAGTTGCCGTTTCTGTAGAAGAACATGCCATCAACGAAACCACTAGCACGACGGTAACAGATAAGGTTAAAACTCGTTTCATTTTCCATAATCCTCCTTTAGCTGCATTGTACTACTCTACCAATCCTGTTCTTTCCACACCCTCAACGAACCAGCGCTGCGTAAACGTATACAAAAGCATCGGTGGAATGATCATCATGAACGTGGTAGCCATTCTGATCGCTTCGTCATTAACCGACGGTCCATATTGTTCGGCTTGCTGCCGCAGCGCAGAGGCTATGCGTGAGATACCCATTGAGAGAGGTGCTGTTTCGATATCGGACAAATACATGCTCGGCAAATAGAAGTCATTCCAGGTCCATACGAAGGAAAACAAAAATACGACGAGAATAGCAGGTTTGGCAAGCGGCATCATAACCTTGTAAAATATTTTAAACACATTGGCCCCATCAATTCTGGCTGCTTCCTCCAGTTCCTTCGGTTGGGTGGAGAAAAATTGACGATAAATGATGACGAACAGTGCACCTTTTAAACCTAGGCCGAAAAATGCGGGCACAATAATGGGGTAAATCGTATTCAGAAGACCTAATTCCCTAGCATAAATGATATTCGGCAAGATGGTAACCTGCATTGGGACAATAAATGTCAGCAGCAATAGAAAAAACATCAGCCTCTTAAAAGGGACTTTCAATCTTGCGAAGGCATAACCGGTCACAGCGCAGGAAAGCGTTTGCAGGATGGCCACGGAAAGAGAGAGTGTCAAGCTGATGGTGAAAGCTTTCGGATATTTCAACCAAGCCCAAGCTTCCTGGAGGTTTCCAAGGTAGATCGTCCGTGGAAACCAGTTAACGGAAGGATCCAGCAAATCATCTGCGTTTTTGACCATCGTCGTTATCATATGGAGGATAGGCTTCAGATAAATGTAGGCTGTATCCAGTAATATTAAATAAATAAAAAATTTAAACAGCATTCCTTTATCCGCTTCTCTGCCAATAATCATATAGCGGGCTTTATTTAACCAAAGCAGAAACGAATCCGAATGCTCTTTTTTGATTTTTAATCCGATCATAGCTTCACCCCAACAATAAGTTTTTTGTTGTTTAAACGTTAAACAGTCTCCCTTTGCGACTTTGTTACCCTGCTGAAGATGATGAAAATAATCGCCAGGAAGAAGCTGATGATAAGGAAATAAATCCAAATTAACGCGCTGTACGACCCATATTCACTTTCTCTAACCTTTCCTAAAATAGGATTCGTCGGGAAAGTAAATAAGTCGACGACGGTATAGATCATATTAAGGAAAATAAATGGCGTCATCGCTGGAAGTGTAATTTTCCAGAACGTTTCCCAAGGACCCGCGCCGTCAATTCGCGCCGCTTCATAGGCTGAATTCGAAATGGTCTGTCTGCCACCAAGGAAAATCAAGATTTGTACGCCTGAATACCACAGAATCAATACGAACGAGTCGAGAATCTTGATGAGTGGCCCAGACCATGTAGACGATAGATTAGCACTAATGAGGCCGGAAACATTGTACTTCGACATAAAACCCAAGTCCCCCTCACCTTGCGTCAGGAATTCCGCTACAACTTGACCCGTCGCTAAGATAACTGGAAGAAAGAATATCGCGCGAAAAAATGTCCGGCCGGCAAATTTTTGATTCAGAATGATGGCAATCATCAAGGCGAATAGGACGATAATCGGGATCATAAACAAGGCTTGCCGGAGAAACGGCAATAAATCGTTGTACAACAGTTGTCCGTTCTCAAAAAGAATATACCGGTAATTCGTCCAAGCAATATACTCGGTTGTCGTTTTCGTAGCCGTTATCGTCACTTTTTGAAAGCTCATATACAAGGAAAAGCCAATTGGGAACGCCATGAAAATTAGAAAGCCAATAAACCAAGGGGCAATAAAGAGCGCACCTTCCAAATATTCGACTAGGGACGAATTTAGTCTCATCTTTCTTTTCATCGGCTTGCCCCTCCTCGAATCACAACGAAGTTTTGTGCTGGAACGTCAAGATCGCCACTGCGGTACGGCTCCAAATTATAGTTCACAATGACCCGTGTACCATTCTCGTAGGTTGTTTGCTTTACACCCGGGGCCAGCGTCTTGTGATCGGCAATAAACTGATCCTGTACACCACCGAGCGCTTCGTTGTATCGTTTATACTGCTCCACGGCGAAAGTCTCCCAATAGGGAAAATAGGTATTGTAGTATCGAATGCCGAAAGAATTCACATATTTTTTCGATTCCGCCCGTGTGAAAATGAAAGATGGCTCTGCGCCATATTCAATATCACGCAAAAAGTCGTGTACGTCTTCTTGCCGGTTATTCACATATTCCGATGAATAAGTGAATAAACCGTGGGTAGCAATCTGAACGAAAGGAACGGCTTCGTCGGTAAATAAATCATAGGAATGATCGTAAACCAGCGTTTGAATATAATTCATATGAGGCAGCGAATACAGATTGGCATATTTCCCTTGTACGCCGCCTAATGATTCTTTTATCGTTTTTAGAATTCGCTCCTGAACATCCCGAGCTTCATCTCTGGTCGAACCGAACCCCGAATTATAGTCGCTGAACAGTCTTTGTCCGAGTATGTTAACAGCAATTCCGTCAGCACCTATCGCTTTATATGCATTCAGATCTTTCTTAACCATTTCTTCTGCAAATTTATAGCTGACCGCTGGTGTTCGTTCTCTGTTATATAAAGTACTTACCGTTTGATTTCGCCCAGCCAAATTGACGATGGCATGATATTTTTCGTCGAAACCTGATGCCCCTGTGTTATTCAAAGCATATTCGGCCTCTAAATAAACCGGCAAACCGTAACTGTGGGCATTGTCAATAAATGCTTTCATTCCTTTATCGCCACCGATACGGGAATCAACTGGAAACGTGTTCCCAAAGGCGCTGTAGCCCCCCTTCTGCCAACCTTTAAACGTAAGCGACATATTGGTTATGCCTTTGTCATGTAAAGAATTGACCATTTGAGTGGCATCGTCCGTCGTGGTCAAATTGAGATATCGCGAGGTGACTAAGCCGTCTTCTTGATCCGCCCCGATGAAGTTTACATGCATCGGTATATTGGGATCGCTGACTGTGACGGGCTTCGCCCCCTTTTCCTTCATCAGATATTGGCGGTACGTTTGAGCCATACCTACATAGTCTGATTTTTGGCTGTCTAACAGGTAGTAACGTACAATACGGTCACTGCCGAATACTTCTTCTCGGTTATAATCGATATACCCCCATGAATCAGGGACATTCGTATTTCTCGTTGTAAACTGCAAGAAGCTCGATCGGAAATTCATTTGAGCGGTCACCCAGTTATAGTTGCTGAGCACCCCTGCTGGCGCTGCAACGATGTTGGCGTATTCGTCTCCGTCGTGAACGATGGCCACAAACCCTTTGGTACCCGTCTTCATACCGAATACCGGCATCACAATTTTGTTGCGATTGTTGCTAAGACCCGCGAATGTGTTATCTTGACCGTATACAGCTTCATCGTATATCTTGTTGACGTTCAGCTGATTATCCTTAAACCGCACCAAAGCTCCAGCGCCGTCTGGTATGAACATATATCCTTCCTGTCCGGAAACGGTATATTCAGCTCCGAAGAATGGAAACAACCTAGCCCAGACGAGCCCCATATTCGCTTCCTTGACGCCTTCGCGTATAATCTTCGTCTCTACATAATCGTTTTCGATTTTCACCTCAATCGGGATCGTAAATCCGGTTGCAGGCAGTTCATACACCAATGAAAAACCGCCCGGAATCAATTTTATCTCTTTGACCCGTCCCCCATCCGCTGCCAAGTTTGTTTCCTTCGCTTGCAGGATGTTTTTCGAGAAATCGACATATTGAACCATTAGCGGTGAGGCCAAATGCTTTTTCCAGGTCTCCGAGATCTTTTCCTTATCCCAATATTCCGGATTTGGAAAAGAACGATAGACATTTGCATTCCGTTTGTCTTCCACGATAAAATGGCCGGTTTTTTCATCCATTTTTAAACGCAGCAGATCCGTTTCGGCGACATTTTTAAAGTCGCTCTCTTTAGGCAATTGGGCGGTGACACTATTGACAGCAGCTGCTGAACTTTCTATCTTCGCCGGTAAGGGTACGCGATTTTCCGGAGCTTTGAACTCGATTTTGACATTAACCACGACCAAGAAGATGGCGACCAAGAGCAGGATGGTAACGACTGCTGCGGTTTTCCCCCGTTTGATTATCCCTATCATCTCAAGATCACCTCCTGGTACATTTCATAGATTAATGATGCCAAATCGTTGGTCAATCCGGTTGTAATAAAGATGAGAACACCAATGACCAACATGGTGCAAAGCGTAAATACGATGTTCAATGCGGTTTCACCTACGCTATAATTATGAATCCACTGAATTTTCCAGAATATTAATAAACCGATCCATACAATCATCCCTTGTGCCACATAATGGTAAATAGTAGACTCGGACATCGTCATGATATTCGAAATGAAGGCAAGCGGAATACCAATAACCATGTACGGTACGAGCGCATAAGCGCTTCCGATAAAAATATCTCGAAACCTGCCCTCTCCTCGATAAATGGAGCTCACGAGATAGTTGGCAATGACCCACGCAATCCAAACAATGAAAAACTGTGTAAATATCGAATAAATATCGACATGGATCGAAGAGTCAAAGGAAAAGCTGGTAACAAGCCTTTTGATCACCAGGGAAGCATACACGCAAAGTAAGATGATAATCGCACTCAAGTAGCTGCCTTTTCCTTCATAGCGTATGGCAATAAACCCATCAATCGGGTGTTTCATCATGTAAAATACATGCTTGAAGTTCATTAGGAAGCTGTGAGGTGTCCGCCTCCTATTGCGCCATTTATCTCGAAACCTGCTTTTGGAGGTCCATTTATTGATCAACATGTATAAAATTCCGCTGAATAACAAAAGGCTCGCAATCCAGGAAAAATTCTGTTGTAACCATTTCATCCTGATTTGCCAAAAGGCGTCAGAGTACCCTTCCTGGTTCCCAGCTTCTTTAAACAGCTTTTTCGCTTCTTCGTACTGTTCTTTTGTAAAAGCCGCTTGAGCCAATCCCATAATGGCTGGAGTGAATTGGGCATTCATACGAAGAACATCCTGCCACGATTTTTCACTGTCCTCGTAATAACCCGCTAGGGTCTGTTGGTTAGCTTGATCCACTTTTTGGCCAAACTCCGATAAACGGAATACTTGAACAATATTTTCCTGATCGTCCAAAACGAACAATTCATTCCTGGCATTCACATCGAGTGCCACAGGGCTTTTCAAGAGACCTACTTGAGACGATCCGACCGCTGAAGCGCCGCCCCAAAAGTACAATAAATTACCAGATGCATCATAATGGCTAATATATTTAAATTGCGAATCGACCACGATCATGTTGCCGCTTTGGTCAACGGCCACATCAATCAGCTGCGGACCTGAGGTTATAGATCCTATCGGAACATCCCCGGGAACGACTTCCCCGAATGTTTTATTGGAGCTGCGAAGTAAATTATTCCCTTTAATATTTAATTTCTTTAATTGGTCGCTTTTGGCCATACCGCCCGTGACCGTATAGATATAACCATTCTTATCCGTAGCGACACTGTTGATCGTCTCCGGTCTCTTTGCGACCTCATTGGCATACATTTTCTTGGTGTATAACATGCGCTTTAAAGCGTCTAACGGAGAAAGAGCCGTTTTGTTAGCGCCAAAAAAGCCCTGAAATTTACCTTTCGGGTCAAGCAGCACGATCCCCTCGTAACCGCCATGCACCGCAATGTACAGGAATCCCCGTTCGTCCACCATCACTTTTGCCGGATCGAAGACGAACGTCGCTGGGATGTATTTGGAGTCCGGTCGTTTAAATTCGGTTTGCATCTTCCCATTTTTGTCCAGCTTAATCACTCTTTTGTTCCCCGTATCCGCGATATAGATGTCGCCTTCTTTGGTGACAAATATGCCTTCCGGTTTGTTGAGCGGGCTTTCCGGGAGCGTCAGATATCGCAGCAGTTGTCCCTTTTCGGTCATATGGACAATCCGATTGTTGCCCGTATCAACGATGTAGACTTCGTTCTTCGCATCGATAAAGATGTCTTTTGGATTTCGCAACGGTGAGGGCGTTTTAACATTTGGCTGCTTAGGATCCGTTGTATACAGATCCTCCCCGATTACATCCAGTGGAAAGTAAGCCGGTTGAAGCCATATCTGATTGTTGTAACTATCCTTTGTATAGGTCGAATATTTCACTTCGGCGTGCGTAGTTGCAGGCAACAGCGCGGTGCACAAGATGATCAAGGAAAGGAAAAGCCTCCACCTGTGGCATCTTATTTTCATGCTCAAACCTCCATTTCTGTCTCTTCATTCAATCAGATACGGTAGAGCTTGATTTGGTCAAACAAACCGTATGAGCGCAGCTTATAATCCGGCGTGTACTCGTCGCCTTCTTTGCGGAAAGATGCCCAATTGGTCGTCGACGTATCACCAGCCGTATGATGAAAAGGACCTAGCATGTTGCGCGGACTTCCCATGACTTCGATTTCTATCCGGTTATCTCCAACGTGAAGATACTCCGTCAAGTCGAGGCGGTTCGCGGCCCGCCAAGGCACATGCCCCGCCGTTCTGCCGTTTACCCGAACTTCAACCGTTACCGCGGAATATTCACCAAGCCCCAGAACCGTCCTCCTCTTCGCATTGTTCTCCACGATGACGTCGAATTGGTAGATCATGCTGCCGCAGTAATGGAAATAACCTTGCAAGCACCAGTCTCCGAACTTCAGTGTTTCAGGCTCCGCCACAACCGCCCTGCCGGCATCGACCCCGAAATCGCCGATCAGGTAAATATCCTCCACTTCCAAGTGGTTATGGTATTGGCAAGATAAAAGCAGCTCATTCTCTCCTTCCTTTAGTCCGTGAAGAAGCACCTTATCAAACGTTCGATCGAGAAACCAACCTACAGGGAGATTCGAGATCGTTTCGCCATTGAGCTGAATGTCGTAATATTCCGCAGATTCTACGACGAGATAAACGTCAGTCGTTGGCATGACCGATACCTGGAATGAGAATCTGAACAATGCTGACGTACCGTTCTCCGGATGCGGCTCGTCAATCCATTTATACCTTTGCTCAAGCCCATTGTAATAAACCTGTCTCATGCCTAAGGCATCCCGAATGGCTCTTTGAGCTTGCCATACACCGGTTTCTTCCGACCAATCGCCATCCCCTAATCGGTATGAGCAGGTGTCCAAAGTCAATACGTTAGGCATCGTGCGTGTGAATCGGCAGTCTGGACCAAGCTCCACAACCGTCACAGAAGTCTCATCCGCAATACTCCGTCCTAGTACGGGGTGGCTTTCTACCGCTTTATTTGCATTCATTATATATAGCTTGGAATCTGCAGGACCGAACACGTCCTCGAAATGAACGTACCCGTCACGGACGACGAACTCCACGTCCTTCGCTTCTCCTGTCAGCGCATTCCATTCTTCCACGCTGCCGGTGCCCTCCATGGTTATGCTAATCCGATGCGTACCCTGTCGATCGTTATTCACGACAAACAATACGCGACAATCGCCTATTTCTCTCAGCATATACAACATCTCGTGCGCTTCAATCGATTGCGTGTTCGTTAAGCTAACTCGCCGAGGCAGGATGCGTTCCAGAGCTAACACCGCATCTTCGATGTTCATGACGACGGTCATGTTCGCATGTTCGTAAAGTTCGGATAGCAGGCCCGTCGGTCTACCCTCGATCATCGTCGGTCGGGATCCTACGGCAATTACTTTTCCCCCTGCCTCCAGAAAGTCTGACAGCAGCCGAAAGGTGCTGCTTAACATCGTCTGGATGGCCGGAATGACTACGATAGGATACTCCACCAGATTCACGGCCAGGTTCCCCCCGTGTATTTCCCCCGTTTCCGCCAAAATGATCTCATCGCCGAGATCGAAATCATAATGAGCCCTGAGCAGTTTGCCTAGAAACGCATTAAATTCGTGGCCAAACGTATTGGTTGCGGAGACGTCCCTATCCTTTCCTCGAGCTGGGAAGCCGTATGGTCCCGTACCGACCATGCTCCAAGCGGTTGAAGAAGGATGCAGGACGAGCACATCGCGGATTGGCCTGCCTTCCGTCAAAACCGACGACAATCTGGCAAAATAATCTTCCATCACATGATTGTATTTCCACCAGCTCGTGTTGTAGTTAAACACGGGGGGATAATCTCTCTTCCGACAGCCTTTGATCGAATAAAGCGCCAAATGCTGTGACCTCAAATTAACACCTAGCACATATTGAAAATCTCCCACCCACTTTTGTCCCTCGAAGGTGAACGCCCAGCCGGTGCATCCATATGTTTCGGAGAGAACGAACTTTCTACCGTATTGGTTCGCTACACTTGTGCATTGCTTGACCGTGATGTATTCGTTCGTCTGCTCGGTTAACATATCGATACCCGGAACCTGCTGATACCGGTAGTTAGGCATAACCGCTCCACATACGCGGGTGGCCGTGCCCATATTATTTTCCCAGAGATAATGGCCAGTGAAGTCAATACCGTTGATCTCACACCATTCACCTAGCTGCTTGGAATACGACTCGCTGAATCTTTCAGTGAGCGTCCACCAGTAATCATGACGGGCTTGGGAGGAATATTCTCCATTAAAATACATGTAGGGAATGACATCCAAGAGATCGTATCCCCGTCTTTCTTGGAAAAAGTCAGGAAATGACCAACTCCACGGAAGCCAACCGCGACCTGCAGTAAACTTACAGTGGCTGTCATGCACACTAGGCTCATCCGTGAAAATGCCACGGATGGTTTTCCCGAAATGGCCCCCTACCTCTTTCTTGTAGGCTTCATAAGTAATGTCTATAAAGGCCTTAACCGTCTCCGGGTTCAAATTATCAGGAGGCGACTCGTTGTTGAACCAAGCACTTCGCTCCGAAATTTCCACGCGAAAAATCAGCAGCACTTCATTTTCGTTTAACGCAATATATTTACCATCATGCAGTCTCTCACAGCGAACCAAGTTCCTTTCGTCGATAACGGCCTTAAACAGCGCCACGCTATCTGTCAAATCGTTCGAACCGATCTGCTGGCATACCTCCATCGTCAAACCTTTGGCGCGGAATGCGTCCCCGCCTCTGTCTTGCACAAGTCCTCCAGCGAAGCCGGATGGCCATCGATCCTCGTCGTACAGCCATACATGCATACCGAGCTCTTCAGCGGTTTCCACCGTCTTCCGGGTGTATGCCATCCACTCGCGTCCCATGTATTCGGTTTCCAATCCATCTCGAGAATGAATGAAAAATCCGCCCATTCCCTGTTCCTTCATTTGGTTCACTTGACGGACCAGCTCTTCTTCTTCTAGACGATCGTTCCATGCCCAGAACGGCACCGACCTGTATTCGACCGATGGATGGTCGAATTTTTCACGTAAATATTCACTTATTTCCATCGGCATTCGCCTCCATCTAAACATATTTACGCCTGCAAGATCATGATACTCTTGGGTTCGAGCTCAATATCACCACTGACACTTAGATCGCACAGCAGCTCCTTCTGCTCGTTCCTCCCTATATTCATTTTTTGAATTTGATCGCTGTGGTTCATCACAAAAGTAAACCGAACTCCGTCTTTTTCGCGCTGTGTGACCTCAACTCCCGGCGGTGCCTCGTATAAATGGGAAATCCCTACGCGTTCACATAAAGCCTTTATCCATTGCTGCATGAATTCCCTACTTGGATCGGTGGCTGCGTACCATGCCTCTCCCTTGCCGAAGCGATGATAGGTCAAGGACGGTGATCCCTGGTAAAAATCAATGCCGAATTCTGCTAGCGCTTTCGCTCCCTCTAGATGAACAATTTCGCAAACTAAACCGCATTCATACGGTCCTTGAAGTTGTCCAAGCTCCTGCTTCATGACCATTAGGTTTCTTTGCTCCGGAAAAAGAGCGTCGATCTCCTCCACCCAGATGCCCAGAAGCTTACGAAGCTCACCCGGATAACCACCCGGTGTAACCAGATCATTTTCATTCGCTATCCCGCTATAAAATGAAGTTACGAAGGTCCCGCCATCCGCCACAAATCGCTCCAGCTTTTGAGCGTAACCAGGTTTAACCATATACAAAAGCGGGGCTAGCACCAGATCGTATTGACTTAAGTCTGTATTGACATGTATAAAATCGACTTGAATATGATTCTCGTAAAACGCGTCATAATATTTCTGGATTTGATCCAAATACTTGATATAGGCTGATGGCCCGCCCCCTAGCTCAACAGCCCACCAATTATCCCAGTCAAACAGGATACCGATTCTGCTCTTCACACGCGAGTCCAACAGACGATCCCCCAACTGCTGCAATTCCTTGCCGAGCTCTGAAGATTCCCTAAAGACTCGGGTGTTCTCGTGACCCGCGTGATCAATGACGGCTCCATGGAATTTCTCATAAGCGCCAAGGGAACGGCGCAGTTGAAAGAACATCACCGACTCCGCCCCGCGGGCTACTGCCTGATAGCTGCGGAGCCGCATGACGCCAGGTCTTTTGACAGGATTCACCGTTTTCCAGTTAATCACACTCGGACTTTGCTCCATTAGCATAAAGGGAGCACCGTCTTTCAAGCCGCGCATGAGATCGTATCGGAGCGCCATATAGCTTTCCGGCGTATGGTTTTCGGTATAAATGTCCAGTGCCGCAATGTCCAAGTAGGGCGCCCATTTGAAATAATCAAGCGGCTTGTAGGTCCCGTTCCCTTGGAAGTTGGTCGTTACGATCGCATCGGGTATTTCCTCTTTAATGGCGTTGTATTCAATGAGATAACAGTCCAGCCAGCTGTCAGAATTAAATCGATAATAATCGAGTGTGATGCCTTGAAAAGCGGTTTGATCGGAATTCCCACCTGATAAACCTTCGCTTAACGCGCTAGGGAGTACAATTTCATCCCAATCGTAAAAAGTGTGTCCCCAAAAACGGGTATACCATGCTTGGTTCAACTGCTCTAAAGTACCATATCGCTTCTTCAACCATTCCCGAAACGCCTCTTCGCAATTGTCGCAATAGCAGCGAATCCCGATCTCATTATTTACATGCCACAGAAGTAAAGCCGGGTGATTCTTGTACCGCTGCGCCAGCTTCCGCGCCATTAGCCCTGCATAATGACGGAAGGTCGGACTGTTCGGACAAGAGTTGTGTCTTCTGCCGTATTTTCTTCTTTTTCCATCGGAGGTCACGGTCAGAATGTCCGGATATTTCTTCGCCATCCAAGCTGGATGAGCAGCCGTACTCGTACCCATGCATACGTGGACTCCGTTTTTATGCAGCTTATTCATGACTTCATCAAGCCAATCGAAACTAAAAGTCTCCTCATCCGGCTGATTCAACGACCAAGAAAAGACATTGAGCGTTGCGATGTCGATTCCTGCCAATTGAAACAGCCGCATATCTTCATCCCATACTTCCTTCGGAAACTGCTCAGGGTTATAATCACCGCCAAATAGAAATTTAGGGAACTTGCGGCTGATCATAGGTTCACCCCCTGTTTCGATATCGGTGCGGACTGCTCACGGTCTTCCATTTGAAAAGGCCCCGGTTGTCGTTTGCTCAGTTTCATCGGAGTCTGATCTCTTGTGGAAAAAGGCTTCAGCCGTAATGAAAACGTAGTGTCCACCGGATGAATTAAATACGCATCGAGCGGAGGAGCTTCCCCGCAGCTGTGATTGCCGAGCGGTGCTTGGCGATAATCCATATTCACAATGGTTTCGTTCAGACGGATTAAATCAAAGGTATGCTTCGCTTTGATCAAATTGTCGGTGGAATAATGACTCACGCTGACATCCAGCTTTGGCATTCCGCCAATGAAGAGACCAGTTCCCAGAGCGTTCGTTACTGCCGCCCAACGCACATCCGCTTTATTGCCGTTTTCCTGCGGCTTAATATATGGGACGAATTGATCTTGTACTGATCCGCTGTACACGTCGAGCCGCCCACTTTCTTTCCGATCGATATAACACTCGTGCGGGCCGAGGCCGAACCACGAAAATTGATCGAAACCGCCAGGCATAGCCATTTGTAATCCCAACCGCGGCAGCGGGGGAAGTCCTTCTCGTGGTATGACGCGGGTCTCGATGATGACATCACCAGATCCGTAGATGGTATAGGTCATCCATGTTGTAAAACAGTTTCCCAGACCAGCCGCGCCAAGCGTCGACTTTACCGTAATTTGCGCAGCTTGCTTTTGAAGTTGAATCGACATATCGTGCATGCGATGAGTCAGTGCATCGAATCCAGCCTTCTTCCACTCTTTCGATTGACGTGAGTCGTTATCGATCGTTGCCCGCCAAATATGTACTCTTGGACCGGCAGATAATAGCGGCATACCGTTATATTCAAGTGCGGATAATTCACCGCGAGCTTTGCTCCATTCCATGGTGAAATCGTTCCCTTTTATCCGAAGGAACCTATCCGTTTCGGAAGATTGCAAGCTAGGCATCAATTCTAATTTGATGGATGGAACGGCCTGATTTGTGACTGGAATCGTCAGATCGGCCCAAGCAATTTCATGCCCTTGCAGCGCCCAACGAGAAGCCTCACGCAAAGTAAATCGGATATGTAGCCAATACTCGCCGCTTGATTGCCCGAATTTCTTTTTCCAAGGGATAAAGACGGTAGCCTCTCCTCTGGCAGGCACATCAAGTTCAGGCAGTTCACCCTGTTCCACAATTACGCCATCGCACAGAATGGACCAAGAGCCGACAAGATGTTCAAGGGAAATAAAGTCGTATCGATTTTGGATTTTCACGATTCCGGCCCGTACATCGACCGGCTCTACTTTCACTGGTTCGATCACCTTTTTAAACTCAAGGAGCGAAGCCTTGATTTTCCTGTCAGGGAATAACAATCCGTCTATACAAAAATGTCCGCTGTTCGGATGATCATTGAAATCACCGCCATAAGCGTACCATTCTTCACCTGAATCGAGCTTTTGCCGGATTCCGAGATCCGCCCACTCCCAGATCAGGCCGCCTAACAATCGTGGATATTTGTAAATAGCATCCCAGTATTCCTTCAAATTGCCGACGGAATTGCCCATGGCATGGGCGAATTCGCACATCAGGAAAGGTCTGTGATCGGATTTCTCCCCCTCTTCGATCAAAGCTTCCAAGGATGGATACATGCAGCTGACAATATCGACCATCGGAGCATCCTTGGCACGTTCATAATGAATGGGGCGCGTGGGATCGGCCTGACGTACCCATTCAGCCATGGCGTCATGGTTGGGACCGTAACCCGATTCGTTCCCGAGTGACCAAATGATGATGGAAGGATGATTTTTATCCCTTTCCACCATCCGTACGGCGCGATCGAGGAACGGCTTTTTCCACTGAGGGTCCTCGGACAAATGGCTTTCGTTGTCAATAAAGTGGCACCCGTGAGTTTCTAGATCCGCTTCGTCGATCACATACAGCCCGTAACGATCGCACAAATCAAGCCAACGTGTATCGTTCGGATAATGGGAGGAGCGAACAGCATTCATATTGTGTTGTTTCATCAAGCGTATATCTTCGATCATGGATTCGTAGGGAATGGCAAACCCGAAATCCGGATGGAATTCGTTGCGGTTGACCCCTTTCAAAATCACCGTCTTGCCGTTGATGAAGAGTTGACCGTCCCGGATGGCGATGTCTCGAAATCCTACAACCACACTCCCCGCCTCCAGCAAATTCCCCTGATCATCCTCCAGTATTAATAAGAGAGCGTATAAATTCGGCTCCTCTGCCGACCATTTACGCGGAGCTGAGACGGCAATTTCCAAATCAAGCGCGTTCTCCTCGTTCTCTCTCAGCAGTAAGGAAGTTAAGACGGTTTCTTCGTTAACGGATTGTCGTTCTTCGTCCAAAAGCAATATCCGTAATGTATGTTTACCGGAATCTAAGTCCGCATAATTTTTCACGTTAAGCCGCAGACCGATCACGGCGTCTTCGTGATTTTCACAGAAACGGGTTTGTACCGCAATATCACGGATATGGACTTGAGGGGTTGCTTTGACAAAGACATCCCTGAAGATGCCGCTCAACCGCCACTTGTCCTGATCCTCCAAATAACTGCCGTCGCTCCACTTATATACCTGCACAGCAACTATATTTTCTCCCGGATGCAGCAGCGAGGTGACCCGAAATTCCGAAGGCATGTGACTACCCTGTCCATACCCAGCGAATTGTCCGTTCACCCACACATGAAAGGCCGAGTCGACCCCTTCGAAGACAAGAAATACTTGCCGATCATCCCACGAATCGGGAATGATAAAACTTCTACGGTAACACCCAACCGGATTATCATTCGGCACATGCGGCGGGTCGATCGGAAAAGGATAGTAACTGCTGGAGTAATGCGGACGGCCATATCCATGCATCTGCCAATTGCCAGGCACAGGTATCGTATTCCAGTCATCTGTCGAGAAAGACGAATCATAAAAACGTTCAGGAGCCTGGGATGGGCTCTCTGCATAATAAAATTTCCAATTGCCGTTCAATGATTGGAAATAAGGCGAGGCAGCTCGTTCGTGGTCGAGCGCTGTCTCCACATCGCCGTACGGAATAATTCCGGCATGCGGAGGCTCCATATTCCGCCGCAGAATCTCAAGATTTTCCCAATCCGGTATGGCTTTATTGTTCACGTGATTGTCCCCCATTCTTCTCTATCACTCAGCAGCATCTTGGAATCTTAAGGCATTATGCAGAACAAGCGCAGTCACCCAGGATGGATTCCATTTGTTACTATGTCCCCGGTGATGCCAATTCGTTTGGAAAAAGCCTTCTCCCTGTTCGCCAACCACGGTAAAATTCCATTCTCCAGGTTTCGTACATATTCCCTGTCCCATGGCATCGAAGACCATTCGTCCTAAACGCTCATATAGCGTTTTGCCAGTTAAACGGCCAAAATGCCAGAATTCGAAGGTCGGAAAAAACACGTCAAGATGATGATTCTGCACACTGACTCCCGGCCATCCGGTGGCGGTAAACCCCGCGTTCCTGAACTGTGACCCCCGATCAAACACGGGATTCCACATATAAACGTAAGTAAGGATCCAATCCCCTGAAATTTCGGCCCATTCACAGTAGCGCTCATTTTTTGTTAAGACATATAATTCATAAGCGGCCAGGAAGAAGTACATGCCAGCTTCCTTATCCTCGCAGTTCGCATCGAGCGTTGAGCGTGCAAACGGCCGTTCGAATGTCAAGGCGTGCTGCTCATAATAACGCTGCATCATCGTTTCGGCAGCATCCAAATACCGCTTTTCACTTGTAACCCGATAAGCCTTCACTACTGCAATCAGGCAAGGCAATCCAGCTGCTGTAATCCTATCTTCTGCCGAACTGCCATCCAGCAGCCAAGCTGCCGGATAAATACCGGACTGTAGGGTACCGCTGAGAAAGAAATCGGCTGATTCATGCAGAGCCTCCACCCAGGAATCGGGAACTTCCCTGCCCATTTCCCGGAACAAAAGAATGATTTCCGCCAAATCGGCTATGGTTTCCCCGAGAGCACGACTGGAAACAACAGCCTGTTTGTTCCAGTTGAAGTCATCCCATTGCCCTTCCGCGAGCCGATACGCGCCATGTCTGATACCGGCAACATCGGTTCGGCTTTCGCGCAAATAAAAGTCGACGGCCTGTTCGCAATGGGAGATCCGGTCTTCCAGGCCTTGGATAAACCCTAACTTGGCGTCGCACCATGCCAGCTTTAAGCATTGTCCTGTCCACCCGTACATATAGTGCAGCGGACGTTTAGAAACGTTGCCGAACTCATTTGAATCGGAAAATTTCACATATCCGGCGGCGCCATGTTCGTCAGTCCTCCATCTATCGTCCAGAGCGTTCTGCTTCAGCTGGATCATCTCTTCGAGTGAGTGCGGCTTTGCCCCTATCGGCGCAAACAGCTCCAAGCCTTTGCGAACGATTTCGCGGAAGCCCTGCCCGTGATGATCAGCAGCTCCCCAATCCAGAGCGTATTGTTTGGTTAATGACAACCCAGGTGTGAAGTCCAAATAGCCGCCGTGATAAGGCCCTGTTTTGTTTTTACCCACATAATACAAATCCTTCTCGCCATTAAACATCAAGACTCCGCTCATCGCTGCCAGCATAGTCCGGTCTTCCTCTTGGATTGCTCCAAGTGAGCCGTAGTGCACGACTCCATCCGCTCTTTCCATGTACGCAGGTACCGAAAATAAGGAGAAGAAGCGGGCTTCGGCGGCTTCCGTCCACTCCACATTCACGCAAGGGATCGGCAATCGGTGTTCTTCGCAAATAAATCCTTTGTCAGGTCCTAGTCCAAGACGAGGGACAACCCGGCTCGGATCAGCGGAAGGATTGTTGTTATAGATCATGTGGGGAATCGTAACTATTTCCTTACTCCACCTTGGCCGTACGAATAGGAATCCCGCAGCGACTTCATGCAGCGTTCGATCCGTCCGATTTTCCCAAGTCGCGTTTATTTTCAATAAATGATGTTCGTCGAAGGCTAGTTCCATCGTGAAGGTTAACGCTTCCATTTCCCCGCGAATTCGGATCAAATCCGGCTCGGAGGTGATTTGTACATCCTCTAACTGCACAAATTCTGAACGCCATGGTCTTCCGAAGGAACAAATGAACATCTCATCCAAATGTCCCGTGAAATAAGGGGACTGCTCGCTATCGTTTCGCAGAATGAGCTGTGCTCCATTACTTGTGTCCGCTATTTCTGCCCGCTTTTGCTTGTCTCGGCTAACAATGGCGTACAATTATCGTCCCCTCCTCTCTCGTTCAATAAGGAAATCAAGAATCTATCTAGCGTTGGGTTAAATCCCACTCTCCCCGACAACGGTAAGCATACGAAGAAGATTTGGCCTTTTCCGAGCGTTTTCTTTCCCACTACAGGAAGCTTTTGTTTACCACACGGTTCGACCTGAGTGTCGTAGGCGAACACAATCGGTTCGATCCCTTCTCCTTGCAGGTAACAATTGGTTATCCCATCTATCCTGTCGTTCGTCAAATGATAAAAATAGGAGAAATCGTCCGCTTTCATCCACTGCAAGTGCTGGTCATCGGTCTGAACGGCTAAGGTGTACATCCCACGTAATTTGACCGTTCTGACCGTCGTATTTTCGATATCCCAAGAGTCACTGCCTGGACCACGTAGAATCAAAACGGCTGTGGCTCCACTTTGGACCTTCTCGAGGATGGATGTCCGATGGCGATCAAATACTTCTTTCGAAGAAACGACAAGCGAGCCCTCTTTATGCGTATCTCCGTTATAAGATTTGCCTTCTATGTGTAGCAAGGAGCATAGCAACTCCGATTCCGCATCTAGAAAAGCGATCTTATGCGGTTTCGGATGTCTCATTTTTGCAAATGCCTCGAAAGAAAATCTTTCCTTATTTATCAATTTTCCGTTTTCATCCAGCAAGCAAGCATCCATGTACAAGTTCTGTCTATCTGATATCGATGGAACCGAAAAGCTGATCGTACCTGCATATCTGGACATCGCCTTAGGCACAGGGCCTTTCATTTCATAATTGCTATAATCCCGGTTATCATCCCGAAGCGTAACGACGACACGGCACCGGTCATAATCCTTCGCTGTATCGTTCAATAGCCACGCTTCTATTTCCAGCGTTTCTCCTTCATATACCTTCCATCTGTCGCACCTTAGATGGATGCGTACCGGTTCCAGGCTTTCCTTATACGTGAAGTACGCCGGTTTCGGAATTCGGTCGACGCCAACGAGAGCTTTCATCCAGCCGGCAGGCCATGCGTCAATCAGCAGGTGAATGGCGGTGGAAACCAACAAATCGGCCCTTCTGCGCCATGCGTCTGTCATCAGCTTCGTCCCCAAACATTGATGCTTCTGACTCGCCTCGACCCACTCTCGAATTGTATGCTGCTCCGCGTACCAATCTCGATGCAGACCGTAGGTTTGGGCTCCATTAATTTTGTTTGGCAACCAATGCTCATTCTCAGAGGATGGAAGCCATTCTTTCGGATAACGATTCATCATCAACTGGACATTATCCAAACCTTCCGTGCCATACTCGCCGCACCCCGCCTTCCATCCCGCCCTAATCGAGGGAAGAAAACCTTTGTACATTTTACCTACAGAGATCGTATTGTTCGTATACCACATGTTATAACAATGAAAATCGGGCAGTCCTTCATGGGTAGGAGGATTGTAATCCCCATCCGCGTTTTTGACTACACGATCAGGATTTTCAATGAAAATCGCCTGTCTGGCGGCAACGAAAAAGGCTTCCAATTCGTTCCGATGCAAGTGACGATGGCCTTTTCGCCTCTTTTCCGTACGTGAAGGTTCATTAATCAGCGATACCATAATCGAAGATGGGTGACTGCGGATCAGTCTCTCCATCTCAGCTGCTTGCCGGACTCCCTCGACAAATTGGTTGCGGCGGATAAATCCGAACGTTGGGAGATCGCATTGATGCATCATGCCGAGCATATCGAAATAGTCATATATTTCTTCCTGAACAGGACGCTGTGTGATGCGGTAAAAGTTCAAATGAGCAAGTTTCGCGATCAGAATATCGTCAATTAACTGCTCGTAATCGTTGTTCATGACACATTGCTGCAAGTGCCCCATTTCATTGGCGCCTCTTAACATAATCAGTTGGTTATTAAGATACAGCGTTCCTTTGGGGGTGTCCTTTTCGTCCATATGAAATTTCCGCATGCCAAAGGTGCGGTCTTGAATATCCACACATTCCGTACTGTTCTTTACTTGAGCGCGAGCTATATACAAGAAAGGAGTTTCCGGCTCCCACATCCGGAATGACAGAAAATCCACCTTGTAGCGATAGTAATTGAGACCTGGACCGGCGTATGCCACTTGAAATGAAATGGGCCGGATTCCTTGACCGGTGAAGTTTTTCGGCAGGATTTCAAGCATCAATTCGAAGTTTTCCTTCAGCATATTCGTCGTATTCATCAAATCAATCCATACTTCCACGAAGCCGTCATCGATATTCGGACGAACAAAAATGTCCTGAATAAACAACGTCGACCGCTCTTCCAAATAGACAGAATTGTATATGCCGGCACCTGGCGGACAGTGGCTCCAACCGCTATTTGAATCGTCCCATCCCGGGCCTGTAGCAGCATACATTTTATCCCCGTCCAGCTTCGTGCCGCCTACCCCCATCATCGGATAATCGTTAACCACTTCAACGACCAGTGTGTTGAGGTCCTGCAGCAAATCAGTCACGTCAAATTCAAAAGGAGCAAAGAACCCTTCATGGCTGCCAATACACTTGCGATTGAGATATACGGTCGCTTTATAGTCAACCCCTTTAAATACGAGGTAGACTCTCTTTCCTTCGGGAGCCGGAGCATGCGGAAATTCACTGCGGTAAAACCCCGTCCATTTGCCGTTTTCTCCCGTCGGTCCGCGGAAATCAGGAACCATTACCGATTCCCAATCCCCTGCTCCTTCCAGCACATTCGTAAAGTTGGCGTCCTCAGACGTTTGATAGCGAAATTGAAACTCCTTACATGCTTGTCGGTTGCGGCGCATGGTGGAGGAGGGAGCCAAATTTCTCATAAATGGGCGATACTTCTCACGCAGCAGCTTCAACTCTTCATGGAAAATTGCGATTTGTTCCTCGTAGGTGTGATGAGATACGTTCGTCGCTTTTTCCGATCCCGGAGTGAAATATTTTTTTTCATAAGCCACGGGAGGAATCTCCCGCAATTCGTCTTTATTTCCGGGATGTTCGCGAAAGGCAATCTCCGCAAACGGATCCTGATGTTTGTTTTGCTCCAAACTTATCTCCCCCTATTCCGAAACCTTAACGCTTGGATTCGTTTCATACAGCTGCGATCTCAAAATCGAGTGTATACCCGTCCCTATCCTTTGGGTACATCCTCACTTCTGTAGTGCCAAAGCGCTGCATCCAGCAGCGTTCCTCCCCCAAAAAGGGTTCGACGATTTCTTTCACGCGTTCATCCAAAAAATCGTTCGTGACGATCCACCTTCCGAAGCCCATTTTTCCACTGTTCCTTAGCTTTTCCGGACAATTAGGAGGCAGCAGCCATTCTGCGATCACGACGACTCCCCCATCTTCCGCCCTTTTGATGACAGCAAACAGTGTTTCGGCGGAAAGCGAGGAGCCTCCAACCATAACCAATTTCGGTCGTCCCAATTGATCTACACTGACTTTATCGTCAAATGCAAGGACATTTCTAACCGGATAAAATAACGGATGTACCCTTCTTCCGTCGCTTGAAACATACCCTTGTTCTAACGGGAATTGTTCGTACGCTACATCTCTTTTCAATTCGTGTCTTGGAAAATCATAGCCTGGGATATGCATGCAGCTGCCATGAGCTGGTATCGTTCCTCGGCTGAGCAAATGCCAGATGTGAAACACGCTTTGGGAACCGCCCAAATTAGCGAGTGTCCTATTGCCGAACAACCTTTCATTCTGACCGTAATTACCGTCATTTGAATGGATGATTGCGATATCCGGATTCGCCTCTGAATGGTGCCAGGTCAACGTATGCTCAGGGATAAATTTACGGACAAACTCTTTCCATACTTCACCGAATTCGGTTGTTTCAAATCCAGTTTGACGGTGTTTCATCAAAACATCGATATTTTCCACGAACAAATGGGATGGTCCCATCAAGTAGCCCATTTTCAAAGCAGATTCAAATTCCTGCGGAGAGTGACCGGGAAATCCTTGAAAACGGGTGAACCACCTTCCCGTATCCGGACCCCACAAATCGGCGCAAATCCATAGCGCTCTGTCATATTGTTTGGCCGCTCCCAATGCGGTAGATAGCTGCAAAGATTGAAACGATTCCTTCATAATCTTGGGGCTGATGTCCATTCCCGCTCTGGCAAATGTGTGGAACATGGTAGGAAACACATGCTCCGCAATCAAAGGCATGGAACTACGGGGTGATCCGACTTGCTCCAAGACGCTCTGTACATGCTGGACATGGGACATAACTGACCGCTCAACCTTGGCGCGCGACTCTTCCAAATTCATATCATCGGTGCTGCCCCAATGTGGGAACCACCCGTCATGCCGATACTGTCCGGCGTTTATTTGCAGATGCTCCGGTTCATCGTACAGCAGTCCAATGCACCGACCTGAGCGCGCTGCTTGCATAATCGTCTCATCGGGCACGTCGTACCGGTTCGTTCCTTCCGTCCAGGGCCCATTAATGTTTCCATATTCGTTACCGAGACAAATGTCTAATCCCGCTTCCGCGATATCTGCCAAGAGCTCTGAATACCCTTTCATTTCCGGAATCACATGATGAACATAAAAGTCCGCTTCCAACTCGAGCAAAGCGTGTAGAAATTCATCAGGCTCAGGCTTTGGGTCTTGAGACGGACAAACACTCCCCGTTCCCGTCCGCATAATAAGCTCTGAAGCTTCCCCTGCCCACGGATCCTGATATGCAACAACAGGACCCTGTATCCCCAATTTCGGTTTATGCGTCATAGACATTCTTCACGTCCTAACTGCGCTTTCAAAGGATTTTCGGATCAAATCCAAACATTCCGCTACTTCTTCCGGCTTTGCATGTTCCAGAATCAACGGGACATCCGGTAATTGACTGGTGAGCAGCGCTGCATACACGCTCCAATCCGCTTGTCCCGCCCCTACCCTAGGCGTTGTAAATATTCCATCACGGTATAGTGCGTCTTTGGCATGCGCAATCGGAGAATGTGAAGCAATGCAGTCGAAAATGTTTGCCATAGCCTCTTCCTGACGGCTCAAATCTTCTTGCGTCAAATAATTGAATGGATCCATTATGAGAGCCAGCCCTTCGCTTCCAAGCTGTTCCATCAAACGGACACCCTGTTCCGGAGTCGCTAGCACATTAAGCGCAAATCCTTCGATCAACAACATGGCATCATTCTTAACTGCCCGGTTCCGCAAACGGTCAATGATTTTCAGCAGCTCATCCCATGCTTCAGGCGTCCGGTTTCCTTCAAAATCACGCCAAGCGTTAGTAGGGTGAAGGCTTCCCGTTTCCGTCGCGATATACCGTGTATCGTAAGCCGAACATAGGTCGATCATCTTCTCGAGCTGTTTCAACTTGTCTTCACGCTTCTGAAGGTTAGGATTCAGCAAATTGGTGTAACCCGATAAACCTACGACGGAAATCCCCTTGTTTTCGAAGATGGTACGGATTTTTTCAGCACGTGTCAGTGAAAAAGGCTCATCGTCCATCACGTGCATAGCTTGCTTCGGGTCGATCTGCACATAAGTCAACCCGTGTTTGCTTGCGTCTTCGGCGATTGCTTCCGCGCTCCAGCCTAGATATATGTAACTCATGAAACCGAGTCTGTTCATGACTAATCGCTTCCTTTCAACACGTCCGTTCTTTCAACTACGCATCCTTCTTGACTGGAAATGACCATTGCAGTCGTCATAGCGATAGTCTGCAAGTTATCTTCCGGAGTAACCGGCGGGCGCTCGCCTTCCTCCATGGCAGTCATGAATGCGATCATAGATCCTGCGAAAGCGTCAGGGAACCAAGTTCCTTTCAGTTTGATCTCATGCACGACGTTTTTGTGTTTGTTGAGCGCCATATAGAGCGTATCCTGCGTACACCAGAAGCTTCCTTCTGTCCCGTCAATCCACCAGGTGTTGCTATGGGAACGGCTTGCTTTTGCAATATTGTTAAAATGAAGCGAAGCCATGAGCGGGTTTCGTCCGCCTTTCGGACCAAACTCAACGTTTGCCGAATAGATCAGCGGGTCAACCGCGTTTTGCTGCTTCAGCTGCGCTGTCGTGCAGTGTACCCGGGACCACTCTTCTTCGGGATTAGGGTTAAAATATCGGCACAAATCCACATAATGGACACCGTGATCGACAATATTGAAATTTTTCATTTTCGTCCACCACCAACCGGCTTGGTCTTGGAAGGAACGCATATCATGGTGAATGCTGTATACCTCGCCGATGAGATCCTGCTCAAGTACAATCTTCAGCGCTCTATGAGCCGGGGCCCAGCGAGCCTGTTGGTTCACGCCAAGCACGATACCCAGCCGATTCGCCTCTTGATTAAGCACCTGAGCATGTTCCAAATCCAACGCTAACGGCTTTTGGCATAAAACAGGCCGAGGCGCCTTGCCGATCAGTTTCAGCACTTCCATTCTCGGTTCTGGATGGATCGCTAAATCGATAATCCCAACTTCATCATTTTGCAATAGTTCATTAACATTGGTCGTCCAATAGGGAATATCAAATTTTTCCGCTGTAGCGCGAGCCGCTTCCTCGTTGACGTCGCAGACAGCCGCAATATGCAATCCATACTTACGATAGGCGGGTAAATGCGCCGTATTCGCGATGCTCCCGCAGCCGATCAAGCCGATTCCGCATTTCTTTAAGTCCGGTATATTTTGCTTTCTCGGCAAATAATCCTCTGGTCTAATAAATTCCATGGTATCACCTCTTAATTACTACATTACATCACTACGAAAAAACATTTATAGGCTGTTCATGCTATTTTTAGGGATCATTCGACCACAATGATTGGATAGTTTTCTGGGGTAATTTTAGCTTGTGAATACGTAGTTTAGGAGTTAGATGATGGAACGACCACAACTGCCATACATGTAAACAAGACAAGTAGCAATAGATTTCCACATTGTGATATAATATTTAAAATACGGTTGTGAAGCACACGCCGCTCCCCAGTTTCAGGTTATCCTGACTGAGGAGCGGCTTTATTTTTACCTAAGGAGGTATGGTGGTTGAATTTTGAACTTGCTTATTCAGAATTTATACGACATCATGTAAAGTCGCGGCAAAGCGATGCACGGAGGCATTTGACAGAAGGACTCGGTCATGCGGAAAAGTTATTTTTGCAGCAAGTATGGTGGCCCGCCTTTTCAAACTTTGACAATTTGGTGCCTGAGTATGAAATCCAAGACTTCCGCGACGGTACACGATTTCTCGATTTTGCGTTCACTCGCGAGCACGTCAAGTTGGCAATCGAAATCGACGGATACGGTCCGCACTTGCAGAATATTACGCGCTCTCAGTTTTCCGATCAATGGATCCGGCAAAATCATTTGCTGCTAGATGGCTGGAAATTGCTTCGCTTCTCCTTCGATGATGTAAAAGACAAACCGAGAATGTGCGAGCAAATGATCCATCAATTCATGGGAAAATGGTTTGGAACCAGTCACTCTGGTCAGTACAGCAGTTGCTCCTTCGAAGATAAAGAAATTATTCGCATGGCGCTTCTCAGCAATAGAAAAGTAAAACCGAATGACGTATGTTCAGCGCTAAATGTTGAACAGCAAAAAGCGCGCAGCCTGCTCCACAGCTTACTCTCAAGGGGAATACTCATCCCAGGCGGACGCGGCAAGCAAAGAATACACATCTATCATTTATCACATTCCATTACAGCAGAGTTCTGCGACTTGTGACACAATGATGAAAAGGAATCGTTACAGCATAGGAACAAAGGGGGCGCTCCCTCGCAACGATGTAAACCATCGTTACAGCATAGGAACGCAGGATGCGTTCACTCGCAACGATGTAAAACATCGTTACAGCATAGGAACACAGGACTGCGTTCACTCGCAACGATGTAAAACATCGTTACAGCGCAGGAACACAGGACTGCGTTCACTCGTAACGATGTAAAACATCGTTACAGCATAGGAACACAGGACTGTGTTCACTCGCAACGATGTAAAACATCGTTACAGCATAGGAACACAGGACTGCGTTCACTCGCAACGATGTAAAACATCGTTACAGCACAGGAACACAGGATGCGTTCACTCGCAACGATGTAAAACATCGTTACAGCANCTCGCAACGATGTAAAACATCGTTACAGCACAGGAACACAGGMCTGCGTTCACTCGCAACGATGTAAAACATCGTTACAGCACAGGAACACAGGATGCGTTCACTCGCAACGATGTAAAACATCGTTACAGCGCAGGAACGCAGGGTGCGTTCACTCGCAACGATGTAAAACATCGTTACAGCACAGGAACGCAGTATGCGTTCACTCGCAACGATGTAAAACATCGTTATAGCACAGGAACGCAGGATGCTTCACTCGCAACGATGTAAAACATCGTTACAGCACAGGAACACAGGACTGCGTTCACTCGCAACGATGTAAAACATCGTTACAGCACAGGAACGCAGGATGCGCTCCCTCGCAACGATGTAAAACATCGTTACAGCGCAGTAACACAGGACTGCGTTCATTCGCAACGATGTAAAACATCGTTACTGCATAGGAACGCAGGATGCGCTCCCTCGCAACGATGTAAAACATCGTTACAGCGCAGGAACACAGGACTGCGTTCACTCGCAGCGATGTAAAACATCGTTACAGCATAGGAACACAGGACTGCGATCCCTCGCAACGATGTAAAACATCGTTATAGCACAGGAACACAGGGTGCGTTCACTCGCAACGATGTTTTACATCGTTACAGCATAGGAACGCAGGATGCGTTCCCTCGCAACGATGTAAAACATCGTTACAGCACAGGAACACAGGACTGCGTTCACTCGCAACGATGTAAAACATCGTTACAGCACAGGAACACAGGATGCGTTCACTCGCAACGATGTAAAACATCGTTACAGCACAGGAACACAGGACAGCGTTCACTCGCAACGATGTAAAACATCGTTACAGCACAGGAACACAGAACTGCGCTCCATCGCAACGATGTAAAACATCGTTACAGCACAGGAACGCAGGGTGCGTTCACTCGCAACGATGTAAAACATCGTTACAGCACAGGAACACAGGACTGCGTTCACTCGCAACGATGTAAAACATCGTTACAGCGCAGGAACACAGGACTGCGTTCACTCGCAACGATGTAAAACATCGTTACTGCATAGGAACACAGGATGCGTTCACTCGCAACGATGTAAAACATCGTTACTGCATAGGAACACAGGATGCGTTCACTCGCAGCGACTTCAGTCCGAACGTGGCTTGAATCTAAAGTCCAAAGAGCAGCCAAGGATGTCCAAAAAATCGATAGAATGAAACAAAACCACCGATAACGGTGGCCTTGTGTATGATCCTATTTCTCAGCGCTAAATGTTGGTTACCATCTTCGCTTCTTTAAACTGTGTTTGCTTCCCCGCTACGAGCACATACGTTTTACCCTCAACAGCCTCAAACTTAGTCAAAAACTCTGAAGTTATGGTTTCAACCGGCATCCCATCCATTTCCACGATAAGAGACGACTGCGGGCGTCTGCACGTTACGGTGCATAATTGGCTTTTCGTCGCTTTAATGACACAGCGCGTAAGCTCGCCTTCCTCCCATTCCATCTCGATCTCGAAACCGCCACGGGCGCGAAAACCGCTGATTTTACCACGCATCCATGCCTTCGGTAAAGCCGGAAGCAGTGCAATCTCCCCACGGTGCGATTGCAGAAGCATTTCGGCAATTCCCGCCGTTCCGCCGAAATTACCGTCAATCTGAAAAGGTGGATGATTGTCGAACAAATTCGGTAGCGTCGAGAGGGAAAGCAACAAGCGAACATGCTCATAGGCTTGTTCCCCGTCTTCCAAGCGCGCAAAAAAATTAATGATCCAAGCACGGCTCCATCCCGTTTGGCCGCCCCCGTTCTCCAACCTGCGTTCCAGCGTCCTTTTCGCCGCTTGCGCCCATTCCGGCGTATGCCTTGCATGAATGATTTCTCCGGGATGGAGCGCGAACAAATGAGAGATGTGACGGTGGCCCGGATGCACTTCATTCCAGTCCTCCACCCATTCCTGCAGCTGTCCGTGCTTACCGATTTGCGGCTGCGGCAGCTTGTGAAGTGTAGTTTCCCATTTCGGCCGTATCGTCTCATTCGTTTGAAGAATGTCGGCAGCCTCTATACATGCACTGATTAATGTATAAATGATTTGGGTATCCATGGAAGGCCCTATAGTCAAACAACCTACGCTTCCGTCGGGACCGATGAATTTATTTTCGGGAGAGGTAGAAGGGCCCGTAACAAGACGTCCCTTTTCATCTTCAAACAAATAGTCCAGGAAGAATTCAACCGCTTCCTTCATAACCGGATACGCCCGTTCTCGGAGAAATGATTCATCCAAGCCGAACCGGTAATGCTCCCAGAGGTGCAGGGACAACCAAGCGGCACCCATCGGCCAAATTGAACCTGGAATATGATTCCCTTCAATTTGCGTGGATCCCCACATATCGGTATTATGATGAGCGACGAATCCATTGCAACCATACACCTTCTGTGCCGTTTTCCTGCCATGAGGCCGCATACGATCGATCAAATCAAACAATGGCTCATGGCATTCAGACAAATTACAAACTTCCGCAGGCCAGTAATTCATCTCTGTGTTAATATTGATTGTGTATTTTGATTCCCATGGCGGTGTAAAACTTTCATTCCAAATGCCCTGCAAATTCGCAGGATTTGAACCAGGACGGGAACTAGCCATAAGCAAATAACGGCCATATTGGAAAAACAGAGAAATGAGCCCTGGATCTTCACCACCGTCTTTGTACCGTTGAAGTCTGACATCAGTAGGCAGTACTTCGATTTCACTGGCATCTTTAGGACGTCCCAACTCCAGCTTTACACGTCCAAATTTAGAAGTATGATCCGAAACGTGATCCTGCTTGACCCTTTCGTATCCCTTACTTGCCGCATGAACCAACTGTTGCATACACTCGGCTTGAGGGTCCTCATGTCGAAATGTTGTTGCAGCCGAAAGATAGATGGTAACAGCTTCCGCCTGATGAACAGTGAGGAAATCACCGATTGCATCCACCGTTCCGCCTTCTGGAACAGCTTTTACAGCCGTGCAGTACGTCACTCCGTTTTTTCCGCTTTCTCCGCTCATTACCAATGTATCGTTGGCTATCCTTTGTGTACCTTCATCAAACGGTCTTCGGCTCAAATGCATCCTGAGATTCAATGTTGCAGGCCGATTGCACGTGATCCTGATAACCATCACCTGATCGACCGCGCTGCTGAACAATTCCCTCTCATGCTGGACATCATTTAGGCAATAGCTAACATGGGCGATACCCTGCTCAATGTCCAAGTCCCTGTAATAATTGGAAATCATCTTTTTTTCCCCGTCGTGGTAGAAATGCAAATCACCCAACGGTTGATAGGGACGCATGGATTTGGGATTGGACATTAACCCCATTTGTGCCAGCTCTTCTGCCTCAATTTGTTTCCCTTTACTTAATAAACGCCTTACTTCCGGAAAATATCGCCGACCATCTGGATTGTCTCCGTTCACCGGTCCGCCGTACCAAACCGAGTCTTCGTTTAATTGCAGCCGTTCTTGATTTACTTTTCCAAATATCATCGCACCCAGACGTCCGTTGCCGATCGGTAATGCCTCATTCCACGTTTTTGCCGGTTTTTCATACCACAGCTTTGTAACACCAGTTGATTTCCGTATATGTTCCAATGACATCTCTCCTTGATTAAGCTATTTATTAGACGAATCGGTCATTTTTCGTATTCGCAATGCGTAATAAAGCTTTGCAGGCAAATCAATTCGGAATCGACCTTCATATATCCCGCTAAGCGGCGTGATCGTCATATTCCATGTATCGATCAGATCAACCTCATATTTCCCATCCGGCAGTGCAAATTCGCGGAATGCAAAACGATGCGGGCCAAAGTACTGTAAATAAAATTCGCCTCTTACCTCCAACGTTGCGGCATCAAGCCGATCACTGCTGTAAGTCATATGAGCCGGCGCATCCTCAAGAATGCCGCGCATAAATTCGATTCTCCGAACGCTTCGTCCATGAAGTTCCCCTCCATGCGACCACCAAAGAACTTGCTCCGCATTCAAATACGTTTCTCCGTGAGTAACATAGCCTCCACGGCAATTTCCTTCCCAAATCCGGCAAACTAACTCTTCAGGGGTCGAACTGCCCCACATGGTATCCAGATTTCCCTCGTAACCGCATTCATCGATAATGACCGGTTTACCATAATGCTTGGTACATTCCGATGCAATTCTCACGTCGGTATGTTTGATGCTCGCATGCGTCACCCATGGAACTCCGAAGTCATACCATGTTTGACAATAATGGATCGAGCGCAAATGTCCGCCATAATCGTATTCCTGAACAATTCGAAATAAGCGCTTCCAATCCTCAAGACTTTTACACTTCATTAAATCGTATTCATTGGCGAGCGACCACCATACGTTGTGGTATGAACCCAGTCGTGCGATGACATAGCGTAGATATCGATCGTCCTCATCCGAAGACATCTCATCGAAGCCCCAACGTCCCTCGTCGTACGGATGAAACAAAATGAGGTCCGCCTGTATGCCCAAATCTGCCAAATCCTTTACCCTTTTCTCCAAATGGGCAAAATAATCCGGGCGAAGACGGCTATAATCGAATCCTTGTTCTGACGAGCCTTCAAAAGGATAGGCACTTGGCTCAGCGTAATTAAACCCATCGTTTTTCGGGAACACACACATGCGGATTTTGTTAAATGGCGAATTCTGCAGCGTAAGCAGCGTTTGCGCCTGAAGTTCATCACTTTGCAAATGCCATACATAAGACGTCGTGCCAAACGGGGTGAACCGAGTTCCATCCGCATACTGAAAATGAACAGCATTCTTTACCCGAATAGGTCCGTGATTGCCGGCTTCTGGGTTGATGCAGGTAAACTCTCCCGATATCCTGTCCAGATCCGAACAATTACTTGACGTTGCATACGACCATATGCCTTCTTCCTCCGGCATGAACCGGATACGGTATTTCCCGTTGCCATCGTAAAATCCTTCCGCTTCAGCAACATGCCGTTCTTTCTTGAATATGGCGCAGAGACGTATGTCAGTGAACGGGTTTCCATCTGAGGGACCTTCCAGTATCAACTCAAATACACCCCAACGTTCCACTTCCTTGGTTACTCTCAGTCTGACCTCCTCCTTCCAGGTTTTCTACTCAAACCTTCAAAATGCGTAATGCGAGATTAGGTTTTCCGGGGAGGTCAACCCTGCTAGGTCCGCGAAACGTGCCTTTAACCGGTATAATCGTCATGTTCCAGGTATCAATGATCTCGATATGGTAGGAAGCATTTTCAGGGAGATCAATGAACTTATAGGCATGCTGGTGATGACCGAAATACTGAAGCCCATAATTTCTTTGCTGCCAAGCTTTCATCCAATCTGCAGGACCTTCCTCCATAATTTTTCGCAAAAAAGCGATTCTCTCCGTACTCTCTCCATACAGTTTACCCCCGGAGGATATCCAGGCCCTTGTCTCCTTGTCAATGAATGATTCACCATGCCCGACAAACCCGCCTCTGGACATGGCTTCCCAAAATCGGTGGGTCATTTCCTCTCCAGAAATATTGCCCCAACGTCTAGAGCTGTTGCCTTCATAGGATATTTCGTCAATGACGATCGGTTTCGGATTCGCCTCCCGCCAGCTTGTCGTAAGCTCCGCATCCCAGTGCTGTATGCTTTGATGAGTAATCCAAGGCTTGGAGAAATCGTACAACCAGGAAGATTTGTACATCTTCGTCCCGTTATGGATCGAACGAAGATGTTGGTACGGGTCCTTATGCTGTACGAATTGGATCAGACGATCCCAATCGTCAACTGTTTTGAATGAATTAAAGTCGTACTCATTACAAAGCGACCACCATACGTTCCGGAAAGCGGAAAGACGTGCGATCACGTAGCGTAAGTAAAAGGTATCGGATTCCGCGTCCATGTTATCGACGCCCCAAAACCCTTTATCGTAGGGATGAAATAAGACGAGATCGGCCTCTATGCCAAGCTGCATCAAATCATCGATCCGCTTTTCTAAGTGGGCAAAAAATTCGGTATTGAACCGCGTTTTATCCACATCCTCCGGACACGTTCCAGCGAAAGCCAACCGAAGTGGAGGTTTCATATCGCGTGTAGGTAAAAGACACATCCTCACTTTATTGAACGGAGAATCTTTCAATGATTGAAGAGTAAGCTCCTCAAGCCGCTCGTCTCCGTGATGGGTCCAATGATAGCAGGTAGTGCCGAACGGCATATACGGCGTACCGTCCTCATACGCGAATAAATAATGATCCTTCACTCGCACTGGACCATGGTTCTCGGCGGACGGCTCGACACATAAGAATTCTCCGTAATGACCATCAAAATCACTATGATTGCTTTGGGTAACATAGCGCCAGACGCCAGCTCGATCAGGCATGAAGCGGATCCGGTACGTTCCGTTTCCATCGTAAAAGCCATCAGGCTCTATAACGAGGTTCTTGTATTGAAATCGGGCGGATAGCTGAACCTCCTGAAACGGGTTGCCTTCGGACGGTCCTTTTAACGTCAGTTCAAACCGTCCCCATTTATCCACTTCTCGCCCGTTTTGTTGAATACCCATCGGTACATTATCCCCCCCTCAATCTGTTATGAACATTACTTGATACCGGAATGTGCCATTGTCGCAATGACCTTACTTTGGAACGTCAAAAACATGATGAAATTAGGTAAGAATAGGATCATCGCAGCCGCAGCCGCAGCACCTTGCCTTGACACACTGTTCGCCAAACCGGAGGTCAAAGTTTGCACATAGAACTGAAACGTTTTTAATTCCTCATCCTGAATAAAGTTTTCCGATGCTTCCGTGCTGAGCCATGCCGAGTTAAATGCAATGATGCTGACTGTCATAATCGCAGGCATAACGACGGGAATAACGATTCTTAAAAAAAGCGTAAACTCTTTGGCCCCGTCCATCCGAGCAGAATCGAGCAATTCATCCGGGAGTTGATCGATAAACTGCTTCATCAGAAAAACACCTGTCGGCACAGCTACGAGCGGAAGGACATGTGCCCAGTACGTGTTAAAAATGCCCAATTGGCTGATGATCAAATATCTGGGAATCGAAACCGTTTCAGGAACGAACAACAGTGTCAAAAGTATCGTCGCGAATATCATCTTATGACCAGGAAATTTATGCTTGGAAATCGGATAAGCGCACATGGCACTTGCAATAACGATTGCAGTAACACCCAGTGCAGTGGCAATCACACTGTTAAATAAATATCGAGTGATCGGAACAGCTGTCCCTTTCGTTATGGACGCTAATTCCATAAAGCTTTGAAGAGTAGGATGTCTCACGAATATGTTCGGCGGATAAATGAACAATTCCTCATAAGGCTTAAATGCGTGATTAAATATGTAGACCAGCGGCAGCAGCAAAAAAATACTCATCAAAACGAGAATGACAATTGAGATCTTTTCCATATGACTAAATCTGCGCGGCCTTTTCCGTTTTCGCCACGAATTGAAATTTCGAAGAGTTCCCGCGACGCTCATTTATTCGCCCTCCTTCGTGCCGAACAGCTTCTCGCACAGCTTGTTAGCAAAGTAAATAAATATAAGCAGAAGGACGGATAACGCCGTCGAATAACCGAGCTCAAAACGGGTGTATCCATAGTCGTGCATGTGAGTCAGGAGAACATGGCCCGAATATTGCGGCGTCGGATTCATGCCCGAAAGCGTCTGGCCTATTTCTCCGGATTGAATCGCACCGACGATAGCCATGACAGCTCCGAACAACATTTGCGGCTTTGTGGAGGGAATTGTTATGTACCAAATTTCTTCCAGCCTGCTGCGAATGCCGTCCAGTTTGCCTGCTTCGTACAGCTCCGGATTCACATTCAAAATACCGGCCAGCATGGCTAGGAACCCGATCCCCATACTTTTCCAAAGTGTGACAAAGACCATGGAACTCATCAAATACTCTTTGCTGGTAGCCCACAATTTGGGTTCGGCAATGAATCCGAATTTCAGAAGAACACTATTCAAATAACCAATTCGATCGCTTGATAACATAGGAACCCATATAATGCCAATCGCTATCGTGCCTGCCAAAGAAGGCGTGTACATAGCGAGTGTAAACCATTTGCGATAGATACCTGGCAGGATCGAGATCAGCCACGCTAGTAAAAAAGCTGCTATATATCCACCTGGTCCGACGAGTAACGCAAATGTAATGGTGTTCGGCAGCGCGTATTTGAGCAAAGTCAAATCCTGGGATATCATGTAACGGAAATTGTCCCAGCCAACGAATCGAGGAGGTTCAATGGAATTATAATACGTAAAACTAAGTACGATCGCAGAAAGAACAGGAAGGAAGATAAAAAGAATGAAACAGATCATAAATGGTGCTATGAATAAATAAGACACCCGATATGACCAAATCGTTTGCAGCAGCGTACGATCCTTTTTCTTCACTCGTTTTGTGGAAGTATGAACACTAGGCAGCACTAGCGGCTCACTTTTTAACATACTTATCCACCCCTTCCCACGGCTTTGTAATAACCGGCAAGTCCAATGACCTTACCATTTTTCCGTTTCCGTCGACAAATTTAAATTCCTGCAGTTTTCTTTGGACTTCGCGGTCCAATTCTTTCGCGGACAGTTCGAGCGAAGTCCGGTAGTTCATCCCGTCAATGACGGTTCGGTTCCATGCATTTTTCAATTCGCGCTCCATTAGATAGCTGCCGCCTGGTACATTCGGAACTTCCCTGTACCATCTCCATTGCTCCAAAATCGCTTGCAGATCATCTTCCTTCCAGGGAAGCTGAGTGAATGCATCCATATTCGATGTAAACCAGCGGAACGTCACGCCGTTGAGCGTTTCCAAATCTGTGCCGAACCTTTCCTGTACTTCCGCCGAAGTCCACCATTTCAGAAACTCCCAACCTTCCTTCGGATGCTTGGCGTTTTTCATAATCATCGAAGAATACATGTTTCCACCCATCCACCTGGCAACCGTTCCATCATCCTGCCGTTCACCGGGCACAGGAGCTACCCCCCACAAACCATTCAGTTCGGGAGCCGCTACATTCAATTGCAGATACGTATTCAAATCGGCAATACCAAGAGGATACGACCCGTCTCTGAAATGCTGGTAGAAGCTATCCATTTGTTGATCGATCGCATATTTGTTTTGCAGCTCGGTCCATTGTTTAAACGCATTGAAGCTTTTCTCTGTAGTCAGCCCCGTTTTCGAGCCGTCTTGCAAATAGTATTCCGCCCCATGCATCTGCAGGAATATACCGTGGTCGTTAACCGGCGTGAAGTTCATACCGTTCTGCTGAAGCACAGGCAGCATTTTGTAAAGATCATCCCATGTATCCGGTACTTTCAGATCTAATTTTTGTAAAATATCTTTCCGATAGTACATCACTCGAAACTCCTGTGTTTCCGGTACGGCGTAGTAACCGCCATTATAATAGAAAGCCGGCCACGTACCCGGGGAAAACTGCTTATAGTACTCGTCGAAGTCCGGAAATTGCTTCAGATTATAGATGCCACCGCGAATCGCATAGTCGAACGGAATTTGCTGCTGCAAGCCTAACGCAACGTCAGGCGCAATTCCTGCCGCATTCATCATAACAAGCAGTTTCTCATCTTTGAGCAGATTCACTCTAACTTTGATTCCGGTTTGCGGTGTAAACATCTCATCCGCCAGACCTTGCAGCATATTAACGTAATCCCGTCCTCGGAGCATCCAGACATCAAGCACCATCTCATCCTTGTTTGTCGTTCTTTTTGATTTGAAGGAATCGATAAAATTGATGATTGCCCCTTCCCATTTTTCGTAGAAGGTCGGTAACATATTCGGAAACGGCTGCTCAGCAGGCACGACATAAATACGATCCAATTGGAGAGGTTGATAGGTGAGCTGCTTGATTTGTTCGGCCACCCTGCCTTGCAGCCTGTTCAGGATGCTTGCATTATACGGAATTTCATCTGGGTTTTTCAGCAAGTCTTCCATATCTTTCTGAACAGTCACAAGCGCTTGCGCAACAGCATCTGGACGGCCATTGATGGTTGCCATACGTGCCCGAACCCCATCCAAATCATCATGTACGCCTTGTAATTGTTCGACAAAGGTGGGAAGGTCTTTTTTGAAATCCCATGTTCGGTTTTTATCGTCCACCCCGCCGGTCAGCGTTCTTAAATCAGCGGATAGCTTCGACAATTCACTTATCGTATGATCCAAATCAGAAGAAATTGAACCGAGAGGAGCCCATGTGACGCGCATCGAGATCGTATTGGTCCCTTTTTTCAAGTAAAATTCGTAAGGATTATCTCGATCGTCGGACAATGTAATACCTTTCCAGCCTGATGAGTACATAAACCGATAGGCCTTTAGTTCCGAAAACGGCACTTTGCCGTTGATCATAATCTGACGGAACGAGGAGCGGTTAGATACGTAAGATTGATCCGCGCGCATCGCAATTTTGTAGTAACCGGTTTCCGGTACGTCGAAGTTCCAGCTGATCTCTTGATTATTCGATGACCACCGGGAACCGTCTATCACATTGTAAGTAATGTGCCCACGTACACTGGGTGTAGTAGCGATATCGTTATCGTAGGCCAGGGATATGGATGAATCGTTCTTCCATTGCATCTGTTCGGCTTCGATCACAATCGGGTCCGCTTGTACTGTAGGAGCACCTGTTGGCCACTTGCTTTTCACGGTTTTATAGTCGGTTGTTTGGTCTGGCGCTTTTAACGTTATCGATTCAAGTGCAAAAGGATCACTGCCCGCCAACCGGATTCTGTGCTTCCCTGGTTTCAAATACCAGGTTAGCGGCTCTTCGTATACGCCAGACAAATCGCGCAGCTCCCAAGATAACCATCCGGATTTGTCATCAGCTGTTGGGCGAATCTCATCGCCTTTGTCGTCTTTGCGAATCGGAAACTTATCCTTCCATTGCCGGTATAACTCGACCGATTTTGATTCCAAATAAGGGCTTGAGCCATCAACGGTCAGATTTAACGCAATCGGCTTGCGGTATTTCGTACCGACGAAAGGATTGTATGACATTTCGATCGTATACAACCCGCCTTGCGCCACATCCACTTCGTATTCGATCCATTCATCCCTTGCGGCACTCCAGATCAAAACGCCGTTTTTCTCGTTATAGGATCCTATAGAAACAGTCGCGTTCTCCGACTGACCAACCAGCTTCGAGCCAGGTATGGTCATTTTCCCCATGTGATCGGTCGAAGCGCCTTCCTTTTTCCACTGATCAAGCTTTTCAAAATAATAAGGATCCAGTTGCTTGGATGAATTCGTCTGATTTTCCATGCTCGTTGTCTTCGAATCTGCCCCCGATGAAAGGCTGGTATCCGCTAAACCGGGAAGCGTTTGACTGAGCATACATACGAGCGCCAGCATCGTTGAAATCCATACCCGGGTTCGAAAAAACACCTTCAACTTCATCCCTCCGCTGTCTATTTAGTACAATAGATTGTCCTTTGAATCCTTATCAAAAAATAGTGCTTTCTGCATATCGAGAGACAGAATAAGCTTCTCGTTTTCCTCAAAGTCGTGATCGGCTCGGGTTCGAACAATCAGTAGATTGGTCATTCCGATATCCATGTATAAATACATATCCGCCCCCATCAATTCGTTGATCTTTTGAATCCCGTTAATTTGAGCATAGGAGGTAGCTTCACTCACAGCCGGATTTACATGGATATTCTCACAGCGAATTCCTAAAACGACGGTTCTGTTTACTTTGTTTTTCATCTTTAAAATGTTCGATTGACTCGCAGGGATTTCCAAATAATACCGGTTTGTATGAAACTCTAGCTTGCCGTCCGTGCTTTCCATAATTTTGCCCTCAATTAAATTGATCGGCGGCGTCCCGATAAATCCGGCAACGAACATATTTCTTGGATGATTGTAAATCTTCTGCGGAGTATCTACCTGCTGGATAATGCCGTCTTTCATGACGACGATGCGATGTCCCATTGTCATCGCTTCCACCTGATCATGCGTCACGTACACCATCGTCACGCCAAGCTGCTTGTGAAGCTTAATGATCTCCGTTCTCATTTGGACTCTAAGTTTAGCATCCAAATTGGATAGTGGCTCATCCATTAAGAAAACTTGGGGATCACGGACAATGGCTCGGCCGAGGGCTACACGTTGACGCTGACCGCCGGATAGCTGCTTAGGCTTCCTGTCCAGAAAAGGTTCGATTTCCAGTATCCTCGACGATTTTTTAACTGCTTGATCGATCTCGTGTTTGGGCATCTTACGCAAGCGCAAACCGAACGCGATATTTTCGTACACGCTCATATTCGGGTATAAGGCGTAGTTTTGAAATACCATCGCAATATCCCTATCCTTCGGCGGCAAATGGTTGACCAATTGATCTCCGATATAAAGTTCTCCCGATGTTATATCCTCCAAGCCGGCGATCATTCGGAGTGTCGTTGATTTACCGCAGCCTGACGGACCTACCATGACAAGAAATTCTCCGTCGTGTATTTCCAAATGGAAATCTTTGACAGCATATCCACCATCTTTACCATAACGTTTTTCCACGTGATTCAAAAGAATGCGCCCCATTGCGGCACCTCCGATAGTCTGTTTCAAACTTCCCGATGATAACGGTTTCAGTTCATTATACATCCATCGACTTTTTAACTTATAGGTGATGATTGCTTACTCTATAGGTGAATCATGCTTTCAACTGACGTGCTAGCCAATCGTATGATTGTCTTCCGGACACTTCATGTTTTCCTGGAAAAAGATCAACTTCAAACTTTCCTTCGGTTCCCTCGGTATAATAAATCTCCTTAAGTTTGACAATAGCTTCCTGTACGGAAGCAACTGGAAATAGCGGGTCTTCGATTCCCGATTCGACAAACAGCGCTCTCGGTGCAATCAGTCCGATCAACTCTGGAAGATCCGCGTAAGGAAGAATCGAAGGTAAATAATTGTCAATGCAATGATTCATTGCTAATAAGCTTCCTCTAAAAGTGCTTGTAAACGCACAAATAACGGTAGCCTTAATACGTTCGTCCAGAGCGGAACTGAGCGAAGCAATTAAACCGCCACCGGAAAATCCCATGCATCCGATCCGATTCGGATCTACATCCTCTCGCATTAACAAATAATCAAGTGATCTGATTGCCTCATAAATCCGCAGGCCGGCTAACGTTTTTCCATAAAGCAGCAGACGGGAAGCAAGCGAAAAGCAGGAACTGCTTTTTTTCGGATCCTTATCCTTGTCCGCCGACAGCCTACGATCACCGAACCCGATAATCTCGGGCGCAACGACGATCATGCCCCTTTGTACAAGTTTCAAAGCAAAATGCTGATGGATGCCCGGAGGTGCATCATCCGTGGTTCCGTCTGGCTTTAAACCAACGATCTCCCTGCTTCCGTATCCGTGTCCGTGCCATGCAAGCACGGTTGGCGCTTTACCCATGAGCCGTTTCGGACTCAATACGAATGCAGCAACCTGAAGGTTTATATCTGTCGTATAAATGACACGCTCTAGATAGTGATCTCCTTTATCCATCCTCTCAAGTACAACGGGATTCAATTCACCCGTCGTATCGGGGATTTCCCCCAAACTTTTAAGCAGTTTTGACCGTACATCGGCTTTTCTTTCGTTCCATGGCTTTTTGATTGCTAGCCTAGATTCATCGTTCAAGTTGTTATATACAAGTTCCAAGTAATCATCCGGATTCCACATCGATTTTTCCTCCACTTTAATAAATTAAAAAAAGAGCTGTTCCATAGCTATGGTCAGCCCCCGCCCAAATTAATACGTTATAGCTTTATCTTCGAATTCTTGGAAATTTTGTCGATATTGTCGAGGCGTTACCCCTGTTTTTTTACGGAATAGAGCATGAAAAAACTTCATATCCTGATAACCGACTTGATTGGCGATTTGATAAATCGGAATATCGGAAGATTTCAACAGTTCGCAGCATTTTTGAATGCGTACGTTTTGCAAGTATTGCGTGAACGACAGACCCGTTGATTTTTTAAATAAGCGTTGAAAATGACTGGCACTTAAAAAAAAGTAATCCGCCACATGCTGAACGGTAAGGTTTTGTGTGTAATGGGATTTGATGAAATGTACGACTTCCTCCAACATCCGAAAAGGAACAGCCTCCGATTCATTCTTCAATTCAAAGCGCTGCAGCATCACCAGCATTTGGATTAGCAAAGCGGTCAGAATAGTCTCAAAACCGGTGCTCCGCTTCAAATATTCACGGTACATATTGTCAACGATCGTTGAGAAGGTATCATGCTTATCTTGAAAATGCAGCCACCGCTCCGGACACTTACATGGAAACGTGATGGAATTGTAGGTGTGAGATTCTTCCTGCAGAAGATGCATCCAGTTCTCCATTAGTCCAACTCGGAAAATGCAGTTATATATCACGAGCATTTTATCCTGCGTCGGAGATGACGGCCTAAATACATGTGATGTTCCAATTGGAATCACAAACAGATCTCCCTGTTTAATGGGAATCACTTGATCTTCAATGTAGTGATAACCGCTTCCTTCCCCCACATAACTGATTTCAACGAAATCATGTGTGTGCTGGGTGGTTGTAAACGATTCCAATTCACGATTTATGAAAATATCCATCTTTCCGTCAAAAAACAAGTCTCCACTTAAATGACCAATTCTACCATTCATGACCATCACCTCCAGCACATGATTTCAACCCTCTTTTACCCATTCTTCCGCTAGACAAACATGTTTGATTCCTTTGCGTAAATATGAAAAAGCAATATGAATCTTACCATCACGCGTAGAGATAATCGAAGGGTAGGAATACCCGATTTCGCTATCCTTGTACTCCAAATCCGCCATCTGTACGTTTCTGAAATAAGGCCAGGTTTTTCCCTCATCTTCTGAGATGGCTAACGTAAGCGGTGTACGTAGCGGTTTCTTGCGGAACTCGCCCTTCCTTTGAACCCACCTGAATTGGTCACGCTCCATGGTGGAGTTGTTATAGATCAAAGCCAGATGGCCGTTCTGCATCTTAATGAACTGCATCGAGGAATTGTTGTTCGGCAGTTCACTCTTGACGGGAACCGTCCAGCTTTTTCCGTTATCGCGAGAAACACTTGTATAGATACGGTCCGCCTGGCGGCTCCGGAACATCGCGTAGAGCGTACCATCGTTTAATTCAACAACGTTCATTTGCACCCGGTGAGTACTTCCCTGCACTTCGAATTCCTTCCATGTTTTCCCTTGATCCGAGCTGATTTGCACAACGCTGTAGTGCCCGTCAAGCTTACAGTAATACGTCGGGAGCAGCCAATCGCCATTTTTGAGCACGAGCAGAGGATGCCTTAGAAATATGCCCAAACCGTCAAACAAAACTTCAGTCGGACTCCAAGTAAAGCCTAAGTCTTCCGATACGCGATAAACAATCCTCGATGTTTTTTGATTATGGGGCTCGTTGGACGTATGGAACAGCCATAGTTTGCCATCTGGCGCTTGATGCAGGATCGGATTTTGCTCGGATCGTTCGGGGTCACCCGAAAGCTGCACGGGAGAAGTCCATTGTTTTGATCCAGCAGGTAATCTCGCCATCAATACATTGGTATCAGGATTGCCCTCCCCGCTTCCCGAAAACCACACGCAGAGCAGGTCGCCGTTGTCCATTTCCAGCAAATTGGCTGCATGGTTGTCATTTGGATACGGAATGGGAAGGTAAGCTTCTTGTAGTTGCGGATCCGTCTCCGACTGTACAACAACTCCATTGAAACGTTTCATTAGAATACACTCCTTGTCCGCATGGTAAACCATTTCATTATAAGTTCATTTCCTTCCATGTTAGCTCTGTTCGGCAAAGCGTTTGATTTGAGAAAATAAGTTTGCCTTTTACATACAAACAATAGCCTTCCTCGATATTCGGAATATCTGATAACACATCCGGTTTCCGGTAAGTGATCCGAATTTCCGTGCCTGCTACCTTTACGCGGTCCAAGCAAAAATAATCCAATCCCGTACTTAGAGGATCTAGGACAATTCCCTCTTTTTCAATTGTTAATCCCGCCACATGTGAAATTATCAGATCGATATAATACGAGTGATTGTATTCCTGTTCGTCACTTAACGGTTCGCCCGTTGCACTGTTGTAATGCTCAACAAGACCAGGCTGGTTTAAATCTCTTTGCATAAAATGGAGAAACGAATATTCGCGCAGATAATAGGCAAACTGACGGTCGAATTGATGATTTCTCCGCTTACTTTCCTTTGCGAGCGCATCAAGCGCGATGGAATTGGTATAAGGCCAGGTCGGGCCGTCCCAGACGCAGCCGTTCCGTCCTTTGACAAAATGGCCCATCCAGCCCCCTTCTTGCGAATAGGCAGGACAATCGGCGGAAACAGACGGGAACGGACACTTCGTATGAAATTCCTGTTCATTGAACAGATGCTCGATCATCCCATTGAAACGATCATCCAGGATTTCTGCCCAACCGGGATAAATCCCGACAATATTTTTGACAAACGCTTTCTCATCGGTTTGATAATGTAGATCGTAAAAGAACTTTGTATCTTCATTCCACATTTTGTCAAGAATGTCCTGCTTGATATTGTCGGCTTGTAGATAAAATTCTTCTGCTTCCGCGTCACCCGCTGCTTCGCACAATTTAGCAACGCCGAGCGTGTTCAAGTAGTGGTACACCGCTCGGTCCACCCTTTTGAGATGGGTGTAGGTTGCCTTGTCCTTGGGATTTTTCGGAAATTGGTGGAAATACCAATAGCTTGGCTGATATTCTTTTCCCGTCCGCGTATGTTTGTGTTCGATCATCAAATGATCTTGGTCATTTCCGTTCACAAGCTTCCATGCCGAAATATTCGATTTCATGGCTGGCAGTATCTCCGCTATCATCTCGGTGTTTCGATGCACGAGATAGAGCTGATATGCGGCCCAGCAAGAGAAGTTCGCAAACGAATGCATGATGGTATCTACCGTTAAGCAGCTAAACATGCCGTCTTCGCCGGGTGCATTCTTCATGTTTCGCAACGGACCTTCACTATATATCGGATCGTGATACCATCTGGCATCCATCAGATGCAGTGGAACGGACAGATTGATCAGCTTGCTGAACTCCCACCCTCCTTTGCTGAAGGGTTTTTTACTTTTTTTATGAGATCTTCCCTCGTAAAACAATGGATAGGACAAGTGACCGTACTGTGGATCTGCCAAATTATGCCGAAGCAGAAACCAACGATAGGTCCAAGTCTTATTTAACACAGGGTCGCTGCTGGTAAATTTCGGTGTTTTTTCAAACCAGATTTGATACTCATTACGCTGATTTTCTATGACCTGATCGATTGTGTAAACGCTTTCCGCATACGCCGAAGCTCGTTCCCTCAGCAAGTCGGTATGATCCTGACCGGAAATTCCAAATGCCGCAGAGACGATAATATCTTTGGATTCTCCTGGTTTCAAACGCACTTCTTCGAACAATGCGGGATCGCTGACGGCAACTACACCTGCGATGTCAAAGCTGTAATGCTCGATGTTAAACATGCCGTATAGATAATTCCCTTTGCATTCCGAGAACGCATCTCCATACGTCTCCAATCGTAATACGAGCTCCTCGCTGCTTCGATTTGTCCAAGTCTGACAGGAAACTGCACAGTCGTTCCAAGAGATGAACTTGCGCTCAACCAATGAAAGACGATTACCTGTATATGCCATGAGCAAGTGACTCGGAAACCATTCGGTCTGGCACGGCTCAAAGCTTTCTTCCAAATTGTTCGTTATCTTAAACAACAAAGGAATATTGACTTTGTGAATAAAATCGAACCGTCCGGAAAAACCAGGTACGGGATCCAAATAATCGGCCCACAACCGCGCTCCGGTCGAACCGAGCAAGAGTGCACCGGGGAGCGTACGAAGCGCTTTTTTTCCCGCGCGCAATTTTTCGTCCAATCGGCTGCCAGCTGGCATGGATGACCTCCCATCCCATAACTGCTTATGGGTGTATTCTATTACGATGTCTATTATATCGAATTCATCTGAGAGATGGATGGTGGTTATCCGCTCAAACTATAGGTCAATCATGCCAAATCTGCAAGTGTGATTTTCCAGAAGGCAATGCGTTCACGCTTCCAAGTATAGGTCACATATAGGTCAAGACCGCTTGCAACTATAGCCGGATAGGAATACTGTTTCTCACCTTCATCCAGCACAATTTCATTTTCCCATGTATGGCCATTATCTTGTGAAAGCCGAATGACGAGCGGCGTTCTCGGTCCCTTATTCTTCCCGTTCTCCGGTCGAGTAGGATTGTAGATCAGCGCGATTGTACCATTGTTAAGCTTCACAAGATCAATTCCGCTGTTATTGTTGGGTAATTCGGTAGGATACGCAGCACACCACGTTCTTCCCCCGTCCATCGAATCGCTGCGGTATATAGACCCTTCGGTGCTTCGGGTGAGCATATGCACGATTCCAGGGACAGATTCCCATAAGGTCGGCTGAATAATGCCCTTTCCTTTCATACGGCTGTGTTCCAACGGGACGATTTCACTTCGAGTCCAGGTCTCGCCTCCATCGAACGATAGGTCTACAAATGCATCCCAGGCTGGTTCCAGTGAAGCAGGGGCCGCAATCGTACCGTCGTGCAGCACAATCGGCTTGTTTTTGACAGGTCCCCTTCCTCCCTTATCCCCCTCAACCAAAGGAAGCGGAGACGTCCATGTATGTCCGTTATCTGTTGAACGAATAACCATGGTTTCCCATTCGGCAATATTAGTTCCGACTTTATAATATAGAAAAAGAATGCCTTTATTCGTTCGGAAAAGGACGGGATTCCAATGAGGAACATCCCCTTGATCCGCCACTTTCACGGGTGGTGTCCATCCCTTGTCTCCCCTGCGCGATATCCAAATCGCAACATCCCCGGCTTTCTCTCGTGTTCCTCCGAACCATGCGGCAATCACATCGCCCCCTGGCAGCAGTTCCAAAGTGGATGCGTGACAGCTGAGGAAGGGTCGCTCCTCCTCAAAAATGAATTCCTTTACGGTATTGACGTATCTCATCCTTTAACCTCCGATACAGGAACTATTTCGTAATAGAATCCTTCGCCTGTTTCAAACACCGACTTGTCATTAGACGAACGGTAGATTTGTCCATTTAGGAGGATTTGAACCGGCTGAGCGGTCCATAGCCGACACTTCTTACCTGCAATCGACTTAATGAAAGCACGTGAAAGTTTTCCTTCCTCCCATTCCATGTCGATTTCAAACCCACCGCGGGCTCTCAATCCCTTCACGCTACCACGCCTCCACTGGAGCGGTAAGGCCGGCAGGAGCTGGATCACTCCTGCATGGCTTTGCAGCAGCATTTCCGCAATGCCTGACATGCCGGCAAAATTACCGTCAATTTGGAAAATATTCATCTTCACCTTCGGATGCCGGTGAGCATTCATCATATTGGGGTGCAGACCAGCCAGCAAGTCGTTTAAGAATCGACGCGCCTCTTTCGGCTCACCCAACCGCGCCCAAAAGTTGACTGTCCAAGCGCAGCTCCAGCCCGTGTGCGCTCCGCCATGGGCAAGACGGCGTTCGAGTGTTTTCTTGCAGGCTTCGAACAGCTCAGGCTGTCCATGTCGTGTAACTTGATCCAGTGGATGAAGAGCGACCAAATGTCCGATGTGTCGATGTCCCGGTTCCATCTCCTCGAAGTCTTCATCCCATTCCTGCAGCTGTCCGAATTTTCCGATTCGGAACGGGGGGATTCGGCTCAATGCCGTTTCAAGCTGTCCCCTAAACGTGTCATCTAGATTTAGAATGCGGCTGGCCTCCATACAGTGGGCAAACAATCCCTTGATTAGCGCCAAATCCATCGTTGTTCCTTTCGTTACACTGCTACGCTGGCCGTCCGGGGTAATGAAGAAATTTTCCGGGGAAGTGGACGGGCAGGTGACCAAATAGCCATCCGGGTCCTCGATAAGAAAGTCCAGACAAAACAGCGCGGCTTCTTTCATTGCCGGATACGCTTGTTTGAGAAATTGTTCATCCTGGCTGAAAGCGTAATGCTCCCACAAGTGTTGGCATAACCAAGCGCCCGCCATCGGCCAAAATGCCCAACTGGGCGATCCGCCTACCGGCGTCGCCGTACGCCACAAATCAATGTTGTGATGAGCAGTCCATCCCCTGCTGCGGTAATGGATACTGGCCACTTTCCGGCCTGTGATCCTTAAATCTTCGATCAGATCAAACAGCGGTCGATGGCATTCCGCAAGATTGCCAACCTCCGCCGGCCAATAGTTCATTTCAACATTAATATTCGTTGTCCAGCTGCTGCACCACGGTGGTTGGATCTTATCGTTCCAAATGCCTTGCAGATTCGCCGGCTGCGTACCAGAACGGGAGCTGGATATGAGCAAATATCTCCCGAACTGAAAGAACAGTGCAGCGAGACCAGGATCGTCATTCCCGTTTTTGACCGCTTGGATGCGGACATCCGTAGGTAGAATATTTTTGTTTTCCCCTCCATCGCTAATGTCGATAGAAACTCTGTCAAATAGTGCGGCGTATTCGCTCATATGCTGCTCTTTCAGACGATCGTACCCCAGTCGTACAGCATTCGTAACCCATGCAGTACACAAGTCTGAAGGATCTTTACCCAGTACGACCGGATCCTTCTCGAAGCCGTTGTAACTGGTAGCAGCGGCCAGCAGCAAAGTAACTGATCCTTTCCCGCTGAAGCGAATCCGCCCGCCGCTGACTTCCACCCTTCCGCTCTCCGCTGCTGCTTGAAGCTGGATTTCGAAACCGATTCCTTTCCCCTCGGCATAGAGAATGGGATCGGATGATTTGACCGTGTTCGGCAAAACATGATAGGGGCAGCGGCCGGAGAGCGTCACCCGGTCTACAGAAGTTTTGCGTACGGAAAACTGCAGCGGGCTGTGAAGGACGGCAGTAAAACTGGTTTTTTTCTCGCTGTGCAGACGTATCGCCATCACTTGATCAACGGCAGATACGAACACTTCACGTGTGAAGACAGCACCATTTTGACAGTAACGCACCCGTACAATTCCAGCTTCCAGATCTAATTCACTGTGATAATTCGATATTTCGCCCTCTTCGTCATAGATAAGCTCCAAATCCCCGAGAGGCATGTAGGACTCGATATCCGGCCCTTCCATGTACTGTTCGATCGATTGTTCCGCTTCTGCGTACTTCTTCGAAAATATCAATTCACGCACAGGGTCCAAATGCCGCTCCGCATCATAGCGGACCGTCTCCCGGGGTTCCCCCGACCAAAGCGTATCCTCGTTCAATTGAATGTGTTCCCGGTTCGTGCCGCCATACACCATACCGCCAAACCGACCGTTGCCGATAGGAAGCGCTTCGAACCAATCTTTGGCCGGCTGGGTATACCAGAGTGTGGATCTCTTATTGGACATAGACTCTCTCCCCATCTGTCGCTTGCTTACTCGTACAGCCAATCCAATGTGTTGATGCCATCGTTTTTGTGCTCGACATTCCTTGGCCGAATTTCTAGATCAGCAGGTACGACGCCCAAGATCAAGTAAGCTCCCTTGCCGAAATCAAGCGAATGCCGCCCTGCTTCGTAACGAAACGTATGGACATTGACAGATGGATACGCGTACAAACGCAATCCTTTTTGCAATACCGGAGCATACCCGCCCAAGTCATCCGCGTGTGTGTTTTCCTCCAAGCTTGGAACTTGAAGCCACTGCTCATCTTTCGAATTGAAATAGCCGATCAACACCTTGGATGGCTGCTGCAATTCGATATCGATCGTCAATCCGCTCAGACCCGCTTCCATTTGGCTGAACCGGATTCCCGTTAAACCATCCAGCTCCTCTGCACAACCGACGATATGAATATCCCCATCCACAAACACTTGTGCTTCCTTCTCAATCAGGAATGTTTCCGCGTTTCCGGACAATAAGGTAAACGGAACCTCCCGATATGGAACAATCGGTTCTTTCATATTCTTCAACGCCTCAGGCAGGGTGCCAGACTTTAATTCATCCAGATGGAACTGAAAGCGTTCTAGCTCTAACTCATAGACTGGCAAACACCCCGTCCAGTGCTTGAATTCAAGCCCATTACGAATCGGCACTTTCCGCTGCGGCGTCTGCATACTATTGGCGAATAAATAAGTCTTCTCCGTCAAAGCCGTCAGCGCTCGGTAGCTATTCAGGCTGCTCTCAAGCTGCTCAGCGGCCTCTTCCAACCATTCCAACTGTGTGAAATACTCCCCCTGAACCCTAAACTTGTAAGTCAAAATTAGCAATGCCGCCCGAACTTTATGCACATATACATGTACCATATGACGAATCGCATGCATGTCATCGAACAAGCGATCAAATTCATCCCAGTTTCGTTTCACCAACTTGCGCGCCCTTTCGATCGCTTGCACGGCATCTTCCGCATGCCGACTGACATCAGCAATAATTTCAGGCGGGGTCTCCCCGACGTGCGGTTCGCCTTTCAACTCCCGGATCACATACTCCTCCAGCCGTTCACCTTGAGGCGACTGGGACTCCCATAAATCTGGCCAAGGCATATGCCGTTCCGGATTCGTCAATTGACTCATGGTCATTCCCAGGCTCATCGTTTGACGGTTGCCTTCGGTAATCCCGAATCGTCGCAGTAGCTTGGGCGCACATTCTCCGGACGCTTCGTATGCGTCCAGTATCGCTTCGCCTGCTTCCGGGCTGCCGTATCTGTGGCCAAGCACTTCGATCCAGTAATACCGTTCGGCTGCTGGATCACGATCCGGGTTCCAAGCGTAACGGAACCAGGCTGCGAACCAAATCCAATCGCGGTCCAGTTGTTTCAGCCTTGGCTCCGCCAAATCCGGCGAAAACGGCCAATCCCAGAAAAACAACGGATACAGATGCAGTCCGTTCGCTTTCAGCCGATATTTAGCCGCCTGCATACATTTTTGGATAAACGAAGGCGCCCCGAATCGGAAAGGCTCCAGGTTCGCAAGTATATGTACATTGACGATATGAATTGTCTTCAACGATCCTAGACGGTTATGAATGTCCTGCCATTTGCCTCGAGGTGTATAAGTGGTCAACGATTCGCCGTTATATTTGGCCTCCGTATATAGATTCGGATAAAGAGGCAGCGCCGCCTCAATGACCTTTTGCGGCTCGATCGCGTGCGAACGTAGAATAATCGGCGGCTTTTCCTTCACATTTGAATCCTTGAGTCCTTCCAACAAGCCTGCAATAATCGTTTCGTTAAACCATTCTACTCCGTAAATTTGTCCCTGCAGTGCTTCTCCGAGGCAGACCATCATCCCCACGTTAGGGAATGATCGAACGAAAGAGGCGATCGATTTCTTATAGTAATCGCTTGTTAACGGCAGTGGCTTCGGTTGATGCAGCTTCAATCCGTGCTTTTCCGCAAAAGGCAGCGGAATATGAATGTTGTAAAACTTCAATACGAGCCATATGCCTCGTTTGTCCGCTTCTTGCGCCACCCAACGGAACGTTTCAACGTTCAGCGCGAACTCTTCTTCCGTAACTTCAAGCGCCTCTGGGTAATCCTCCAATCTCACTAGTGAGGAGAAGGGATGGCCAGCCCACAAATAGACAATGTTGCACCGCTGCTCCAGTAACATGTCGAGAAAATCTTGCCACAATGAACGGTCGTAAAACCAGGGAAAGCGTGTGGGGGTAATCGGATATTCATACGTTTGACGGGGCGGTTCGACAGTTGTTTTCTGCAGTCCGATCGCCGGCCCCCTAAGTGCGAATCGCGGAGCGTCCCCGTAGGCGATATCTTCGGGCAGAAGCCTTGCAGCGTGAACACGCTGCGCAAACTCCATACAGCCGTATAATATTCCGGAATCGCTGCCCCCGGAAACCGTGATTAGATTGCCCGGGCAAGCGGCGATATAAAACCCTTCTCCCTCTGGAGCTTCCGTGTGATATAAGAGTACGTCACGTTCTTCCAACTGCCGAAGCAAGTCAGATTCATTGCGGTTTCCCACATAGATTTTTCTTCCCGTTACTGACCGATAGCTGTCCCACGTCCAGGATACTTCTTCAACTTTCACATCATATCCGCAATCCAGCAATGCTTGTTTCAGCAGCCGGATGCCATTTTCCACCCGTGGGGCAGGATTGGGTGCGTTTCCAAGAGTGATAGCTTTCATCCTTTATACCCAACCTCCATTCTTTCTCACTTTATTTTAAAAATAGTTCGATGACCGGCACCGTAACATTCGGTTTCTTGACAGGAAGCGATAAGGTCACTGTATGCTCATCTCGCCCTTCTTTGAAGGCTCCGTTATCCATACCGCTTGGCACAAAGCCTTCTTTAAATCTGATTTCCGATGCGTCGTTTAGGAATTGGGCATACTCCACTTTGCCGGCGAATCCGTGAAGATGGATATTTTTGAAAGGCCAGCTGTACACATGCACGTACATGCGATTCAACTGCGGATTGTAAGTTAACCGACAATCATCGGGGCAAACGAATGTATCCGGAGCTTGTGTGCAACCGTAGATGGAACGGTTGTGCCGTTTCATCCATTCCCCCATTCCCTTCAACCGGTCTACGGCACGCTCGTCGAATTCACCGCGTCCGGTTGGGCCGACATTCAATAATAGATTACCACCCTTACTTACGGTATCAATCATCATTTTGATCAGCAATTCGACGCTTTTCCATGACTCTTCTTCCCGGTGATAGCCCCACGAACCGCTGAAGGTATGACATGTTTCCCATACGACGCGCTTACCGTTTACCTGGACCCATTTGGTCGGCATATACTGTTCAGGAGTTGTAATATCGCCGCCAACCTGTAAGCGGTCATTCAATAAAATATTCGGCTGTAAGGTCCGGATCATTCGGACCAGCTCTTCGCTGCCCCAATCTTCCTTCCCTTTACCCGCCAACCCGTTTTCTTCCGGGAACGAAAAATCATAAAATAACAGATCTACTTGACCGAAATCAGTCAGCAATTCCTTCGTTTGTCCATACAAATAGTTCCGGTAATTGGTGAAGTCCAGCGTTGTGTTCCCAGCGATATTATTAGCATCGAAACGAAGCGGATGCTTCGGATCAACCGTATAATGGGGATGATGCCAGTCTAACAGGGAATAATATAAACCAACCTTCATATCGCGTTTACGAAACGCATCTACCATTGGTCTTAGCACATCTCGCCCAGCCGGCGAATTCGTCGCTTTATAATCGGTGAGCTTGCTGTCCCATAAACAAAAGCCCTCATGGTGCTTTGTCGTCACCACGAAGTACTTCATGCCCGCGTCAGAAGCGAGTTGGGCCCAAAGATCGGGATCGTACAAATCGGGATCAAATCTTTTGAAATACTTTTGGCTGTACTGTTCCCCGCTCAATTTTTCCCGGGATTGCAGCCATTCATGCCTCGCTGCAAGTGAATATAGTCCCCAATGGATAAACATGCCGAATCGGTCATGTGTAAACCATTCACTGTCGCCTGCGGTTTTCTCAACTTCGAATGTCATAGTCTCGCTCCCTTGTTATGATTAACCGTTCGATCTTTAATCGAAGACCTGCAGAACAGACCTGCCTCCGTCCACAACGAGATTCGCTCCGGCAATGAATCCGGCTTCATCAGATGCAAGAAAAACGGCCGCATTCGCCACGTCTTCCGGCTTACCGAATCGCCCGACAGGGTGTGTTGCCAGCATGGCACTGCGTTTCTGTTCCCGGTTTGGATAGGACTGCATGTAGGTCTCGGCAAGCGGGGTTTCAATAAACCCCGGGCTAATGGTATTCGCACGGATTCCCTGACCTCCGAAATCGACACATATCCCTTGCGCCATCGCAAGCATGCCTGCCTTGGAAGAGTGATAAGGGAAATGATTTCGCTGCGTACGGATCACATGAGTCGAGCCGATGTTGACTATGCTGCCACCACCCTGTTCCATCATGAACGGAATGGCGTGCTTACAGCAGTACCAAGCGCTTTTCAAATTCAAATTCATCACGTGATCCCAAGCTGCTTCGTCAGCTGTCACCACGTTCGCACTGCAAGTAACCCCGGCGTTGTTAACGAGAATATGCAGGGCGCCGAAATATGTTTTGGCAGCTTCCATCAAGGCAATTACGCTGTTTTCGGCGCGAATATCGGCATGGACAAACAAGGCATTCCCACCTGCCTCTACGATCTCTTCGACGACCCGAACTCCCGCTTCGGATATGTCATTGACGATCACGCAGGCTCCCTCTTCGGCGAATCGCCGTGCAACAGCCTCTCCAATACCGGAAGCTGCACCAGTAACAACTGCTACTTTATGCTCCAATCTCATGCGTGACATTTGTCTCCGCTCCCAGACTCAATCCGACATCTGTCCATCGAGAAACGAATGTGTAACTTCCTGAACCAGCGCTGTAAATGGATTTATTGTTTTCCATTCCTACATAATGCAATCCCTCGGTTACGTGCCCATCCTCATTCAGGACGGCACCTGGCACATAGATTGTGGCGGTTGTGTTCACAGGAATTTGGACTTTCAAAACGAAGTACGACCGCTCCAATTTCCACTCTACTCGGATCCTGCCGTATACAGAATGAAATTCACCCTTGGCGAAATGTAGCCCGCCCCCTGGACGCGGATGAATCACAATATGTTTATATCCCGGTCTGTCCTCGTCTGTGTTGATCCCCATAATATTTTGATACATCCACTCGCCGACTGAACCCAATGAGTAATGATTAAACGAATTCATACCCGGATTCTGGAATCCGTTTGTTTCTGTCCAGGCGTCCCACCGTTCCCAAATAGTCGTAGCTCCATGCTTGATGGAATAAAGCCAAGAAGGGAAAGTACCTTGATTGAGCAAAGTGTAAGCAAGATCTTCTCTCCCCCCTTCGGTTAAAGCAGGAAGTAAATACCCGACGCCGAGAAAGCCTGTCGTCAAATGATTACCGTGCAGCTGGATATTCCCCGCCAAATGCCGAACCGCAAGTTTACGCTGCTCTTCTGTCAGCAGGTTCATCTTCAGTGCAAGCACGTATACGGTCTGCGTATCTCCTTTGATCCGTCCGGCCTCATCCACAAACGCATCCTCGAAAGCTTGTTTGATCTTTTCAAACAAATCCGCGTATTTACGTGCATCTTCTTCCTTGCCGAGTGCCTTCGCAGATTTGGACAACAGTAAGGTGCTGTAAGCGAAATAAGCAGTATCGAGCACGTCCTTTGGCGTGTCCGCATGGATGGAGAGCCAATCACCATAATTCGAGTAACCCGGTCGGATCAAGTTCACCGTGTTCGCTTGCAAATACTCCACCCATCTGACCATCGCCGGATAGCATTCCTCCAAATTCCTGTGGTCGCCATACACCTGGTAAACGGTCCAAGGAATAATAACCCCTGCATCCCCCCATCCGCCATTGTCGGGAGCATGCCAGTTAAGTTCCGCATGATTATGCTTAAACGCTTCCCAGCCGGAATCCGGCGCCACATCTGGAAAAGCTCCGGAGGGCCGTTGGGCATCGATAACATCGATCATATACTTATTGAAAAAGCGTCCGACATCCATATTAAAACTGGCTGTACGAGCAAAAATTTGAGCGTCCCCCGTCCAACCTAGCCTTTCGTCACGCTGCGGACAGTCCGTCGGCACACTGAGAAAATTGCCGCGTTGTCCCCACTCAATATTGCTTAGAAGCTTATTCAGCATGACGTTGGAAGTTTCTAACCAACCCGTTTGCGGCGTCGCCGAATGAACCACTCTACCGATGACCGTTTGCAGCGTGGGTGAATTCATCAATCCCGTAACTTCTACATACCGGAACCCGTGAAAAGTAAAGTGAGGTTCCAGACACTCCTCCCTATCGCCTCTCAAGATGTATGTCTCCTGCTGAACGGCTTCGCGCAGATTTATGGTGTATAACGTATTGTCTTCATTCAACATTTCCGCGCAGCTGACAGTAACCTCCTGACCTTCTTGCCCGTCTTCCATTTGAAGACGAACCCATCCGACCATATTTTGCCCCATGTCAAATAGGTAAGAGCCACGGGGTGTTTTCTTCATGCTGATCGGCAGCAGTTCCTTCATAACTTGAACAGGAGGATCTACTTGTGCGGTCAAAATCCCTTCGTAACGTTCCAAAACAACAGGCGTCTCCCAAGAGTCATCATCAAAACCAGGCAGGTTCCATCCCTTCGGTTCCAGACGGGCGTCAAAGCTTTCGCCTTTTAGTAAATCCGAGTACAGGATAGGACCTGCAAACACTTTCCATGATTCATCTGTCAAAATAATGTCAGAGGATCCGTCCTCATATTCGATATGCAGTTCAAGCAGCAAGTAAGGGTTGTCTCCGTACCTGTTCGGACCGAACATACCCACGTGACCGGCATACCATCCGGTGCCTAGGATCGCACCTAGAGCCATACTTCCCGTACTCAGATACGCCGCTACGTCGTAGGTCTGGACCTGTACCCTAATGTTGTAATCTGTCCATCCGGGAGCAAAATAATCTCGTCCTACCCTTTCACCGTTAATATGTAGTTCGTACAAGCCCAATGCAGTTGCATAAATGAAAGCTTGGCGGACCGGCTTTTCGATTCGAAATGTTTTTCTCATATAGGGAGAAGGCAAAAGCTCCGTATTCTGAGGATTGGTTCTGCCAATCCAACGTGCCTGCCATTCGTTTTCGTTTAGAAATCCCATCGACCAGTGAGCTGACCTGCTCCACTCAGACACCATATCGCGTTTATCCCAAACCCTGACCCTCCAATAATAAACTCGCTTTGATTCTAGAGGTGCTCCTCCATAAGAGATATGGATAGATTGGTCGGACTGAACCTTTCCACTGTCCCATAAATCACCCTTATTCTCATTCAACATCTCCGGATGAGATGCTACCAATACGTGATAGGCCGACTGGACCTGACCGTATTCTTCCGATTCCATGATCCAGCTTAAGCGGGGAACGGTTGTAACGATACCTAACGGATTTTCGATGTATTCCGTTTTTAGATCAGAAACTTTCATAGTCCTCTCCTCCTATAGACAGACTCCCTTCACCGGGATGCTTGAGTCAAGTGTATCTAAAATTCAACTTTCGTTTATAGGGCGAATTCACCTATTTTATAGGCGACGCCTTCCACCTCTCCATGAATCTCTCAAAAAAGTCATGAAAAAGACTGCATCCATGGTGAATGGCATGCAGTCTAACTAATAGATCAGGACTAATTCCTATTGGGGGTGCCAGTAACTGCCTTCAGCCAAGTAGTGGCCATCAGCATATCTCCGAGCGTGTTCATGTGTACGCCGTCAGTCGTTAAGTCCTGACCTGTTTCACAGTGTAAGAAATCGATGAATGCTTCATGCGTCGGCACAAGGATGCCACCATATTCTTCCGTCAGACGGTTGACAATGTCCACGTAAGGCTTCAGTAACTGGGTCCCTGTAGAATCAGGATACTCCTTGATCACCGTAGGCTGCATGAGAATCGCACGACAATTGGGTAATTGTTTCGTTTGATCCAGCAGGCTGCGATACACCGCTTCGAACTTGTCGGGGTACACCTGATCCGCATCCGGCGAATCCAATTGCCGCCATACATCATTGATGCCGATAGAAATCGAAACCCATTGCGGTTGGTGATCCAGTACATCTATTCTCCATCTTTTTTCCAAATCAATCACGCGGTTTCCGGATACACCTTCATTGATTATTTTCAATGACAGTTTCGGATATACCGCAGTGAGATAATCATGCAGCAGCCTTACATAACCCGAGCCCAGCTTTAAGGGGTCCTTTTTTCTTCCTTTGTCCGTTATACTGTCACCGATAAATACGATTTTGTCCTTTGCTTTAAATGGCACTGTAACGCCCCCTCCTTATTTTCATTCCCTGATCGGCGGCCTTGAGGCCGTATGCTGCAGCTTCAAATTCCCCAAAGGGTCAGCTGTTCTTGTCAAACGTTTACATTTTGTTTTTTCATAATCTGCTGCTTGAACAGATGATACAGTGAATCGAGCTGCTCCACCTCAAACCTTTGGTTTTCTCTGAAATTACTAGAATCTCTGGTACGGCAGTGTATCGCTAGGGGTAGGCCTATTTTTTGCAGATGATATTTCGCATTGACGGGATACATCTGCAGTTCGATCAAGGACGCAGGTCCTACAAACGCTTGTATCATTTCGGCCGTATTGCTCTCTAAATCCCAACGCTCCATCAGTTGTACATACAGCTCGGGATGAAAATTGGCCATTACGCCGCTGAAGCCGGCTGCGCCCAAACGTAACGATTCAAGCAGTGTTGCGGAATTAGCATTGAATATTTTCAATGGACTTCCTTTTACCGCATCGAGCTTCTCGGCAATATGCTTAAGATCGCAGCTCGTGTCCTTGAGAAACCCAAACCTGCCCGTATCCGCGCACCATTTGAGCAGTTTTGGGGTCATCAGCCTTTTGTAAGGATATGGGCATTCGTAAATGCCAAAGAGCACATCCGGCACTCGATCCAGCAGCTCCATTGCACGGTTCAACCATACCTCGTCCGATTCTTCCGGCCCGGCTAGCCGGTTGCTGACCAACACGACCGCATCAACTCCCGTGTCAGCCATCCGCTGAAGCTCTTCCACCTGTTCATCGAATCCGTCTGAGATATGGCCAGAAGCGATCACCGGCACACGGCCAGAAGCTTTTTCCTTAACGAACCGCGCGATCGCTACTCTTTCCTCCAAGGATAAGTAAAACATTTCACTCGATTGGCAGACAGCGAAAAGACCGTGAACGCCTTGGGCAATATACCATTCGACTAGTTGCCCTAATGCGCCATAGTCCACTTCGTTGGAATTTGTGAACGGGGTCAACATCGTTGGCCAAACTCCATTCGGAATGTTTACATCCTTCATCTTCAGCACCTCTTCCTGATCATTTTATGACCCCTTCGCCCATATATCGAGCCATCACAATTCTCAGTTCCCCTTTAGCTGATGGAGTGAGGGATTGAACCGGCAGTCGCGGTTCTCCCGCAGGCAAACCGATCATGTTCATCACTTCCTTCAGAACAGATGGCAGGGTGCCAAGCGAGAACGCACTTCGCAAAGCGCGCAGCTTTCGCTGCGACAATTCGGCTTTTTCCGGTTTACCCTGCATCCATAAATCGTAAATAGAGCTGACGACCTCTGGGAATACATTGGCTGTAGCTGCGATGGCTCCGTGTCCGCCAGCCATCAGTGTCGGCAATATGAGCGAGTCCGTCCCTGCCAATACCGCAAAATCCGGTTCGCACAGCTCTAGAACTTGCAAAATATTATCGAAGCTTCCGCTGCTGTCTTTGATTCCAACAATGTTAGGCACTTTACTTAACTCCATGACCGTCCGAGGTAAAAGGGAGTTGCCGGTCCGTGCCGGAATGTTATACAAAATAATAGGCAGTGCCGTTGCTTCCGCAACCGTACGGAAATGCCCGATCAGCTCCTGCTGCGTAAACGTCAAAAAATAGGGAGTGATTATCGATAACGCATCGGCTCCCATCTGTTCCAAGCGTGCAGCCAACTTGGCCGTTTCCTTTGTTCCGACGCACCCAGCGCCTACATAAACCGGAAGCCGTCCTTGCGCTTCTTCTATGACGATCTCGGCAACTCGCAGCTTTTCTTCGAATGTCAAAGAAAAGAACTCCCCATTGGTACCTAGGCAAAATAGACCGTGAACGTTTGCATCGATGAACCTACGGACTAATTGTCGCAATGCGGACTCGTTGAGATTTTGAGATTCGTCAAAAGGGGTAATCATAGCGGGAATAATGCCAGCGGGCTTTAACATCGTATCTCTCCTTGTATGGATCGGGTGGTAGAATGAATCGTTTATATGTTTTGTGAAAGGTTGTCAATCCGTTTGGGCGCAAGCTCAACCGCAGAGCGGATCGCTGCCAACATACTTCGTTCATCCGCTTTACCTGTACCGGCAATGTCAAAGGCCGTTCCATGATCGACTGAAGTGCGGATGATACCTCCGTTCAACCCGATCGTGATATTGACACCGGCTTCAATGCCGAGCACTTTGATCGGAACATGTCCTTGATCATGATAACAAGCAACTACAATATCAAAGTCTCCGCGAACAGCCCGATAAAATAGTGTATCCGCAGGATAAGGACCGGTAACGTCCACACCTTCTTCCGCTGCCTGCATGATGCCGGGAATCAGTTTCTGTTCTTCCTCCCCGTTCCCAAACAAGCCATTCTCCCCTGCATGCGGATTAATCCCGCAAACGGCGATACGCGGTCTATCATTTCCAGCCCTACGTAACGTTTCATGCGCCAGCTTAATCACCTTGTATGTCCGCTCTGGATCGATCATCTCGATCGCCTGAATCAATCCGACGTGTGTGGTCAAATGTATGACCTTCAGCTTCGGTGCAGTGAGCATCATGGAATAGTCTTCGGTACGCGTCAATCCGGCCAATATTTCCGTATGACCCGGATAGAGGTGACCGCCTTTGTGCAAAGCCTCCTTGTTTAACGGGGCGGTACATATGGCGTCGATTTGCCGGGCCAACGCCAGCTCCACCGCTTTCTCAACGAACTTGTAAGCGGCGTGTCCCGCCTCGGCAGATACTTTACCGAACGGAAGATTCGGTGGGAGTAGACGTACATCCATGCAATCGATGCTGCCGTATTCGTAACGCCCCTCTTGCGGTCCTGACACTGTATGTATAGAAGCAGAAACTCCAACGATCTGAAGAGCCCGTTTCAACATAACGGGGTCGCCGATCACGAACGGACGACAGGTTTCGTATACCGGAGCATGTTGCAGCGCTTTCACAATTATTTCTGGCCCGATGCCTGATGCATCGCCCATTGTGATTCCAATTATTGGTTTCATATCCTCCCGATTCCTCCATTCAATGATTCCAACGCTCGCAGCAGCACTTGATCCGATCCAAATCCCCCCGCTTTGGTGATCGCTGAAAGCGGTTCGTCCATCATGAGCAGTCCAATCGGCACGCCGCTTTCCACCTCGTCAAGCACACGGAATTCGATCGCATGGAGAGCTGAGCAAACATGTTTTGCAGTATCGCCTCCCGTCATGACGATCCCTCCAACCCTAACTCGTCTCAGTACACGGGACACCGATTCCCCCAAAGCTTGCGATATTGCGTTGCTGACTTCTTGCGCATCCATGCCACTTCGTATGCCAGTATCCTGAGCAAGTCGTATAGCTTCCCGGTCACCTGACGAATATAACACCGTATGAAGGTTTGCGCTTAAAGTCAGCGCTGCTTCTTCCTCAGCTTTCGCCAATTCCTGCTCTCTTTCGGTTTTGCCCGATACGAGCCGGTAAGCCTCCATCTGGATGCCCCGTACTTCCGGATTACTGAGAAGGACATCCAATTGGCGACGAGACCGAGGACTGACGCTGCCGATCACGATAAGTATGGGTCCGTCCGTTTTACGACATTCCTGTGACGAGGGCTGTGTTAAAGACGAATGTTGAATAGCCAATTGTCGCGCCAAGCCGGCTGAACCGACCCAAACAGTCGAGTAAGTCGTCTCCCCGACTAAGGAAACGATACGACGCAGGTCGTCATCATCGGCCGAATCGACGAGTAAGTAGCTGATTCCCCGAGACATGCAGCTTTGCATAACCAGCTCAAACGCGCTACTTCCTCCCGCTAATATCGCGGATGGGATGACTTCAATAGGCTGCTTCGTCTGCCGATGCAGTAAGTCGGGAATGTACGATTCGGTGACCGGCGTTTTCGGGTCGTTTGCGAACTCGGTTTCATGCAGCGGTTTACCATGAACATACAATCTTCCTTCCTGAACCAGACGCCCTGTTTCGGGATAGGCAGGGGCGATGATGACGAAATCGGGACGAAATGTGTCGTAAACGGCGTCAATTTCGGAACCGAGATTACCTCGCATGGTGGAATCGATTTTTTTAAACACAACATCCGCTCCATAAGTTTGAGCGCACCTCGATGCCTCCGCAGCTCTTTGGTATGCCGATTCAGCATCTAGGGAACGGCTGTCGGTGTCCAGTACGAGTACATCCCTCTCAGACATCGATCCCGTCTCGGACATAAATTGCAGAAGCACGGATACTTGCAGCCCGCGTTTGGCAAACTGTACGCCTGTATCCCCCGCTCCCGTAATGTCATCGGCTATGACGGCAATTTTCAATTGCGGTTTCCTCCTTAGAGTTTTGCTTTTGCTTATCTGGTGAGGGGCATTCTTGCGAATAAGAGTCATTAGAGGCTGTTAATTTGCCATGTTTATCGCTTTTGATGGAAATAGGAGTCCGTTGAGGCTCTTATTCTTCAGGTTTCTCCTCATTTCCGGTGAAAATCAAACAGATAAAGGTCTTTGGAGACCGCTATTTTAAGAATACGATCTAATTTCGAAGAAAATAGCAGTCCTTGGAAGCTCTTATTTACAGAATGATGGCTCATCCGCTTATCCGTTTTTCTCATTTACAAGCTGCTTAACTTCCCCATATGTCATGGAAACAGTTTCCGGTAAACAGACTTCATCGATTCCAAGTCCATCGGCTTTGGATTATTATTTAAAAGCCTGGTGACCTTTGATGCAGCGATCGCCAGATCTTCCACATCCCGTTCCGTAATGCCGAATTCACGCAAATTTTGCGGGATATGCATCTCTGATGTCCACTCAAAAATCTGCTCGATCACCCGTTCAGATGAGTCCCTCCCTCCCCCTTTTTCCACCTGCAGTCCCATGGCATGGGCTACATTTCCAAGCCGCCCAGATATGGCATCCATATTATAGGCCATGACATGCGGCAGCAACATTGAATTGGCGACTCCGTGCGAAATGTTGAACTTGCCCCCGAGCGGATAAGCAAGCGCATGTACGGCTGCTGTGCCTGCCGCACTCAGTGCCATGCCGCCGTACATCGATCCGAGCAGCATTTTCTCCCTCGCTCCGAGATCCGAGCCATTATGATAGGCATGAACCAGACTGTCTGCAATCAAGCGTATGGATTCCAAAGCAAACGTGTTGCTTATCGGGTTGGCTTTATTCGATATATACGATTCCAAGGCATGTGTAAAAGCATCCATTCCTGTTGCTGCCGTAATCGGTTGCGGCAGGCTTACCGTCAAAACAGGATCGATAATGACCAGTTTGGGCAGCAAGTGCCTGCTAATCACACCGACCTTCAACTGTTCTTCGGGAACGGTTACAATCGCATTGGGCGTCACTTCGGAACCGGTTCCCGAAGTCGTCGGCACTAGAACTGTCGGGATGCCCGGTTGCGAAACGAGATCGGTGCCGATTAAACTCTGCACGTCCGTTGGATTAGTCAGCAAAACGGAAAATATTTTCGTAGCATCGAGAACGCTCCCTCCACCAATGCCTATTAACAAATCCACAGGTTCTGCGGATATATTAGCGAATACTGCGCGTATATTGTCAACCGTCGGTTCCGGCTTCACCTCCGTTATACAACGGCTGGATATACCCGCTTGCTTGAGCTCAACGCCGATTTGCTCGATAACCCCCAGCGCTACTATAGAAGGCTGTGTAACGATCACCGCATGCCGAAATTCGCCGAGCAACTTGATTCGCGGAATCAGTTGGGCGATGGTATTACATCCAGCGACAATGCTGCCAGCTGTCTGAAACATGTACGGATTGGATACATAATCGGCTTTCACTTTAGTCCCCCTTCCGAACGAAACTTCCATAATTCCCCCCCATCCTACGCCCGCTTACAGGCGATGTCAATGCAGCTGTAAGTTGAAGATGCAATCGCCCTATATATCGGATTCAATCCCCCCCTCAGTAGGAAGAAGTATGATAGTAATCTTAAAATAAGTTACATCTGTCACAAGTTCTAACTACAGTTAAGGAGTGTGAAAATGATGAATATTGGGCCCTATGTAACACCATATAAATTGGGTAGACCGGTGCTTGTCGGATCCGGCATCCCTGGTCATTTTGATGAACGTGCTGTTGATTGCCCCTTTGTCTTTCAACATAACGATAAGTTTCACATGATGTATGTAGGGTTTGACGGTACGGGTTATCAAACAGCCTTGGCCACAAGCAAAGACCTTTTACACTGGGATCACCTAAGTGTGATTTTACGACGAGATGAAGGTTCAGGCTGGGATTCGAAAAATATAGCAGGAACATGGATCTTGAAGGAAAATCAGATCGATGCTCCTCCAATGCTTAAGAAATGGAACAACAAATACTGGCTGCTCTATCACGCCTATCCGGAGTTCGGGTACGAAGAAGGTTCGGCAAAAATCGGAATCGCATGGACGGAAGATGAACAATTGCTGGAGTGGCATAGATGCCCTGATCCGATTCTAACCCCGGAGGCAGGCGCAGATTGGGAAAAAGGCGGTTTATACAAAGAATGCCTAATTGAGCATGAAGGCACTTTCTATTTGTTTTATAATGCCAAAAACACGAATAAGGGGAAATGGATCGAACAAACGGGCGTTGCTCTCTCCACAGACCTGATTGAGTGGCAAAGATACGAGCAAAACCCCATATTACATGTCTCTCCGGAAAGATGGGACTCTGCTTTTGTCAGCGACCCTTGTGTTTTACAGGACAGAGACCAATGGGTTATGTATTTCTTTGGCTATAATTACAAGCAAGCACAAGAAGGGATTGCGCTTTCGCAGGATCTTTTACATTGGGACAAATATCCCGATCCGATCATTCGGGTTGGAGAAGAGGAAACCATCGATTCCATTTTTGCCCATAAGCCTTCCGTCATTACGCATAATGGCGTGCTATATCACTTCTATTGCTCCTGCAGACCCTATAAGGAAGGCGATCCGACAAAAAATTACGGTAAAGAGTTCCGAACGATCAGCGTGGCCGCCTCGCAAGATATCTTTCGACAATGAATTCCAATTAGAGGATGGTTAAAAGGAGACTCAAACGATGCAACTGGACGAAATGTTTGTTGAAAGCAAAATATGCCCTATTGGGGTCGATGTCACACGCCCTGCTTTCGGCTGGAGCTTCAAATCTGGTCTCGTTCGCTCGCAAATGCAAACAGCCTACCGGATCGTGGTGTCAACCGAAGAGGACTGTGTGCAGCGCTTCATATGGGATAGCGGGAAAATGGCAAGCAGGAAAAACGTACATATTCTATATGAAGGCCCTCTGCTACAATCCCGTACTCGCTATTATTGGAGGCTTCAGTTTTGGGATCAAACCGATCAGATGACAGAAAGTCCGGTATCATGGTGGGAAATGGGACTTTTAAAAGAAAGCGATTGGGCAGCCCGCTGGATTGGTGAACCTGACGGAGAGCCGCAGGAACGTGCTTCGCTTCCTTTGTTCCGATATGAATTCAACCTAGATAAATCTGTGGAAAGAGCAAGAGCTTACATATGCGGTTTGGGACAATACGAGCTTCGGTTAAACGGAAACAAGGTCAGCGATCATGTGCTTACGCCCGGATGGACTAACTTTGACAAAACTTGTCTCTACTGTGTTTACGACGTGACGGACGAAGTGAAAAAAGGCGCTAACGCGGTGAGCGTTATGCTCGGGAATGGGTTTTTCAACGTGACGGGCGGCCGTTACAGCAAATTCAAACATTCCTTTGGTACCCCGAGATGTATGATTCAGCTCGAAATCACGCATACCGATGGAACGATCGTCACGATTGCCAGTAATCAGGACTGGGAAACCTCAGCGGGACCGATCACCTTTTCATGCATATATGGAGGTGAGGACTTTGACGCGCGCCGTGTGCAAGCGGGTTGGGATTTGCCCGGTTTCACGGAACGCGAAGCCTGGGGATACGCAGCTGAAGTTGCCCCGCCTGTTGGAAAGCTGAAATCACAAGCGCTTTCTCCTTTAAAAGTCATGCAGACCTTCAAACCAGTGAGCATTTCGCAACCTACACCAGGCGTGTACGTCGCCGATTTCGGGCAAAACTTTTCAGGATGGGTTGAAATATCCGTTGTTGGTCAGGAAGGTTCCAAAATCACCTTATCCCCAGCAGAACTATTGAAGGATGATGGTACGGCCAATCAAAAATGGACCGGTTCCCCCTACAGATTTTCCTACATCCTGAAAGGAAACGGAGAAGAAATCTGGTCGCCTCGGTTCAGCTATTACGGTTTTCGTTATGTACAAATCGAAGGCGCTATTCCCGCAGATTCGTTAGGGCGGCTCCCAACGGACTGTCCCGTTCTTGTCAGCATTGAAGGACAGATGATCTATCCAGATACGAGGGTTTCAGGAAGATTCGAAAGCTCAAATGTTATGCTGAACCGGACGCACAAGATCATTAATCAAGCGATTCTTAGCAACATGAAAAGCCTGTTTACGGATTGTCCCCATCGAGAAAAGCTCGGATGGTTGGAACAAGTCTATCTGATGGGTCCCGCCGTATCATTCAATTATCAAATTGAACCCTTGTTAACGAAAACGATGGAAGACATCAGAGATGCCCAACTCCCCAGCGGGATGGTGCCGACGACGGCACCCGAATACGTCGTGTTTTCCGATAAGTGGCGCTGTTTCCGCGACTCCGTCTCGTGGGGCGGCGCGTATGTGCTGACAGGTTGGAACCTATTTCGTATGTACGGCAACACTCGGATCTTGGCCGAGCATTATGAGGGTATGAAAGCGTATATCGATTACGTGACTGAAAGCTCCGATCATTTAATCGTTAGTCAAGGGCTTGGTGATTGGTATGATGTCGGGGAAAACGGACCCGGATTCGCGCAAAACACGCCTGTCTCTCATACTGAAACAGCGATGTTTTACCATATCGTAGATATTTTCACACAAATCGCATGCTTGTTAAACAACAACCAGGACGCCGTCAACTACGCAGCTCTGCGGGAGAAGATCAAATCGGCGTTTAATGACGCATTTTTTGAACGGGAAGCATCCAGTTATGCGACAGGCAGTCAAACCTCGAACGCCATGCCGCTTGTATTGGGGCTTGTCGATGAGCCGTATAAGGAAAGGGTACTATCCCAAGTGATCGAAGACATTCGTCTGCATGGTTATCATACGACAGCTGGCGATGTCGGGCATCGTTATGTGCTGCTTGCACTCGCGCTGAATGGCCGTTCGGACATCATCTACGAAATGACTCGACAAACCGATCATCCGAGCTACGGATATCAAATCGCGCACGGTGCGACGACGTTGACGGAAGCGTGGGACGGTCCGACCGTTGGCAAATCGCAAAACCATTTTATGCTCGGTCACTTGGAGGAATGGTTATACGCCGGCTTGGCTGGAATCGATTATCGATATGACCCTGACTTTGAAAGTTATAAGGTGACAATTAAACCGGCATTACCCCCAGGATTGGAAGAAGTCAAGGCTGAACACTGGCTGCCCGTCGGATGTTTGCGTGTAGTTTGGAAGCGAACTTCTCATCATCAGTTGACGTTAAATGTGGTCATGCCAGCGAATTGTTCGGGTATTTTCTATGTCCCGGCGATATCCATGGATACGATTACAGAAAACGGATCTATGATTGAGAAAGCAAACTGCGTCGAGATCATCGGTTATGAAGCCGGTTATGCCGTCCTTCGCGTTTCTTCGGGACAGTATTGTTTTAATAGTGAAATATAACATTTCACAGGTCCGCTCTTTTCTCGTTTGTAAGATTGAAAAACATCGTTACATACGCGCTTCCGCTTTCCCTAGCGTCTGTAACGATGAAAAACAACCTTACATTTCCCTAGCGTCTGTAACAATGAAAAACAACCTTACAGCCTTGCTCACTTTACAAATCTGCCTTCTTCTTCGTCTGTAAGATTGAAAAACATCGTTACATACGCGCTTCCGGTTCCCCTAGCGTCTGTAACGATGAAAAACAACCTTACAGACGCGCTCACTTCACAAATCCGCCCTTTTCTCGTCTGCAAGATTGAAAAACATCGTTACAGACACGCTTCCGCTTTCACTAGCGTCTGTAACGATGAAAAACAACAACCTTACAGCCTCGCTCACTTCACAAATCTGCTCTCTTCTCGTCTGCAAGACTGAAAAACTTCGTTACAGACGCGCTTCCGCTTCCCCTAGCGTCTGTAACGATGAAAAACAACCTTTCAGCCTCGCTCACTTCATAAATCTGCTCTCTTCTCGTCTGCAAGATTGAAAAACATCGTTACAGACGCGCCTCCGCTTCCCCTAACGTCTGTAACGATGAAAAACAACCTTACAGCCTCGCTCACTTCACAAATCTGCCCTTTTCTCGTCTGCAAGATTGAAAAACATCGTTACAGACGCGCTTCCGCTTTCACTAGCCTCTGTAACGATGAAAAACAACCTTACAACGGGACTCATATTCTTTAAATCTCACTGAAAATCAATTCATTGACATATTTAAAAAGCTTTTTGAGTCTTATATTGATCGACAGTCTCGAATGTACAATGGTTCGTGTCGATTTCGCTTCAAATGGGCAATTTCAACTGTTATATTACTTTGGGGAACCTTCAACAACAAAAAAAAGAGCTTCCTACCGTTGTATGGACTACACAGTGGACAACTCTTTAACATAGGATAACGATTTAGATTTAGAGCGACTCGATGACATAAGCCACTCCGGGGACCGTCTTAAACCCTACCACTTGATCCAATAGCGAATAATCTTTCAAGAGTTCAGCTCCAACTATACGAACTCCGACACTCGTTCGAACACGGCAAATACCACCGAGCTGCGATCGCACCTCAGCCGTTTCGAGTTTTCCGCTCCTCCATTTGATATCCACCTCAAAGCCCCCGCGTGCCCTCAGTCCTTTCACTTCTCCGTCCGACCATGCTATTGGCAGCGCCGGCAGCAAGTGAAGTTCTCCGGTATGGCTTTGCAGCAGCATTTCGGCGATGCCTGCAGTTCCCCCGAAGTTACCATCGATTTGAAACGGAGGGTGGTTATCAAGCAGGTTCGGCAGCGTCGATTTGCTTAGTAGAGCCATAACATTCTCATAAGCGGCCTCCCCGTCTTCTAGACGAGCCCAGAAATTGATGATCCACGCTCGGCTCCAACCGGTATGCCCGCCTCCGTGTGCAAGTCTGCGCTCCAACGTTTTGCGCGCTGCCTCGGCCAATGCCGGTGTTTTCCGAACGTTAATTTGATTGCCGGGATGAAGTCCGAACAGATGGGAAATATGCCGGTGTCCGGCCTTCTTCTCTTCGTAATCCTCGAGCCATTCCTGAAGTTGGCCGTAACGGCCGATCTGCGGCTCCGGAAGCCGACCACGGACATGCATCCACTCTTCCCGCAGCTCTTCGTCCGCTTCCAATAATTCGCTTGCCCGAATACATCCTGAGAACAAAGCATGTAAGATTTGATTATCCATCGCCGGTCCCATGGTAAGGCAGCCTCTTTCCCCATTTGGCAGCACGTACGTATTTTCCGGCGATACGGATGGGCAGGTCACCAGCCTGCCGTCCGGAGTTTCTATTAAATAGTCAAGAAAGAACAATGCCGATTCTTTCATCGTTTCATAAGCTCGCAGCAAAAATTCGCGGTCGCCGCCAAATTCGAAATGCTCCCACAGGTGCAAACAAAGCCATGCAGCACCCATTGGCCAGTACGTTGCTGGAATGTATATGTCCTGCGGAGAAGTGTCGCCCCAAATATCCGTATTGTGATGCGCAACGAATCCCCGGCAGCCGTACATGATTTGTGCGGTCTTCCGCCCTCGCTCGCGCATTCGCTCGATCAGGTCGAACAGCGGCTCGTGGCACTCCGACAAATTACATGTTTCGGCGGGCCAATAATTCATCTGAGCATTAATATTGATCGTATATTTGCTGTCCCACGGCGGCTCAATTTTATCATTCCAAATACCCTGCAAGTTGGCAGGCAAGGAGCCTGGACGGCTGCTTGATATGAGCAAATACCGGCCATATTGAAAATAGAGCGAAATGATACCTGAATCTTCGCCACCCTCGCGAACCCGCTCCAGCCTCTTATCTGTCGGTAAATCCTTAACTTCTTCCGAAGGGGGTTTCAGCTTAAAGGAAACTCGGTCAAACAGACGTCCGAAGTCTTCCTGATGATCGTCCTTCAACCGCGAGTACGTTTTCGATACCGCTTCCTCTACCCGCCTGACGCATTCTGCCTCCGGATCTTCGCAACGGAATGAGGTGGCTGCCGCTACGTAGAGTGTCAAACTGTCAGCTCGTTCCACGATCAAATGTTCACCGATAACGTTGACTACGCCTCCTTGAGTCTCCGCAAATAATACGGCACAAAATTCGGAACCACCGCCGCCGCAATTGCCTCGGATCGCAATACTGTGATCGGACAGCCTGCCTATTTGTTCTGCATACTTATTTTTCTCGCCCCGCATCAGACGCGCGGTCAACGATAAGGCGCCAGGCCTGTCAGCCTCTAGCCGAACCGCCAACACCTGATCGACGTGACTTGAAAGAATCTCGCGGGTATAACGAACACCGCCCGTCCTGTAAGATAAGGATGCAGTGCCAGTACTTAAGTCAAGCTCCCGCACATAATCTTCGACCTCATTTTCGTGATCAGCAAACGCCAGCGTCAAATCAGCGAGCGGCATATAGTGGCGCTGCCCCTCCGGGACGCCAGAAAGTGCCATTACCGCAAGCTGCTCCGCTTTGCGGATTTGCCCTTCCGCGATCCATTGACGGATTTGCGGAAGATGCTGCAGGGCATCCGGATTGTCGCGTTCCTTTGGTCCTCCATACCAAACCGAATCCTCGTTCAGCTGAATTTTTTCCTTGGCAACCTTGCCAAAAATCATGCCCCCCAGCCTGCCATTCCCAATCGGCAGCGCTTCGTTCCATTCGGCAGCTGGTTGCCGAAACCAGATTTTATCCATGAATACCTCCTAAGTATTTATGTAATGCCCACTACCATCGATACCCGAACGTCATACCGCATTGCCATGTACAATTCTACAATTCCGTGCCAACTCTTACCTTTTCAAAAAAATTCTCACCGCCGACTTGTCCACCTTTCAGAACAAGCTCCAGACCGTCAAACTGCGGCTCTTTCGAATGTGCACGGCATAAAGGTCCACCAGGCTCAAGCGCCGCTTTACAGGCTATTGCATAGATACCCAACTCACGTGTTATATAACCTGATGTATCCCCGCCAGCGATAAGAATGCGTGACACACCTGTCTCTGCCACTAATTCTCTGGTCAGCTTACCAAGCGCTTTACCCAGCAGACGCCCGCTGTCTTCGGCCTTAAGCCCTTGTGCAGCAAGCGTTTCACGAATGAGAGCAATCGTCTGGTCCTGTGGTCCCGAGGCTGTATACAGTACCACACTTCGACCGCTCTCCAGCACCGATCGCGCCTCTTGCTGCAATCGCAACTGCGCTTCCTGAGCCAGCTCCGGTTGGATTAATTCATTCATCGGAACCCGAATTCCAGTGAATCCTGCCTCCAAAGCACGCTGAATTTGTTTCTCTGTAACTGGTGAGCAGCTGCCCGACACCACTAAAAGACGATCGACAGATTCAACCATAACTACATCCTGCTCTGCGGGTGGTAAGATACCATCTGCTTTCCAGCAAGCATTGAGCGCGTATTCAACACCTGATGATCCGACTACAAACAATCCCTCGCCATCATTCGCTTCCTGCCAGATCAAACGGCCTGATTTTTCTAATCGAGGCTCATCCAGAACATCGAATAACACAACATCAGGCTGTTCGTTTTCAATTAATTGCTCTAATTTCCCATACACCTCTCCATAGGGTCCCTCAAGCGCTAAAATATCAAACAATGAAGTTTGCATTTTCGTTTGCCTTTGCAAATGCTTCCGTATATCCGCTTCTACCATCGGAGTCACGGGATGCTGCGACATCGTAGGATGGCGGTCTAACCTATGTATGCGCTCTCCCGCTGCCGCAAAATGATTGCCAAAGAGTGTATACCTTCGTAAATAGGGCACGCCCACTAATAAAGGTACATAACGGCCACCGAATACATCCCTGCCGATCTCCATCGCTTTTCCGATACTTCCGATATCAGGTGAAGAATCAAACGTTGAGCATATCTTATAATGTACAACAACCGCTCCGGTCATCTTCATCGTTATAAATATCGGGCGTAATTCCCTCTCCATCTCCTCAGGTGATAAAGACCGTCCCACACCCGCCACCCCAAAACAATCCACGTCTTGAAACTGCTCCTGCAGCACTTCCGGCGAAGGTGGCTCCAGAAACAAGATCGTTTTCAAACCTGCCTGAAACAAAGCTTCGAGTACATCCGTTGATCCGGTAAAATCATCACCATAGAAACATAACAATCGCTTGATCAGATCTTGTTCTTGTTCTTGTTCTTGTTCTTGTTCTTGTTCCTGATCTTGTTCTTGTTCTTGATCTTGTTCTTGATCTTGTTCTTGTTCTTGATCTTGTTCTTGATTATCCATTAGCCTCATCCCGTCCATATTCGCTTCAACCTCTCCCGTATTTTTCTATCGCACGTTGAAGCGGTGGATGCTGCTTAGCATACGTGTCAAGAGAAATCCCTTGTACAGCGGCCTCCCAGCCGAGCTTCATGCTCTCAAAGCCTGCTGATGGACCATCTGGATGCGCCAACATGCCGCCACCGGCCAAGTGCATCACATCAACGGAACGTGTAGCTTCATAGGTGACAGGAGCTGTACCCGCCCACTGCATAGACGAAATGACAGGCATCGAATGATACCCGCCTAATAACGGCGATGTGCAAGCTTGAATAGAACGTAATACAGATTCGTTGCTTTCATAGAATTTACTGTTAAAGCCATTGACATGAAGATGATCGGCACCTGCTAGACGGCATAACTTCTGATAGGCAGTAAATTCTATACCGAGCAAGGGACTCCTTGTCAGCATCCCCCATTGATTGCGATGACCATGAATCGGAACTTCACTGTACTGGTTCAAGTAAGCAAGGCCGCTCAATCCTACACTCAATACGCTGACCATAACGCATGTGCCGCCTGATTTCACGACGAGATCATGATTGCGGCGGAGCTCGTCAATGTCACCTGTAATGTTAAAAGCATACATCAGCTTCTTTCCGGTTGCGTCGGCAGCTCGTTCGACAGCTTCCATAACTGCCTTTACTTTTTGCTCCAAGGGAGCACACGGAGGATTCGCATTCAACTCATCATCTTTGATAAAATCCATCCCAGCTAGAGCAAGCTTCTTTACGAGCTCTGACAATTGTTCCGTAGATAACCCAATACTTGGCTTAATAATTGTGCCTAGAATGGGTCGATCATACACCCCTGTCAGCTTTCTTGTGCCTGCAATGCCAAACTTCGGGCCAGGATAACGGGTCGTAAATGATTCAGGCAGATCCAGATCCAAAAGACGCAGTCCCGAGAGTTCCTGGAGTTCATACAGATTTCCAGTTACAGCAGATAGCAAGTTAGGAATCGAAGGACCAAAATTATGCAGCGGAAATGAGACTGTTACGTGTCCTTGACGGTACTTGCCATCATGTCCAACAGGCGGCTTCGCTCCCGGTAAGGAAGGTGTATCTACTTCTGCAAGCTGTTCAATATGTTCGACGATTGCTCCGAACTTCGCTTTTAATTCGTCCGTTTCCCCTGGGACGGATGTAAAGGTGCCCGTTGATTGCTCCCCAGCAATCGTAGCCGCTGCACGCTCTAAAGAATATGGCGTTTCTACCAGATAGGTAGCTCTAACACGCTCTTGATTCATCCTGCCTCTCCCCCTATGCTTGTTACTGTTACGCTTTTTCCAACAAAGCTTTAACCGCTTCTATGCCCATTCGAGGAGAAGAAAGCACCGGTTTACCGGTTATTTCTTTGAGTTTCTGTTCCATGCGTGCCATCGAACCCTGTGCTAGTACAAGCACGTCAGCTGCATCTGCAATCCGCTTTGCCGTCTCCAACAAAATGCGGTCGTGTTCCTCAGGTTTACCCCCAACAAGCGCATCAAATGCGCCTTCAGCAAGTCCATTAACGAGCGTTACCTGTCGGCCTGCTGCCTCTGCTTGCTTCTGTACGAGCCGCATCGTAGGTGCAAGTGTCGATGGCAGGGTCGCTAGCACCGCAATGCGTTCATAGCTAACAGCCGCTGCTGCCATGGATTCATCAATTTTCACAATGGGCACACCGATGAGTCGGCGCGCATCATCAACCACTTCGCCTACGGAGGAGCAAGTATTCAAGATCACATCAGCTCCTATTTCTTCTCCATGATGAAAATACTGGATTAACCTTCGTGCCACTCCAGGTGGAACATGCCCTGCTTGCACCACATCGCCAATCAAGCTATCATCGATAATATTCACAAGCCTGCAATCTGGGAGCAATTCCTTAAACACCGCTTTTAGCGGGTCGGCCAAACCCTGGCCGGTATAGACAGCTACAACCGTCTTCATCATTCTTCCTCCTCTTCAAAAAAACCTCTACCACACAAACTCTTTATCCAGCCTGCGGTAATCGCCTTCACGCATCGGTGCTTCATTATATACTTTACGCCCGCTGTAGAGCGGCTTCTTCTCGCCTTTTGGCGTAATATTCACGACATCATCACCGCGCCATTCCGCTTCGAAAGTCTGACCAACAGCGTTTTCCAATGTTTTGCGGAAGCTGAGCGGGAAAGTTACCGTAATTTTTTCCCCGGCGGTTGCTGGACCAAGCAGTAGGAAATGCTTATTAACCCATCTGCTCTCCTCGCTGCCTTTACCTTCCGTAACCTGACCATGAAGCTCGCGAGTGAAGCGAATTTTCGTAAAACCAGCCCATTCCGGAATTCGAATCTGAAGTCGTTGAACATCCATATGAACATCAATAACGACTTTGCCTTCATGCGGTAAATAACTGCTGACATCAAGCCATTTGGAACCTCGGTTCAGCAGGAAGTTGATGCTGATTGACCCATTTTTCTCCGTGATGCTGTTGCTCCAGCCCATGAACAATCCGCGTGTACCAGAACCGAGACAACATAATTGCAAATCGCTCGTATGTCCTCGGCCTTCATTCACATCGCTTATGAAATCGTTAGGAGCTGAATAGCCGGCAAAAGATCCCCGTGTACGCTCAGCCACTTTGTAAAATGATTTGTTAGCTGGAATGTCATTCGATTTATCATTTGTTTGTTCAACCCAATCCAGATCCAGAAGCTGTGATTCCGTCAGGTGGTTTCGTAGGAAGCGCTCTACCATTCCCCAATATTCCACATAACCACTCTTAGCAAGGGTGATTCCTGTCGCAATCAGATCCACAAGTGAACAGGTTTCATGTTCATATGCTTGTTCATGCAAATCGCCTGGCGTCCAGCCAAATGACGTACACTTAGTTAGCGCCCAATCGTAGCACTTCTTCACCCAACTGATCATCGCTGCATCGCCCGTGAAGGCGCCGAATCGGGCGATCGCATCGAGTGTGCCCAGGCGCGTATGGAAATGACCGCTGCGGTAAGCCAATGAATCGTTAAAGCTGCCATCGGGATGAAAGACGCCGCTGCGCTCTATGATCAGAGCCGTGAAAAACTGACACAAATCAAAAGCATCCTGATTCCCTGTCAATTCGTGATATTTCAAGAGCGGCATGACTAATCGGCCGCAGAATGCAGCCGGATCTGGAGTGAGCCTCAGCTGCACGCCATTGGCGGAAGGCCAACCCGTTTCTTTGTATTCGGAGGCCGGATAGTACCACACATCGCGCTCTTTGATAGCAATTCTTTTCAGCGCTGCCACATGACGGTCTGCTGCTTCCTTTACTTTCGTGTCACCCGTTTCCATAAACCATGTCGTCAAAGATAAAATAACGGCACGTTGATCGATCAGATTAGCGTTTGGCTCCCAATTACGGGTGGGATTGATTTGTCGGTAGCTCATGCCATCCTCTTTAAAGAAGGAAAGCAAGTTAGCACGGTAATGTTCCTCTACATCTTTTCCGAATGTTTCCCCCGACATATGCCTGGCAAGAATCAAGCCATCGATCATCCTGCCATGCGAAGAGCCATAATCCCAATCACCATGTGTCATAAAAGCAGGCTTGTGTAACAGATCCGCATTAAAGAATGGAATATAATTGTGATCCTTGTCAGCCATCCCCACCATTGCATTAATCGCATGTCCTGCTCGTTCTTCCAGCATCAGTGTATCGGGAATTAGTCGTCTTTCCATCTGTATTCACTCCTTAGTCATCATTGATGTAGTTTCGGCGGCAATCCGGTATTTACCAATGGTCATTCCTGTTTTTTTCTTAAAGATTTGACTAAAATATCGATAGTCCTCGTAGCCAACCATTTGCGCAATCTCATAATTTTTATAGCTAGACAACCTCATTAGTTCTTTCGATTTATTAATTCGGAATTCAGTCATATAATCAACAAAATTGTGGCCTGTCGTTTTTTTAAATAAACGGCTTACATAATCCGTGTTCATGTAATGACTTTCAGCAATCTGATGTAGGGAAAGCGGCTGATCATAGTTGTTTTCTATCAAATTCTGAATGATACGCACAATCTTCTTGCCTTGTTTTTCATGTGAACGTTTGTAGTACTCGAGTACAGAGGGAATGATCTCTTCATCGAAAATCCGTTTCACAGCTGCCGCATCGTTCCGTTGCTGGATCATCTCTGTATACATTTGTGGATTTTTACCGCTTACTTCCTCTAGCCGATTTCCCGTTCCTCTAAGCTGTTTTTCAATAGAGTGGACAAGCAAAAAGGCGCTCCTCTGCAAATGATCTACAGTCATTGAATCCTCACTAATTGCAGCAAACAGCATGTCGCATTCTTGCTGAGCCTCTTCCTTGTTGCCCATTTGAAGGGAAAGGAGAAAAGCATTTTCCTTCTCCTGAGGGTAATTAAATCGCTCATTACTCAGGTCATTCTCAGCCCAAAGGACGGTACAAGACACACCCAGCCTTTTCTTTTTCAGTGCTTGCCCGGCCTCCAGATAAGCACGCCGTAAATAGTGGGCATCCTCTTTTTTCAATCCGATACCCAAGCTGTAGCTGCCCATTTCCTTTTGTTTGAGCAACCTTTGGATGGTATGGCATAATTTATTCATTTCCTCTAGCTGCAGCTGCTCACCTACGATAGCGATAACGAATTCCCCGTTTGCTTCCGGGGCGGTTGTTACGGCGAAGTTCCATTCTCCCCCAAACAAAAATGGTTTGTTCCGGATTAACTGTTCCCTCAGTTGCCCAACAAGTTTGTTTGTCTCGCATCCATCTCGAAATGTATCCCGCTGCCCGACCATCACATAGGTTTCGCCGCAAGTCCATCCTTCAGGAAGAGGAATTTCTTCCTCATTCTCACGAGCTTCTACATCTGTGACCGCATGATACAAAACTCTTTGAAGCCAGTCTCCTCTACTGTCAAACTGCCCTGTTCTCTTCTTTGTTTCCTGCTGTATCATCTTTGCTACTGCTCTCTCCAGCACAGAAACTAGCTCATCTTTTTTAACTGGTTTCAATAAATAATCAAATGCTTTCTGTCGGATAGCTTCTTTCATATATTCATAGTCGGAATACCCGCTTACGACGATCGTCAATAAATCCGGTAAATCACGATTCAGCATTCCGAGCAGTTGTTTGCCATCCAGCCCAGGCATCCGCATATCCAGAAAAAGTAGATCCGGTTTCTCGGCAAGCGCGATCCTATGCGCTTCTTCCCCGTCTCCAGCCTCTCCAACAAGTCTGAAACCGAAACGATCCCAAGGTATAGATTGAATAAGCCCCCTCCGGATCCATATTTCATCGTCGACAATGACTACCTTTCGCATGAACCAAACCCTCCCGATGCTTGATTGCACCACTGTTATCCCTTCAGAGAGCCAGCGGTCAAACCGTCAATAATATACCTTTGAAGAAATAAATAAATAAGTAATATCGGAGCAATGACGACCACCATAAATGCGAACACAACGCCCCAATTCGTGCTGTACATTGTAACAAAATTAAAAATTTGGAGCACAATCGTCCACTTCGTGCTATCTGTCATCAAATAGAAAGGACCGAAAAAATCGTTCCAAACGGATACCATGACAACGATCGCAACCGTTACAAGCACAGTTATTATGAGCGGAAGAATGATCTGAACATACAATCGGAAATAACCGCAGCCTTCCAAAAGCGCCGCTTCGTCCAGCTCTCGTGGAATGGATTTCATGAATCCTACCAGCAGGAATACGGCAAATGGGAGCAATACGGCCGTATAGTACATGATAAGGCTGAAGTACGTTCCTCGAATGTGCAAATCACCCATTAGCTTAATGGTGGGTACGATAGAAACAGGCACGATTAGGCCCATGATGAATAAATAGTACGCCGTACGCAAAAAGCGGTCGTCTCTTCGTTGAATAATGAAAGCAGCCATAGATGCAAACACATTGACGCAAAGCACCACGCAGCTCGAAATCAGGAAACTGTTCATGAACCCGCGTACAATATGCGCCTGAGCAAAGATGTCCTTATAATTGCTGAACTGCCACTCTGTGGGGAGGGACAAGCCGAACAGCGCTGATTCACGGATATCTTTGAACGAGTTAATGAGAATCATCAGAAAGGGGATGAGGATCATCAGTGCCAAACAGATAGTCGCCAATTCGAGCACAATAAGCATGTTGCGCCGTTGTCTCACATCTCCACCTCCCGTTTCTTCATCCTCATCAGCACCGGCACACCAATGCAAGTAACTAAGATGAACAACACGACGTTAACCGTTGTCGCATAACCGAACTCTCCTGAACTGAACATGCTGCGAATATAGGTGTAAAACACTTCTGTCGTATATCCTGGTCCGCCTTCAGTCAGAACCATAACCATTTCAAACACTTTCATAGAACCAATCATGGAAAGTAACACATTTACGGTAAAAGCCGGTGCTAGCAGCGGAAAAATAATATGTCGAAACCGGCTCCAGTATTGCGCACCATCGATTGAAGCGCTTTCCGTCAAGTCTTTTGGAATGAACTGAAGTCCCGCTAAATAAACGACCATAGAAAATCCAGCTACGCGCCATATATCCGTCACAATAATGGAAAACAGCGCATATTTCGGATCGTTCAGCCAATCATGCGCAAGTGCGGCAAGCCCCACCTGCTCCAGAATTTGATTCACAATCCCATGCTCAGGATGATAAATAGCACGGAAGATATAACCAATGACGATCGGAGCGATCACATAAGGAAGGAAAAATATCATCCGCAGCACATTGCGCAGCACAAGAGCTTCATTGAGAATGAGCGCCAAGCCAAGCCCGCATACATTTTGCAGTACCGTTACAGCAGCAGCAAAGATTAACGTATTGAACAAGGCAGTTAGTAGTCTCGGCTCTTGAAAGATCGCCGCATAGTTTTGAAAACCTACGAATCGAATATCCTTGGCATTGATGTTCCAATCGGTGAAGCTGTAATAAAATCCGATAAGGGTTGGAGTTATAAAAAACACCAGAAAAACAGCCAGAGCTGGAAATGAAAAATAGAGCGGATACTTGCTTTTTCCCAACGCCTCCCCCTCCTTTTCTTTCAAGCTGCCTATTCGAATCCTGCTAACCGTTTGGATTTGCCGTCTTTTTTATAGTTGGCATCGAATTCCTTCACTGCCGCATCTACATTCCCATTGATGAAGAAGTTTTGCAGCGTTTTTTGAAAATCAGCAAATGTCGGTGTTAGACGGTTTTGGACGTTGATTTTTGCTTTGCCTGTATCGATTAAGCCTTTTACCGTTTGCTGCACAGGATACAATTCACTTTTAGCATCTTTAAAGATAGGAATGCCAGGCGCTGTTTGATAGTACAGATTGACCATATCAGGAGTAATCATGAACTTAATCAAATCGGCAGCTTCTTTCGAATGCTTCGCTTTTTCAGGCACCATTAATTGGTTAGGAGGCGTAATCAACGCCGTACCCGCATCATTCGCCGCAGGGAATGGGAAGAACCCAATGTGATCTTTCACAAAGTCTTTGCTGAATTTTTTCTCCAGTTGTGGAATAATGCCATCGAGCATAAACACCATGGCTACTTTACCATCACCTATCTTGCTCTGCATTTCGTCATACGTTCCCGCCATCAAATTATCTTGATATAAGCCGAGATCTTTCAATTCTTTCTGCTTCGTAAATAAATCTTTCACCTGTGGTATATCAGCAAGCCCGAGTTGGTTTTTCTCCAATTTCTGAACGCCTTCATCGCCGATTGCCGGATCTACACCCGAAACCCATCCTGTCAAATAAAAGATTTGCGCCGGCCATCCATCCTTCACTCCTTCATAGAAAGGTGTCACGCCTGAAGCTTTTATCTTCTTGGCTGTCTCAATTAAATCTGCATAGTTTTTAGGTGGCTGAACGCCAACCTTGCCAAATACATCTTTGTTATAATAAACGCCCATCATACCCGTAGCCCCGAATGGAATACCATAGATCTTTTTGTCCGGCGTTGTTTGGAATTCTTTCATCGATGGAATGATTCGATCCCATACGGCTGTATCTGTACTCCATTCATGAAGCGTTTCCTCAGCCCTTAATTTGACGTTTTGCTTCGTACCTGGCTGCATCAAAAATAAATCAGGAAAATCGCCTGTTGAAAACCGAGTTTTCATCATATTATCGAAGTCACCGCCGGGTAACGCTTGTAATTCGACCTTATTGCCGGTTTGCTTTTGATAAGCTTCGAATATTTTGTTAAATGGAACAGCGTCCACTGTATTGGGAATTACAAACGTGAGGGTGACAGGATCTTTCGTCGGAGCTATTGTGCTGGTTGGCGTGTTCGTCGCTGTAGCTGATTTGCTTACTTCTGGCGTTCCTATAGTGCCATTGTTACTACTGCATCCCGTAAATGAACTAGCTGCCATACAAACCGTTAACATCGACAAAACCGTTTTCATTTTTCTCATTTTTGTAGTACCCTCCTTTAGGAATCGCTTACAAGTTAATTATATGAAAACGTTTTCCGTGACTCTATTCACGATTTCGACTAAAAATGTTTAATTTTCTTACCCTGAGAGTATTACTTATACGTCCTCTACAAAGTTCCATGATGAAATGATGAGGGTTACACGGGTCCCTTCCCCCACTTCACTCTCTATTTTACATTCAAATTGCTTGCCCAAGCGGATTGCATACCTGGCATAGACATTGCGAATACCAATGCCCCCGCCCGCAGCAGAAGAAACAGGCATATCTTCTGACAACTGTTTTCTGAGCTCATTTCTTAACGCCTTCAGTCTCTCTGCCGAAATGCCGACCCCATCATCACTTACTGTGATGTGCAAAGATTCACCTTCTTTGTGAGCAATTATTCGGATCGTGCTTTTCCCAATCTTTGGCTCCACCCCATGGAACACCGCATTCTCCACAAGTGGCTGCAGTGTCATTTTCAGCAGCGGGTAATCGAGTAAATTGTCCTCGATTTCCTGAATATACGTAATTTTGTCTTCGAAACGGATTCGCTGAATGTTCATATAAGAATCAATTTGTTCCAACTCTTCACGAAGGGTAACCATTTCATCCTTATTTTTGATATTGTAGCGGAACATATCTGCAAGTGACTGAGCCATATCACCGATTTTCTCAACATCATAATAATCGGCCATTGCCTTAATGCTATCTAGCGTGTTGTATAGAAAATGCGGATTAATTTGTGAATAGAGCATAGCAAGCTCGACTTGCTGAAGCTTAATTTGGTATATATATTTGGATTCGATTAAGCTTTGAAGTTCAACCTGCATGTCGTTAAAGTTCTTCGCGATTCTTCCGATTTCATCGCTTCTTTTAACTTGGACTCGAACCGAGAAGTCGCCTCTTTTCACTCGATTAATCGTTCTATATAAGTCCAGAATTGGGTTGGTAATTCTTTGCCCGAACAAAAAGGAAATAAATATAGTAACCAAAAAGGCTATCAGCGTTGTAAGTAGTGTTGCCGTTTTGATTCGATCCAGAGAACCGAACATTTCATTCTTAGGCATCGCAAGTACGACTTTCCAATTGGAATAATCCGACTGTGTATAGGTAACAAGCAGATTGTCCTGCTCGCCGCCATACCAGAACTTTCCGCTGCCGTTTGTGATACGTGATAGCATATCTTTACGGAGAACAGCATCAGACTGCTTAAAAGAGGCGTATACTTGTTGATTATTTTGATCCAAAATGAGCAATTTGCTGTTCGCGGAAAGGCTATCGTTCTGACCAATATGGAGAAACAATTCAACATTGTATTCTGCGCGTACAACAATAAAATTGTCGGGATTAGCAAAATCTCGAATTAAAATGGACGATGAATATGCGGTCTCATCACTTCCAGAAACCGCTCCTTTAGGCGGACCGGTAAAATGCACACGACCGTCATTGATTACCGTCTGCTGGAACCAATCGGATTGCTGTACTTCATCGGCTGTCCAAGGCTTCTGATTATCCGAAGCATTCAGCATTTCTCCGTTATTGTAATAAATTTGAACCCGGATAAAATCTCTGATTGGTGTAATGTTAAAGCTTTTCAGAAATAAGTTTCCTATCTTTTGCCTGAACAGAAATTGATCCTGCTTATCCATCGTCGCATACGCATTAATTCCATCTATGTACTCCTGACTGAAATAAGGCGCCAGCAGAAGATTTCGCTTGTTTTGAAAGTCATTATCCATATTTTTCTCAATTTGTCGAACGATTTGAAAACTTGACGATTCTACCTGCTCCGATACAGAGCGATATGAAATATAGAAGGAAATAGCTCCTACCGATGCTATGCAAATAAAAATAATAATGAAATAACTGAAGAGAAGAACGATACGGATTTTGGAAAATAAGGATCGAATTTTCCCGAAAATTCCCCAAAGCTTGCTTCTACGCATGATACCAACCACCCCTCATTAAAACGTTTCAACTAGGAATGGGATTATTTTACCATACACCTTCTCGATCGGAGTAGGTTTATTTCAGAGCATTTTATATTCATTCTTACTTTTATCCATAAACAACAAATTGTTAAGAAATTTAGCTTTAAGAAAAAGAATATCAAAACCCGCTTCGCAAGGCCTAGCCTAGCTAAGTGGGTAATAAAATAAAGATCCCTTGCTTTCGCAAGGGATCTTTATGCAGGGTAACCTCCGCCGGGCGGCGGCCAAGCTCCGTTCATTCGGCGGAGCAAAACGATTTCTCCCAAGTGATAAGAATTGTGTGAGGCAATGTTGCGCAAAATACTCGCTTTCGTCTCCGTCGGGAACTTTTCAAGAATTTCATCCAGCTGTGACGTTCGAGCAATCTCACAAGCTCTCTCAACTCCTTGCAGAAAGCTTTGAACAATCGTCTCCCATTCCTCTTCACTCTCTGGACGATCCGCGGTAGGCCAACTGTCCATGACGTGCGAAGGCAATTCAGGCTTGCCTCCTTCAAGGTAAGTCAACAAAAATTCCTGCCAGTAGCCCATATGCTTCAACAACTGATAAATGGTGTAAGGCGCACCCGTGGTACGAGTGCTTGCAAGTTCAGCATTAATATCTGACAATGCTCTAGTTATCGGAATATGTCCGCGCTCTCCGACTAATGATTTCACAAGTGCTTCACCAAATGCTCGATTGGATTCATTCATAGACATAGCTGTCATCTCCAACCCCCTTCATTCATTTATTTTGTATGCTATTTATTCGATACCCTCAAATTAAATTGCATAAAATACAATTTTAAGAAACTATAATACCCTAAATTTATGCAAAGTGTCAAGTCAGTTCAATCTCCGCAGAAATGCTTCATATCACCGATATTCATATAATTTTTATATTTCTTCATGAGCAGGTATACTGGTTTCAGAACAGTTAAATGATACAATATGGAAATGATAGACAATCAAACCTAAGGAGTGAAATTAATGGCTATTGATGTATATCTTAATTTTAATGGAAACACTCGTGAAGTCATTGAGTATTACGCTGAAGTTTTTGGACTAGACAAGCCACAAATCATGACCTTTGGAGATACGCCACCCGACCCATCCTTTCCTCTTCCTGAGGAAGCCAAAAATTTAGTTATGCATGCACGCCTTAGCATTTCTGGAAGTACAGTTATGTTCTCCGATGTTTTCCCAGGAATGCCTTTCGTTGCCGGTAACAACATTAGCCTTTCCTTAGTCAGTAAGGATATCGATGAAGTGAAGTCAGCCTTTCATAAGTTGAAAGAAGGCGGCAAAGTAGGCATGGAGCTTCAAGAAACATTCTGGAGCAAATGCTACGGCAACTTAGAAGATAAATTCGGTATTCAATGGCAGTTTAACTATGACAATGGTGAATCGGTTTATTAATTAATCTTTCACCATACAAAAAGGGATATTTAATCTTTCTTTCTCAAGAAAGGATTGGATATCCTTTTTTACATAGTGTACCCTTCGTTTACAATATAGGAGAAACCAATTTCGATATGGACTCCAGGAACCGAATCCGTAAAGAACGCTTATCATACTCCTCCAACGTCAGCTCCATACAGCCCTCCATATCCTTCCAGAACGTGTTTTCCAGCTTCTTCGCCGTCTCTGCATGATACATCAAGGCGTTAGTTTCGAAATTCAGCCGAAGGCTGCGAATATCGAAGTTGGCCGTCCCTACAGAGGCTACCCGCCCATCGACGATGATCGTTTTCGCATGAAGAAAGCCTTGATCATATAAGTAGCATTTCACTCCAGCTCGAAGCAATTCACCTACATAATACAAGGAAGCCCAATGAACAAACATATGATCTGCTTTCTCAGGGATCATGATTCTAACATCTATGCCCGATAAAGCAGCAATGCGCAGCGCATTCAACATGCTTTCTTCAGGGATAAAATAAGGAGTCTGCAGGAGGATTCTGCTCTTGGCCATGTGAATCATTTTTAGGAATGTAAACACGAAATGCGGCCATGCTTCATTAGGTCCACTTGCCACAATTTGCATAGGCACGTGTTCCAAGCTATTGACTTCCACCATAGTATCGGGAAAATACTGCGGCTCAACTTCCATTTGCTGCACCGATGCTAAGTTCCAATCCAGTATAAATCTCGATTGCAAAGCGCGAACAACGCTTCCGGTCAAACGAAGATGCGTATCTCGCCAGTAACCAAATCGTGGATCCAAACCCAGATACTCGTTACCAACATTGAATCCGCCCATGTACCCAATCTGACCATCAATGATAACCAATTTACGATGATTGCGATAATTTACTCGATAGTTCAGAAATGGAATTCGCGATGGGAAAAATGCGGCTTTTTGCCCGCCAGCTTTTAGGAAATCTCGGAAAAAGGACTCATTCAAGGACCTTGAGCCAATATCGTCATATAAAAATTTAACGTGGACACCCTGTTCCGCTTTCCTCGTGAGGGCTTCCATGATCTTCTGACCCAGCGAATCATTCTTAACGATATAATACTGCATATGTATATGGGACTCAGCAGCTTCAATTTTCATCAGTAAATCACTGAATTTAGCCACACCGTCTGTGAAAATATGTACACCATTATCTTGTGTGAGGAACGCATCATTCGTTGCGACATTCAGATAAATCAAATCTCGATACTGACTTACCATCGGATCAATATAGGGCAGCGTCCCGTCGATCAGCTGTGTCCGCTGCTCTGAAATGACGGTTTGCACTCTTTCAAGCATACGGCGATTCCATTTATACAGCTTTCTGCGGCTCAAATTTTGTCCAAGCATCACATAGAGCAAGAAACCGAGAATCGGAATGAATAAGAGCACCATGAGCCATGACCACGTTGCCGCCACGTTTCGACGTTCTAAAAACACAACTGTTATGGCGAGTAAAATATTGATCACAAAGACGACAGTTAGTATATGCGATATCCAGTCCATAACATCACTCCAAACCATTTATATCAACTCATCGCTATTATACCTGAATTTCGACAAATTAGGAAAAGACCCCCTATTCACGAGGTGAATAAGAGGTCATTGACAAGCTACCGTTTATGCTATTTTCTTAATTAGGCACAGTTTTCTCAAATAATAAACGCCGCCTACTTTAATGACATCATCCGAATAAGCTTCGATCAATGAACCCGCGTCTTCCAATTCACCATCAAACCACACCTCTACAGGTGTTTGAAACAACATGCAATGGTACATATCTGCATCCGTTAAACATGCCTCAGTCCGGCTCATTATGAACAACTGCCTCTCCTAAAAAATTTCATCCGGTTAATGTCTTTATCGACACGATTAGGGAGAAAATGAAGAGGAAATAGAAAGAAGAAACTGGAAGCAATGTGCCTCCAGTCTCCTTTTAAACGTAGTTAGTAACCATTATTTTATAAAGTGCGATATACTGCTGGGCTGACTTTTTCCAACTGAAATCGCCTTTTTTCATATTTTGCTGAATTTTCAGCCATGCATCTCTATCATTCTTGTAGAAAAATACAGCGCGGCGAATGATATGCAGCATGTCATGCGCGTTATAATTGCTGAATGTGAATCCAGTTCCTTCACCCGTGAACTCATTATAAGGCTGTACGGTATCTTTCAGTCCGCCAGTTTCTCTTACAATGGGCACAGATCGATAACGAAGTGCTATCAATTGCCCAATCCCGCAAGGCTCGAACTGAGACGGCATCAAGAACAGGTCAGAAGCCGCATAGACTTGATGTGCTAATGATTCATCGAAGTAAATTTGAGCAGACACCTTATCTGGATGTGTTTGAGCCGCATATCGGAACATTTGCTCATATCCATAGTCGCCTGTACCGAGAACGACAAGTTGAATGTCCAAAGCGAGAATCTCCGAAATGACATGCTGGATGAGATCAAGCCCTTTTTGCTGAACCAAGCGAGTGACCAATGCAATCATCGGTACATCACCATTCACAGGCAGACCCAAGCGCTCCTGCAGAGCTAGCTTATTCTGCTGCTTCTTCGGTAAGGAATCTCGATAATTCACAACCAGATGCGAATCGGTCATTGGATCGAATACGTCATAATCAATGCCATTCACGATACCCGTTAACTGATCTTTGCGATGACGCAGCAGGCTGTCCAAAAATTCACCATAAAAAGGAGTTTGAATTTCCTCCGCATAAGTCTGACTTACCGTTGTTATCCAATCCGAATAGAGTAGCCCGCCTTTGAGGAAGCTTGCGCCACCATGTAATTCAAGCGCAGTTCCTGTGAAATGATCGTCTGATAAACCGAACAAATCTTTTAATAGGGGTTGATCAAACACACCTTGATATTTCAAGTTATGAACGGTAGACATCGTCTTCATCTCGCTATAGAAAGGGAGGTGTTGATAATGTGCCTTCAGCAGCACAGGAATCATACCCGTTTGCCAGTCATGGCAATGAATCACATCCGGCTGGAAATCAAGTAACGGGAGCGCCTCAATAACCCCTCTGCAGAAGAACCCAAAACGCTCCGCCTCGTCACCATAACCATAAATGCCTGGACGCTTGAAATAAAACTCATTATCCACGAAGTAAAAGGTGACTCCCTCATGCTGAAGCATCTCAATCCCAATGTATTGCTTTCTCCAACCGATGTACACATCAAAGGCGACTACCTTCGTCATCGCTTCCCGATAAACAGCAGGGATATCGCCATACTTAGGTAAAATAACCCGCACATCCAGCCCTTGACGAATAAGCTCCTTTGGTAACGAGCCAATTACGTCAGCTAGACCGCCTGTTTTAATAAATGGCACAGCCTCAGATGCAGCAAATAGTACTTTCATCTTCCTACTCCTCCAATGGATGTTTGAAAAGCCACCTTTTGCAAAACGAAGCTTATTCAGAATGATTGGTCGGTGTCGAAGCTTGAACAACTGCCAAGAACTTAGGTAGTCGTTCTAGCTTCTAGGCTTCTGAAAGCTGACTTTTCAAATTTATTTGATCTAGATCACTTTCGTTTTCGCAGCAATGAATGGTGCTTTGTTATCTCCCGTTAAGACACGTCCACGACTAATGAAGACATCCTTATCCAGGATTGCATTCTCAATGATAACATTCTCCTCAATCTCACAGTTTTGGAGAATGATGCTGTTCTTCACGTACGCGCCTTTACGGATCTTCACACCACGGAACAGGATACTGTTTTCCACTTTACCTTCGATGACGCAGCCATTTGCGATCAGCGCGTTTTTAGCTGCTGCTGTATCCAAGTACTTCGCAGGCGGTTCATCTTTAACCTTCGTGTAAATCAGGTTTTTCTGGAAGAAGAGCTCTCTCCAAATCGCCGGATTAAGCAGCTGCATACTGTGCTTGTAGTAGCCTTGTATCGAGTTCACAATCCCTACATGACCTTCGAATTTGTAGCCATACACACTGAGCTTATCAATGTTTTTCATAATGCCGTCGCGAACCAAATGATCGTAACCTTGCGCTAAGCAAGATTCAACCATATCCAGCAGCAGCGCTTTGCTCATGATGTACATTTCCATTGAAATGTTGTTTGTACGCAATCTACCTGTGTGATCCTCCATGAGAGTCACTTGCCCGCTATCCTTGACCGCTAACCGACGGAATTTCCCTTGAATATCCTCATCTGTTTGCTTATAGATAACCGTAATGTCTGCTTGTGTATCCTCATGATAACGTACAGCGTCACGCAGATCGAGGTTGCATACCATGTGGCTTCGTGAAATAATAACAAGCTCTTCTTTACCACGATAGAAATAATCTCTATGGCTATAGAATTGGTATAAATCACCACGTGAAATGCCTGTTGGTTCATTGAGCACAGATGGGAGTACAAACAAGCCGCCCCGCTTCCGGTCCAAATCCCATTCTTTCCCAGAACCCAAATGATCCATGAGTGAACGATATTTATGTTGCGTGAATACTGCAACATTATCAATGTCGGAATTCACCATATTGGACAATGTAAAATCAATTAATCGATACCGGCCGCCGAACGGCACGGATGCTGGGCAACGAAAGTAGGTCAGTTCTTCCAAATCATCCGGTTCATTCACTAAATTAATGACACCCATTACATGTTTCACTCGACATCATCCCTTCTGATTGGCATTCGCTGATATCCGTTCATTACCACCAATAAGTACGATTTCCCCTTTGCCATCTACCACAGCACCGTCTTCAACGACCGTGTTTTCGCCGATAATCGCTTTGTTAATCGTTACGTTATTACCAATTTTGGCATTAGGCATAATGACGGAGTCGCGAATCTGGCTTCCTTCGCCAACTTGTACACCGAAGAACAAAACGGAATGATCGACATCCCCGAATATCGCGCAGCCTTCATTAACGAGTGAACGTTTAATATTCGCAGTTGGCGCCACATACTGAGCAGGCTGGTAAGGGTTCTGGGAGTATACACGCCAGTCCTTATCATTTAAATTAAGCTCATTATTGTCGTCCAACAGATCCATGTTCGCTTCCCATAGACTATCGATCGTACCTACATCTTTCCAGTAGCCTTCAAAAGGATAAGCGAACATTCTCGCCTCATCTTTCAGCATCATGGGAATGATATCTTTCCCAAAATCTTTGCTGGAATTAGGATTTTCCTCATCCTCGAGCAGATAAGATTTCAGTACGCTCCAATTAAAAATATAAATACCCATCGAAGCCAAGTTACTGTTCGCTTCTTTCGGTTTTTCTGCAAATTCAGTTATTTCTTGTTTGTCATTAACGCTCATGATGCCGAACCTGTTCGTTTCCTCCCATTTAACTTCAATGACAGCAATCGTTGCGTCGGCTTTCTTCTCCTTGTGGTAAGACAGCATCAGATCATAGTCCATTTTATAGATGTGATCACCCGAGATGACCAAAACATATTCAGGATCATATTGCTCAATAAAGCCGATATTGCGATAGATGGCATTCGCTGTTCCTTTATACCAATCCCCGCCTTTTTGCTCCATGAACGGTGGTAAGACCGTCACACCGCCATATTTGCGATCAAGGTCCCATGAACTTCCAATCCCAATGTACGTATTGAGTACGAGAGGTTGATACTGGGTTAGGACACCAACGGTGTCGATCCCTGAATTCGTACAATTGCTGAGGGTAAAATCAATGATACGATACTTCCCGCCAAAATGAACGGCTGGCTTGGCTAAATTGTTCGTCAGAACGCCTAATCTTCGTCCTTCTCCTCCAGCGAGGAGCATGGCAACACATTCTTTACTGCGCATATCTGATTTCCCCCTTCAACTTCGTCAATCACAGTTTGGAATTCACTCACACATTTTATATAAACAGCCGCAAGCGGCGGAATACACAACGCTAAACTATTAGGCAGCCCGTGCCATGAACGCTTTTCACTGGATATAGGCTCTGAGTTACCTTGACCAGAACCGCCAAACTCGGGTGCATCGCTGTTAAATACGACTTCGTACACACCAGACCGAGGAACGCCGATTCGGTAATCCGGGTGAACTACAGGGGTGAAATTACATACGAGAATCAAGTCATCCTCCGGCAATTTCCCTTTGCGCATAAAGGTTACAACGCTCTGGCTCTCATCATGCGGGTTGATCCACTGGAACCCGTCCGGATGATGATCCAACTGCCACAACGCTGGTTGGTCCAAATAAAATTGATTAAGTGCTTTGACGTAATGATGCATTTGACTATGTTTTTCGTACCCTTCGAGTAAAAACCAATCGAGTTCTTCAAGATCCTTCCATTCGTCGAATTGACCGAATTCACTGCCCATAAACAGCAGCTTTTTACCAGGGTGACCCGTCATATACCCGTATAGAACGCGCAGATTAGCAAATTTCTGCCAATAATCGCCTGGCATCTTATGTAGGAGCGAACGTTTGCCATGAACCACTTCGTCGTGTGAAAGCGGCAATACGTAATTTTCGCTAAAGGCATACATGAATGAGAACGTGATCAGCTTGTGATGATACTTGCGATTAATAGGATCTAATTTCATATAACGCAGCATATCGTTCATCCAACCCATGTTCCACTTATAATTAAATCCGAGCCCTCCATCGTGGATAGGCGCAGTAACGAGCGGCCAATCGGTAGAATCCTCAGCCATCATCAACGCATCCGGATAGAAGGAGAAAACGACCTGATTCAACTTGCGCAGGAAGGCTATCGCTTCGGGATTATCATCCCCACCCCATTGATTCTTGATCGGTTCCTCATTCCATCTGCCGAAATTCAAATGCAGCATGGAAGCTACAGCATCCACTCTTATCCCATCAATATGATACATGTCCATCCAAAATACAGCATTGGAGATTAAGAAGGTTTGAACCTCGGGACGACCAAAATCGAAAGTAAGTGTACCCCATTCCAGCTTCTCTGCTTTGCGAGGGTCTTCATATTCATAAAGCGGCTTCCCGTCAAACAGCCTGAGTCCATGACTGTCCTTACAGAAATGGCCAGGGACCCAATCCATAATGACCCCAATCCCCTTTTGATGACACCGGTCAACGAAATGCATGAATTCCTTGGGAGAACCGTGGCGGCTAGTTACGGAGAAATAACCTGTTGCTTGATAGCCCCAAGAACGGTCAAACGGATGTTCTGCGAGCGGCATTAATTCAATGTGCGTATAACCCATATCAACTGCGTAATCGACTAGCTCTTCAGCAAGCTGAACATAGGTATATAAGTCTTCACTATGTCGGTCCTTTTTGCGCCACGTACCCAGATGAACCTCATAAATGGATAATGGCTTATTGTAAGCGGGGCTTTCCTTTTTCTGCTGCTGCCATGCCTGATCCTTCCATTCGTAACCTTCGAGATCAACGACACGCGATGCGGTACCCGGACGTAATTCCGAATAAAAGGCATACGGGTCTGCTTTTAACAAAATCTGGCCCGTCTCGCTATGAATTTCAAACTTGTAAAAATCGCCTTCACTTGCTTCTGGAACGAATAAAAGCCATAAGCCAAGAGTACTTAACTTCTCCATACGATGAGTCCCAGATTGCCAACTGTTGAAATCACCAAGCAAGTTAACCTGTTTGGCATGAGGTGCCCATACGGCAAAACGAACTCCCTCTTGGCCTATTGTTTTGCTTACATGCGCCCCTAAGATGCGATAACTGTGGTAAAGGGATCCTTCATGAAGCAGAAACAAATCTTCTGGGCTAGGTATACCAACATTTGCCCCCACGTTATCCCTCCTTAAAATCAACCTGATTTCGTCAAAACTGGATTTTACTTATATTCGCCTTACGTTACAAATACAACAACCAGGCAAAGAATCCTTCATTTTTACATTAAAAAAAAAAAGGAAATTACTCAACCCTTGGTGAATTAATTGAGGGACATTATATCGAGAGGTGGAACACAAATAATGAAAGATAAAGTAAAGGGACTTATCGTTGGTTTAACGATCGGTTCCGTATTAAGCGGTACCGTTGCATTTGCAGCAAACAGTCAAATTGAAGTCGCATTCCGAAGTCTTAAGTATATGTTTGACGGTGTTGAGAAAGCACCTTCCGAAGCTAAAGGATTTATTTATGAAGGCTCTACCTATGTACCCCTTAGATTTGTAAGTGAAGCACTTGGGAAAAAAGTCGAGTGGGACGAAGAAAATGAAACGATTTGGATCGGCAACAATCCTAAACATGTGGTAGCTACTTACAAGGGTGGAACTGTTACAAAGGGTGAATTTGATACCTTCTTTGCTTTGCAAGGGCTCTTCAACGCAGACCATGCGGCCTCTAAAGATGACCTGGATTATCAAAAAAAGGTGGTCACACAACTAATTCAGAACCGTATTCTTTTCGGTAAAGCATCTGAGACAGACCAAAACGCTGCGAAAGACAGTGCTGTTAAGCAAATCGCTGCTTGGAAAAGCCAATTTGGCGAAGCGAAGTTCCAGGACGATTTGAAAAAAGTGAACACGACCGTAACGGATCTTCAGTACTTTCTGGTAGGCAGCATCGGTGCACAAAATTACATAAAGTCCAGTATTTCCGATGCCCAGTTAAAAGCCAAATATGATGAAACACTCAAAGCAGACAAAGATGCTTTTACCATCGCCTCTGTGCGCCACATTTTGATTGGATTGAATGACCCAACAAGCTCAGAGACCAAAGCTCTTCGTACGAAAGAGGAAGCACTTAAACGAGCAAAAGAAGTACAACAGAAGCTTAAGAACGGTGAAGATTTCGCCAAGCTGGCCAAAGAATTCTCAGATGACCCGGGTTCCAAAGATGCTGGTGGTCTTTATGCGGATGCCGATGTAAGTCAGTGGGTACCAGAATTTAAGAAAGCAGCTATCGAGCAGACGATCGGAACGATCGGTGATCCTATCGCGACAGATTTCGGTTATCATGTTATCAAAGTAGAAGCCAGATCCGTTAAATCCTTTGATTCTGTAAAAGAGCAGCTAAAAGCTGCGCTTGAACAACAGCAATTTCAACAATTTGTAGAAAAAGAACTGCCTGGTTTGATTGAAAAGATCGATTTAGGTCAATAAATGGTGTACAATGAATGTTTGTTAAAGTATACAAGTTGAAGGATGGAATGCAGCATGTTTTATGCAAAAGACTGGGTTGATTATGAGCTCCTCGATACAGGCGGCGGCGAAAAGCTCGAGCGTTGGGGCACGATCGTCCTGAGAAGACCAGACCCACAAATCATTTGGCCGTTACAAAAAGAAACACCGGCATGGCGTCAAGCTGACGCTCATTATCATCGCAGCTCAAGCGGCGGCGGACAATGGGAGCAGCACGCAGAGCTTCCTGAACGCTGGACGATTAACTATGACCAGAAGTTGTCCTTCTATATTAAGCCAACCAGCTTCAAGCATACGGGCTTATTCCCTGAGCAAGCAGTCAACTGGAAATGGATGATGGACAAAATCCAAGGAGCCGGACGTCCTATCAAAGTACTAAACCTGTTTGCCTATACAGGCGGAGCCTCACTGGCTTGCGCTTACGCAGGCGCCGAAGTTTGCCATGTGGATGCCTCCAAAGGAGTCGTTCAATGGGCTAAGGAAAATCTGCATCTAAGCGGCCTAGGCAGTCGTCCTGTTCGTTTTATCACGGATGACGTATTCAAATTCGTACAAAGAGAACAGCGCCGCGGAAGCAAGTACGATGCGATTATCATGGATCCTCCTTCCTACGGACGCGGACCCAATGGCGAGACTTGGAAATTGGAAGAAGACCTCTTCCCTTTCATTCAGACCTGCCAATCGATTCTAACGGACAATCCGTTGTTCCTGTTGATCAACTCTTATACAACGGGTATCTCGGCTACTGTGCTCCAGAATATCTTAAGCATGGCGATGAAAGCCAAGCATGGCGGCACGATCTCCAGTGGCGAAATCGGCCTGCCGATCACCCACTCCGGCTTGATGCTCCCTTGCGGTATTCTGGGACGCTGGGAGGCGTAACGGTGGCAGCATCTAGAGATGGCTCGGGAGCATCACAAATTCCGATACTGTTCGAAGACAACCACATTCTTGTGGTTGAGAAGCCCGTCAACATGCCTACGCAGGAAGACGATTCACGTGATCCTGATCTGCTGAATGTGCTGAAGGCAGATCTGAAGCACCGTCATAACAAGCCCGGCAATGTGTACCTCGGGCTTGTACACCGGCTGGATCGTCCCGTTGGCGGCGTGATGGTATTCGCCAAAACGTCAAAAGCCGCGTCCCGATTATCTGACGCGGTAAGAACGAGGCAGCTCGACAAGACGTACGTCGCTGTCGTGCATGGCAAGCCGCCACAGTCGTCCGCTACGCTGCGTCACTGGCTTTGGAAGGACACGCGGACGAATACCGTCAGCGTGGTCAGAGAAGGCCAGCAGGACGCCAAGGAGGCTGTGCTGGACTATAAGCTGCTCGGCAGCCAAGATGGGCTCAGCTTGATCCAGATCAAGCTGCACACCGGGCGGCCGCATCAAATCCGCGTGCAGCTGGCAGCCATCGGCTGCACGCTCTACGGCGACCAGCGCTACGGCAGCGCGGTCAACAAGCCCGGCCAGCAGCTTGCGCTGTGGGCCACGGCTCTTGCCTTTGAGCATCCAACGCTCAAAGAGACGCTGCGCTTTCGGTCGCTGCCGCCGATGCAGCGGCCTTGGAGCGAATTTACACTCCCAGAGTTGTAAATTCGCCTCAAACCTTTGAGTCGCTATTAATTGGCGACCTTCCCAAGCAAATAAATAAGCAATTTCTGATTATGGGCGGAAACGCGGCTCAGGTACGAATCCAACAGTTGTTCCCGGATTCTCATACCTCTCTCGCATTCCGCCTTTCCTTTTTCCGTGACGTTGACCCAAACGATACGGCGGTCCTTCTCATCCCGCTCCCTTGCGATCAATTCACTTTTCTCCATCCGATCTAACAATGTTGTCACAGCTGCAGGCGTTGTGGATAAATATTCGATTAAATCAGAAGGCTTCATCCGTTCATTCGTCATAAGCAGCTCCAACACGTTAAGCTGTCCTTCTGTAATAGTAGGAGCTAATCCTACCTCCATCTGGTTTTTCAATTCCTTAGACAATTTCAACCATAGCTTCCCAAATTCATCGGAATACAACCTCATCAACTCGCTTCCAACATCTCCTAAGGCAAGTATAGCACGCCTTTTCTTTGGTTTAAAGGTTAATGCCATTAATATTTTCAGACAAAAGCTGCACCGTTTGAGACATGCTGTGGCTTGCTGTCGATCCCTCCATTACTTTGTCCGTTTAACAAGAAATTGGCCATGCTTCTCGACTTCTTTTAACACCTCGCCCACTACTTACATATACTGTGATCGCAGGTATGTACAGATTTTACGAATGAAAACAGTTTCTATGCTTAGTAATTATCACTAAAAGGGGACTATCGATTCCTTCGCACAACTGGTAGGCATAACTCAAAAATCAATTTTATAGTCTTTCAGCATCCTCGTGAAGATCGATGGGCTATTTTTGTTGCGAAATGGCTTGTATAGGACCAAATTATTGTACATCACAGACTGTCGATTGATTCATTATGCCTCCACACAACCAGACTGGCATTCATAACTCTAAAATGCGATGGTCATTCAGCTAGATAGGCTATAGTAATTACCAATGTTGTATGTTCTACAACAATTCAAACGCCAAAAGGCCATTTTTCAACTTGAAGTTGCATTTCGTACAACATTTTGAGCACATTTGTTGCAAAATCGCCTATATCGAGCTCAATTGTTGTACATTGTGCAACACCGATGGGTAAGAGGCCGGATCTAGGCAGTAATTGTTGCACTTTCTGCAACTTCGACGATCTCAAAGGTCTTATTTTTACGATGATAATTTCTGAAGAAAACTCAAAGGAGTGGTTTAAGGTGGAAGCTTGGAAAATAGAGCTTGGTAAAAAGGCACTAGAGGCTGGCATAATGAAAGACCCACAGTGGCTGGATCGATTAGACGAACCGATGCCCCTGTGGGTCCTATTGGAGTTAGCTTTTATGCTCATTGAGAAGCTGGATCCACCTACAGTCAGCTATGATTGAGGGAATCTCAAGATCTCAACGATCGCATCTGTTTTGGAAACAGGTATAAGTTGTTTACCTTGTGCTTTTCGATCCTCCAGAGGTGCTGTCTCTGTTGAGAAACGCAGCTTCTCCCCATTACTCATGACAGCCGTAATGAGATAATCCATTTTCACGATAAATGTGCGTATTAACGCTGAACCATTAGGTCTCACACGCTTGCCTTCTTTAAATTCAAAGGTAAGTATGCCCTTTCCGCCGCGTCCTTGGATGGGATAGTCCACAACTAGGGAACGCTTCGCATACCCGAGGTCCGAGATGACCAACACTTCTCCCTCATCCCCATAAATCCACTCGGCCGAGACGACCTCATCGTCTTCCTTGAGCTGGATGCCGCGCACACCCGCGGCCGCACGGCCCATCGGGTTCACTTCCTCCTCACGGAAACGGATACTCATGCCCTGCTTCGTGACAAGCAATATTTCTTTCGTATTGTCACTTAGGTGTACGCGAAGGACTTCATCACTGTCACCTAGCTTACAAGCAACGATTCCGTTTGAGCGGTTCGTCATATATTCTTTCAGCTCTGTACGCTTCACTTGTCCTTTGCGTGTGACGAACACAAGCGACTTGGTCGGATCCTCAAAGCCCTTCACTGGAATAACGTTTACTATACGATCTTCCTTGGCAATAGGAATGACATTTACAATCGCAGTGCCGTTCTCTTTCCACTTATACTCAGGAACTTGATGGACAGGCAGTAAGTAATATTGACCTTTCTTCGTGAAGATCAACAAGCTTTCGATCGTGTTCACGTCGAGCAGGAAGCGCAAGTAATCGCCTTCCTTGAGTCCTGTGTTCTCGAGTTCTCCGCCTGAACGTGTGAACGAAAGCTTGCTCGTCCGTTTCAGGTAACCTTCATTGGACAACGTAACAAGGACGTCTTCCGCGTTGACGAGTACCTCGAGATTAACCTTCAACTCTTCCACTTCGCCTTGAATATCCGAGCGGCGGTCGATGCCATACTTCTTTCGGATTTCGCCCATTTCATCTTTAATTACGCCTAACAGCTTCTTCAAGCTGCCAAGAATACCACGTAAGTAGGCAATTGTTTTCTCTACATCTTTCAACTCTTTTTCAAGCGTTGTGATTTCTAAATTCGTTAATCGGTATAATTGCAAAACAAGAATAGCATCTGCTTGTCGCTCCGAGAATCCAAACTTCTCAACAAGGTTGTTTTGCGCATCTTGCCGATTCTTGGAAGCTTTAATCGTTGCGATAACTTCATCCAAGATGTTAAGAGCTTTAACAAGTCCCTCTAATACATGTGCACGGTCTTCGGCTTTCTCAAGCTCGTATTGGGAGCGGAATGTAACAACTTCCTTCTGATGCCCAATATAAGCTTCAAGAATTTCACGAATACCCAATTGACGAGGCGCTTTATTCACAATCGCAACCATATTGAAATTATAGGTCACTTGCAAGTCAGTCTTCTTCAGTAAGTAAGCTAAAATACCCTGGGCATCAGCTTCCTTCTTAAGCTCCACAACAATCCGCAACCCATTACGACCGCTTTCATCGCGTACTTCGGCAATTCCTTCTATTTTCTTTTCAAGCCGAATGTTCTCCATGGCCGTAACCAGACGAGATTTGACTACTTGATAAGGGATTTCCGTGATGACAATTTGTTGTCTGCCGCCGCGCATATCTTCTATCGCTGTTTTGGAACGTATGTAAATACGGCCTTTTCCCGTGCGATAAGCTTCGCGAATGCCTTCCTCACCCATGATAATGCCTGAAGTAGGAAAATCGGGTCCTTTAACGATCGTCATCAATTCTTCGACGCTGATCTCAGGCTTGTCGATCATGGCTGTGCAAGCATCAATAATTTCACGTAAATTATGCGGTGGAATTTCCGTTGCGAACCCAGCCGAAATCCCGGTAACACCATTTACCAATAAGTTCGGATACCGCGCTGGAAGCACGACGGGCTCCTTCGTGGAATTATCGAAATTATCCTTGAACATGACCGTACGTTTCTCGATATCACGCAGTAGTTCCATCGCAATCTCAGAAAGTCTCGCCTCTGTGTAACGCATAGCTGCCGGCGGATCATCATCCATGGATCCCCAGTTTCCATGGCCATCCACGAGCGTGTGGCCCATCTTCCACGGCTGTGCCATACGAACCATACCATCATAGATGGAAGCATCTCCATGCGGATGGTAATTCCCCATGACATCACCGACGGTTTTGGCCGATTTACGATAAGGCTTATCAGGGGTATTGCCAGAGTCGTACATCGCGTACAATACACGTCGTTGTACAGGTTTTAAACCATCTCTTACATCTGGAATCGCGCGATCCTGAATAATATATTTAGAATAACGCCCGAAACGATCGCCAACGATCTCCTCCAGATAGGCAGGTAAAAACTCTTCTAATATGCTCATCTTTCATTCACCACTCTTTTTGGTCTACTCTACATATTCGGTAAAATCGACGTTCTCGATAATCCACCGCTTGCGTGGATCTACCTTATCGCCCATTAATGTTGTTACTCGTCGTTCCGCTTTTGCTGGATCTTCAATTTGTACTTGCAGCAAGGTACGACTTTCCGGATTCATCGTCGTTTCCCACAACTGCTCTGGATTCATCTCACCAAGACCTTTATAGCGCTGCAGCTCGGTATTCTTACCAAGTTCTTTGACAACAACCTGTAGTTGATCGTCCGTCCAAGCGTACTTGTATCCGCCATTCTTGCCTTTTCTTGTCACTTTATAAAGCGGAGGCTGTGCGATGTACACTTTACCCTGATCGATCAATGGCTTCATATAGCGGTAAAAGAAGGTCAAAAGCAAAACCTGAATGTGCGCACCGTCCGTGTCTGCATCTGTCATAATAATAATTTTGCCGTAATTCATCTCTTCTGCTTCGAATTCAGAGCCAACTCCAGCTCCAATGGCGGCGATGATCGCTTTGTATTCATCATTTTTCATAATATCGAGAAGCTTGGATTTCTCGGGATTCATCGGTTTTCCTTTGAGCGGTAAAATCGCCTGGTGTTTAGAATCACGTCCTTGTTTGGCTGAGCCACCGGCGGAATCTCCTTCGACAATGAACAACTCATTGCGCTGCAAATCCTTCGATTGTGCAGGGGTTAGCTTACCATTCAGGTTCGAGCTCTCACTCTTTCCTTTTTTACCGCTGCGAATTTCTTCCCGCGCTTTACGAGCCGCTTCCCGTGCTTTGGAAGCTTGTACAGCCTTCTTCAGCATCATTTGCGCGATTTGCGGATTTTCCTCCAAGAAAACAGTCATTTTATCAGAAACAACTGCATCTACTGCACTTCTTGCATTTGCGCTTCCAAGCTGATCTTTCGTTTGACCAACGAATTCAACATCGCCCATCTTGATATTGATAACAACCATCATACCTTCCCGAAGGTCGGTGCCATCAAGATTTTTTTCTTTTTCTTTGATAATGCCCCCCTTACGGGCATATTCATTCATGACGCGTGTATAAGCTGTCTTAAACCCGGTCTCATGGGTACCGCCGCCGCGGGTAGGGATTGAGTTTACGAAGGAAGCAATCGTCTCCGTATAGCCATCATTGTACTGCAAGGCCACTTCTACTTCGATTTCATCCTTTTCTGAAGCAAAGTGAATCACAGGATGAAGAACTGTTTTCTCCTCATTGAGGAATTCAACAAATTGACTTGCGCCACCCTCATATTGAAAAGTGTCTAGCTTATCCGAACGTTCGTCTTTCAAGTTTACGAGAAGTCCAGAGTTGAGGAAAGCAATTTCTTGCAGACGTTCAGCTAAGGTATCGTAGTTTATAGTTGTACCGCCTTGAAATACGCGTTTGTCGGGCTTGAAGGTTACTTTCGTTCCTGTGCGATTGGTATTCCCTACTACTTCAAGTCCAGTAACGGGTTCACCAACATGCTCGATTCCTGCATCGTCGACCCAATATTCAAAGCGCATTTTATGCACCTTGCCATCTCGGTAAATTTCTACTTCCAGCCATTCGGATAAAGCATTCGTTACCGATGCGCCAACACCATGGAGTCCGCCAGACTTCTTATAGCCTGATCCGCCAAATTTGCCGCCGGCATGCAAAATTGTAAATACAACTTGTGGAGTTGGTACACCGGTCTTATGCATACCGGTTGGAATCCCCCTGCCATTATCCTGAACCGTAATGGACTGATCTTTATGTATCGTCACATTAATCTTGGAACAATGTTTGGCAAGATGCTCGTCAACTGCGTTGTCCACGATCTCCCAGATCAGGTGATGTAGTCCTGATGCACTTGTACTACCAATATACATCCCTGGTCTTTTACGAACCGCTACAAGACCCTCCAGGACTTGTATATCATCAGCCTCATAATTCGATGTTGGGGCTATTCCTTTCGCAAATTCTAGCTGCTCGGACATTGAAGCCCTCCTTTATCTAATATAACCGTTAATTCAAAACATCTTTTCGTGAAAATACCGTAAAGGAAACAATGAGTGAAGCAATCGCCCACACACTTAAAACACTTAGAGAGAAGGTCAAGTCCATCCCTTTTATTGGCGGAAGGCCACCTGTTAAATACTTAGTTAAGTCTAAATTGACCATAAACAAATATTTCGCAGTTTCCCATGAAGATACCATGTTCGAAAGAATGGTCCCTGATATTAATACGGCAAGCATGACCCCCATACCTGCTGCAGTGGAACGGATGAGAACGGATAGCATTAGTGACATGAGTGCAACAACTAATGCTGAGAACCAAACCAATCCAAACTCCATGATAAGAAAGAACCATTGATCAACTGCACGTACTAGACTGAAATCCACTTCCGTACCTGTCAGCTGAATACCTGTAAATACAGGCATCGTCCATCCGTTATAGCCGAAAACAACACCAGAAATCAAATAACATAAGACACCAGTGGACAATACGGTTAGCGAAGTAAAGAAGACAACCGTAATTAATTTACTCAATAGGATTTTCCATCGCCGGACCGGTCTTGTCAACAATAATTTAATAGTCCCCGTAGAATGCTCAGATGATACGATGTCAGCGGAAATGACCATGATAATGAGCGGTATGAATAAACCGACCGCATTTTTCACAAACTCGCGTGTAAAAGTAACCGCATTCGGTGTACTCGGATCTACATCCTTTTCAAGATAATAGTTAGCGATTTGAATTTGCACTCTAAGCTGTTGTTTCCACTCATCCGGCGTTCGAGCCGAGCTTAAACGCTTTTCCCAGTCGGCAATTTTCTGCCGTTGGTCCGCCTTCCAATCCGTTGTACCAAACTGCTTTTGTGTATTTTGGGCAACTCGCATTTGAGCATAAGTGAACATAGGGATTAATGCAAGAAGTATAAGTAGGATAACATAAAAGCGCTTTTTCTTAATCATTTTAATACATTCATTCTTGACAAGGGCATATAAACTAAGCAATTCTTTCACCTTCCCCTACTCAATTCTTTCACCTTCGGTTAGGCTCAAGAACAAATCTTCCAGTGTTGGATTTTTGATTTCTACAGCAAACAGGCTAATTCCTGCTTCCATCAAATGCTGACTTACCTGCGGGACGTTTTCCTTGTCCATTTGAGTAACGATTTGTTTCACCGCCAAGGGCAAGCCGATTGGACTTTCTTGAGAAATTTCCTCAATGGCGTGCACAAGCGGCGACGCCTCTAAAAGCCCCTCGGCCTTGTCGGCCGGAGACACGGACCACACCACTTTGCCGCCTTGAGCGACCAAATCATCGACAGCACCCACTTGAATGACTTCACCATGACTAATGATGGCTACACGATGGCACATCTGTTGAATCTCGCTAAGCAAGTGACTGGACACGAATAAGCTTAGTCCACCCGCGGCCAAACGCTGAATGAACTCCCTCATTTCCTTAATTCCCTGTGGATCAAGACCATTCGTAGGCTCGTCCAATATCAACAAACTAGGCCGTCCAAGCAGTGCCTGAGCAATACCGAGTCGTTGACGCATACCAAGGGAATAAGTACGAACCTTATCGTGAATACGTTGATCCATGGAGACGATCTCAACGACCTCTTGGATTCGTTTATCGTCGACATTCGGTAGCATTCTTGCAAAATGCTCAAGATTTTCCCAACCTGTCAAATAAGAATATAGCTCGGGATTCTCGACGATACAACCGACATGGCGCATCGCTTGATTATGCTCCTTGTGAACATCGTGCCCACAAATCTGAATAGACCCTTCAGTCGGACGTATTAAATCAACGAGCATACGAATCGTCGTTGTTTTGCCTGACCCATTGGGTCCTAAGAAACCGAAGATTTCACCTGCGTATACATCAAAAGAAATCCCTTTAATAATCTCTTTATTTTTAATTCGTTTTTTTAAATTTTTCACAGATAAAACCGTCGTTGGTACTGCTGCTACTGCCATCTGCTTGGCCTCCCCTACTTTAGAATTTGAACAATCCGATCGGCAATGCGTTCATAGCCGTCCCCGTTTGGATGAAAATGATCGGCTGAGGACAAATATTTGATCAAATTTTGTTCAAACAAATCATAGGTTGGGACAATGGCCATATGAGGATAACGATTCATCATTTCAAAGACACGGTTATTCCAACGCTGTACAATAAGCGAACCTTCTTTTTTGGGATCTAAATCAAGAAAAGGATGATATAAGCCAACATACAACACAGTTGCATTCGGATTGGCCTTATTAATTGCTTGAATGACCTTATCCATTTTGGCCAGCGCAGGTTCTACGCGTTTCAGCGCACCCTCTGGGTTAAACTCCGTCTGATTTTCTCCTTTAAAAAGCCCTTCCCCACCAGCAAAAATGTCATTGCCACCAATCGTGAGTAAAATGATATCCGCCTGAGCGAGTGCATCCTGCGTCTTTTTCAGCGCTAGATCTGAGAGAAGTTGGTCACTCTTATAGCCTGGAATCGCCAGATTATTAAGCACGAATACTGGCTTACCGCTTTCCTTCTCCAGCTTTTCCCGGACACGTCCAACGTATCCTTTGCCAGTGTTATCACCTGTTCCTGCAGTTAATGAATCTCCAAGTGCAACAATCTGAAGCTTACTTTTACTCTCAATCATTGTTTCTTTCTTAGGCGAAGTCGTTACAAGATTGAGGTCTCCGGTTGCTTTGGGAAACCATATTTGATTCGCCGCGTAAGCAAAGCCTACTGCGAAAACTATCGTAGATATCGAAGCTGTAAGGCCAATTGCGCCCCACATAAAACGAGATGATCTCAAGGAAGTCCCCTCCTGCGAATAATTGGCATAATTCACTCTAAGAGTATAGCTTCTTGAATAAATTTGCAAACATTACAATACGGATCGGGCCCACAAGGGATCGTGAGTTACCCGTTTCATTTATTTTGAAAAAATATGCTGCTTTCAAAGAAGCTGGCTCTATTTTAACAAAAATGCGTCTTTGGGAAGGCGGCAGCAGCCTGAGACGATTGTTTAGGATGTCTCTTGGTAGTTCAACAGCGTATAGGCTGCTGTGATGGCCTATTTTACTTTGAAATCGTGGAGTAGGCTGGTATATGGTAGACAGAAAACCGTTTTCCGAGCTTTCGCTTGGTGATGATATTGAGAAAACCCTGGCCATAGCCACGTCCTTCGTTTAACAGCCCCTCCTAGCTACTTGAACATCTGCAACGATGTAAATCATCGTTACAGAGCAAGACACTCACGGCTGAGACATCTGCAACAATGTAAAACATCGTTGCAAGTTGCACGCAGCGCGGATGTCAGCGTTTTTTTCATCTGCAACGTTGAAAATCATCGTTACAGCGTGAGACTGCCACGGCTGAGACATCTGCAACGATGTAAAACATTGTAAAACATCGTTACAAGTTCCACGCAGCGCGGGAGCCAGCACTGTTTTCACCTGCAACGCTGAAAATCATCGTTACAGCGCGAGACAGCCACGGCTGAGACATCTGCAACGATGTAAAACATCTTTGCAAGTTGCACTCAGCGCGGATGTCAGCGCTGTTTTCATCTGCAACGATGTAAAACATCTTTGCAAGTTGCACTCAGCGCGGATGTCAGCGCTGTTTTCATCTGCAACGATGTAAATCATCGTTACAGCGCGAGACAGCCACGGCTGAGACATCTGCAACGATGTAAAACATCGTTACAAGTTCCACGCAGCGCGGGTGTCAGCGCTTTTTTCATCTGCAACGCTGAAGATCATCGTTACAGCGCGAGACTGCCACGGCTGAGACATCTGCAACGATGTAAAACATCGTTGCAAGTTCCACGCAGCGCGGGAGCCAGCACTGTTTTCACCTGCAACGCTGAAAATCATCGTTACAGCGCGAGACTGCCACGGCTGAGACATCTGCAACGATGTAAAACATCGTTACAAGCTGCACGCAACGCGGATGTCAGCGCTTTTTTCATCTGAACGCTGAAAATCATCGTTACCGCGCGAGACAGCCACGGCTGAGGCATTTGCAACGATGTAAAACATCGTTGCAAGTTCCACGCAACGCGGGAGCCAGCACTGTTTTCATATGCAACAATGTAAAACATCGTTGCAAGTTGCACGCAGCACGGATGTCAGCGCTTTTTTCATCTGCAACGATGTAAATCATCGTTACAAGCCACACGCAGCACGGATATCAGGCCTTATCCCACCTGTATTAAAGGGTTGCCTTCTGTCACCCAAAACATATAAATTCTTATCTTATGAGATAAGCTCGTAAACCGAGCTCTCATTTGTCGATGCTTACAATAGGCTCGGTTTCCGATCCTATTGCAAGGAAAATCATTGCGGAAAATGTAGGCTGAGAAGCTATTTCCCATCAACCCAATCAACTCACTTCCATGCTCTAAACTTCCTCTATTCACCGAAAAAAGCCATTTAACCGCCGCAGCAGTTAAACAGCTTTATCTCAGAACCTTAAACCGCATCCTGCAAAAATTTGTATTGAGCTTGAATTAGTCCAAAGTAAATCTTTTGTTCTTTCATGAGTTCCTCATGATTACCGATCTCCATCATTCGCCCATGATCGAGCACTACGATTTTATCAGCATTCCGAATCGTAGAAAGTCTGTGTGCGACGATGAAGGAGGTTCGACCGGCAAGCAGCGTTTTGAGAGCTTCCTGAATTTTGAGCTCAGTATCCGTATCAATACTAGCCGTTGCTTCATCCAAGATAAGAACACGCGGGTTCGCAAGCAGTGCCCTGGCAAAGGATAACAACTGACGCTGCCCCATCGAGAGTACGTTACCGCGCTCTTGAACCTCTGTATCATAGCCAGCAGGCAAACTCATGATAAAATCGTGCGCATGAACAGCCTTGGCTACAAGCTCAATCTCTTCATTTGTAGCATCTAGCCGACCGAATCGGATATTATCCCGAATCGTACCAGAGAAAATAAACGTATCTTGAAGCACGACTCCGATCTGAGAACGCAAGCTTCGTATGGTTACATGACGAATATCCTGGCCATCGATAAGTATTTTGCCTTCATTTGGGTCATAGAAGCGGCATAATAAATTCATAATCGTACTTTTACCCGAACCTGTATGGCCAACTAACGCTATGGATTGCCCAGCCTGTACATCTAAATTAATGCCCTTGAGTGCAGGTCTGCCAGGCTCATACTCAAATACGAGATTCTCAAACTTCACATTCCCTTGGATACTTGATAAATCTTTAGCGCCTTCGATTTCAGCCACAGTTGGTTCCTCATCAATAAACTCGAAGATCCGCTCCGCTGAAGCCATTGCAATGAGCAGTTGGGAATACATTTGTCCTAAACGCGTAATAGGTTCCCAGAAATAGCCTATGTAAGTAGCGAATGCTACTAATAAACCGACCGATATTTCTTCCGTTTGAATTAAATGAGCACCTAGCCAGAACAGAATGCAATAGCCAACGGCTCCCGTAATTTCAATGAGTGGACCAAACGATTGATTGAGCATAGAAGCTCGGTTCCAAGACAACCGATTGACCATATTCATTTTGGTGAAGAATTGAATATTTTCCTTTTCTTGCGTATAGGCTTGTGTAACTTTGATGCCTTGTATACATTCATTTAAATGAGCATTCAGACGGGATTGCTTCATCGTCACGTCCTGCCAAGCACGACGAATCTTTTTCCGAAGCTGAGTCGATATGAGGAACATAATCGGAACCGTCACGATAATCGACGCGCCTAATTTGAAATTAAACGTCAACAAAATAATAATAATGCCGCAGAGCTGCACAACATCAATTAATAAGTTAACAACACCGTTCGTAAACAAATCTTGCAAAGAATTCACATAGTTTGTAACTCGAACGAGCACAGAGCCTGCCGGACGTGTATCGAAGAAACGAAATGACAGCTTTTGAATATGACTGAATAAATCATGACGCAGATCGTAGATGACCCGCTGACCAATCATATTCGTATATTTAATACGGAATGTATTGGCTAGCCATTGAATGACATATACCGTAAGCATGATCCCAACGATTAGGAAAAGCAGATTCTTATCCTTAGGAATGATGGAATTATCAATAGCTTCACGAATGAGCAGTGGAATGGTAAGCTTGGTGATTGCTCCTACCAACATCATGATAATGATGATAGGCAGCATTTGTTTCTTATAAGGCTTCATATAACTAAATAAACGTTTCAACTGACCCCAATCAAAGGGCTTTTCAATCAGTTCATCATCTTGATATACGAATCGTTGCCCCGCTTGGGAATCTTCTCTTTTGGCAGATGCCTCGGCTTGCGTCGAATTAGTACTCAATGTGCTAACCTTCTTTCTTGCGATGGAGAATGGTTTAATGCTTCTAAATCCAAATCCAAACCCGAATCCTTTGTTGCCGCAGCCTGGCTGCTTGCAGCCGTTCTCTGAGGCCCATCCGCATACTGAATGTCATAGGTTTGACGGTAAAGTCCGTCCTGCTGCAGCAGATCCTGATGTGTGCCTCTTTGCACAATCCGTCCTTTATCCAGAACAATAATTTCATCAGCATGCTTCAAGGAAGATATCCGGTGAGCAATGATGAATGTTGTACGCCCTTTCATAACCTCGCCGAAGCCTGCTTGAATCTCATGTTCCGTTTCCATATCAACCGCACTAGTTGCGTCGTCCAGAACGAGAATTTTAGGATCTTTGATCAGCGCCCGAGCGATGGCAATCCGCTGCTTTTGACCTCCGGACAAGCCTAATCCGCGTTCACCAACAACCGTGTCGTAACCTTCCGGAAGCTCCATAATGAAATCATGCGCTTTGGACAACTTAGCTGCCCGAATAATGTCATCCATCGTCACATCTTTACGTCCATAAGAGATATTGTTTCGGATTGAAGAGGAAAACAAGAATGTTTCTTGGAAAACTGTAGCGATCTGATTGCGATAGCTTTCTACTTGCAAAGATCGAATATCTTGACCATCTAACATAACCTTGCCTTCTTTAACGTTATAAGCCCTCATTAGCAAGGAAATGACTGTTGTTTTACCCGAGCCTGTGCTGCCTAAAAGACCTATAACAGAACCAGGTGGAGCATCAACTGAGAAATCATAGAGTGCAGGTTGTTTTTCCGGATATGAAAATGTGACATGATCAAAACGTACATGACCTTTTACATGTTCACTCTTCAAAGCAATCGCACCTTCTTGATCTTTCACATGCATGTAATGATTCAAAACTTCCAAAATTTTCTCACCCGAAGCTTTGGTTTGTGTGAAGTTATTAATATGAAAGCCCAAACCCCACATCGGTCCAATGATGTACCAGATAAGACTGAAGCAAGCGACGAGTTCACCTAATGTAATGGTATTCTCGATCACCATGTATCCGCCAACTCCGAGCAAAGTGACGACACTTAAATTCGCCAATATCTCCATGATTGGAAAATACTTCGCCCAGATCCCTGAGGTCTCGATATTCATGGCTTTATAATCCTCATTGCGTGCTGAAAACTTCGTTACCTCATGAGGTTCACGCGCAAACGATTTCACCGTTCGAACCCCAGTAATATTTTCTTGTACCGCAGTAGTCATCGTACTGAGGGATTGACGTACCATTCGAAAAGCCGGATGAATTTTGCCTTCAAAACGAATGGCAGTAAACGCCAGAAAAGGCATTGTAATCATCGTAAGTAAAGCCAATTTCCAGTTAATCGAAAACATCATTCCCATACCGAAAACCAGCATCAACATCACGTTTAGGAGCTGAGCGAAGCCAAAGCCGATAAACTGTCGAATGGCCTCCAAATCAGCAGTCAATCTTGACATTAAGTCCCCTGTTCTTGCCTGATCATAATATTGAAAGGATAAGTACTGGAGCTTGTTGTACAGCGCATTACGCAAATGATACGCGACGCGGTTACCTAAACGGCCTCCGCATAAGCCATGAAGAAATTGAAACATCCCCTTCATTGAAACGACTAGTACGACTACAAGCGCAAGTCTGGGAACGAGCTCAAATTGTTTCTTCGTGATCACCTCGTCGATTAAATACCGTAGTAAATTCGGATAAACGAGACCGAGCGCGGTTGCCACCGCTAAACATGCAATTGCTCCAAAAAATAATTTTTTCTCTGGCCAAAAATACGGCTTCAGTTGCCTGAACACTTCCACTTTGGGGCCCCCTCCTCAAGAAGGATAAATTGGAAAAGCTTAGAAAGCGTTTTATTACCTAATGAATCTTAACACCATCCCTATTAGCGAGCAATCAGAGGATACGAGGATTTAAACGCTTAAATGCCCATAACTTCACAAAATCTTGCAGGAATCCCCCCTATTCTTTAAAATCATCCAGATAACCATCGATGTAAGCCCTTACATGGCAATACGTAATAAAGGGTTGGCCAAGTTCAATAGAACCCGACCAACCCTTTTGTTTAATCATTAAACAAAAGCCTTTAATTGATGCTGTTTGGATATAAGTTCGTTCAAATCAATCTTCATTTCGAGCGCATCGCGAAGCCCTTCTGCATGCTCATTCAGTTGTTGCAGCATCAGATTTTTCTGAGTTGCAAGCCAATTTTCCAACTGATTCGCATAAGCTTGTTCAAGCTCCATGGTTTGCTGCTCGATAAATTCGGCAACTGGTGTGTTCATCCGATTTTCCAAATCTGCTCTGAGCTTGCTTTTGCCATCGCCTTCGAAAAATTGCTTCGCATTTTTGAAATGACTTTGGAGCAACTTCAAGGTTACATCTGGAACATCTAGTTTAGACGTAATTTCAGGTGTCACGAACTTATTTGATTCATACGTTCCACTTTCGAATCCTTCCATCAACTCACCAAGCTGCTCTTCCCAGCGCTTTACACGGCTCTTGCTAATCAGATTCATGCGATTTTCAACCCGAAGCGTTGTGGCTAATACCTCTTGGGATAAATCGTAGCCAATCATTCGCAGCAGCTCACTCCATGCAGATTGTAGAGCTTGCTTCGGATCTCTGGCATCATCCCTGAAGGTCGAAGGATTAAACGCATAATTGTATAATTCACCGAAGCGGTACATCGTGCGCTGTTTGACGTAATACAGAAGCTCCTGAATTTCTTTCTTTAATTCTTTGAGCTCCGCTTCATAAAGAGTACTTTCAAGAAGCTCTGTTCCGGCATTCTCCGCTTGTCCTAGCTTGGTTAACTGAAGCTTCCGTTCTTCCTCCCCGGACTGCGCACGCTCCAGCCATTGCTGCATAGTAGCAATCGCGCGATTAAGCTCTAAATTAGCTGCATGGATAGCGACATCACTAAGCTCATTGAACGTAAACTTCACGAACTCTTGCTCAAATGGCTGAATGCCAGATTGGGTAACCAACGCTTCGTTTCCTGTTATTTTACCTTCTGCGGCCAAATAACTGGATATTGGATAAATACGCGGATTCCGGATGCCATGCTGCAGCAAATTCGTTTCCACATGTTTAATTACGCCATTTAATTCTTCCGAGCTAGCGGCAAGGTCAGCCGCATTGACGATGAAAAACATTTTATCCATCTCAAAGCTGTCCTTCACACGTCCGAGCTGCAAAAGAAATTCGCGATCTGCTTGCGAGAAGGCGTGATTGTAATAAGTAACGAAAAGAATAGCATCCGCATTTTTAATATAGTTAAAAGCTACCCCGGTATGACGAGCATTTATGGAATCTGCCCCTGGCGTATCAACGAATATAATACCTTGTTCAGTCAATGGATTGGAATAATATAATTCGATAAATTCAACAAAACAGGACTTAGATTCGTCTGCAACATAGCTTGGGAACTCATCTTTTGTTATTTTCAGTTCTGTCCCTAAATGATCATGGGCTAGTGCCCAACCCTTCTCCACTGCCTTCAGGAAAGAATAGTGCGGCTTCCCTTTGGCCGTAACGTCCGCTGGAGAAAGGGCGCTTATGCGTTTGAGTGCTGATGTCATGTCTGTCGCCTGCACGCCGAGTATGTCCAAAGAATAGAGAACGTCCTGCATAATCGCGTCCGTCTTCTTCATTTTGACCTTGGCTGTGCCATGCGGCCAACCTTCCTGCGGCGGCATGATCTTGTTGATCGCCGCCGTCGTTGGGTTCGGCGAAACCGGCAGCACTCTTTCCCCAATCAACGCATTGGCGAAAGAGGATTTGCCGGCGCTGAAGGCGCCGAACAGGGCGATCGTGAACGTCCGCTGCCGCAGACGTTCCGATTTCTCGCGCATGGAGCGCGCGATCGACCTCATCGACGGCAGGCCCTCGATGAGGCTTGAGGCCGCCTGCAAATCGGCGGCCTTGCGCTCCATGCGCTTACCGTGTTCACCCGAGGTGAACGCGGTAGGCGCTGATGACGCTGCCTCCACAGGGGCAGCGGTAGTGCCTGCGGCCGCCGATGCCGTGGCAGCGGCCTGCAGGATCGTGCCCATGGAGGTCACGTGAAGCCCCCCGCTTAGCGGGGCGGCTGCCGTCTCCTCCATGGCCGTGTACTGCTGCGCAGCCGGCAGCGCCGGCGCAGGCGGTCTAGGCCAGATGGCCATGCGAAGCATCTGAGCCTCTGCCTCCGCCTCGGCTTCCTCGAGGCGCTGCAGTTCCCGGCAAGCGCTGAGGCGCACGCCCAGCGCTTCGAGTTCTGCCGCAAGCGCGTCAGCCGCTTGCGCACCCCCCTCGCGGACTGCAGCCGCGAGCAGATCAATCACCGCAAACGCCTGTTTGCGGTACTGCTGTTTAATATCAGATGATACCTGCTTCATGTAGTTGAGCGTATATTCGCCGCCGAAGGTTGCGCCAGCATTCACTTGCGCTCCAAGCCACTGTGTCGTTACGTCAACCTTCAGCGCTTCGATTTGCGCGGTAAGGGCAGGATCATGCTGCCCTTGCTCCTGAGCAGCCTTTTTCAAAGCATCCCTCAGATGCCAATCCAGCTGTGCTTCTACTTGCTCAGCCAAATCCGCCTGAAACGTTCCCAGGCGTTTCTCCGTCTCCAGAGCCGTTTGCGCAGCTCTAGAGAAAAAGCCTACCTTGAACCCAGGCTTACGGCTCTCCAAATACGCATGAGCCTGATCCCTGGTCAAGGCTGGTGTGATATTGGCATTCTCGATAATCATGCCAACTTCCTTACGGAGCGCCGCCGTTAACGCTTCCGGCCGTCCCTTCACCGCTGCAAGCTCTTCCTGCTTCGCAGCAGCTTGCGCCTGAACCTCTTGCACGTCACCTACCTGGCTGATTTGCTCCATAAGCTCCGCCTTCTGCGGCTCATGCTGATCAGCCAACCACTTGCCGTGCTCTGCTGCAAGATAACGCGCGGATGCGTCGATGCTGAAGCTTCGCAGTTCATCACCGCGCTCAATCAAACGGCTTAGGAGCCATTGCAGCTTCGCATACTCATTATGCGGATGGTTCGGCTCCTTCATGGTTACAAACAGCAAATCATCCGGCTCGATGCCCCAGCTTAGAAACGCTTGCTTCGTCCCCTCTTGATACTGTGCAAAAGGAAGCTCCCATTCTTTATGCTTATCAATCATATTTACAACCAAGTAGAGCGGCTTTCCCCACTCCTTCATCTTCTTCGTAAATGCAAGATTGACTTCGGATTGAACATGGTTGTAATCCATAACATAGAAAACTACATCGGCTAGATGTAAAGCCGACTCCGTAGATTGATGATGAGCATCATCTGTAGAATCAATCCCTGGAGTATCAAGCAGTGCCGTTTGACTGCCCAGAAATGGAATCGGATACGTAATCTCAACCGTTTCAATATCGGTACCATTGACGCAATACGCTTCTAATTCTTCCAGTGCAATCGTCTTTGGTTTTCCCAGATTATTTACTGTGCCATCCTTCATACGATGCGTAACATGTGCACCCGGTGACCCATTACGAATACTCACGATATTTGCACTTGTTGGAATCGGGCTGGACGGCAGCAAGGCGTGCCCACAAAGCTGATTAATCAGGGTCGATTTCCCTGCTGAGAAATGACCGCAGAACGCTATATTCATCCGTCCAGCGTCTATTTTATCAAGCAGCTGACCTAGCTTGCTTGCGTTGTCGTAATCCCCTTTTGCTTGCAGATTAATCTGCATGTTTCTGATCGCATCCGGCATGACCGAGATGCTTATATCCACCATTTGCGTCATTCGTCCATTCCGCTCCTTATGATCCGTTCTTCTATCCAAACCTAACAGAAAAAAAATCTCCCAAAGGGAGATTTAGGTTTTAGGACATTACTGCTTTTTCTTTTTCCGGCAAGAAAATCTCAAAGACATCGCGATGCTGCAAAATCGTAATGTCGGAGTCTTTTACTTTCATAACCACGACCTCGGATTTCGTTTTCATCTTGTCTATGTAATTCTGAGGAACTTCACCGGATTCACTGACTGTTACACCTTCAATGACTTTTTCCTCATTATCGGCTAGAGGCGTGTTAATCACTTGCTCATAAATATCGGAGAACAGTTCAAAGCTATTCGTGTATACGGCGATGCATTTCATTTCAAATCCCATCCTTTGTCTGCATATCATTTGTTTGTAATAGTTTTCCTAGTTGCACTTGGTTTCATACGTTTCTTACCCTCACGACAATTGTCCAACAATGGACATATCGTGCACTGCGGGTTCTGAGCCTTGCAGTGATATCTACCGAAGAATATAAGGCGATGATGCGTTTGTGTCCACTCTTCACGCGGAACCTTCTTCATCAGCTTCTTTTCTACTTCAAGTACTGAATCGTCCCAGCCAACTAATCCTAGTCTTTTGGAGACTCGCTCAACATGAGTGTCTACCGCAATAGCAGGTACCCCAAAAGCGTTCGATACGACGACATTTGCCGTTTTACGGCCTACGCCGGGCAGTTCGACCAAGTGTTCGTGCTTCTCTGGAATTTCGCCTTCAAACTTGTCCAGCAGCAATTGACACAGCTTTTGAATATTGCTTGCCTTATTTCGAAATAAACCAATCCGTCGAATGTCTTGCTCCAGTTCCCTAAGCGGAACGGCCAAGTAATCTTCAGGACGCTTATATTTCTGAAATAAATCCAATGTCACCTTATTCACGGTTTCATCGGTGCATTGAGCTGATAATAATACAGCAATCGTTAATTCAAACGGATTACTGTGGCGCAGCTCGCAATGTGCATCCGGAAAGAGCTCACCGATTGTATCCAAAATATGCCTTACTAACTTCTGTGTCATGTCTTTACTTCCTTAGGGTCGTAATAATCTCCAGTGTAGCGAATTGTGGCGTTAGAATCAATGCTTGAAAGCGTCAAAATGCGAACATTTTCTAAAAAATTGCCATATTTATTTTTGAAATTAGAAAAAAAACCGCCTGCCTTAGAAGTCAAGCTCCTAATATACAGACGGATGAACTTCATTTTCGTTCAAATTTATTTCTCAATCTCAACAATTTTATCGTCTAACACATAAAGTGTTACTTGATCTCCTGCTGCAAAAGATGATGCCGACACAACGTCTGTCCCTTTATGGAAATAGGCTCTTGGGAAAATACTATAAGCCGTTTTTTCTCCGGAGCTTGTAGCTTTGAAGTAAAATTGGTTCACGACATTATTGTAGTTATCCACTTCCCGCTTAGATCCTACAGCAACTTGAATAAGAAGTTTGTCACTCGCGTCTTTCATCACTTGCACACGATCGCCTACTTTGATGGAAGTGAAACTCCATGCTACGCCGCCGTTAAGTTTAACGTCATAATTGCTGCCTGCGTTAATCACTTGACTTTTACCTGAGAAATCTTGAACGGTTAGGCTCGAGCTAGCCGCATTCACAGCTGTAACTTTACCGCGCACAGGACTAATCAGCTCTGCTTTTACAACAGCCAGACCCTTGAACGTCAGCTTCACATAGTCATCGATAGCAAAATCTGTAATTGAACCTACACTTTGATCCGCTTTGACGATTGGAACACCTTCTAGGGAAATGGCATACGAAGTGTTCGACTGATCCGTCACGGTAATTTGCTTGCTGTTTACATTTGATAAAATTGTTTTATAAAGTGCCGTTTTACTCGTTACAATTTTCGTGACAATTCCCTGATCGAAGCTTAGTAAAAGACTAATATTATCCCCAACTTTAAGATCGGAAAGTGTACTGTTAGGCTTATTCGCAAGCTCTACCTGAGGAGCGTAGTTAAGCTTGAACGTCAAGCTTTGACCGCTGTCCGTTTTCAATGTTATATCATTCGTTTGTAAATTTAATTGTGTTAATGCGCCATCCAATTGGGAGGACATTTGAATTTGAGTGACGTTATCTTTTGAAACAAGTAGATCTACATATTTACCAGCCGTAAATGTACTGCTAAAGTTTGCAAAAGGAAGCTTCACTCCAGCATATGAAATAGAAACTGTATCTTTTAAAATATAAGCATGCGGTTTACCTGTATTATCTATAACGGTTAATAATTTCGAAGCTTGATCGTATGAAATAATTTTGGCAAAGTATAAGTTCTCAATTGAACGGTTGGTTACAGTAATTAAAGTTACTTTGTTATTCAATACATCCAGCTTAAGCTGATCTCCTGGAGCGATATCATAAATACTAGCCGTGGCTAAACCATTGATTCTGACTTGCACGTTATCGCTAAGAACATAGGATGCTAATGCCCCGCCGGCTGTCTTAGTTATCGTTAAAAATGTTTTGTCATCGCCAAGTGCTTTCAAAGTCCCCTCAACACTCACACCAACATCTGCTTGCTTTTTAATAACAATCTTCACAATTTCACTGTTCTTGATCGTATACTCAACCGAATCTCCAACGTGAAGTGAATTGATATCTACGAGGCTGTTATCTGGTAAAGTCGCAATCAAATTACTTGAGAAACCGTACGTTTCAGGCTGCCCTGACACGGTGTCTAGCAGCGTAATTTGCATCGCATCTTTGTTAAGTGTTTGAATCGCACCTTCTGCTGTTTTATTAACGGGCACCTGTTTAACTATGATCGACGTATATTTATCGGTTTTGACAATCTTGCTTTTACGCAATTCAATCGTGCTTCCATTCACAATAGAACCTAGGCTAAGACCGCGTCCTTCCGTATCAGTCACAGCAACATCCGCTGCTAAATCATAGCTCTCAAAGTCATCCAATGTCGCCTTGAGGCTGCTCATATTCAATTTCAATAATTTACCTTCATGAATATCTAGCTGCAGCTCATCGCTAATAATTTCAACATAGTAAGCTGTTCCATTCACTTGAACGAGCGAAACTTCAAACGTTTCTTGCAGCGTTTTCGCGCCTATTGCCGTATCATTTTTATTTCCATAGAACACTGTGTTCGGCGAAAGTTTATATGTACTCGTATTCCCGTCTTTGTCCATAAGGCCAATCGTGCCGCTCGTTAAGCTTGTCATGTACCCTTTCACAGCACGTGAAGGCAATGTTGCAAGCTCTTTTTGCGAGCGGCTTAAAAAAGCTGCCATTTGAGCACGCGTGACTGCCCCTTTAGGTTGGAACGTGCCATCTTCGAAGCCGTCAACAACCTTTAAAGCAACAGCTGCATTAACAAATCCCAATGTTGTGGTGCTGATGTCATTATTATCTTTGAAAGCCGTTTGTGTTGACGATAAGCTTTGAGCAGTGGTCGCCTTCCCGATAGCGCGAATCACCACTTCAGCTACCCATTCTCTCGTTGCCTTCCGCTGGCCCCATTTATCTTTGGACTTATCGCTTTGGCTTCTCACTTTCTCTTCCTCGTTGGAAATTAAGCCTTTCTGGAGAGCAATGGCTACATAATTTCGCGCATAGTTATCAACCAGCATGAAATCAGGAAACACCGTTGCTGACGTCATAGCATCTACATCGCCTTGCAAGCCCATCATACGAGTAGCCATAATAAGGACATCTTGCTGTGAAACCGAGTTCTCTGCCCGATAAGCGCCATCCTCATAGCCTTCAATAATGCCTTCCAAAGCAAGTTTGGATATATGTCGAATACCCCAATAGTCCGATTTTACGTCAGGGAAAGAAAGCTTTACATTACTTGTTGATGTCGTATTTACTGACTCTGCCGCCAAAACTGGGGTCCCCGCCAGGCTTGTTATAATTAAAGAGCTAACAATTGCACTTGCTAATTTCTTGTTATTCATCGTTGATTAAGACTCCTCTGCTACTACATTTAATTAGGTCGTTTAATTGGATACGGAAGCTCTAGATGCCCCATTAAGCTATCCACTTGTTTGCCGTTTTTCAGCACATATAAAGCCTTCACTTCTGGAAATTGAAACACGGTTTTCTTCAAAGCTTGTAAAAACAATTCCTCACCCGGAGCGCCTAATTGCGTTTTGGGACCAAATTTGAGATCAAGCTTCAATTCACCCTTAGCTTTATCAAACGAAGTGCTTGTGAAAGTAAGATCATCAAATAAAGGAATTGCTTTAGGATCATCACTCTTTTTGAGTGCGTTTAGTGCGGCTTCATACACGTCAGCGTCCTGTTTGTAGCTGATTGTCACTTCTTTTTCTATAAGTTTCATTTCGTCCTGATCACTGTAAAAAGCTTTGACCTTTTTTTGTTTTAAAGGTTCTGGTGTTGCTGTTGGGGTTGGTGCAGGACTTTGTACCACCGTTGTAGGGGTCGGCACCTCGGTTGTAGCTTGCGGTGTTGCTCCGCCGACGAGTTGACCTTTCTGACCGCAGGCGGTTACAGACAACGTGATGGCACTTACAAGAAGCACCCCATGGATTAGGCGACTTGTTTTGGTCATCTCACTCACTCCTTAGCGTTTTGCCTAGCAAAACGAACTTCGAAAGCATACGTTTAAAGCTTTCGTCTCTTATTTGAGGTTCAGGTATTCTTTGATGGCAGCAACGATAGACGCCGCTATTTTGTCTTGGAAAGCTTCCTTGAACATGGCGGATTCATCGTTCTTATTGGACAAATATCCCACTTCGACTAATACAGCCGGCATTGTCGTTTTCGTGATGACCCTGAAATCAGCTTGACGTACCTTGCGATCAGGAAATCCAGCAGCGGCAACTACATTTTTGTGGATTGTATTAGCAAAAGCTATGCTTTCCGGCCTGTTATAATACGTTTCCGTTCCCGATACCGTAGCTTTGGCGCTATTCCCGTGAATCGATAGGAAAAGATCTGTTTGAATGTCGTTCGCAAAAGAAACCCGGCCATCCAGTGGAATGAACGTATCGTCAGAGCGAGTCATAAGGACGTTAACTCGCTTGTCCTGAACAAGAAGCTTCTCTACCTTCTTCGCTGTAGCGAGTGTAAAATCCTTCTCATGCTTGCCAGTTATGGACAATGCACCGGGATCATTATCCCCGTGTCCTGCATCAATCACCACGGTTAACTGATGTTCCACAATCGCGGCTGTCCATTGATTCGTAAGCTTAGAAGGCTGTACGCGATAGTCAGCTGAACCTTTCAAATCCAAAATAATTCTCACTGTAGCCGGATTATCTGCAAAGTTAGAAAAGCGCACTTTCTCAACCAAAGGATGCTTAGAGGGCAGTTCCCCCGCATTATTTACAAGCAATTTTTGGAGAGAAGGATCTAAAGATGTGTTCGGGAAATCAAATACGATGCGATTCGGGTTCGATAATTTCATCATAGTCGGAACTAAAGAGCCGTCTTTCGCGGCTACCGCTAACTCCTTCTCAGAGAGCACAATCGAAGTCAACAAGTGGGCATTAGCATCGGGTGTTTTCGTTCCTGGATCTGTGCCTGTATCCGGTACTGGCGGTTTTGGAGGTGTTACTTCGCCAGGATTGCTGCCATCTACAACATCGATGGGTCCTGTAACAGGTTTGGAATCCGAATCATCTTTTTTGAACATATGAACGGAAGAGGTTAAAGAGTCCCATTTAAATTCAATACCCATAAGTTGACCAATGAAACGAAGTGGGAGCATCGTGTTGCCTTTTTCGATGATTGGCGCTACTTCCAAACTTTCCTTCTTGCCTTTAATCAGGGCCGTTTTACTGTCGATGACCAATTGAATGTTCATATCGCCTTTGACGATGGTTACCTTGCGTGTGGGTTCATCCCAACTCACCTTGGCACCAATTTCTTCAACGATAATCCTTACAGGTACAATCGTATTGCCACTAACTATACGGGGCTGAACTTCGTTAGCTTCCAGTTTTTTTTCATTCATATAGAGCTTAATTACACTTGGGGATTCGGCTCCCATTGCATAAGTAGGGAGAAGCAGCATGCTAACTAGCAGCATTAAACAAAATGCAGGAAATTTCATCATTCACCTCTATGTAATGTCGGAATTGGGGTTGTAATTTCAAACTCTTAAAATCTATCTTTTAAAAACTAGCAGCAACGTGTCCATTGTATCAAAATAATCATATGCCCGACAGCAAAACCTCCGTTCAATCGACAATCTAGTAATCTATTAGACGCGGAAAACTACCAAAAGTTGCAAAAAAAGAAGAATAAAAAAACCTAGCCATTGGCTAGGTCAGAGCTCTTGCAACTAGAACAAAAAAAGACGCAATCCATGTAAGAACTCATTGGATTGCGTTTTCTATGATCACATTTTTATTTATAAGCCAAACGTTTTTGGTGAGCTTGCTCATAGGCTGTGATTTTCTCTTCATGTTGAAGTGTCAGGCCGATGTCATCCAAGCCTTGCAGCAGGAACTGACGACGGTGCTCATCCAAATCAAACTGAATTTTTAAGCCGTATTCATCTGTGAGTGTCTTGTTCTCAAGATCGACATTCAGCTTGTAGCCTTCATGCTTCGCTGTACGGGCGAACAAATCATCCACTTGCTCTTCCGATAGCTTGATTGGCAGAATGCTGTTTTTGAAGCAGTTGTTGTAGAAAATGTCAGCATAAGACGGTGCGATAATAACGCGGAAGCCGAAATCTTGAATCGCCCAAGGTGCATGCTCACGGGAAGATCCGCAGCCGAAGTTCGCTCTGGAAAGCAGAACGGAAGCTCCTTGATAACGTTCTTGGTTTAATGGGAAGTTCTCGATAACGTTGCCCGCCTCATCCCATCTCCATTCGAAGAAGAGGAATTGACCGAAACCGGAACGCTCAATTCTTTTTAGAAATTGCTTAGGAATAATGGCATCTGTATCTACATTCACGCGATCCACAGGACCGACTAGGCCTGTATGTTGTTTAAAAGCTTCCATGTTTTCATTCTCCTTAAAGTTTTGCTTAAGCAAAACTAGCATCGTAAGCATTGCCTTAATCAGCTCAAATTAAGCTTGTTGGTATTCTTTGATTTCCCAATCACGAACATCGTAGAAATGACCTTTGATTGCTGCTGCAACAGCCATTGCTGGAGACACGAGATGCGTACGTCCACCGCGGCCTTGACGACCTTCGAAGTTACGGTTGGATGTCGATGCACAACGTTGACCTGGTTGCAGCACGTCTGGGTTCATAGCCAAACACATACTGCAGCCCGCATCACGCCATTCGAAGCCAGCACCCTCAAAAATTTTGTCCAATCCTTCTTTTTCAGCTTGAATTTTAACGCGTCCGGAACCTGGGACTACGATAGCTGTAACGCTTGGATCTACTGTGTAACCTTGTGCAATTTTAGCTGCAGCACGAAGATCTTCAATTCGTCCGTTTGTGCAAGAACCGATGAAAACATAATCAACTTTCAGTTCAGTCATTGGCGTACCTGGTGTTAAATCCATATATTCAAGCGCTTTTTCAGCAGCTTTACGTTCATTTTCTGTTTCGAAGCTTTGCGGATCCGGAACTAATGCTGTAATACTTGTCCCCATCCCCGGGCTAGTTCCCCAGGTTACTTGCGGAATCAAGGAATCAGCGTCAAACTCCAGCACCCAGTCATACACTGCGCCTTCATCCGTAACAAGGCTAGACCATTCTGCGACTGCAGCGTCAAAGTCAGCACCTTGTGGAACGTATTCACGACCACGCAGGTAGTTAAATGTTGTTTCGTCAGGTGCAATAAGACCTGCTCTAGCTCCACCTTCAATGGACATGTTACAAACCGTCATGCGCTCTTCCATGGAAAGACCACGAATCGCTTCACCGGTATATTCAATAACATAACCCGTTGCAAAATCTGTACCATATTTAGCAATAACGCCAAGAATCAAATCTTTTGCAGTTACGCCTGGTTTCAGATTTCCTGTAATGCGTACTTCCAATGATTTTGCTCTGGATTGTTGCAGCGTTTGTGTAGCAAGAACGTGCTCCACTTCACTTGTTCCAATTCCGAAAGCAAGTGCGCCGAATGCGCCATGTGTCGATGTGTGGCTATCGCCGCAAACAATGGTTTTACCTGGATGTGTAAGTCCTAGCTCAGGTCCCATAACGTGTACAACACCTTGGTCAAGGCTGTCTAGGTCGAACAACGTAACGCCAAAATCGCGACAGTTTTGTGAAAGTGTATCAATTTGTTGTTTGGAAATAGGATCTGTGATGTTGAAACGATCCTTAGTTGGCACGTTATGATCCATCGTTGCAAACGTTAGATCTGGTCTGCGAACTTTGCGACCCGATAAACGAAGGCCTTCAAAAGCTTGCGGTGATGTTACTTCATGCACAAGATGCAAATCAATATAGATTACGCTGGGCTTGCCTTCTTCCTGGTTAATAACGTGATTATCCCAAATCTTCTGAAACATTGTCTTTTTACTCATATCCAGTCACCTCTTGTCATTATCCGCTCTAATTGTTAATGTCTTACCCTCATAACGTAGTTTAGCACGGATAACGTCATAGCTCCAAGATATAATAACTATAAGCTTCATAGATTATTCCTATAGGATGATTCGAATAATAAAAAGGTGGTTAGTATCTTGCATAAGCAATTATGACATTTTGAAAAGGATGTGTTACTTATGCTTTGGACCATTTTTGTAGTGATTCTTGTCTTGTGGGCTTTAGGAATCGGTTTTGATATCGGAGGAAATTTAATCCATCTACTGCTCGTTTTGGCCGTCATCTCTTTGGTATTCAATTTGGTTACAGGCAGAAGAGGTAATTAACATCACTTAACTCATGATCATATACTTTATTTCAAAAAAGCAGTCAGTGGATTTTGTCCGCAGGCTGCTTTTGCTTGTACCTCTGAACACGGATACTCGTCTGTTGAGAGTACCGAACGAGCTTTTCTCATATCAAAGCTTAAAATCTGGTATATTATCTTTATACTTTATAGGCTGTATCAATAAAACAAGCTATGATTATTACATTTCAGGAGATGAGCCCCACTATGGAACTACGTCAACTTCAATATGCGATTCAAATTGCGATCGAACGAAATTTCTCGCGGGCGGCGGAGAAGCTTCATATTGCACAGCCTTCACTTAGCCAGCAGCTATCCAAGCTAGAGAAAGAGATCGGCGTCCTTCTTTTCCAGCGCAGCACCAATTCAGTTGAGCTTACTCACGCTGGGTCCCTTTTTGTTGAAAAATCACAAAAAATCCTCGACATGGTCGAACAGCTGAAGAAAGAAATGGAAGACATTTCACAGATGAAAAAGGGTCGACTTGTCGTAGGCAGTATGCCAATTACGGGTTCAACGATCCTGCCTTTCGTGGTTCCTGTCTTTCAAGCGGCATATCCGGATATTGAAATTACACTCGTTGAAGAGACATCCTCTAACTTAGAAACACTTACGATGAATGGACAAACCGATATCTCGCTGCTCTCATTACCATTACGAGAGGATTCTCTCGTTTATGAGACTTTGCTGGAGGAAGAAATCGTCCTCGCGGTACCTCCACTGCATCGATTAGCAGCAAGTAAAGAACCTATTCGAATCGAACAATTAGAGAAGGAAGCTTTCATCGCTTTGAAAAAAGGACAAGGATTTCGCAAGCTAACGCTTGAACTATGCCAAAAAGCTGGCATTACCCCCAATATTGTCTTCGAGTCCAGCAATATGGAGACGGTTCAGTCCCTCGTCGCTGCAGGCATGGGAATCGGTTTCGTCCCATATTTAATTTCAAAAAGAAGCTTCAGTGAGTTATCTCCGATTCACCTTCCCCTTGAAGGCAGACCTACTCGTACACTCGTTATTGCCTATCGTAAAGGCAGATACATCTCCAAAGCTGCTGAAGCTTTCGTTTCCACTATGAAAGAGGTTATGCGAACAATCGGTTAGCATAGGAGGTAAACCCAGCAATGAATAAAACTCAACGGTTAATTCAGTTGATGATGGCAGTAAACGAACGTATGCAGTTCACTACAAAAGAGATGGCCGATGAATTCGGCGTCTCGGAACGCACGATGCACCGCGATTTACAAGAGTTGAGTGAGCTTGGTATGCCGCTTTATACCGAATTTGGCCCACACGGGGGATATCGCTTATTAAAGAAGCGGATGCTCCCTCCGATTCTATTCTCCGAACAAGAGGCTGTTGCGATGTTCTTCGCCTTTCAATCGCTCCAATATTATGGAGCGCTCCCTTTTGCAGCGGAATCGACATCTGCTCTTAATAAATTCTATCACTATCTCCCTACGGATACGAAGGTGAGAATCGATGCACTTAAAGATCGTGTATCCTTCTGGACGCCTACGCGAACGCAAGGTTCCCCTTTCTTGGAGCAGTTGTTGGAAGCGTCAATTGATGAAATACCTTTACGCTTAACCTACGCGTCTAAAGATGGAACCACAGAGAGAGTCGTGCAGCCAATTGGTATTTACGCGTCTAATGGTTTCTGGTATTTCCCCTCCTATTGCTTTCAAAAAGAAGGATTCCTCTTATTTCGTGCTGATCGCATACACCGCTTGGAACGAGCCGAATCCTCTCATCCGAGTAAAAACATCAAACATTACACAATTGGTGATTGGCTGTTAGCAGGGCAAGAGCGTGAGGCAGGCCCTATGACCATGAAGCTCCGGGTGAAGCTGACTCCAGCTGGAGTTAGGACATATGAGCGTAGTAATGGACTGGACGCAAATGTGAAACTCAGTGACGATGGCAGTGGACTATTAGTGGCTGACATGCATCGAAGTAATTTATCGTACTTTTCAAAGTATTTTCTCAGTTTGGGTGCGGACGCCCTAGTCGAAGAGCCCTTGGAGATGGTGAATTGGATTCGTGAGCAAATTCGTGCAATGCAGCATTCATATGGGAATGATTTAACTTGAAATGAAATCGGCGTATTCCAAAGGGATAACTGCAAAAAGTGCATATAAATAAACGAGTATAAAGCATCTTCTACTAGAGTCGAGCGATACATCTCTCCAGGTTTTAATTCTATGACAAGAATTGTCATGGATTCGATGTAACATTAAAACTGAGCTCACGAAGCGAATAATGATGTTTCTTCTGGCGAAAAACTCTAAGGAGGTACAACGATGCATACAAAAAACCTGCAAGGACGAGTTGCCTTGGTTACCGGTTCCAGTCGAGGCGGCGGCCGCGGCATTGCCTTAGCACTTGGGGAGGCTGGGGCCACTGTCTATGTGACTGGACGCAGTACGAGAACGAAGTCCACGACAACAGATCTCACGGGTACAATTGAAGATACCGCTGAAGCTGTTACACAGCGCGGTGGGTTAGGAATCGCCGTTCGTTGTGACCATACCATCGATGCAGATGTCAAAACTTTGTACGAACGTATTCAACAAGAACAAGGAACGCTCGATGTTGTGGTCAATAATGCCTGGGGTGGTTACGAGAATTATTATGATGTCGATTTTTCTGTTCCCTTTTGGGAGCAGCCGATGACGCGCTGGGACAAAATGTTCGAGGCAGGACTGCGTGCTCAGATGGTTTCAAGCCGGTATGCAATGTCTACCTTTTTTCTCGAACAAAATCGCGGTCTTTTGATTAACACAGGCGTCTACTCTGACTATGGTAGCGACTACCCTATCAATGTTTTTTATGACACGGTGAAACGAGCAGTTGCGAATATGACACGCGCCATGTCTCAGAATCTGATAACAAACCATATCGATGTAACCGCGCTTACTTTAGCACCAGGCTGGATGCGAACGGAAGCCGTTTATAAGCATTATGGCTTAGAACCAGGTGATCCTGATTTCATGAAAGTCGAAGCACTTCATACGACGGAATCTGTGGAATATATCGGTCGCGCAGTTGTCGCTTTGGCATCCGATCCTCTTGTAAGTATAAAGGCAGGTCAGCTTCTCGAGGTAGGTACCCTAGCGGAGCAGTATGGCTTCACGGATATCGATGGCAGACGGTTGCCTCCGTTCCGGGTTTAAGCTGTGCAAATGTGATTATTTCATAAACCATTTTTGAATAAAATTCGGCGGTTGGATGCGGCAGTTGTGAAAAGCTGCAATTTTCCAATCGCCTTTTTCTTTAACAATCACATTCGTATTAATGGAATCTCTGTTCTTTGGCGCTTTTTTCTGCCATCTGAGTTTAACAGCACCAACACAATGAGCAATAGCCAGCTCGGGAGATAGGAATCGAACCTGAATGGAACCGCCATTCAGCATCGACGAGCCTCTCAACACACCTTCAAACAGCTTCTGATGAATATCCGCAATATCTTGTCGCCCCTTGATATGTTGTCCGTTGAAGGTCACATAGTCCGCATCTTCAGTAAAACATAAGCCAAACGCCTGCCCATTATGCTCATTCCAAGCTTTGCCAAGCGACTCGAAAATGGCGAGTATCGCTTTCCTGTCTTCTTCTTTTATATCCACCATCCTTAGTCTCATCCTCTCTTTTCACGTTTTACCAAACGCTTGCACTTAGAAGGAACCTCCACTCTTTCAATTTTGACATAACCATCTCTTAAAGGAATCGCTCTAGAATATGAAAAAATCCCCGTCCACAGACCGATTACATACCAAATTGATTAAAATTCCACAGATCATTCTAACCTTTTGACCTCTGAATGCATACGATATATAAATAAAACTTATCCATTCCCCAATAATAAATGATAAAAAGATAGCATTAGCCTAGGAGGCGGAAACCATGACATTATTAAGAGCAATTGAGCAGACATTCTGTAAATTGCAAGAACCCACCTTAGAACAACTGAAAGCAGCCCTACAATCCTTAGACAACTTACTTCATGAGGTGCCTGTATATAAAACAGAGCCCAAACAACTACCTTATGGTCGGAATGTCGTTTATAGCACGAAAGATCTCGAAGTTATTGTGATTCACATACCTGCTTCGGAGGCAACCGCGATTCATAACCATGGCTCGTCCATCGGCTCCGCTTGTTTAGTTGAGGGAACGTTAGTCAATATCAAGTATCGGTTGGATTCAGAAGGTTATCCCGTCGCCCAAACAGATGACTATATTGGGTCAGGTGAATATTTTGAAGCACCTTGCCAGCAAATTCATCAGTTAAGCAATCCTTTCCACGAGCCTGCTGTTTCCATTCATGTATATAGCCCGCCTCTCCGGGGTGTAACACGCTACTTACCTTACAGCGAAATTTTGGATTATGTCATCTAAAAAAAGCCCCCTGTAATACGTCAATCGACGTTCTCACAGGGGGCTTGGTTTACATTGGTATTAGAATTGAAGTGAATTCTCAATGAATGCTTTCAATTCAGAAATTGGGATCCGTTTTTGTTCCATGGTATCACGGTCACGCACCGTTACTTGACCATCTGTTTCGGACTCAAAGTCGTATGTGATACAGAACGGTGTACCGATTTCATCGTGACGGCGGTATCTTTTACCAATAGAACCTGTATCATCATAATCCACCATGAAATGCTTCGCTAGATCGGCGAATACAGCCTGCGCGCCTTCATTCAACTTTTTGGAAAGCGGGAAAATAGCTGCTTTAATCGGTGCCAGTGCAGGGTGGAAATGCAGAACCGTACGACTGTCGTCACCTTCCAGCTTTTGCTCTTCGAAAGCATCGATCAGAAGCGCTAATGTAACGCGGTCTGCTCCTAGGGAAGGCTCGATGCAGTATGGAATATAACGCTCGTTTGTTTCTGGATCAATATAGTTGAAGTCCGCACCAGAGTGCTCCATATGCTGCTTCAAGTCAAAATCTGTTCGATCCGCGATACCCCATAGCTCGCCCCAGCCGAACGGGAATTTGTACTCGATATCCGTCGTCGCATTGCTGTAGTGGGACAACTCGTCGTCGTTGTGATCGCGAAGGCGAAGGTTATCCGCTTTGGCACCTAGGGACAACAGCCAATTATGGCAGAAGCTTCTCCAGTATTCGAACCACTTCATGTCCTCGCCGGGCTTACAGAAAAACTCAAGCTCCATTTGTTCAAATTCACGAGTACGGAATGTAAAGTTACCAGGTGTGATTTCATTACGGAAGCTTTTACCGATTTGGCCGATTCCGAATGGCATCTTTTTGCGCATCGTGCGTTGAACGTTCTTGAAATTGACGAAAATCCCTTGTGCAGTTTCCGGACGCAAGTAAACGACGTTAGAGCTAGCTTCCGTTACGCCTTGGAAGGTTTTGAACATCAGATTGAACTGACGAATTTCCGTGAAATCCTTGCTGCCGCAATCCGGACATACGATGTTGTGCTCTACGATAAGCTTCATCATATCGTCAAACGTCATGCCATCAACGATGATTTCGATATCTTTCTCCGCCAGTTTATTTTCAATCAATTTATCCGCACGGTGACGAGCTTTACAGCTTTTGCAATCGATCATTGGATCGTTGAAATTACCTACGTGACCGGATGCTACCCAAGCTTGCGGGTTCATCAGAATTGCTGCGTCAAGACCCACGTTATAGGGGGATTCTTGAATAAATTTTTTCCACCAAGCACGCTTGATGTTGTTTTTCAGCTCGACACCAAGCGGACCGTAATCCCATGTGTTAGCCAAACCGCCATACACCTCTGAACCTGGGAATACAAAACCTCTGTGCTTCGCTAATGCTACAACTTGATCCATAGTAACGCTCATTGTTCATTCGCTCCTTCAGCTTTTCGTTTATAGGTCAATGACCTTTGACGACCATTTGGATATGAGCAGACGCCAAAAAAGCTCAACATCCAAAGGCATCAAATAATGCCTAGGGACGAGAGCCTTACGCACCCGCGGTTCCACCCTAGTTGATACACTCGTAAAGCAGCGTATCCCCTTTATCGTATTGGCTCCGGATAGCCTTTTCCTTGAGCTTCAATCTGGGCTTTCACCGTCCCCAGCTCGCTGAACTTGAAGTTGTTCAAGTACTATTCATCCTTCACAGCCACAATTGATCATTCAATTGGCTTTAGTTTACAGAAAAACCGACAAAAAATCAAATAGGTGCAGGTATATTTTATTTTAGACTAATACAAATGTGGACGGCGGTCTTCAAAGACCGGAATTTTAGCGCGAACACGTACAACCTCTGTCAGGTCGATGGTTGCATGCAAAATCGCTTCGCTCTCATCGCCTTCCACCAACACTTCGCCCCAAGGATCAATAACCATGGAGTGCCCAAAGAAATCCGTCGTTCCACTAGTCCCAACGCGATTACAGGAAACGACATACATCTGATTCTCAATGGCTCTGGCCATGAGCAGCGTACGCCAGTGGTGCAAACGCGGGTGCGGCCATTCCGCAGGTACGAACAAAATCCTTGCCCCATCCAGCGCTAATTTGCGCGCAAGCTCAGGGAAACGAATGTCATAGCATATCATCGCGCCAGCCGGAACGCCTTCAAGCTCAAATCGGCCAAGCTGATCACCGCTATGTAGAAACTTTTCCTCGTCCATAAGCCGGAATAAGTGGATTTTGGAATACTCGGCTGTTTCCGCGCCTTCGCGATCAAACGCATAAATCGTGTTCAGAACACGATCGTCTTTTTTATCAGCAATGGATCCACCGATGATATTGACACGATGAGTCCGGGCAAAATCACTCAAAAAGGCTTTCGTCCTAACACCGTTAGAATCAGCCAACTGCTGAATCTCAGTTAAGGCGTAACCTGTATTCCACATCTCTGGAAATACGATCACATCAGGCTTTTGATCTCCACTCACCGCTTGATGCAGAAGCTTCTCCAATTGAGCAAAGTTCGTATCGGGTTCACCGATCTGAATATCCATTTGAATTAGTGCAATGTGAAGTAATTGTGATTCGGACATACTAAGATGACTCCTTTCGGGTGGCAGATTACCAATATCTCTCTATAGTAGTCTAATTTAAGTTTGAACTCAATGGAACTCATGAAGGTTTGAACGCTTTGGACTGTCCTCTTGCTATACTTAAAGTCTCCCAATGATGATTGGCCCAATGCTTACTGAGCAGAACGATTTGCCCCACATGGTAGCCATAATGAGACACTTGTCGCTGAATAGCTTGAAGCACAGAATGCCCTTCTCCTCTAATTTGGACGGTCCTAAGAACATCATCCGGAGTGAGTGCATGCAGTGTATCAAACAGAACCTTCCAGCCTTCCTCCCATAAGGAAATAAGCTCTTCCCGTGTGTATTGGCTGCTTTCAAATTCACCGTCACGCTGGCGCGTTTCCTTTTCCCCATCCGTTGTTAAAAAATCTGTCCACCGTGACAACATGTTCCCGTGCATGTGTTTAATCAACAGTTCTAACGAATTCGACTCTTCATCTAACGTTAGATAAAATTGAGCATCTTCCGTTTGCGCGAAAGCTTTATCCGCCAACTTCTTCATATTTTGAAATGCACGTATGGATTCCTGCAAAAAAACTTGCGCCACTAATGTGTTGTCCGACATGGTCTTCAGCACCTTTCCGTAACTAATGAACTAACTTTATGATATTGACCGCTCGATGTAAAATCGATTATTTTCATCACTATGAAAAAAAGATTAATCATGTTACATTAAGGTTATTAATTAAAATCCCGACCTCCGGAGTGTGAATTAAATCGTGACAAAAACATCCCAAACTACAAGCCCATTTACGATACAGCCTGCTGAACGTATGAATGGACTTCCAACCCAATTTTTTGCAACACTCGTACGCAAAGCAAATGAGCAAATTGCTGCGGGTCATGACGTCATTAATCTCGGCCAAGGGAATCCTGACCGCCCTACGCCTCCGCATATCGTTTCATCCATACAAGAAGCGGCTGCTAATCCGTTGTATCATAAATATCCGCCCTTCAGCGGATTTCCATTTTTGAAACAAGCCATTGCTCAAAGGTATAAGGAGGATCACAACGTAGATCTGGATCCCGAAACGGAAGTAGCGATTCTTTTTGGGGGTAAAACAGGACTGATTGAGATAGCTCAATGTTTACTAAATCCCGGCGATGTTTGTCTGGTTCCTGATCCTGGCTACCCGGATTATTGGTCCGGGGTTGCTCTTGCCGGCGCCGAAATGGCTTTCATGCCTCTGCGTGAAGAAAACAACTTTCTGCCTGACTACTCACAGATCAAAGAATCCGATTTGAACCGCGCGAAGCTGATGTTCATTAATTATCCGAACAACCCGACAGGCGCTACGGCTCCTGCTTCCTTTTATGAAGAAACGGTCGAATTCGCGCACCGGCATGGTGTTGTCGTCGCAAGTGATTTCGCCTATGGTGCCATAGGCTTCGACGGTCAGAAGCCGGTCAGCTTTCTGCAGACACCAGGCGCCAAAGAAGTAGGTATCGAGTTCTATACCCTCTCCAAAACGTACAACATGGCTGGATGGCGTGTTGGTTTTGCCCTAGGGAACCGAGAAGTTATCCGCCTTATTAACTTGATGCAGGATCATTACTACTGCTCGCTGTTCGGCGGTATCCAAGCGGCAGCCGCAACAGCTCTCACAGCCTCGCAAGATTGTGTAACTGAGCTGCGTGATGTTTACGAGAGCCGCCGCAATGCCCTTTATGCAGCTCTTTCCAATATCGGTTGGCATGCACGCCCTTCACAGGGTTCTTTCTTCTCTTGGCTGCCCGTTCCAAAAGGACACACCTCACAGAGTCTTGCCGATTTGCTTCTGCAAGAAGCGAAGGTTGTCGTCGCACCAGGCGTTGGCTTTGGAACGCACGGAGAAGGCTATGTAAGGCTTGGCCTCTTATCCTCTGAAGAACGATTAGCAGAAGCCGTGCAGCGAATCGGTAAGCTGAATCTATTTGGATAAGCAGAAAATATAGAGGCTTCTGCTACTTTACAAACGCTTGTGCAGCGTGCTATTCTAGATAGAATCAAAAAAGGAAGTCTTCAAAAACTTCTATATCGCAACGTTATGATGGGAATAGTAGGAACCGTTAAGCACGTAACCAGAGAGTAAGCTCCATAGTCTGAGAGAGCTTGCCGTGAACCGACTCCGAACCCGCCCCTGAACAGTCAACGATGAGTTGAACAGTGCCCTGCTGTTATTTAGGGAATCTAGAGTTGGGTGCAGCCGCTATCGGTGTGCGCCAATCTAAGGTGGTACCGCGGAAGCTACAGACTTTCGTCCTTATGTGTTGAGGACGGGAGTCTTTTTTGTATCTACATACATGTAAATCAAAGGATGGGATCGATATGACTCAGCGAATCGTCGTCAAAATCGGCAGCAGCTCTTTAACTTCAGATACCGGGGGCCTCAACCCGGATAAAATACGCTTTTTCGCATCGGAGCTGGCGCAATTGAAGCAGGACGGCCATCAAGTCCTGCTGGTTACCTCCGGCGCAGTTGCCGCAGGCTTCACCTCCCTTGGCTACCGTACGCGGCCCAAGGTACTGCACGAGAAACAGGCCGCAGCCGCTGTCGGCCAAGCGCTTCTCATGCAGGCGTACCACGAAGCATTTGCGTCCCACGGCATCAGCGTGGCGCAAATTTTGCTCACTAGGTACGACTTCTCTAACCGCAAGCGCGTGCAGAACGCGCTAATGACGGTCGACGAGCTGCTGCAGCGCGGCGTCGTGCCGATCATTAACGAGAACGACACCGTCTCGGTGGATGAACTGAAATTCGGCGACAATGATACGTTGTCAGCCTTGGTTGGCAATTTGGTCAAAGCGAACAAATTGATCATCATTACGGACATGGACGGCTTGTACACGGACGATCCCCGCAAAAACGCGAACGCACAGCGTATCGATCGCGTAGACGCCATCAGCGATGAGCTGTTCAGCTTCGCTGGAGGCTCTGGGAGCGCAGTCGGCACCGGCGGCATGCGCTCGAAGGTTGAGGCCGCCCGCATCGCGATGCGCGGGGGCGTGCCGGTATTCATCGGGCGCGTACTCGAGCCCGGTGATTTGCCGCATGCCGTGGATGGCAGCGGCAAGGGCACGTACTTCGACACGGCGCTGAACAACCTGCCGGTGAAGAAACAATGGGTGGGCTTTCACTCGCTGCCCCAAGGGCAAATCATCGTTGACCAAGGCGCGAAGGCGGCCCTGCTCAGCGGAGGCAAGAGCTTGCTTCCTGCCGGCATCACAGGCGCTGCAGGAGATTTCCACCCTGGCGACGTTGTCGAGGTGATCAGCATCGAAGGCACGCTGCTAGGACGCGGCGTCGTCAATTACGCGGCTTGGCAAGTGCAAGCCGCAGCAGGCCTATCGACCGATGAGGTCCAGAAGCGTGTGGAAGTTGCTCGAATCGAGGTCATTCATCGTGATGAATGGGTTCCTTTAACCTAATGAAGAAAGCGAGGCTATCTGGGCTATGAGACAACAACGATTGCTTAACCCAACCCTGCGTGACGTTCCGGGAGATGCAGAAGCCGCTAGCCATCGACTGATGCTGCGTGCAGGATTAATACGACAGCTCTCCAGTGGCATCTACTCCTACTTACCCTTAGGTCTTAAAGCCCTGCAAAACATACAACAAATTGTCCGAGAGGAAATGGATGCAGCCGGTGCGCAGGAAATGCTAATGCCAGCTCTTCACCCTTCCGAACTGTGGAAGACCTCAGGTAGATGGGATGTCTATGGTCCCGAGCTGATGCGTCTGGAAGATCGGAACGGCCGAGAGTTTGCACTGGGAGCAACCCATGAAGAAGTCATCACGACGATCGTGAAGGACGAGATTCATTCCTACAAGAAGCTGCCTGTCACGTTATATCAGATTCAAACGAAGTATCGCGATGAACGCAGACCGCGATTCGGTCTGCTCCGCGGACGAGAGTTCCTTATGAAGGATGCCTATTCCTTCGACCGTTCGGAAAGCGGACTTGATGCTAGCTATCAAAGTATGTTTAACGCTTATGTTAACATTTTCATACGCTGCGGATTGCAGTTCCGAGCGGTTGAAGCCGATTCCGGCGCAATCGGCGGGACAGATACCCATGAATTCATGGCCCTGGCTGATGTTGGTGAGGATACAATCGTCCACTGCACCTCCTGCCAATATGCAGCGAATATTGAAAAAGCAATCGGGACGGTACCGGAACAAGCGATATCCGAGCGAGTGGATAACATTTTACTGACTTCGCAACCATTGAAAGTTCACACACCGCAAGTGACAAGCATCAAACAGCTTAGTCAATTTCTACGAATAGACGCCAATCAGATCATTAAATCGGTTGCCTTACAAGCAGATGGAGAGCCAGTTATCGTCCTCCTGCGAGGTGATTATGAAATAAATGAGATCAAGCTGAAGCAAGCTATTGGCACCAATAACGAGGTTTCCATGCTTTCCGAAGATGACATAGTGAAGCTGGGATCCATTGCCGGATTTATCGGCCCAATTGGACTTGAGCATGTAAGAATCATTGCTGATTCCTCTATCAGGGGCATGAAGGATGCTGTCGTTGGAGCCAATGAGTCTGATTTCCATTTGATGCATGTGGAGGTTGAACGCGATTTAGGAACGATATCTTATCATGATGTGCGCAATGTCGCCCAAGGTGAGCTATGTTCCCATTGTGGGCACGAGCTCTCTTTTGCGAAAGGGATAGAACTTGGCCACGTATTTAAACTCGGTACCAAATACAGCCGTTCTCTTGGCGCAACGTTCAGCGACGAGAACGGGGTTTCCGAGCCCATTATTATGGGCTGCTATGGCATCGGTGTCTCACGTGTGCTGGCTGCCATTATCGAACAAAACTATGATGAACGAGGCATTATATGGCCTGAGTCCATTACACCTTTTACCATTCATCTTCTGACCGTTCATGTTCAGGATGAAGTTCAAATGAAATTATCCGAAGAGATTTATACAACGTTAGTTAGGGCGGGCTACTCCGTCCTATGGGATGATCGGGATGAACGTCCTGGTGTTAAATTCAATGATTCGGACTTGCTCGGCTTCCCTTTGCGGATAACTGTCGGCAAGAAAGCAAGTGAGCGTGTAGTCGAATGTAAGGAACGCCGAGACGGCAGTCAATATGAACGATCTGTCGAGCATATACTTACGCATTGCCATTCCTTATTCCAAACAGGAGGTCGATCTTCCCATGAGTGAAGTTATCCAAAAATCCAAATTAGCCAAACAAGCTGCCCAGACCATGGGTAATCTTACAACTGAACAAAAGAATGCAGCACTGCTCCTTATGGCGGATAGCCTTGTAACGGAGCAGCAGGCGATTATCGAAGCGAACGCCAAAGATTTGCAGCGAGGCAAAGAATTAGGCACAAGCGCTTCCCTGCTCGACCGTCTAGCCCTAAATGAATCCCGCATTGCAGCGATCGCTGAAGGTCTGCGCCAAATCGCCGAGCTCCCCGATCCTGTTGGAGATACTTTAGAAGCTTTTGAACGTCCAAACGGACTCCGCATTCGCAAAATCCGTGTGCCCCTTGGTGTGGTTGGCATTATATATGAAGCAAGACCTAACGTCACCGTTGATGCCGCTGGTTTGTGTCTTAAGACAGGCAACGCAGTCGTTCTGCGTGGCGGTTCTTCCGCTCTATTTTCCAATGAGAAAATCGTTGAAGTTCTGCACGGTGCATTAAGCCGTTCTGCCATTCCCGCTGATGCACTTCAATTGATTCTAAGCGCAGACCGCAGTTCCGTTGATGAAATGCTGAAATTGAATGGACTCATCGATGTACTCATTCCAAGAGGCGGGCATTCGCTTATTCAAAATGTTGTCAATAACGCCTCAGTTCCTGTCATTGAAACAGGTGCGGGTGTATGTCATACTTTTATAGATGAAAGTGCACAGCTCGATATGGCCGTTCGCATCGGTATCAATGCCAAAGCTCAGCGTCCTTCAGTTTGCAATAGCATGGAAACATTACTTGTGCATGAGTCTATTGCAGAAAAGCATTTGAGTGCCATAGCAGAGGCTTTCAAAGGTGCTCATGTAGCGCTCAAAGGTAACGAACGAGCTCGTGAGTTAGTGCCTAGTATGCAAGTTGCCGAAATCGAAGACTGGAAAACCGAATACGGGGACTACATTCTTAATATCAAAGTTGTGAAGGATCTCGATGAAGCCCTTGCTCACATTCGTGAATACGGCACGATGCACTCCGAATGTATCGTGACGGAAGACGCGGCCAATGCTGAAAGATTTTTACAGGAAGTGGATGCAGCGGCTGTTTATCACAATGCTTCAACCCGCTTCACCGATGGTTTTGAATTCGGCTTCGGCGCGGAAATCGGCATCTCCACCCAAAAGCTTCACGCTCGCGGACCGATGGGTCTGCCAGCATTAACTTCAACCAAATACCGCGTTTACGGAAGCGGACAAATACGCGAATAACGATTCAAAATTCAAGGAGGAATGTACGATGTCCACTACTTTATCCCAAACCAAAATTGCCTTTGTCGGCGCTGGTTCGATGGCGGAAGCGATCATCCGCGGACTCATTGAAACAAAAGTCGCTGATCCGCAAAATATATATGTGATGAATCGCTCGGATCAAGACAGGTTAGCTTTTCTGCGGTCGGAATACGGACTGCATGCAACGTCAGACCCGTTAACGAAGGAAACCTATCTACGTGAAGCCGATGTCGTCGTTCTCTGCATGAAGCCTAAGGATGTGGAGAATGCCTTCGCCGAGCTGCAGCCGCTTCTGAACGAACAGCAGCTTCTTGTTTCGGTAATCGCAGGGCTCTCTATCGCGAAAACAGAAGCTCTGCTGCAAACCAATATGCCAATTGTTCGCACGATGCCGAACACGTCCAGCACAATTGGTCTAGGCGCTACAGGGATGAGCTTCTCCTCCAAGGTCAATGCTACATTCAAGCAAGTTGCTACCCAAATGTTTGAGGCCGTTGGTATCGTAACGATCGTGGAAGAAGAGAAATTAGAAATTCTAACAGGCGTATCTGGGAGCGGTCCTGCTTATGTCTACTATTTCATGGAAGCCATGATCAAAGCTGGTATTGAGGGTGGTCTTTCCGCAGAAGATGCCCATCAATTAACACTTCAAACGGTGCTCGGAGCCGCGCATATGGTTCAGCTCACACAAGAAAATCCTGCTGAGCTTCGCCGTAAGGTTACATCGCCCAATGGGGCTACGCAAGCTTCTATAGAAGCGTTGGATCGTTTTCAGTTTAGCGAAGCTATCTCACAAGCCGTATTCCGTTCTGCAGAGCGAGCTAAAGAAATGGGCGAACAAATAGCCGCGCCAAGCCCCGCAGTGAAATCCTCCTAATTTCATAAGGTCTAATTCTATCTAAAGCAGGTGAATGTTTACGATGAACGCATATTGTCTAGCCACCTATCGGAGTTTCGACGAGAAAGCCGATTTTCATAAAAAAGCAACAAGCATCGCTGTCGGCCTTACGGTTGGCAGCTGGACCGAGCTGCCGGAAGCGCAAAAAGCGCAAATGGAGAAGCATTTAGGGAAAGTGATTTCGGTTGAAGTCCATGAACCCGCTCAGGGAGAACCTATTTCAAACCGCTATGCCGATATCACAATCGCATATCCAGATGTGAACTTCAGCAGGGACATCCCTGCCTTGTTAGTCACCGTATTCGGTAAACTGTCGATGGACGGGAAAATAAAGCTAATTGACTTATCTTTCTCATCTGACTTCTTATCTGCCTTCACCGGTCCCAAATTTGGTATGCAAGGTGTGCGAGATCTCCTTGGTGTGCATGATCGCCCTTTATTAATGAGCATCTTTAAATCGGTAGTTGGGTATGAGCTTCCAGCACTACGCGAACAATTTTATTTGCAAGCAGCTGGCGGTGTGGATCTCATTAAAGACGATGAGATTCTTTTTGAAAATCCATTAACACCATTGGAAAAACGAATCGAGATTTGCCAGGAAGCAGCTGCACAAGCTACCAAAGAAACAGGTCAAAAGCTGCTCTATGCTGTCAATTTAACAGGACCAACATCCAAGCTTGCTGCTCAAGCCAAGAAAGCAATCGGTGCTGGAGCTAACGCTTTACTATTTAATGTATTAGCTTACGGTTTCGATACGCTGTATGAATTAAGCTCCGACCCGGAGATAACGATTCCGATCATGGCTCATCCAGCCATGGCTGGAACTACTTATCCGTCACCGCACTATGGGATATCCGCTTCTGTGCTGCTTGGCAAGCTTATGCGTTTGGCTGGAGCAGATTTAGTGCTGTTCCCTTCTCCTTATGGCTCTGTCGTTATGCCTAGGGAAGAGAATATGGCGATTAAGCATGCGCTTCTAACAGAAGATTTACGAAAAGATTACACCTATAACGCTCCTTCCCATGTACAATTGAAATTAGCTTCAAGCTTTCCTGTCCCTTCGGCAGGCATTCACCCTGGTCTTGTCCCGCTTATTCTGCGTGATTTTGGCAAGGATGTCATCGTTAATGCAGGTGGCGGCATCCATGGACATCCACTTGGAACGATTGCGGGTGGGCAAGCCTTCCGTCAGGCGATTGATGCAACTATGCAAGGAATTACACTTCAAGACTACGCCCGAACACATCCAGAGTTACAATCAGCTATTGACACTTGGGGGATCAGAGAATGAGTAAGGAACGCATTATTTTTTGCGACTTTGACGGTACTATTACGGTGAATGACAACATCGTTGCCATCATGAAGCATTTCAACCCAGCTGGTTGGGAAGCCATCGTGGAACGAATTTTAGATAAAAGCATCTCGATACGTCAAGGTGTTGGTGAAATGTTCGCCCTCCTCCCTACTTCCCGTAAGGATGAGATTGTCGAATATGCGATCAATAACGCTGTGATTCGTGATGGATTCAAAGAATTCGTAAATTATTGCAAAGAACAGAATATCAAGCTTTTAATTACGAGCGGCGGCATTGATTTTTTTATCTATCCACTGCTGAAGCCTTTTGCAATCCCAAGTGAGCATATTTACTGCAATGCCAGCACATTTGAAGGAAACACGATTGAGATTTTGTGGCCAAATCGATGTGACGAGCATTGTACAACAGACTGTGGGATGTGCAAAACAAGTATTATTCGCTCTTATGACGCTAATCGATATGAGCGAATTATCATCGGTGATAGTATAACGGATTTCGAGGGCGCTAAACTGGTCGATACGATCTTTGCTCGTTCTCATCTCATCGATATGTGTAAGCAGCTTGACTATCCGTATCACCCATTCGATACTTTCTTTGATATTATGAAGCAATTGGAGGCTGAACCTGTAGTATGAGTATTTTACTGGAAGACAAACAGCGTGCATTCGCTGATTTGCGCGATATTAAAGCAAACTTGGCGGCCAGAGGATGGTTTCCTGCAACAAGCGGCAATTTGTCTGTTCGTGTGGGCGGCTTCGAGCCTGACGCATTCACATTTGCTATCACATCAAGCGGTAGAGATAAATCCGTGCAAACACCTGAGGATTTTCTACTCGTGAATGAGAAAGGTCAACCGACGGAGGCTACTAGCCTGAAGCCATCGGCAGAAACCTTGATTCATAGCGAAATCTACCGCTTAACAGGTGCAGGCGCCATTTTTCATGTACATACGATATTCAATAATTTGATCTCTGAGCTGTATTGGGAACGTAAAAGCATACCTGTAGACGGTGTTGAGCTTATTAAGGCGTTCAATATTTGGGATGAAGAAGCTCAAATCGAAATTCCCATTTTACCCAATTATGCTGAAATCCCTCGCATCGCTGAGCTGGTAGAAGGAGCGATTATTCCGCGAATTCCTGGTATCGTGCTGCGTAAGCATGGCATTTATGCCTGGGGAGCAAATGCTTTTGAAGCTAAGCGCCATCTCGAAGCGTTCGAGTTCCTTTTCGAATATGTTTACCGCTCGCACTTGCTGCATAAAGGCAATGAATAGCTGTATATGAATAAAAAGTCAGGTCCTTGCCCAAATGGGCGAGGCTCTGACTTTTTTTTGTCTCATAGAAACACTCAAGATGGGTAAAACTACGTTTACATGTTAAATCCGTTTGCAAAGGAATACAAATACGCCTATGTTCTCAGTCATTAATACAAGTTTATTTCTACTTCTATTCATCTCTTATGTATATGTTAAAAAAAACATGAATCTCTTCGAAGTCCTAGTCTATTGGTTTTGGGTCTCATTGTTCGGTGAAGATTTTTCTGAAATTGTAGTAACGAATTTACACCTGATTGTGCCTTATCGCACCTACCAAATATTTTGGGATACCATGTTCTATTATCTATTACTATTTCCTATGTCCATGATTTGGTTTCTGCATTTTTATTTAAAATTGCATCAAAAGGGGCTGCGCACGATTCTGACTATTATTTATACCCTTATTTTAGCAAGTATGCCTATTGTTATGGAGCTTGCCGGTTATGTATATATCGTACACTGGAAATTTTGGTGGTCGTTTGTTGTGTGGCTTACTTTTATCGTTTCTACTATGGGACTCATGTACGTACTTCGATGGTTGAAAGGTAGGGACAAACAACCTGTATGATCTTAATTCCACCGATTACTTTTGACGCAAACGAAGGCTTTGCTACGATCATTATGATTGCATTGATCCTTCTATATTGCATGCTGCCTAAGCGAATTCCGCTTCCCATCGCACTGCTCATGATGATTTTCAACTCCTATTTGGGACGAGCTGTCGATAATATCTTGTCTTCCTCTTACCCTTATAATGTGTATGATATTATGGATACCGCGAGTTATGATTTGTACGATTTTCTGCTTTACACGATTCCTTTTCCTCTAGTTGGTTATTTTTATGCGTATTTTTATGACAAGTATCCAATTCGTGCTCCTTTTCAGTTTATACATATCCTGGTTTGGTCGGTTGCGTCAGTTGGCTTTGAAGCTCTTGCTGTCACCTTTTCGGTGTTTCAATATTATGGGTGGCAGCTTATCTACTCATTTCCTGTCTATCTCTTAACCTATGGTTTGAACACACTCTTATATAGTCTAGCTAATAAGCATTACAAAAACTGGCAGCCCCAATGAAAAAACGTCCCATTTTCTCCAGTTGAGAACTGTGAGAAGATTAGGACGTTTTCCTTACTATCTAGATTGTCGAAACCGTTGTGAATATTCCTTGGCTTGGTCCACAGTCGCAACTCGATTGCGGCTCCATTCCAGTAATATCCGATCAATATAACGGAAATGCACTTTACCTGCAAATACAGCTTCTTTGAGAGCCGTCATAATAAGCTCTTCTTTGTACATATCCTTATCCAACCAACCGCTGATTGTTTCCAGTTCCATAGGCGTTAACGGACGTGCAAATTCTTTTTCAAATGTTGAATAAATATTTTTAGCACTCTCGTCAGACGGGATGGATGCGCGGATCATGCTTAACTCTGCCATCTGCTGCTCAGCCACACGTTTGGCTAATTTTTGGTATAACGGCGTAAGATTGTAACGCTCACTGCGTATCCCCGTTATTTCTGCTGTATCCTCATCAATTGCGATGAACTGCTCATGTATCAATTTCTGCAGACTGGCAATGACCAGATCTGGTGAAGCTGACATGCGGAATTGAATCTCATCCGTGGTTGGAAAGTCGTTCTTTTCCTTTTCCAGAAATGATATCAAATGAATCAGTGTCATGACTTCAATTTCGGTCAACTGAAGGGCGCGGTAATTTTTGAGAAGAAGGCTTGGGACTCCGACATTCCCTTCCAGAAAACCGGCCACAAGGACGGCTTCTATCTGCTGTTGTGTACTAGGTTGCATTACTCATCCGATCCCCTTTCTACCCATGGTCGATAAACCCGTTTACGGGTACAGACGGTATAAGAGACGAGGAAATGGAATCGTTTCGCGCACATGATCCAAACCACAAATCCAAGCAACCGTACGTTCCAACCCAAGTCCGAAACCAGAATGCGGCACGGTGCCATATTTCCGAAGATCAAGGTACCATTGATAGGCTTCTTTCGATAACTCATGCTCCTGGAAACGTTGCTCCATTAGCTCAGGATCATCAATCCTTTGACTGCCTCCAATGATTTCTCCATACCCCTCAGGCGCAATCATATCAGCACAAAGCACGACTTCCGGACGGCTAGGATCAGGCTTCATATAGAAAGCTTTAATTTCTGTCGGCCAATGCGTAATGAAAACCGGTGTTTCATATTGAGCAGCAATCGCTGTTTCATGCGGAGCGCCGAAATCCTCGCCCCATTCGAATTCATGACCGTTCTTTTGTAAATAGTCTACGGCCTCATCATACGTAATTCGCGGGAAGCTGCCTTGAATTTTCTCCAACTTCGTTGTGTCTCTTTCTAAGGTTTCCAGCTCTGTTCCGCAATTTTTGAGTACGGTTTGAACGATATAAGAAACGAATTGCTCCTGTACTTCCAGGTTCTCGACATGATCGACAAAAGCCATTTCCGGTTCAATCATCCAGAACTCGATAAGATGTCTGCGTGTTTTGGACTTCTCTGCACGGAATGTTGGACCGAAAGAGTACACACGGCCAAGTGCCATTGCGGCTGCTTCCATATATAGCTGTCCGCTTTGTGTAAGGAAGGCATCCTCATCAAAGTATTTGGTATGAAACAAATTCGTTGTTCCTTCACATGAGGAAGGGGTTAGAATCGGAGGATCGACCAAATGGAAGCCACGCTCATTGAAAAATTGCTGAACGGCCTGAATAATCTGAGCGCGAATCACGAGCACCGCACGCTGACGTGGACTCCGAATCCACAAGTGGCGGTTATCCATCAAGAAATCAACGCCATGTTCTTTCGGAGTTATCGGATATTCTTCCGTCACTTGGATGATTTCAATGCCTAGGACATCAAGCTCATAGCCGCCTTTACTCCTCGTATCCTCTTTCACTTTACCAGTTATGTAAAGAGAGCTTTCTTGCGTTAGCTTAGACGCAGCCTCCCAGACGTCTTCTCCTACGTCACTTTTGACTACGACACCTTGTATATATCCGGAACCGTCTCTTAGTTGTAAAAACTGAATTTTACCACTTGAGCGTTTCTTGTTTAGCCAACAGCCAATGGTAACCGACTCGCCGACATGATGTTTAACTTCGCTTATCGTACTTTTCATTCTGCTTTAGAACCTCCTTAAAGTTTTCGTGAAAATCTAGACTTCATCATTTTATTCAATAAATGCCGATACCTCGAGCCTATTGAACACTTCTTTATTGTACACTATTTCCATTAGAAAACCTCTATCATGGCCATTCAAAAAATCAGATGGTTTGTGACTGAACGAGTCCAAATGTATCTCGAGCGATCACCCACTCCTCATTGGTTGGGATCACAAGTACTTCCACTTTGGATCCTTGCTTCGTAATCCGCCTCTCCAGACCTCTCCCCTTGCGGTTCGCTTCTTCATCGAATTCCACACCGAGGAATGTCAGCCGTTCGCACACCTTTTGACGGAGCAGCTCGGAATTTTCTCCGACACCAGCTGTAAAAACAATCGCATCGATGCCATTCATCGCCGCGGCGTAGGAACCAATGTATTTGCGGAGCCGATACTCATACATCTCAAAAGCAAGCGCGGCGTTCTTATCACCCGCCTCAAGTGCTTCGACAATCTCCCGCATATCGCTGGAGATTCCCGAGATCGCCTGCAGCCCGCTGTGCTTATTCAGCATGGAGCTGATCTCGCCCAGCGTCAAATCCTCCTTGCTCATCGCATAGGGCACGATGGCCGGATCGAGATCGCCGCTGCGCGTGCCCATCATCAGCCCTTCGAGCGGGGTCATTCCCATGCTCGTATCCACGGACTTGCCGCCCATCACGGCGGCGCAGGAAGCTCCGTTACCGATGTGACAGGTAACGAGCTTCAGCTGCTCCAGCGGGCGGCCTAGGAAGGCTGCGGCACGCTCGCTCACGTAGTTGTGCGAGGTGCCGTGGAAGCCATAGCGGCGCACCTTGTGCTTCCGGTACAGCGCCATCGGCACCGGGTATAGGTAGGCGTGCGCCGGCATCGACTGATGGTAGGCGGTGTCGAAGACGACGGCCTGCGGCACGCCGGGCATGTTCGCCTCCACCGCTGAGATGCCGAGCATATGCGCCGGATTGTGGAGCGGCGCCAAATCGAAGAGCCGCTTGATCTCCTTCTTCACCTCGTCATTAACGAGGACGGAGCTCTTGAAGGATTCGCCACCGTGAACGACTCGGTGGCCGACAGCGTCGATTTCCGACGTTGACGCCAGCACGCCATGTTCAGGGTGCACCAGCAGCTCCAGCACCTTGCGAATAGCTGTCGTATGCTCGAGAATTTCCCTAACCTCATGAACTTCCGCTTTCCCCGTCGGCTCGTGTGTCAATATCGCGGTTTCCATCCCGATTCGCTCTACCTTGCCTTTGGCGAGAACGGATTCATTTTCCATTTGGAAGAGTTGGTATTTAAGCGATGAGCTCCCTGCATTTATAACGAGAATATTCACAAGCGGTCACCGTCCTTATCATAACGGAAAAAGCCTTCTCCTGTTTTGACTCCTAGGTGCCCCGCTCGTACCATTTGTTTCAATAGGAAGGACGGACGGTACTTCATGTCCCCATAATCGCGGAACATACCTTCTAGGGCTGCATGTACCGAATCTAATCCAAATCGGTCACACATCTCCAGAGGACCATATTTGAAATCATAGCCGATCCGCATAGCGTTATCGATATCCTCAGCGGAAGCCACACCTTCGGACAGCGTGTGCAGCGCCTCATTAATCAATGTGCAAATAAGCCTCGTTGTAATGAAGCCAGGCGATTCCATGACTTTAATACTTTTCTTTAAAAGGAGTTCGTCCACGAAAAGGCGTGTTCGATTGAAGGTTTCGTCTGACGTTTTCATCGCTCGAATAATTTCGACGAGGTTAATTTTCGCCACGGGATGTAAAAAATGAAGTCCAATCACACGTTCGGGATTCGTGGTGACCGCGGCGATCTCAGTCACGCTAAGGGTGGATGTATTCGTTGCTAAAATTATGGCTGGCGAACAAATTTGATTCAGTTGAAAAAATACATGCTTTTTAGCATTCAAGTCTTCCGAAATTGTCTCTATGACCATATCACAAGCAGCCATGTCTTCCAGCGAATCGGCTTTTCTGATTTTAGCTAAAATCAGCTTCTTCTCCGTATCTGTCAATGACCAACGTTCTATTTGCTTATCTAAGCTGACCGCAATCTGTTCCATAGCTCGATCGAGCTTATCTGTTGTTTTTTCAACGAGTAATACCTCCAAACCACGGGCAGCGAGCATTTCTGTAATCCCCTGTCCCATCGTTCCCCCACCGATTACACCTATTGTTTTGAATACCATAACAAGTTTCTCCTTCTCCCACGCTGCGTTCATTACCAACTACTTATTATTCGCATTCTCAATGAATTCTCAATTCAACCTCATCTTGAAAACTCAATCATATCATACAATTTTTGTTCTCCAATTTCATTAGTATACACAAAACATTCGCGAGATTATCTCAGCTTTGACACATTTCAGGCATGTAGGGTTGGGATGTGATCAAATTATGTATAGAACCCTGATGATCGTAAGTATTCTACCTTCTTTAACTTCCTTTGAGCAGCTTTTATTATAGCCGACCTCAACTTATCCACAGCTAGTTTGTGGGCATAAGAAAAACCGCTGGCCACAAGGCCAACGGTCAACTTATGCACTCTTCGAAACAGAAGCATCGAACAGATTGCGGAACGTGTCACCTGAAAGAACTTCTTCTTTCATCAAAATCGCAAAGGAATGTTCGAATACACTACGCTGCTGCTCTAAAAGCTCCTTTGTGCGAATCATCAGCGCATCAAGGATGATCGTATTCTCTTTCATGAGCTGATCCTTCGTCACCATATCACGGTCAATGATACCGAGGGAAGTAAGTCCAGAATCCATCATATTACGAACCATGGAAAGTGACTGCTCGAAATCGTTACGCGAACCTGTACTGCGTCCACCATAGAAGATTTCTTCAGCCGCGGCGCCGCCGAGAGCAATCATGATTTGCTGTTCAATATAATCCTTGGTGTACAAATAATGATCTTTCGGCGGATTATGACGCACATATCCCAACGCTTTCCCCCGAGGACTAACGGTAACCTGAGAAACAGAGCCAGGGCGAACAATTTCAGCAATTATCGCGTGACCTAATTCGTGATACGCAACCCGTTCTTTTTCCTCTTGCGCCGTTTCTTTATCCGTTCTTTCCCCCATCATTACTTTATCAATCGCAGAAGCAAGATGGTGCTGTTCGATAGCCAATTTATCTTCACGCATCGCATAAATGGCTGCCTCATTCAGAACGCCTTCTAGCTGTGCCCCAGAGAAACCAAAGGTTTGATCAGCGATCATATCCAATGAAACGCCTTGAGCTAGCGGTTTGTTTTTCACATGAATATCAAGAATGGATAGACGGCCTTTTTTATCCGGTAAGTCCACTTCAATATGTCGGTCAAAACGTCCAGGACGCAATAAAGCACTGTCGAGAATTTCTTTGCGGTTTGTTGCTGCAATGATCAAAATACGGGGAGCATCATTCGTATGAATACCATCCATTTCAGTTAATAGCTGGTTCAGCGTCTGATCGTACTCTCGATGTTGACCTCCATCACGTTTACCACCGATAACATCAATCTCATCAATAAAAATAATCGCATTGTCTTTGCCTTCTTTAACAGCACGTGTTCGAGCTTCTTTAAAAAGGTCACGCACACGGCTTGCACCGACACCGACGTACATTTCAACAAATTCACTTCCTGAAGCAGCCATATAAACAGAATTCGTATAATGCGCGGCCGCTTTTGCCATTAACGTTTTCCCTGTTCCTGGAGGACCAGTAAGCAGAATCCCTTTGAGTGGACGAATCCCTAATTTCTTAATTTCTTCATGCTTGATCAGAAAATCAAGAGCTTCCATCAATTCTTTCTTAGCACGATCTTGTCCACCGATCTCATCGAACGTCAAATACGAGGGCGTGCGATTTTTACTTTTACGATCACCGCCGCCAGCAGATATCCCGGCACCGCCGCGGCCTTTAATCATATAAAACAAGGAAACACCCAATACACTAACAAACAAGATAGGTATTACATTCACACCTAGAAAAACTAAAAAAATCAAGAGAACCGGTATAAATCCAATCCCAATTTCTTTATATATTTTACTCATTCGGCCACACTCCTATCTGGGAAGTTCTAGGTAGCATGATGAATTTGGTGGCATCACCATCTGTCAAACGAATATATACATAATTTTGATCCATTTCGCTGTCTACTTTCATAGTTGGAACTCCCTCAGCATATTTCTGCAGGGTTGTTGGAATATCTGCATAATGCTTCGTCTCCATCGCTTGTGCTACATCAAATAATGCTTTAGACCACCACTGATCCAGTTTCTCGGAAGGGGGGCTCTTCACATCTATATTTACAGTACGTTTACCGATAATGGATGCACCGTCTGTATGAATACGTTCGACAACATTTCTTAAATTGGCGTCTGGGTTTAGACTTACTTGTATGTCAACTTGGTTGTTATCTAATTTCATCGTTGAGCTTGTCACACCGGGAACTTTGCTAATGATATCAGATAATGGATTCTCCATAGCTAAACTTGTGTAAGCGAACCAACCACCGAATAACACTCCAGCAGAGATAATAACACTCATGACGACAGGTAAGAGACGTAGCTTCATCAGTCAACGTCCCCCTTTCTATTTCGTATTTTGTTGCCTCGATTGCTATACGATGAGTATATCACGCTATATATACAATAACCTTATGAAATGAGTGGAAACAACAAAACTCAGCCTAATGCAGGCTGAGCCGATACGTGTCCATATAGAGTCCATCTTTGAATTTGTAATAATCATAGAAATAACGTGTAGCGCTGTTTTCTTTCTTTTTATAAAAGACTTCCCAGACATAATCGTTACCAAGCTTACCTGGCAGAACACGTTCTATTTCAATCTCTGGAGCTTTTTTAAACATAGTTTCTCGAACTTGCGTCTCGGTGAACGCTTCAGCTGTCATCTCAGCATGTATACCTTTGTCAGAAACCCAAACAATGACGCCTTGACCCAACTTATCTTCACCATAAACGATTTGAAGTGGCTCATCTCCATAGAAGAAATCCACCTTGGTGGCTTTCGTCATAATACTTTTCTCATATGCTGTTTCTACCGCTTTGCGCTTATTGTCCCAGTGCTCATTCTGAACATTTAAGTAAAAGCGGCTAAGCACTACACCTAGTGTCAAAATAATAAATACACCGAACGTTATGATCCTTGTTCGCTTTGCATTCATGAACGCAAGCTCACCTCCCCAGACGAACTTACAAGGAAATCACTTAGCCAATGAGCTTATCAAAGCATTGTTCAAACTCACGCTTAATTTTTTCTTCATCAAGTGTTAAACATTCACCCTTGCGGACAATCCAATTTCCGTCTACACACACATCAACTACATCTTTTGCACATGCGGAGTAAATAATATGTGACACGAAGTCCGTTTTCGGAAGGAAATGAGGTTGGTCAATATCCAGTGCGATAAAGTCTGCTTTCATGCCCGCCTGAAGGAGGCCTACATTGTCTAACCATACTGATTCTGCACCCATTTTTGTTCCCATTAGAAGCGCTTCTGCAGCAGGCACAGCTAGAGGATCGCCAGAAACACCTTTGTGAATCAGCGCGGCAAGTCTCATTTCTTCGAACATATCCAAGTTATTATTGGAAGCCGCTCCGTCCGTTCCAAGCGAAACCTTCACGCCTGCACGAAGAAGTTCAGGAACTCGGGCAACACCGCTCGCAAGCTTCAGATTGCTTCCTGGGTTATGGGAAATACGAACATCATACTGCTTAATTATACTGATTTCTTCATCTGTCAGATGAACACCATGCGCGATGAGCGTCGGTCTGCTGAATACGCCATGCTTTTCTAAATGTGCAACGGGTCTCAAACCGTATTGATCAACATTTCCTTGGACTTCACGGCTTGTCTCCGACATATGGGTATGAATGGGCAGGTTTAAATCATGGGCCACTTGAACAATCCGCTCTATAAAGTCAGGTGGACATGTATAGGGTGCATGTGGAGACATCATGGTTGTGATTCTTCCATTCGCACCGCCATGCCAGTTTTTTGCGAAATCGGTAGCTTCTTTCAATTTAGCATCTTGTACTTCCGGTGGACAAAGACCAATAATTCCTCGGGTCAGAATACCGCGCATACCTGACTCTTCAACGGACTTAGCAACTTCGTTCATATGGTCATACATATCTACAAAAGTCGTCGTACCGCCTTTAATCATTTCTAGAATAGATAACTGCGTCCCCCATTTCACATCTTGGGCGCTGAATTTGGCTTCCATCGGCCACATTTTCTCTTCTAACCAAATTTGGAGAGCAAGATCGTCTCCGTATCCGCGTAAAAGCGACATCGCTGCGTGACCATGCGTATTCACAAGACCAGGCATATAAAGCTTGTTCGTGCCGTCAATCACTTCGTCATAATTTTCCCGAGGTTCAGGTATTGCCTCACCGATGTATGTAATTTGGCTGCCCTCTATAACCATACAGCCTTTGATGGACGATTTCGCTTCATTATTTGAGATAAAAATACCGTTCATAATTAATGTTTTTTTCATACTAAAAAACCCTCTCTATGCTCATTCTATTAATGACATTGCTTTTTAAACTTTACATCTTCGGGCTTGTAAAATCAAGGAAGCTAAGAGATGTTAAGAAATTGTTAAATGTCACGGAATTTTCGTTGCTTTCGAAGCAATTGTTATGATACTTTTAACTTTGTGAGTTTTTTCAACCATTTGGTCTGTTTATCTTATATATTCGATCAAAACTTAGTACATATAGTAAAATATAGGAGGATTATATGACAACGTTATTCACGAAAAAGAATGAAGTTGATTTCTTACAACTTCTCATCCGTGCTGCAGAGAACGCATTGCAAACTGCTCAACTATTTCGCACAGCTATGATGGGTGATAAACCGCCGATTGAGTATGTAAAAGCCATCAACGATTTAGAGCATGCAGGCGATTCCATTACTCACGAAATTTTCAAAGGTTTAAACAAAGTATTTATTACTCCGATTGATCGTGAAGATATTATGGTTCTAGCCTCCAAAGTGGATGACGTAACAGATGGTATTGAAGCTACAATTGCTCGTTTCGACTATCTTTCTGTATCCCATACAGATTCTTATATGAAAGAGTTTTCGGCTGTCATTGTAGACTCTTGCCAGCATATGCTGGATGCGTTCAAGCTTCTAGCGAAGAAAAAATACATGCAAATTCCTGAGCATACGGTTGCTATTAATTCCCTCGAGAATGACGGAGACCGTTTGATGCGCGAAGGAATTCGCCAAATTTTCATCACACGTAAAGACCTCTACGAAGATTTTAAATTAAAAGAAATTTATGAGCGTTTGGAAGAAACAACAGATGCTTGTGAAGATGTAGCCAATATCCTTGATAGCGTTGTACTTCGCTATTCATAAGGCACAATCGTGTCTTATGTGTACGAAGATAGTTTTCCAAATGGAAAACTCTTAGGAGGAAATCATGTTAACTTATTTAATCGTCATCGTTGTGCTTGCCTTACTTTTTGATTTCATTAATGGATTTCACGATACAGCTAATGCTATTGCAACTTCCATTTCCACGCGTGCCTTGAGCCCGCGTGTTGCCATCATTATGGCTGCCACACTCAACTTTGTCGGAGCCATGGTTTCCTCTAAGGTTGCCAAAACCGTTGGAGGAAGCATAGCCAATCCTGCCAAAATTGAAAACGGGGTTGAAATCGTCATCGCTGCCTTACTTGCAGCTATTATCTGGAACTTGTTGACATGGTATCTGTCCATTCCCTCATCTTCTTCTCATACACTCCTTGGTTCTCTAGCTGGAGCTGTCATTGCTGGTGCTGGGGTTCATGCGGTGAATTGGGGTGGTTTTACCCAAATTATTATCATTTTGCTTTTATCGCCTATTATCGCTTTCGCCCTTGGTTACCTAATTATGATCTTAATCAAGTACATTGTAATATGGTCGGGGAATACATCAAGATCAAAGCTAAATCGCGTGTTCCGTACCTTGCAAATTTTATCTGCGGGATTACTCTCATACTCCCACGGTGGAAACGACGCACAAAAAGCAATGGGCATTATCGTGTTTGGTTTAGTCGCAGCTGGTGTTCAAACAGATTTGGAAGTGCCGCTGTGGGTGAAAATTGCTGCCGCTTTAGCAATGGGACTTGGAACATCCATCGGTGGATGGCGAATTATTAAAACCGTTTCTGGTAAGATTGTTAAAATCGAGCCGATTAATGGCTTTGCATCGGACTTAACGTCATCACTCGTTATTCAATTCTCTACACACTTGGGTAAACCATTATCAACGACGCATGTTATTTCCTCCGCGATTATCGGGACAGGCAGTGTCATGCGCTTCCATGAAGTTCAATGGGGCACGGTTGGCCGCATGTTAATCACTTGGATTATTACGATTCCAATCAGCATCGCGCTCGCATTCTCGATTTACTTCGTGCTGTTCAGACTCATATTCTAAAAATAAATAGGCTGTCTCAAGAGTAACATTATAGATGTGTGGGACAGATCCAATTGTTTAAAAATTCGAATGAAAAAGGAGCTAAGCGGCTTGTATGTGCTTAGCTCCTTTTTTTATATGAATCCACAATTGTTCTTTAATCCCTATTCGCAATTGAACATCTTAAACCTATAGCCCATCTACTGTCACGAAAGCTTGAAAGCTGGATGTGGCTTTCTAATCCAAATAATAAGCTAAACTTTGCAATTCTGTTGTAAAATCCGCATGATGTACACGCACCTCAGGAGGAACTTTAATAATGACCGGAGCAAAATTCAATATCGCTTCGATCCCGCAGTCTACGAATTGATTGGCTACATTTTGAGCTTCGTTCGCAGGAACGGTAATGATGCCGATACGAACGCCTAATTCAGATAGAACCTTCTTCATCTCATGCATCGGTTGAACAACTAAATTGTTAATCGACTCCCCTGCCTTGCTTGGCATTGCATCAAAAACGGCGACAATCTTCATATCATTCCGTAAGTAAGTATTATAATTGCATAAAGCGCGGCCTAGGTTACCCGCTCCAACAAGAGCAACTTGAATATGTCGATCCAGCTTCAGGATCTGTCTAATCTTCTCAATCAAGTAAGCAATGTCGTAGCCGATTCCCTTTTTGCCAAATTCCCCGAAATAAGCCAAATCCTTGCGAATCTGTGCCGGATTCAGATCGAGCTTTTGACCCAAATCCTGCGAAGATACCGTCGAGACATTTTTCATTGCAAGTTCATTCAGAAAGCGTAAATAAATGGGCAGCCTCCGAACGACGGCTTCCGATATTTTTTGTGTTTTCAACGCTATGCCTCCCCCATCCACTCTTCAATCCTAGGTAACATTTGCTCGGTCGTCATATGCTCAATCTTCGGACCAGGCAATGAATAAAGGAAGTGCTTGCCATAATACGTATCAATGACACGAGTATCATAGATGATAACGATGCCTTTATCGGATGCACGTCTAACAAGTCGGCCAAAGCCCTGCTTAAATCGAATGACAGCCTGCGGCACAGAAAATTTCATAAATGGATTCTCGTTGCGCTTCTTAATATTTTCACACTTAGCCTCAACAAGAGGGTGATTTGGCGGTTGAAACGGCAATCTTATAATAGCAAGACAACTTAACGCATCTCCTGGAATATCGACACCCTCCCAGAACGAGCTGGTGCCCAGAAGGACACACATTTTGTTATCTTGGAACATCCGGGTCAGTTTACTCCGATTACCGCTGTCGACCCCCTGCCCGAGCACGGTAATTCCATGTGGCTTCAAGAGATCCTTCATGCCGGCATAAATTTGCTTAAGCATACGATTCGAAGTGCACAAAATCAACATTCGTCCTTTGGTAATTCGCGCAACATCACTGAGCGACTCAATAAGTGCGTTGATAAAAATAGGATCACCGGCACCTTTGATTGTTGGGAAGTTCCGCGGAATGACGACGAGAGCTTGTTCTCTATAATTAAAAGGAGATGGCAATTGAACAGTTTTCAGCTTGCCCGATTCTTCATCCTCAGGGATAACTAACCCTAATTGATCCGCTGAATATTGAAAAGATTTATTAACAGACAACGTCGCGGAGGTCAGGATAATACTGTCTTTGGTCTCAAAGAAATGCTGCTGCAGCAAACCACTTACATCCGTAGGCACCGATACGAGCTGCAGTGACTTCGATTTGGCATAGGTACCCGCTTCCATCCAATACACATAACCCTCATCAGCCATTTTCATAAAAAAGTGCAGGGCATCTCGATGGTTGTATAGCTCCTTTACCGTGCCATTCAAATCAGTGACTAAACCTTGGACTCCAAAAACTTCCTGCATGTCCTTCACTTCATTTAACAATTTATCAAGCGTGCGCAGTAAATCATTCGCATTCAAATAAATATTGTCTTCCATGATCAAAAGCTCTCGCCATTCGGGTGGAAGCGTTTCGGGCTTCATCCGCAGTACGTATTGTGAGTTTTCCGATTGCGAAGGATCGCTCCTAGAAGATAACAGCTCATAGAGCGCTTCACTAAGCCGATCCCAATCCTCTTTGATTTGCACGATTTTGGGAAAGAGCCCATCGATAGTTTGACTCCAAGCGGCCGCGCGTTCCTGCTGCTCATCCGATTTCTGCAATCGAAACCGCAACATCGGTAATTGGCCACTTCGATTATCTTTATATAGCCATAGCAACGAATGATAAAATGCGGAAGAATGCAGCTCAATTCCAAGATGCTTACTGGCCACTTCTTCAAAGTGATGCGCCTCATCAATGACAAGGTGCTTGTAAGCCGGTAGAAGGCGGTTCTCAGCCTTCATATCCGTGAAAAGGAGGGAATGGTTCGTAATAATTACATCGGCCGTATTGGCATCATTACGAGCGCGATGATAGAAGCATTTCTTGTACCAAGGGCACATGCGATTCAAACAAGAATCAGTGTCACTTGCAACCGAATACCAGAACTGCGCACCCTTATTGCCAAAATGCAGCTCCTCTTCATCTCCATGCTCCGTCTCACTAAGCCATACAACCATCTGCGCTGCCGTGATCGGATCTTCCTTGCCATTCTCGTAATCACTTGTTGTTAGCTTTGTCTCGAATTTACGCAGGCATAAGTAATGACTTCTGCCTTTAAGTACAGCAGCTTTGAAAGGGATAGGGAAAATCTCCTTCAAGAGAGGAATGTCCCGCTCACGGAGCTGTTCTTGTAAGTTAATCGTGTGCGTAGAGACAATCACTTTCTTCTCATACTTGATGCCATAATAAATGGATGGTATTAAATACCCTAGCGATTTCCCTGTCCCTGTTCCCGCTTCAATCATCAAATGCTGATCAGCCCTTAGTGACTTTTCAACTTCCCGGATCATCTGCTCTTGGGATTCACGGTCTTCAAAGATCTCGAATTTTTCACGTAAGGCTGTTTTCAAACCTTGATGAAACTCCGTAAAGGAAGAACCTAAACCATCCGCATCGGCGTCGCTGCGCGTATCTTCCTCATCGCCCCAATCGGTGACATTAAGTGTAAATTGACGGAAATATCGATTCGTATCCATATCCACACTGGTTATAGACTCTTTGTATACACATATTTCATCGAGGAACCAACCCAAATCGCTGTTGCCATTTTCGAAAATATGCTGCAAGCGTTGAACTGTAAGAAGCGGCAGCCTTAGCAAGCGTTCCATACAAATAATCCATATGGCTGCCGTTACTTCTGCATCGCTATCCGCTTGGTGTGGCCTTTCATGATCAATACCGAACAATCCAGCCACCATGCTAAGCTGAAGACTCGAAATTGATGGAAATAAGATACGCAGCAAATCCATCGTATCCAGCACACGTCCTGAGAAAGGCGGGTATCCTGTTTTCGTTAGTCCTTTTTGCAAAAAGGATAAATCAAAAGCCGCATGGTGCGCCACAAGCACACAATCAAACAATAGCGGAAACATATCCGCCATGACTTGGTCAAGTGGGGGAGCATCCGCAACCATGTCTTCCGTTATCCCTGTAAGTGTTGTAATCGAAGAAGGTATACTTATCCCTGGTTTGACCAGAGAAGTATACCTGTGAGTAATTTGAAATTGATCTATAATGACGAGTCCAACCTGAATAATTTCATCTGCAGGCTGACTTCCTGTCGTTTCAAAATCCAAAACTGCAAATTTCATGACGTGTATCTTCAATCCTTTCGTCCTGCACTTCTCCTAGCATACCAAATCTTATTAGGAAAAGGGAATACCCAGTTAGCCGCTTCCGTTTTAGGATTCGTCCAAATTGATCAGCGGCTCCATGCAAGAAGGATCGGTGTGATAAGCTTTTTGAAAATATTCAAAGGCTTTTTCCATATTCTGATTTTGCACTTGAATGCAGCCCATTGCGTTGTAGGAAATGGCCTTCATCTTGGTATTGTCGGTCAAGGGCAGAAGGAACTTGAAGTGTTGGTACGCTTCTCCAAACTCCCCTTTGCGCAAATGACCCATCGCTAAATACACCCGGGCTAGCAAGAAATCTGGCTGTCTTTGAATCAGAACTTCGAATTCTTTGATCGCTTGATCGTACATATAAAGCTTGTAAAATCCCTGGCCCCGCATGAATTCATCCGTCTGCTTCCCAGTCACATCTAGATCCATCAGCTCATCATGAAGGGTTTGGGTACTCATCGGTACGGCCCCATAAAACTTTCCCAACTTCTCCTCAAAAAGCAGCCACGCCTCGATGAACTCATCACTCATCGTTTTCAACACCTGCAATTGTTCGTCGAGCTCAGCCTTTTTTTCCACGTCACTATTCGGATATTCTTTTTGGATTTCTTCCAAAACCTCGTTCATTGTGGAAAATAAATGCTTAAACATTTGGCATCCCACCTTTGCTTCGAAAGCTTATCCTCATTCTTTGTAAACAGCGCCGATTTCATGCATGGAAGTGATCCCTCTTAAAAGATGGTGGAATGCTCTTCTTCTTTGAGAAGCTGCGCAACTTTATTATTTTCACCCATAATGGCAATCGTCGGTTGATGTTTCTTCGCTTCTTCATCGGTCATCATCGCATAAGAAATAATAATAACCGTATCACCAGTTTGAACTAACCTAGCTGCCGCCCCATTTAAACAAATCACACCTGTGCCGCGCGGCCCAGGAATAATATAAGTTTCGAGACGTGCACCATTATTGTTGTTCACAATTTGCACTTTCTCATTCGGCAGCATACCAACTAAATCGATCAAATCCTCATCAATCGTAATGCTTCCGATATAATTCAAATTGGCTTCCGTAACAGTTGCCCGGTGGATTTTAGCTTTCATCATGGTTCGAAACATGGAAGTCACTTCCCTACTTGTAAAATTAAATTATCGATCAAACGCGTTTTGCCGAATTTGACAGCCAAAGCAATTATCATAGAATCGGTATGATGGCTATTTTCAAAGGGTTCTAATGTCGGATAAGCTAGTACCTCTACATAGTCAATGACGGCTAAAGGTGAAGTAGCGATATGTTGGCTGACCAAGGCTTCAAGCTCCTGGGGTGTGAAAGTTGAATGTGATTCCACAAATGACTTTGCTTTTTGTAAGGATTGAGACAGAACTAAAGCTTGCTTATGCTCTTCTTCAGAAAGATACACATTGCGCGAGCTCATGGCCAGCCCGTCTGCTTCACGCAAGATAGGACAGGGAACAATCTCGATGCCCAGATTGAGATCTCGCACCATTTGCTCAATGACAGCAACCTGCTGGGCATCCTTAAGGCCAAAAAAGGCTTGATCAGGCTGCACAATATGAAACAACTTGCTAACGACAGTTGCGACCCCGTCAAAGTGTCCAGGGCGCGATGCTCCGCACAGTCTGGAGGTAAGACCAGTCACACTGACTGTAGTGCGCGTCGGTGATGGATACATTTCGCTTACAGATGGCATGAACACTAGGTCAACGCCCGCGGCTTCGGCTAATTGCAAGTCCCGCTCCGTATTGCGCGGGTATCGCTCGAAATCCTCACCTGGACCGAACTGAAGCGGATTAACAAATATACTTAGCACGACAAGTCCACTTTGAGCACGTGCTTTCCGTAGCAAACTAGCATGACCTTCGTGTAAATAGCCCATTGTGGGTACAAACCCAACAGATTGGTCGTTCTTGCGTCGATAGTCTCTTATGCGAGAACGCAAATCAGCAATTGAATGAATCACTTCCATTGTCTGGATCGCTTCCATGCCTCTCACTTCTCCTTATCGCCATACAAGTATTCAACAACATCGTTGTCCATATGAAACGTATGCTCTGGCGCAGGGAATGCCCGTGCTTTCACTTCTTTCACATATTCCCCTATGCCTGCACGAATAGTTTCCCCTATATTCGCGTATGCTTTTACGAACTTTCTGGCAGCACTGTCAGAACCATACTGGAGAAGATCATGATAAACAAGCACCTGGCCATCGCAATGAACCCCAGAACCAATTCCAATCGTAGGAATCGATAGCTGCTTCGTTATCCATTCGGCCAGTTCATCAGTTACCAGTTCTAAGACCACCGCGAAAGCTCCCGCTTCCTCAAGTGCTTTAGCATCACTGAGCAATTTTTCCGCTTGTTCAGAACTTCGTCCTTGTACGCGGAATCCACCAAGTTGATGAACAGATTGCGGAGTTAAACCCAGATGTCCGACGACCGGCACACCAGCCTCCGTGATCGCTTTGACGGTTGCCGCAATCTCAACTCCGCCTTCCAGCTTAACCGCCTTTGCTCCACCCTCTTGCATTAATCGGGCAACACCACGAAATGTAGAGTCCAAGCTTCCATGGTAAGTCAAGAAAGGCATATCCGCTACAATGAACGTATTCGAAGCTCCACGCACCGCGGCTCGCGTCTGGTAAACCATATCATCCAATGTGACCGGCAGGGTTGAATCGTAGCCTAGTACGACATTCCCTAGAGAATCTCCTACAAGGATAACATCAATGCCTGCCTCTTCCGCCAAGCGGGCTGAGGGATAATCATAAGCAGTTACCATCGTAATGGGAACGCCATCTTGCTTCATTTTTCTCATCTTAGCTGTCGTAAGCGGCTTACGGTGTTCCATTGTTATCCCAGCTTCCTCATATAAAATAAAAAACCTTTTAGCTAAGAGCTAAAAGGATCGCATGCAGAAAGAATCCAATGATCCCTCTGTCTCGGTCCCATAAGGCTCAGAGCAGAATCCAACATCTTGTTTCAAGTCCTATTCCTTTGTAAATAAACTACCACCGTCAAGCTGCAAGTGCAGTTCCTTTAAGGATACCGCCTTGTCTTGCTATTATACCAAATGTTGCTTCCATTTGATACCTTTACTTCAGTTCAATATCTCCGGAATAGATCTTTATTTTCTCTCCAGCTTGCGTTATTACCGTTAAAGCACCGGAATCGTCCAACGAATCAGCGATACCTTCAATGACACCAGAAGGTGTATGCGTGCGGATTGGACGCTTCAAAGTTACACTAAGAGCCTCCCACAGCAAGCGGATTGGAGCGAAGCCTTTCTCCATATATAGCGCATAGAGATCTTCAAACTCTAAAAGAAAAGCTTGTACCAAACTTTCTCTTGGGATGTCAGCCCCCGATTCAATCGCGAGAGAGGTCGCAATATCCCTCAATTCCTCAGGATAATCCTCCCTCTTCAAATTCACACTGATACCAATCCCTGCAATCACATACTTGAGCCGTTCATCTTCCCCACTGCTTTCAAGTAAGATGCCGCTTACCTTCTTGCCTTTAATTAGAAGATCATTAGGCCACTTAATGCCGATGTCTACCTGACAAACTTTCTGAATGGAGCGACATAGCGCCACCGCACTAAGCAGCGTTAATTGAGGCATAAAATAGACAGGAATGCGCGGCTTTAATACGAGACTCATCCAGATCCCTTTACCGGCCGGAGAATGCCACGTACGCCCCATTCGACCTCTCCCCGCTGTCTGTGCCTCTGCCAGCACAATCGTTCCTTCAGGAGCACCTGATGCAATGAGAGCGTGTGCAATGGTTTGTGTAGATTCGACTTCCCCGTAAACATGGATTTTCTGACCAAGAACCTTGGTCCTCAATCCGCTCAACAGTTCATTCACTTGCCATGAATTAGGCTTGCTCAACAATCGATACCCTTTACGAGGCGCAGCTTCAAATTCATAACCTGCCGATCGAAGCTCTTCGATATGCTTCCAGATCGCGGTACGGCTAACGTTAAGACGTCGGCTGATTTCCTCGCCGGAAACGTAAGCTTCCGGGAATTCTTGGAACAGCTCTAATATACGTTTGTTCATACGATTTCACTCACGATCTATCGGGAATTTATTTTGACGTCGATTCATCTTATAATGCTGCGGTTGTTGTAGTTCGTGCAACTTTTCGGAGAAAATGCCTCCTCACAACCGGTAAGATTAACTCCAAAATTCGATTTTAGAGTTATTCAGCAACATTCTGAAGGTAGATAGGCTATTGTGGATACAGAATGTTGTAATTACTACAACAATTCATCCTCCCTTTGGCTACTTTGCAAATTGAAGTTGCAGATCGTACAACATTTTTAACCCTTTTGTTGAGAAATGACCTTTTTAGGGCCCAATTGTTGTACATAATGCAACATCGAAGAGACAAAAGCGAGATCTAGGCAGTAATTGTTGTACATTCTACAACAACAACACGCTTATTTGCCCCCTATTATCTCAGAGACTACCAGAAGTAACCTGACTTGTTGTACAGCTTACAGCATTAAGAATTATTCCCATAATATCATCATTCAAAATATAAAAAAACCGCGCTGCGCTGCTACTTAGCAGCACGCGCGGCAAGTAAAAGTGATTCTCGCTCGTTCAAGATTTCGCCGAGCGCGGTTCGTTCAAGCAGCTGCTGCAGCAGTTTGCCCATCCATGGGCCCGGCTGCCGGCCAAGCTCTTCCGCCAAATCCGTGCCGGATATGGCGAGTTCCTTCAGGCTGAAGCAGGGAACCTCCTTCAGCCAAACATCCCCGCGGCGCAGCAGCTCCGGCGCGGTTGTTTGCAGGAAGCGCGCGAGCTCGCCGCGCTGCTCAGAGCATTGCGGCAGCGCGCTCAGCAGCCGCAGCAGAGCGCGGGCAGCGGCTTCACTGCTGCGCACCGCGCCAAGCTTCCAGACCCGCTCCAGCGGAGCCGGGTCCTGTACCATTGCCGCGTCCTGCGAAGCGCCGCTCGTTAGCTGCGCGGCCACAGCCTCACGCAGGGCCAACACTGCCACGACCGCTTCGCAATCGGCGCGGGAGAAGGTCAGCTCCTGGAGCGCCGTGCGGACCGTGTCCGCCGGCATCTCCAGAAGCATCAGCAGCATGGCCCAGCGGTCATGCTGCCCTTCCAGCGCGCTGACAGCGTCCAGCGCGTCATCCCATGCGAGCCAGCGCTCAAAAGGCAGCGGCAGCTGCTTTTTGAGGTGCGCCGTGAGGCGGCTCGCCAGCAACAACCGTACAGCCCGCGCTGGGGCTGGGCCTTCAATCATGCGCTGCAGCTCGCTGCGCACGCGCTCCATTGCGATGTGGCGCAGCAGCGGGGCTTGCGCAAGCAGCGCTTGCCACGTACTCGACTCGACTTCCAGACCGTAGGTCGAGGCAAAACGAACACAGCGAAGCATGCGCAGCGCATCTTCGCCGAATCGCTCCTCTGCAGCCCCTACGCAGCGCAGCACCCCGTCCACAAGATCCTTTTGCCCTGCAAAAGGATCCAATACAACGCCCGCCGCGTCCATCGCCATAGCGTTCATTGTAAAATCGCGCCGCTTCAAATCTTCTGTCAAATCCGAAATGTATTCGACGGATGTCGGGCGGCGGAAGCCCTCATACTCCGTTTCCTTTCGGAACGTCGTCACCTCATAGGTCCCCTGTGACAGGATCACGGTTACGGTGCCGTGCTGCAGCCCTGTCGGCGCCGTCCGCGGGAAGCAGGACATCACCTGCTCCGGCAATGCAGACGTCGCAATGTCGATGTCCTTAATCGGTCGACCAAGCACAGCGTCACGAACACAGCCACCTACAAGATACGCCTCATACCCTGCTTCTGTAAGCTTAGAGAGAACTAAGGAAGCTCCACGATCTATTACTTTTAAATTAACAACATCCGACATGTTACTCCTAACCTGCTAACATCCTCTTATTGACAGGACGAAGCTGTAATGCGATGAGATTCTGGAAGCTCTCTTCCCAGCACACGATAATAAATTTCCTCATATTGAACCGTAGTTATGTCATTACAAAATGTATGCCGAGCACGAGTTAAGCAATTTTGTGCCACTTGTTCGTACAATACTTGATTACTAAGCAAGTTTACGACATGTTCGGCCATTTTATCAGTATCCCCAACATCTGCTAAATAGCCAGTTTCACCGTGCGTAATGAGCTCGGGAATCCCGCCGGCATTAGAGCCGACCGTTGGCACCCCACAGGCCATCGCTTCTAGGGCGACTAGACCGAAGCTCTCTTTTTCCGAAGGAAGCAGCATCACGTCGGCAAGGGAAATCACCTGCGCTACATCATCTTGTTTACCACAGAACGTTACCTTATCTGAAAGGCCAAGTTCCTTTACCTTAGAAATCATTTTGGATAAATCGGGACCTTCTCCCACGAACAAGAGACGCGACGGAATTTCCTGGCTGACTTTTGCAAAAATATCAATAACATCCTGCACACGTTTAACAGGTCTGAAATTAGAAATATGAATAAGAATCTTCTCTTCCGGCCGGGCAAACTCGCCTCTAAGCTTCGTAATATCACGCGGGTAATACACCCGTTTATCGACGAAATTATAAGTTAGATCTATATCACGGTCGATGTCCAATAATTCTCTTGTTTCTTTAATTAAATCTTTCGAGACCGCTGTAACCGCATCGCTTTCATTAATAGCATAGCGAATTAAGTCGGAAATCGATTGATCCTGTCCAAGTACGGTTATATCCGTTCCATGGAGTGTCGTGACAACCTTGAGCTTACTACCAACCATCTGTTTCGCCAGAAGTGCACATACGGCATGAGGAATGGCATAATGAACATGTAGTAAATCTAGCTCCTCCATCTTAGCGACCTGAGCTAATTTACTGGCGAGAGAAAGGTCATAAGGCGGATACCGAAAGACATAATATTGACTGACTTCCACTTCATGATAAAAAATATTTTTATGAAATTTACCTAAACGAAAAGGCATACTGTGTGTAATAAAATGAACCTCGTGTCCTTTTTCAGCAAGCAGCTTGCCAAGTTCAGTAGCAACAACACCTGAACCACCTAAAGTTGGATAACAGGTAATTCCAATCTTGAGTTTATCTTTCATCATGCACCTCTTTTCCGATCAAACGAATCGATCTACCACCAAGGGCAGCTTAGAAACGAAACCTTCTGCATAAGTTAACAAGCGTTTTTGACCAAATAAACGGTCTCGAGCTTCAACTCGTTCGATGTAGCCCTGATTTAAGGGAGTGGCTACCGAACCTTGACCCGATATAAATTGTGAGCGATACGCGCTCAGTGCTGCAATTTTTTCATCATAACAATCGGTTACATCCACCATAAGATCAGCTTCGTAAACGTCATTTATAAAATAAAAATACATCTGCTCCACGTTCACAGGCTCAGAATCAGGTAAATACTTGCGAAGCTTAGCGTTAAAAACAGCTTCCTGAACCAACCCCGAACAGGCCACATGGTCTGGATGCCGGTCCTGCCAGTAAGGTGCAAACACGATTCTCGGCTTAAATTTACGAATTTCTTGCGTAATTCGCTCAATATTCGCCTGTGTGGCAAATAATCCTCGATCCGGTAGTCCCAGATTCGTACGAACCTTCACGCCCAGAATACTAGCTGCCTGTTCAGCTTCCTCGATCCTAGTCTCTACTGTGCCATTTGAAGACATTTCGGCATAGGTTAAATCACAAAGTCCAACCTTTAGCCCAGACTTGGTATGTTTGGCAATGGTGGCCCCCATTCCAATCTCAGCATCATCTGCATGTGCGCCAAATATAAGAATATCGAGAGATTCGCTCATCTTATTCAATACCTGGCTTATATTTATGTACTAACTCTCTCCAACCGAAATCACCGCGATCAAGCGCTCTGACAAGAAGTTCTGCTGTTGCTACATTCGTTGCGCAAGGAATTCCCTGAACATCACACAGGCGCAGCAGAGCAATAATGTCCGGTTCATGTGGTTGAGCCATTAATGGATCTCGAAGGAAAATAATAAAATCCATCTCATTTTCAGCTACTAGTGCGCCAATTTGCTGGTCTCCCCCAAGAGGACCTGACATAAATCGATGTACGTCTAATTTGGTGCCATCCATAATCCGCTGTGCTGTCGTACCTGTTCCATATAACTTATGACCCTCGAATACATGTTCATACGCTGTAACGAAGTTCACCATTTCATCTTTCTTACGATCATGGGCAATTAACGCTATCTTTAACATCTTGTCTTCCACTCCCCTAGGGCTCTTTAATCTATAAAATGCTCGAATCCATAAATCATTCCGCTATATGTCATCACTTTACGTACAGCAATGGCAACGCCCGGCATATAGGCTGCACGATCATAGGAGTCATGTCTAATTTTGAGCGCTTGACCTTGCTCCGCCATAATCACTTCCTGCTGAGCAAAGATTCCAGGCAGTCGAACGCTATGTATTCTAAATCCATTGTAATACCCACCGCGCGAACCTTCAATTGTTTCCTCTTCTTTCGGATTACCTTGACGCAGTTCTCCTCTAACTTCGGAGATAAGTTCCGCGGTTTTCACTGCCGTTCCTGAAGGCGCGTCCAGCTTCTGGTCCCCATGATACTCAATGATTTCTAGATTAGGGAAGTATTTAGACGCTTGAGCAGCAAATTTCATCATAAGTATTGCCCCTATTGAGAAATTCGGAGCTATTATTCCGCCAATTCCACTTTCTTGGCACTGCTTGTCCAATTCAGCAATAGCTTGCGGCGTAAATCCCGTCGTTCCCATTACTGGGCGAATTCCTAGGCGAATAGCCAGGTTTGTATGTGAAACCGCTGTTTGCGGACCTGTAAAGTCTACTAAGACATCTGGTCTGGATTCTGTGAGAGCCTGTTCCAAATCATTGCTCATTTTAACCCCACATTCTTCAAATCCTACCATTCTTCCCAAATCAATTGGGCCAGAGGACCGGTTAACCCCCGCCACCAGTTCCATATCGGATTCTGTGAGAACGGTCTTCACGACCTCTCGCCCCATTCTTCCACTTGCACCAATAACGGCTACTCGAATTTTACGATCCATGTTGAGTATATCTCCTTTTTGTATGTTTCAAGCCTATAATTTCATCTTTTGTTGATAGAGCGCCGCATGCTGTTTCGCAATTTCATGATGAGGCTCCAAACGAACCGCTTCCATCACGGTTTGATAGGCTCTCCCATAATCTTTTCGAAAAGCAAATGCTTCTCCTAGAATAAGATACGCTTCAATAGCCAAAGGATCAAGAGCTATCGCTTCTTTTAGTAAGAAAATCACTCTTTCCGAATGCACTGACTGGGTACTCAGCTGTTTTTGTGCTTTTTCAACTAATTCTCTTGCATGCAGCACTTGCAAATGATAACGATAAACTTCATTATCTTTAACCAACTCAAGTGCCCTAGAAGCATGCTCTATGGCTTTTAACAATTTGTTACTTCTTGCGAAAGTAATCGATAGCTTGTAGTGATAGGCAGCATTGTTTGGTTCTTCAGCTATCGCTTTTTCAAACCATTCAATGGCTTTTTCAAAATCATGACCAAGTATGGATTCGTACGCTTTCTGTATTTGAGTTTCTCCATTCATCTGCCCATCCTCCTCCACCCGAAATCGAGTCTCCCGTTATTGGGGATGGTATAGTTTATGAAGCTTATGTAGTTTCGGTGTTAATTTTGGTCCATCGACCCGCATCCCGCGTGTTGAATTTATGCATGATTTTATCGTGTGCTTCCGTCAAATCAATGCCCAAAGAGTTCGCGAAACAGATGGTTATAAAAAGAATATCACCTAATTCGAGCTCAATAGAATTGTCTTCTTCCGTGCTTTTTTTGGGCTTTTCACCGTATGTATGATTCACTTCTCGGGCTAATTCACCAACTTCCTCTGACATTCTGGCCAGCATAGATAAAGGACTGAAATAACCTTCCTTAAACTGGGAAATATAAGTGTCAACCTCTAATTGTATATCTTTAAGAGTACGTTCGGACATGTTCACCCTTCTTTCCATCATCTTCACCGAGCTATCATTACTATGTTAAACTATAGAAGAAAAGTTGACAAATTTTTTTGGCGATACCATCAAGTATTTGGAGGAACAGGAATGAGATTTAAGGAACGATTTGCTGATCGATTTACGAATGTTGTTGCAATTATGATCGGCACAGCTATTTATGCGTTTGGTTTGCACTATTTTGTTATTTCCAATGAGTTAATGGAGGGCGGTGTTACTGGGGTCTCCTTGCTGCTCAAATACGTACTAAACGTCCCGCCTTCCATATCTACCCTGTTGATTAATATTCCCTTGTTTTATATCGGTTGGAAAAATTTCGGCAAAGGACGGATGCTATACACCATCTTCGGTGTCGTCGCGTTATCTTTCTTTCTATGGATCATGGAGTTACTCATTCAAAAAGAATGGCTGATCCCTTTTCACACCTCTCAGGATTACTTTCTAGCAACTCTATATGCGGGTATTACACTTGGGACTGGACTGGGTCTTGTCTTCCGTTTCGGAGGTACTACGGGCGGCTCTGATATCTTGGCTCATATCGGCAATAAGAAGAGAGGTTGGAGTGTCGGCCAAGTTATCCTCATTATTGACGTCATCGTCATTGGCTCTTCATTAATCTATTTACCAAAAGAGAAGGTCTTATATTCACTTGTTGCCGTCTTCGTAAGCTCTCGTCTCATCGATTATATTTCCGAGGGCGCATACGCGGCCAAAGCTTTTACCATTATTAGTGATCAAGCTAGTCAATTAGCACAAGCCATTACGACGGAACTAGACAGAGGAGTGACTTTATTCCCAGCTAGGGGGGCCTACTCCGGTAATAATAAGGAAGTTGTTTATTGTGTCGTCTATCGTCACGAAACCAGAAGACTTCGAGAGCTCATTCATGCAATGGATCCTAGGGCATTCATCATCATTGGTGATGTACATGATGTTATTGGTGAAGGATTCAAAACACAGTAATGCAAAAAGTGGGTTAAGCAGCTATATAAGCTTGCTTAACCCACTTTTATGTTTTACCTATTTTCGCTTTCTCTTGATTGCTTCACCTGCACAATGTGTCGTCCTGATTGGTACATTCTCCATCCAACGAAGGATAGTACACTGACAATAATGAGACCAATACCTATCGACCAGATAATTGGCTGTTTAGGATCCGTAATCGGTACGAAAGCGATCGCATCCTTGTTCTTTAGAAACAAATCATCCAAAACTTGGTTCAGATGGTCAAGCCCCGACTCCAATTGTCGAGTCGACATAGGCTGACTATTCACATTCGTTCGGATAAAAGTGAGCAGTGAATCAAGCTTTTCGACGGAAGCGGCATCTCGGCTAATTAGCAAGGAAGGATGAATAATGGCAATATGCTGCGACAGCTTACCGAAATTCGCCAACGCCTCCTTCTGTTTATTCGCTTTTACGTCCTCGTTCAAGTTATTCGTATCATTTTGCAGTACTTTATAGTATTGCAGCCACATAGGCTGGTTCTTATGTGTTAGTGCATCCGTGGCTAAACGAATTTTGGCGACAGCGATCTCCCCTTCTTCCGGTGAATAGGCTGCGGCATTATAGACCCTTTTCGCTTGTGTAATCGTCTCCGTTAAAGCATTTAAACCCTCAACAGATGTAATACCCTCAAAATGAATCTTAGGAATTTGATCAGACATTTGCAGCAGTTTATTTCTCGCCTCTGTGACTTGACCATCCATGGTTTGTTTGTACATATCATCGGCAATTTGGTTCAAAAACGCTATCCGCTCTTGTTGTTCAGGATCTATTGGCTTAGCGGCTTGTCCGTTTGTACTCGTGCTAACTCCACAAGCTGAGCTTATAACTATAACGGCTGCCAGCAGAAGTGTGGTCGTTAACCATTTCATACCGGAATAATTAAACATGGGACATCCCCTCCTTCACCATCATCATATGGAGGTTTGTCCCAATTTAGACCAGCAGCTATGCGGTTATGTACTTCTTTTCTTACGGGTAAGCAGGCATATGACTGCAATCAATATACCAGTAATACTTAACCCTACTGTGAACCATTCTATCGTATGTAGATTGTCTTCAAGTTCTCGAGGTAATCGCGGGAAAATTCCTCTTTCATAATCCATGAAATCGTTCCAAAATGTCCAGATGGCGACAATGATAATAGCCGTTAGCCGGTATCTATACCATCGAACAAATAGCAGCGCTTCCACAGCCATTGCCAAATGGGAACCTGTTAGCATCCAACCATCCCAACCGACGGGAACTCCCTGCCACGCACCTGTCCAAATCATGGCAACCGCCCAGATGCCATATTTAAACGAAGTAATCAATGCGAATGCTTCAACAAACCCGCGAAAAGCTCGATAAAGCTTATTAGGTTGTTGATCCAAAGAACGGTCCATAAGCAGGAAGCCGATTGATAAAGTAAAAAACAAGCTGGCTGTTGGGCTATCTGGAACAAAATATACGTACCAAACAGGATAATTAGCAATCGTATCGACCATTTGTGCCCAGTACCACTCATAGCCATAAACGGTTCCTAAAAGGTTTGAAATGAAAAACGCCCACAACATCTTTTTGCTGAGCAGAAAATCCTTGCTCCAAAAATAGGAAACGGACAACCCTTGCTGCAAGTAAGCTCCTCCTCTTGTGCCAACTTATCTAAAAAAACCTGACCGCTCTCGCGATCAGGTTTCCTTGTTTATTGAGCTTTTTGTTTGGATAACCATTCAGCAAGTTTATTAATATCAGCATCGCTTAAGCCTTTATCAATGTTAGCTTGGTATTGCTTACCCATGTTGCCTTTACCGTTCTTGATAATACCTAGAATCTCATCTTGGGGATGCTTATCCCCAACACCAAGTAAAGGAGGTACACCAGAAGCAGGCATCCCTTTAAGTCCAGCGCCATGACAAGATAAGCAAGTTGCTTTCTTGTAAATCTCTGCACCAGGATCATCTGCTGCAACGATAGCTGCAGATTTCTTCGTTTCCTTTGTAGCACCGCCGCCGCCAGCTGCGCCTTTTTTCGCGTGCATCTCTTCCTCACGCTTAATGTGCTCTGGAACGATGTTTTTCTCTTTCAATTCTACTTGGTAATGAGACCAAGATGTATACGTCAAATACGTACAAGCGATAAGAGATAAAATCATCAAGCTTGAAGCGATAGGTCTTCTGTAGAAACGACGCTCTTTACCTGTGTCCAAGAAAGGAGCAAGCAATAAGCCGCCGAACAGTAAACCAGGTACTACAACCGCACCAAGAACAACGTAATCTCCTGATGTATATGGGTATTTCAACAATTGATACATGAATAAGAAATACCAATCCGGCATCGGAATGAACGCTGTGTTCTTAGGATCCGCAGGATATCCTAGCGGAGCTGGATCCGACATGACCAGTACTAACATACCGACCAATACGACTACACCAACCATCCATTCTTTCAACAAGAAGTTTGGTATGAACGCTTCTGATTTCCCCGGATATGCAGAATAATCTTTAGGAATCAGTCGTTGCTCTTGTGATTTCTTTATTACGCGGGAATCTCCCACATAAACGATTTTTTCGTCAGACTTATGACCATGCGCCACGCATTGACCCTCCTTTCAATTATAGCGGTCCGGAAATACCTTGTTTGCGAATCATGAAGAAATGTCCAGCAAGCAAAGCTAGCAGAACGCCCGGTAGGAAGAATACGTGGATGGCAAAGAAACGAGTCAATGTTTGAGCGCCAACAATGCTTCCACCTTGCAGCAATGTTTCAATATATGGTCCCGCGAACGGTACCGATGCTGCGATCTTCATACCTACTTGTGTTGCGAAATACGCTTTGTTATCCCATGGGAGCAGGTACCCGGTAAAACCAAGACCTAACATAACGAAGAAAATGAGCATGCCTACAACCCAGTTCATTTCACGGGGTGCTTTATAAGAACCTGTGAAGAACACGCGCAGGGTATGTAAGAACATCATGACGATTACTAAGCTGGCTCCCCAGTGGTGCATACCTCTGACAATAACACCGAAGGCTACTTTATGTTGTAAATAGTCAACGCTGGCATACGCGTTGATAATATCAGGTGTGTAGTACATGGTTAAGAACATACCTGACAAAATTTGAATGACTGTAATGAAAAACGTCAATCCGCCGAAGCAATATACGAAAGCGGAAAAATGATGAGCAGGGTTTACGTGCTCTGGAACCTCGTGGTCTGCTACATCCCTCCACATTGGCGTAATATCAAGACGTTCGTCAATCCAGTTGTATACGTTTTTAAACATCTGATGCTGACGCCTCCTTATACTCTTGTGTTAGCATGTAGTTGTCCCACATAAACGAAACCATTCTCTACTTTGGTCGTGTATTCATCCAAAGGCTTTGGTGCTACAGCAAGGTTCTTACCATCTTGCGTATAATGAGCACCGTGACAAGGACAGAAATACTGATCTTTGTAAGCAGGATTATCGTTCCAGTTGACTGTACATCCAAGATGCTTACAAGTTGGATTCAACGCAAAGAGCTTGCCGCCGCTGTCTTTGGAAATCCATGCAACCAGTTCAGCATCGCTTTCGTACCAGCCGTCAACCTGATGGACTTGGAACGTAAACGCTTGTGGAACATTTGTAATTTTACTTTCTTCGACAACTTTAACCCAATCCGAAGCACTCTTCTTTTGAAGGACAGGATCAATTGCAAACCGTATCATCGGTATAATAATACCGGCTCCCATAAATCCTCCAGCGCCACCAAGGGTGTAAGAAAGAAATTGTCGACGAGACATTTCGCGTTTGGTCCCGGGTTTCTTCCCATGCTGTTCTTCTTTGTGATTGTTATGATCACTCATTCTCAGGTCTACCCTCCTACATTGGCCGATGTCCGAACCCTCTCGGACGTCAGTTACCTCTATCACGTGTCGTTCGACATTACACTACATAACTAGGACATTACTAATAATAGCCTACGTCTACTAGGTCGTCAAGAATCCATAACTCCTTTTCGTCGGTTGAAATCTCGGCCATTGGACAAATTTTAACGAAATTGTCACAACTTTTTGGCAGCTAAAGAAATTAATTTCTCCCCTTATCCTGCACAACTTTTTTTCCATTAATACGCTGTCCGTTTAAAGTTAATCGTTCTGCTGCCATAGTTCTTGTACTTGTTTGGAAATACTTGATTTGATTAATTCTGATTGGCTTGTCCACTGCTCCATATCGACAACAATCAGCAAGTCGGTTTGCTCTGCTTTCCAAAGAGCTGCTTCTGTATGTATGGTAAGACCGATTACATAACGGAACCCCATTCTTTTCAAATGAAGTGAGATGGTATTCAACTGTTCTCTCATATCCGTACCCGTTATGTAGTGAAGAGCTGGATAGGTTACTACTCTGCCCTTGTAAGGAATTTCAATCGTTTCCAGAGCATCTCGAAGCTGTTCTAACGCTAGTGTCACTTGTGCAGGATCTTCAAATCCAGTTAACCCAGTCAATGGAAGTAAACAGGTGTCCAAATACGGTTTCAATTCAAACCAATCTTGTGCTGATATATCATTAAACTTCAACGAATTGTCCTCCCTATTGTTTGCCAAATGTACGGTTGCTATGTAATGTTACGAATCTCATCTTGTACTTTAATCCGTCCTTATCTGACTGTCAATCTGTTCACCCGATTGTTGACCGCGCAACGCCCCAAGTGCTTCCTCCAGATCCTGCTGCTTTACAACCAGATAGGGGCTCTCCCATTCTCCTTTTAATTGAATATAGCGAACGGTCGCCGGCTTCAAGTCACGATAGGATTTCGTCAATGTACGAAGCTCATCGGCTGGAATATCCGTTTTAATTGATCCTCCAATGATATCAAGCACACCCGACCAAGCGGTCAAACCATTCAATGTGGTTAATTGATCTAACAACTGATTAAGTACTAGCTGTTCTCTTTGATTCCGTTCCATATCAGAGGATTCTGCCGTACCTAAATTGGATTTCCGGTAACGGATAAAATCTAACACCTGTTTGCCATTCAACTGCTGTTTTCCTTTGTTCAGATGAATATCCGTTCCATCACTTTCATCCTGATAGCGCATATCCATATCAACTTCGACGGTCATTCCCCCTAACTGATCGATGAGCTTCCGAAAGCCATCAAAATTAATAACAGCCATATAATCAATTGGAACTTGATATACATCACTGAACAGCTTTTTGGTTTCATTTAGGGCTGTGTCTCTATTTTTATTGTAATAATAAGCATAAAAATAATTAGCTTTATGAGAACCGTCTAATCCCGACTTATCAGCTTCAATCTCCAGATCCCTTGGAATGGATACCACAGTTCCTTGATGGGTTTTCGGATTAATACGGAAAAGCATCATGACATCCGTATTCAGTGATCCCTCATTACCTTCTCGTTCATCTATTGCTGTTAGGAGGAACGTTAGCGGCCTTTCAATGGGATTGGTTGCTTGCGTAACAGGTGCAAAGCTTTCGCCATTTAGATTTGATGCAGCAGTAGCTCCAGGCGCAGCAATATGATCCAGCGTCTGATTCACTTTGTTATATAGAAAAGCCGCATACACAGACGCAGCTCCTGCAATTAGACCTGTGATTAAAAGAACGGACGTCATTACTTTTCGAATACGGGGGTTTTTTATCATTTTTTTCATTCGTAGTCTCCTTATGTTTGGATATAATGCTCATTTAAAGAGACGCATGGGGCGACGAATAAGTTCTTTTTTCACCCGATATGCAGCAAAAAAAGACACGTGAATAGGATTCACATGCCCTCTTTTACGTGTTTATGCCCGCCACCAAATAAGTAATTAACCCAAAGATTGTAACGTTTTAAGCTCTGATGTAAGAGCCAGAAACGTAGTTTGATCTCCTTTGGCTAAAGCGCGGTCAATCTCTTTATAAAGATTTTCTTCTTTATATTTGCGTATGGCATTATCCCAAACCATTTCCGCGAAAAGTGCCAGCAGCGCATCGTTAGATACATTCATTTTTCCCATGAGACCTACCTCCAAATGTTGTCCGCGGTTTGTCAGGAGCTTCTTTTTCGCAAAAACATGTAAGTCTGCTTCTTGGTGTATGCCAATCCCTTGTGTATGCCCCTACTCCATCATATTCACTCAGCACACCAGCGCTTCATTCAATCGCCCGATTCAATAGGAATGTGTCTTTACCTATCTACTTGATGTCTTCTTTGAAACGTATACTTTCTTTATCCAGAAAGAGGACGACCTTATCTTCTTCAGCAACAAATGTTCCTTGAATCACTTTCGTTCCCAGCTTGGTGACTTGAATGACAACTCCATGCTCCTGATCTTCCCCGATCCGAATCAGGCCCAAATGCATCATCATTTGTAGAATTCGTTGTTCTACGATCGATTCAGAACTATCATAATAGAAGGGTTTAACAAGCTTACAAAGCACATCTCCTAGCGATGCCATGGTTACCCATTGCCCACCTAGGCGATCAATCCAGGCTACAATGCTTTGGACATTCGGAATCGGATTTTTATACAGCCTCAACCAAAACTTATAAACTTCTGCTAGGTTTTCTTTCTTGCCTTCTACCAGCCTTGCTTTTCCATCTTCAGTTAAGCGAAGAGTTTGTGAATGCTCACTAATCAGTTGCCTGTAATAGCAATAATCATAGATGAAAGAAAACCGGTTCGGATACTCTTTAAACATGCGGCCATAGCCGAATCGCCACGTCCCTTTGGATACCATCTCTTCTTGAACCGATAATCGATTGAGAATTTGTTGAAGCTGTCGTTTGTACATAGAACCTTCCGCTGTGAGCGGTATCTCCTGCTCTTGTGAGATGAACGTCAAGAAATGAAAGATGTCATCGACGATAAGTAATTGCTCATCCCGGTATACATTAGGTTCACTTGTTGTTTTCAGGCTTTGTTTGAACTGTCCGGATAGAACATCACTAAATCTACGCTTCAAATCTTGCGGAACATGAAATAAAAACTTAGTCTGCTGTGAATAGCCGTTAAACAGCCATCCAAGTTTCTTGAATTTAATGATCATATCCCGAGGATTCCATTCCTCTGAATCCTCCTTCTGAAATCGTGATTGTTGAACTCTAGCGACAAGTTCTTCAATACTGAAAGCGTTGCGAGGATCGAAAAGCAGCGAATTCAAAAATCGAATATCCTCCAAGGCTAAGCCTTGAATATGCTTCTCGAAAATCTCTCTGCGCAGAGCTGTGCTCAAAATCGATTGAATCAATTCATTCTTCGAATTACCATTACACTCACACTCGTAGGTATGAGCAATTCGGCCTAATTCATGGATATCGGCATAACTGAGCATATCCGCTAGGTTCATTTCCATCCTACATCCCCCATTTAGCGAAGCTTTCAGCTCCGAGGTTTCTAGTAACCATTATGGGATTTTTCACCAAAAATATTCCAATCGAATAAAAAAACATGACTCTTTCAAAAAAGTCATGTTTTACTTTATTGCTATTATTCAGTTATAGATTGTAAGTGAGTTAAACAGTTATACAATTGAAGCTCCCAGCCCTCTTTTTGACGAAGTAGAATGGTCAGCGATGTATTCTGCAGAAAATCTACACGATCCATGCGAAGAACCCTAAGAATCTGTACGATAAAACCTCCATGAGAAATCAATAATATTTTCCCACTCGGATAAGTCTGAAGTAATTCTGCTTCTAGCTCTGCCCATCGTTTCCATAGATCTTCATCTGACTCTTGACCTAGTTCCTGAAGCTTCCAATTGGGTCCCCAGCGCTCTTCTCTTTCTGCAACGGTAGTTCCTTCTACCTGCCCATATTTTCGCTCCCTTAGCCTCTTGTCTGTACCTATAAAGGGGATCCCAGACAGATCCGAAACGATTTGTGCAGTTTCTCTTGCTCTTGTTAGATCACTGCTTATTATGCCATCCCAGGTTTCTTTGGCTAATCTTAGTCCAAGTAACCGAGCTTGCTCTCTGCCTTCCCCGGTCAATTCTGTATCAAGCTGCCCCTGCAGCTTTCCAAGACGATTCCATTCTGTACTCCCATGACGTATGAATCCGATTGTTGTCATTCGCTTGCCCTCCACCATCTCTATAAAATAAAAAATGCTCCTGCAGGAGCATTATGCTTTTGTTCGTGACAACCAATTCATAATAATGATTGTAGCAATTAGACCTAGTATCGAAACGACCAGTAAGTAATGCGGATAGGAGTGAATAGGTCCTACGTGGAAGCGTAAAGGTTCCATGAAGCTAGGATTCAGACTCGCTACCGCGTCCCCCATCTTATGGCCATTCATCGATTCAGCACCGCTGGTCTTCAGGGCTTGCGGCGCTTGAAGATCAAACAAAGAATTATCCGCAGTTGCTATTGAAGATTGTGGCGTTCCATCGTACACGATTGCAAATAAGAAACTGAATACGAATAAGGCTAAACAAAAAGCAATAACAGCGGTAAGATTCCGTCTAAGTGTGTAAGAGATGGCATACATACGTTCAGAAACTGGAATTCGCCATGATTCGTTTTCGTAAATTCGATTCATAACCTTGCCCGAAACCATTGGCTCATAATCAGGCAGCTCACTCTCAATCGCCGCAGTACGAATGAGTATCGTACTTTCTTCCCATATTTGAAATTCTTCTGCACATTCGGCACAAGTTGTTATATGCTCATCTACCGCGGCACGACGCAGGTCATCATTCGGCAAATCCCAATATACCCCAAATAACTCCTGGATCTCACTACACTTCATGATCTTTCATCCCTTCGATTCTTCGAATATCGGTTCACTGAAATAAGGATCCAGTTGTAATTTAACGGATGCCCTTGCTCTAAACAAGAGTGACTTCACCGAGCTTACCGTTTGGCCTAAAATGTTCGCGATTTCCTGATAATCCATCTGATCGTACTCTCTAAGTATCAAAGCCGATCGTTGTTTCTCTGGTAAACTGTTAATCGCTTCGCGAACCATAGACACTTTCTCATTACGCAGCATAGCTTGCTCTGGCATGGCATCAAAGGATGCATGTGGCGTAAGTCCACTTTGTTCCAACGAGACTTGAACGCTTTTATTTTTGCGCAGCTCACTCAGAACCGTATTCCGGGCAATGGTGTATAACCAGGTTGAAAAGGATGCCTCGATTTCACGGAAAGAATGCAAACTGCGATACGCTTTATAAAAAGTTTCGTTACACAGATCTTCTGCGATGGCTTCCATCTGCGTATTCTTTAACATATGAAATATAAATGCAAGGATTTTACGCTCGTAACGACGCATAAGTTCATTGTAAAGTTGAACATTTCCATCCTTGATTTCTCTGATCAATTGGGAATCGGTCATTACGTGGCGGCCCTCCTAACGATCCCGGGTACCACTCCAACTGCTCATACATGTTGTACTGCTGCAGGAGTGAAAAGTTGCGGTTATTTGTAAAAAAATTATGAATTTATGTATGAATAAAATACGAGCCTATAAAACCTTCTTGATCCATCACGAAATTCCTGCTAGATTCGACAAATTGTTGGATAAAGTTCAATTCGCAGTGTGTCTGATGCAAACAACAGACTGTCCTTCCCATTATATAATAAAATCAGAAAAATATGGTATATATGCACAAAAAAAAACCGCCGAATCGGCGGTTGCACTTATGGTGCGATTATCGGATAGGAGTGGAGAGAAACCATACTGTACTTTAATTATATGTATACGGTTTCATTCTGTCAATACTTATTTTGAAAACGTTTACTAACTCATTTTTTTAAGATTGAAGGGGTTGTATTTGATGCCTCTTTGCTTGTTTAATCAAATTATTTATGGAATGTGGTCGAATGAACGGACTGCCTGCATTGATCCGCGGGATTTGCATAGGATCCGTTTCCTTCATAGTTATACCTGGTTTAGTTGTAAAGGCAAACTTAACTCCAGCTTCCTGAAGATAAGAAATCGTAACATCATCATAGCTTCCGAAAGGGTACGCATAGGAATCGACGGACTTTGAGCCATTCACTTCAATGAGTTTAGAAAGACCTGTACGGGTATCGTTCAGAACTCTTTGTTTGAATTCATCGTCTGTTTCTGTTATACCGTTTAGTGTTATTTTGTTGGTTAACAGCGGCTTGCCATTGCTCATCGCATGCAGCGCATCCGAATGACATTGAAAATCAATACCAGCAAACTCTTTTCGCATTTTCATAATCTCTTCTCTAGACAAGGAAGGTAAAGGTGTTCCTCCCGGGTTGTCCAAATCTTTGGTAATAACGAAGTTCACAGCAGGTATTCGCATTTTTTTGAGTATCGGAAAAGCATTGGTGTAGAAGCTTTTGTAGCCATCATCAAACGTAACAAGCACCGCATTGTCAGGAATTGCCGTCCCTTCTGACTTGAAGCTTTTAAACTCATCCATGCTAATGAAATGATAACCTTTCCGCTGCATAGCCTCCAACTGCTTTTCGAACAGCTTAGTCGAAATCGTCACGGAGCCCTGTACCTGATCATCGATATGGTGATACACAAGTACAACAACTTCATTTGAATAAACAACATCATTTGCTCGCACTAAGGATGGCAAAAAATTCATGAAAGCGATTAACAAAATAAGCATACTTTTCCATACCAATTGGATCTTCATCACGTTCGCCCCACAATAAAATATGTAATATATATATGAATAGATGTCATTATATCACGAAGCTTTTTCTTTGAGAATCTGTTAACAAAAATAAAATAAGCTGATCCCTTCCTCTTTTCGAATTGTCCAAAAAAGGAAAGAAACCAGCTTATTTATCTACAATTATGAGCATTAAACATGCACTGCGTATGGCCCACTGAGCAGCTCAGATGCCCGATCGGCGTCTTCCTGATTTCGAAAGGAAAGACGCAGTATACCAGGAACATCTTCACGGCTTTCAATAATTTGAATGTTGCTTAAATTAATTCTAGCGTTACCTAGTAAGGTTGTAATTTGGCCAATGATACCAGGGTGATCGGGAATATCAACATAAATATCGAATAAGGACGTAATCATACCTTTTCTGCGTTCAGGCAATTGACTGCGAAACTCACCTGCAACACGGAATTGTTCAGCGATCCCTTCACCGTCACCTTGTTCCAGCAACTTAATAAAGCGCGACATTTCTAGCTTCCAATCCGTAAGCAGTTTAAGCAGCACATCCTTATTGTTAACAAGAATATCGCGCCAAATCATCGGTTCACTGGATGCAATACGTGTGATATCCCTGAAGCCGCCAGCGGCCAGATTTTGATACAACGGATTTGTTTCGTTATAGCCTCTTACTTGGTTAACCAATGCAACCGCGATAATATGCGGTAAATGGCTGATCGCTCCTACGATGTCATCGTGTTCACGTGCGCCTACTTGGACAATTTGAGCCTTCGTCTTCCTGAGCAGCTCCGTTAGACGATCAACCTCAGCTTGTGGTGTACCCTCTGACGGTGTCAGGACATAGAACGCATTTTCGAAAAGGTGCGAGGAAGCTGCCTCCACCCCATGACGTTCAGAGCCTGCCATTGGATGACCGCCGATAAAATAGACGTTCTCCTTGACAAAGGATGCTGCGCTCTCCGTGATTGAAGCTTTGGTACTACCAACATCTGTGATGATGCAACCATCTTTCAGAGGGAGCTGCATGAGCTGCTGCACATATTCCTCTAACATACCAACTGGCACGCATAGAAAAATGTAGTCCGCTCCTTCTACCGCTTCAGCCATGTTAGTTGTAGCCAAATCAACAACATTCCGTTTTATTAGCTTTTCAACTGACTTCGGATTCGGTGAATGACCAACGACTGTAAAACCAGGTTTTCCTTTATAGCATAAGGCAAGTGATCCACCGATCAGCCCTACACCGAATATCGCAATTTTCGTCATGAAATCAACCTTTATGATTTAAATTAGGCCTGAACAGCAACCTCAGCAAGCACTTGTGTTAGAGCGGCGATAAATTTCTCATTCTGTTCACGCGAGCCAATTGTAACCCGAAGCGACGTTGGGAAGCCCAACATATGACCTCCACGAATGATGATACCTCGACGCAGCAAACCATTAAATACATCCGCTGCTGGCCGTCCGACATTCACCATGATGAAGTTACCATGTGCCGGAAATGCCTGCAGACCCATCTTATCAAACTGTTCTGTTAAGTAGTGTAAGCCAGCCGTGTTCGCTTCTCGGCAGCTTTGGATAAAATCTTGATCTTTGATTGCGGCAAGCGCAGCAGCTTGAGCAAATCTGGTCGTGTTAAAAGGTTCCCGCACTTGATTAATCGATCGAATAACATCAGGATGTCCGATACCGTAACCAATTCGCAGGGAAGCCAACCCATAAATTTTTGAAAAAGTACGCAACGCAATGACATTGCGGTATTGACCAATTAGCTCTATGCTATCCGGGAATTCCCCCGTCGTGTTGTACTCGCAGTAAGCTTCATCAAGAACGACTAAAACATGATCTGGAACTTTAGCCAAAAACGCCTTAATCTCCGCATCGGTATTCATCGTTCCTGTCGGATTGTTCGGGTTACAAATCCAAACGATCTTCGTACGTTCCGTAATCGCTGCAAGCATGCCATCCAAATCGTGTGTTCCTTCTTTCAAAGGAACTTCAATGGACACTGCGCCTTCGATCTCACAGTTATGCTTGTACTGGGGAAACGTATGTGTAGCCATAACGGATTCGTCACCTTGCACAAGGAAAGCCCGCGCGAGCATCAGAATGACTTCATCGGAGCCTGCTCCAAAAATAAGCTGATTCGTTGCCACTCCAAGTGATTCAGCAACTGCTTCTGTCAATTGCACAGCTCCCCCATCAGGATACAAGCTGATGTTGGATATTTCCGCTTCAATTGCTGCTTTTACTTTAGGCGAGGAGCCGAAAGGGTTTTCGTTTGACGCCAGCTTTATTACTTCTGTCAAACCTAGCTCACGTTTCACTTCTTCAATAGGTTTACCTGGTTGATAGACAGGTAAATGTACAATCGTTTGTTTCGGTTTCATGATAGTCACCTCGTCAATTATATGTCCGAACGTTTTAATTGTCCCACAAAGTTACGAATTTGCAAGAGTCCTTCCGGATGTGCAGCATTGGCTTCTAGTTGAGGCAGTACGTTCTCAATCGTTCGTACAATGGCACTTCCTACTACGACTCCATCACAAAGCTTCTCAAAGCGCTTAACTTGCTCGCGATTCGAAATACCGAAGCCGACGACAATCGGAACACTAGCAGCTTCCCGTACCGTTGCAAGGAATTCCTCGATGCCTCCGAAGAATTCGGCGCGCTCGCCTGTTACTCCTAATGATGATACACAATAGACGAAACCGCGAGCTCCAGCAGCAATTCGCTTCACGCGCTCATTGGATGTTGGCGCAACCAACGGGATTAGATGAATCCCATTAGCTTCAGCAATCGCTCTTGTCTCACTGTCTTCTTCCAACGGAAGATCAGGAATAATAATGCCGCTGATTTCATTGTCCTGCATCGCTTTGAAAATGCGATCCAGTCCAATTTGTAAAACTGGATTATAATACGTAAAAAGAATGAAAGGCAGCTTAGAACCTCTGCTTCTCGCCTGACGAGCGACATCCATGACATCAAAGATTGAAATTTTGCGCTGTAAAGCACGTTCAGAGGAACGTTGAATAACAGGACCGTCAGCTAACGGATCGGAATAAGGAACACCTAGCTCGATCAAGTCGGCACCTGCGCGCTCCATTTCCAGAATAAGCTCAAGAGATGCTTCAAGGGAAGGATCCCCGATGGTCAAGAAAGGAATCATCGCTGTTTCCCCGCGCTCTTTGAGCTCGGCAAATCGACTATCAATACGGTTCATCGCTTATTCCCTCCCCATGCCGAGATAGCTCATAATGGATTCAACATCTTTATCTCCACGTCCTGAAAGATTTACGATAATAATTTCATCCTTGGACATGGTAGGAGCTATTTTAACCGTTTGAGCAATGGCATGTGCACTCTCTAAGGCTGGAATTATTCCTTCTGTACGGCTAAGCAGTTGAAGTGCATCTAGTGCTTCCTGATCCGAAATCGGATAATAAGTAGCTCGCTCAATATCTTTGAGGTAGGAATGCTCCGGTCCAATCCCAGGGTAATCTAAGCCTGCTGAAATTGAGTGAGCCGGCAGTACTTGACCATACTCATCCTGCAGCAAATAGCTAAGTGAGCCTTGGAAAACGCCAGGAGTTCCCTTGGTCATTGTAGCTGCATGTTCCTCGGTATGAATACCGCGGCCAGCCGCTTCCACGCCAATGAGTTTCACGGATTCATCTTGGACGAACGGGTAGAAAATACCCATCGCGTTACTGCCTCCGCCTACACAAGCAATTACAGCATCCGGCAATCTGCCTTCGGTTTCAAGGATTTGCTCACGTGACTCATCGCCAATAACACGTTGGAAATCACGCACCATCATAGGGTAAGGATGCGGTCCTGTAACGGACCCTAGGATATAATAAGTATCCTGAACATTGCTAACCCAGTAACGTAGCGTTTCATTACAAGCATCTTTCAACGTACGTGTACCAGACGTAACAGGAATGACATCGGATCCGAGCAATTTCATGCGGAATACATTTAACTGCTGACGCTTCGTGTCTTCCTCACCCATGAATACTTTACACTCAAATCCCATTAAAGCAGCTACAGTTGCTGATGCAACACCATGCTGACCAGCGCCAGTTTCTGCTATAATCTTCTTCTTCCCCATTCGTTTAGCGAGAACCGCTTGCCCAATGGTGTTATTAATTTTGTGAGCACCTGTATGGTTCAAATCCTCACGCTTCAAATAAATTTTGGCTCCGCCCAAAAGCTCAGAAAGTCGCTCTGCATAGTAAAGCGGTGTTGGCCGGCCCGAATATTGCTTTTGTAGGTAGCGCACCTCGGCAATAAATTCAGGATCATCTTTATATTGTTCATAAGCTTCTTCAAGCTCAATCAAAGCGTTCATCAACGTCTCAGGTACATAACGGCCGCCGAACTTGCCGAATCTGCCATGCTGGTCAGGTACTTGCGTCACTTTCGAGTCACCCTTTCCACAAATGCTGTAATTTTGGCTATATCTTTTACGCCATCGGTCTCAACGCCGCTGGAAACATCTACGCCATCGGGGTAATAGGCTGTTACTAGTTGATCAACATTATCAGGTTGAAGCCCGCCTGCTACTAGCAGCGCCACTCCTGCTGAGCGCGCCCACTCCTGATAAACAGGAATGCAGTTCCAAGCAAAAGTTTTGCCTGATCCTCCACCATAAACAGGGTCGAATGTATCCAGCAAAACAGCATCGACTGTCCCTATATAAGGGTCAAGCTGCGCGGCTACATCCTCCAAATTGGGGATTTTATTTTCTGTCTTGGAAATCGAAACGGACTTGAACACTTTCACCTGAAAATGTTCACGAACCCATCGGCAAAAATCAGGTGTTTCCTGATTATGTAACTGTACGACATCAAGAGGCGCCACCGCTAGAATGTCGGTTAACTGCTCCTTGCTCGGATTAACGAATACCCCTACGGTTAATGGGATAGCTACCCCTTTAGCCTCTTCTGATTTCAAATAAGAAATCAGTTCTCCAGCCTTCTCTGCCGTAACTTGCCGCTTGCTCGGTGCAAAAACAAAACCGATATGTGCTATCGGCAAATGCACGATTGATTTTAACACTTCAACGCTTTGAAGTCCACAAATTTTTACCGTTGGAACTGTCCCCACAGCCATCAAATTCGCCTCTTTCTCCTTCAACTACTTCGCCCTTTGAACCCTCGTCCCCATAAGATCATGAACAGCCTGCTCAACAATAGGTTGACGCATGAAATGCTCGCCGATTAAAACGGCTTGAGCACCAACTTGCTGTAAATAAGCCATATCTTTAACGGTAGAAATGCCACTTTCACTGACAATGGTTTTCCCTGCGGGAATGAATTGAATCAGTTCCTCAGTTGTACCTAAGTCGGTAACAAATGTTTTCAAATTCCGATTGTTGACGCCAATCAATTGAGTATCCAATTCCAGCGCACGTTCCAGCTCTTCGCGATCATGGACCTCCACGAGTGCATCTAGACCTAGATCACTAGCAAGCCTCAGATACTGCTTCATTTGATCTGTCGTTAAAATGGCAGCAATCAGTAAGATTGCATCAGCTCCAATCAAGCGCGCTTCATAAATTTGCTTCGGATCAATGGTGAAATCCTTACGAAGCAATGGTACATTCACTGCCTTACGAACAGCTTTCAAGTACTCGTTACTGCCTTGGAAGTAGTCCACATCCGTCAGAACGGAGATACAATCTGCCCCAGCTCTTTCATAGGCTTCCGCCAATAGAACCGGTTCAAAATCATCACGAATCAACCCTTTGGACGGGGAAGCCTTCTTCACCTCGGCAATTAGACCCATCGCACGGTTTTTGCGTGTAGTTAACGCTTGTTCAAAGCCTAAACAAGGAGGCAGGTCCGAGATTAACCTCTCAGCATCATTGATCGAAAAGCTGCTCATCGCTTCAACCTCTGCCCGCTTAGTGGCAACAATTTTATCAAGAAACATGGCATAATTCTCCTGTATATTGGATTAAATCGTTCAATTTTTGTTCCGCACGGCCTGAATCAATGACATCAGCCGCTAATTTCACACCCTGTTGAAGAGTTCCGACTTGCCCAGTCACATAGAAGCAGGCTGCTGCGTTTGCAAGTACGATATCGCGATAAGGGCCCTTCTCACCAGCAAAAATATGACGAATGATTTCAGCATTTAGTATCGCATCTCCACCCGCTACATCTTTGATGCTATGTGCGCGTAAACCAAGATCATCCGGAGTAATGATATAAGTACTAATGGTGTCAGCTTTCAGTTCCGTTACTTTCGTAGGTGCCGAAATGCTGAATTCATCCAATCCATCCTCGCTTGCAATGACCAATGCTCGTTTCAGTCCAAGAGCTTGCAGCGCTTGCGCAATCAGCTCTGTCTTCGTACTGTCGAAAACACCAAGCACTTGACGGTCAGCGCCTGCAGGATTGGTTAATGGTCCCAGCAAGTTGAATACCGTTCTGAAGCCCAGCTCACGCCGAGGTGCCGCCACATGCTTCATGGATTGATGGTACGCTTGAGCAAACATAAAGCAAATGCCTGTTTTATCTAAGCATTTAGCCGCTTGTTCACCGCTTAACGTAATCTTCACGCCAAGAGCTTCAAGGACATCTGCGCTTCCGCTTTTGCTCGACATCGCCCGATTGCCATGTTTCGCTACGCGAATCCCGCCAGCTGATGCGACGATCGCTGCTGTTGTGGAGATATTGAACGTCTCTGCCCCATCTCCGCCAGTTCCGCATGTATCCAGCAGATCATTCTGAAGTACGTTAACCTGAACGGCTTTGCTCCGCATCGCTTCTGCGAAGCCTGTAATCTCCTCCAGCGTCTCTCCTTTGATCCGGAGTGCTGTAAGCAGGCTGCCGATTTGAGCCGAAGTTGCTGCACCGTCCATAATTTCAGACATGACGCCGCGCGCTTCCTCACGTGACAAATGACTACCGCCAATGACTTTCCCGAGCGCTTGCTGTATATGAATAAGTCTACTCATGACTAGAGTCTCCTTTCCTTCTCTCCCTTAAGAGTTAACAAAGTAATCTTTGTTAATATCGCTAACAGGTCTAGGCTCAGGGCTGAACATGGCCTCTGCCATCCGAATTGATTTAAGCAAAGCTGTCGCTTTATTAACCGTCTCCTGGTATTCACTTTCAGGAACAGAATCCCATACAATACCGGCTCCGGCTTGCACATAGGCTTTGCCATTTTTGAAAATAATCGTACGGATCGTAATACAAGTATCCAAATTCCCCGAAAAACCTAGGTAACCAATCGCTCCGGCATAAGCACCGCGAGATTCTGGTTCCAGCTCAGCAATAATCTCCATAGCTCTCAGCTTTGGCGCTCCAGACACCGTCCCTGCAGGCATACAGGAAAGAAAAGCATCGAAGAAATCTTTGTCTTTTGCAATTTTACCAGAAACATTTGAAACGATATGCATGACATGTGAATACCGTTCAATGTCCATGAACGTATCACACTTCACAGTTCCGAATTCCGATACACGCCCGATGTCATTGCGACCTAAGTCAACCAGCATCAAGTGCTCAGCGCGTTCTTTCTCATCTGCGAGCAATTCTTTTTCCAGAGCAAGATCTTCTTCTGGCGTCTTTCCTCTCGGTCTTGTACCAGCAATTGGGCGCGTCTCTACCTTCTCTTCTTCAACGCGAACCAACAGCTCCGGCGATGTGCCAACGACGACTTCATCATCCATTTTGAGTACATACATGTAGGGAGAAGGATTCATCGTACGCAGTACGCGATACACTTGCAAAGGCGAAACGGTCGTTTCCATTTCAAAACGCTGCGACAACACGACTTGAAAAATATCACCGGCTCGAATGTATTCCTTTGCTTTATTCACGTTGGCCATATACTTTTCTTTTGTGATGTTGGATCGAATATCACCGAGATCTGGTTCCGATACAATCGGGTTGTGAGTCATCGTCTCGGAGCCAAGCGGGCGCTTGATCTTCTCGATTGTGGCATCAATTTTCTCACAAGTCGCATGATACGCTTTTACAATGTCAGCATCCGTTGCAAAAGGTTGTACGTGAACATTAGCAATCACTTTGATCTGCTGTTTAAAATGATCGAAAACAATGACTTGATCGCAGAACATGAATTGAATGTCATTCATTTGTAAATCATCAATTTGATGAGCTGGGAGTTTCTCATAGTACTGAAGCAGATCGTATCCGAAGAATCCGACAGCACCGCCTGTAAAACGCGGCAAGTCCGCAAGCTGAGGACTGGAGTAGGATCTCAAATAGGCTTTCAACACATCGATTGGCTTCTCGTCCAAAACCTTATTCTCGGATTGTGTTTCTACCATGGTTTTCCCATGCTTCGCTTTAATCATCAAGAAGGGATCGCTGCCGATAAAGGAATAACGGGCCCATTTCACGCCGCCCTCAACACTTTCTAAGAGGAACGCACGCGGTTCTTGGTAAAGATGTTGAAATACACGTATTGGGGTTTCAGTATCTGCTAATAAATGCCGCACAACAGGAATGAGATTATAATCTTTAGCCAAACGAATAACTTCTTGAATTTCAGGTGTATACATGGAAACATCCCCTCTCAGCTTGTGCGACTCGTCGATCTCAGTGGTGCACAAAACTCTATTCGAATACAAAAAAACCTCTACCGAAGTAGAGGTTGACTTTAGTTAAAGTAGAAGTTCAATAGAATATGAAAAAAGAAGCCATGGCTATGTATGAACAAACAGACGCCCTCGAATAGAGTCGCTCTTATCTTCACACAAACCTATGTTACCTTTTCTCATCTCAACTGGGCTAAGCTCTACTCGACTAAATGCTTCTCTACTTACCTAAACTCATCTAATCACACTATACTACCGTGTTGCTTCATTTGTCAATTTAACAATATCAGGGCGCAGCGCTTTAGCTTCCTTCAAATAAATATGGTTGATCTCAGCTTGGCTTTTGGTTGTGTTGACCTGCACCATTAAACGGATACACTTAGGCAATGAGTTCTCAACTGGAACTTCCAGTGAACACATTAGCGGGACTAGTTCCCAACCGATCATCGTACGGATCGCCCGAGCCGGGAATGTAGCTGTAATATCCTCTGTTACTGTAATGAAAACGGAACAAATATCTTCAGGACGAAAATCATTGGCATCTACAATTGCTGCAAGCAGTTCACCGGTAGCGGTTAAAATCTCCTGAGCTTCATTGTGTTCAACCGTCGTCGCTCCACGAATTCCCCTTAAGAACATCGGCTAACTCTCCCCTTTTAAAAGCTCAACAATTTGTCGGACTTGCTCTACCGTAACATCCTTACGGATTTCTACTTTACCGATTTCCATCGGAATGATGTAGACCATTGTGCCTTCTTTGAATTTCTTATCGTGCATCATGGCGCTCATGATGCTATCCGTGTCCAAATGAGGCGGAATGCAGACAGGTAATCCATATTTCTCGAAGAGACCCTTCGTAACCGTATGGATATCCTCGGCATATCCGAACTGCTGAGCTAACTTAGCAGCACCCACCATGCCGATTGCAATTGCTTCACCATGCAGCAGTTCGCCATAACCAGCTACTGCTTCCAAGGCGTGACCAATCGTATGGCCGAGATTCAAGATAGCACGTAAATCATTCTCGCGCTCATCTTGGGATACAACGATAGATTTGACTTTACAACCTATGTAAAGCGCGTAACTCAGCGCTTCCGGATCTAAGGCAAGCAGCTTCTCCGCATTGTCGTCGCACCACTTTGTGAAAACAGCATCCCAGATCAAGCCATGCTTGATCACTTCCGAGAGGCCCGCCTTCACCTGGCGGGGCGGCAATGTTAGAAGCAAGTCAATGTCGAAGAGAACGAGCTCGGGCTGGTGGAACGCCCCGATGATGTTCTTCGCCATCGGATGGTTGACTGCGACCTTGCCGCCGACAGAACTGTCGTGGGCAAGGATCGTTGTCGGGATCTGCACGAAGCGGATCCCGCGCATGAAGCTCGCCGCAGCAAAGCCGGCGAGATCACCGACCACGCCTCCTCCAAGGGCGACGATCGCAGAACTGCGATCGAGGCCCGCCTGGAGGGCGGCGGTGACTATTCCCTCGAGCTGCGCGAGGGATTTGGACGTTTCGCCTGCGGGCACGACGCAGGCCGTGGCGGCGAAGCCGCCCTCACGGAGCAGCGTCATGACGCGCTCCAGGTGCAGCGCAGCCACCGCTTCATCGGTGACTACGAGTAAAGGCGATTTGCGGCTAAGCTTCGCCCGGTCAAATAGAGCCGTGATATCGTTAAGAATGCCTTGGCCGATATAAATAGGATAAGACCGTTCCCCAAGATCTACGGTGAGCTCTCTCATATTAGTAGCTCTCCACTTGGGCTAAGAAGTTGGTTAAGTTCGCACGAATTTCCTCGATCGAGTCGCCGCCGAATTTATCCAAGAAAGCATTCGCTACTTCCCAAGCAATCACATTCTCCATAATTACGCCTGCAGCCGGAACCGCGCAAGTATCCGAACGCTCTACTTGAGCTGAGATTACTTCCTTCGTATCAATATCAACGCTCTGCAGCGGCTTGTAGAGTGTCGAGATTGGTTTCATGACACCGCGCACGATAATTTGCTCACCAGTTGTCATTCCGCCTTCGAATCCGCCTGCGCGGTTCGTTCTGCGACTAAAGCCATCTTCTTGCGAGTATAGAATCTCGTCATGAACATTTGAACCTCTGCGCTCAGCAGCTTCAAAGCCGATTCCAAATTCAACACCTTTGAAGGCTTGAATGGAAAGAACCGCTTGCGCAATTTTACCATCCAACTTACGATCCCATTGCACATGGCTGCCAAGTCCTACAGGAACGCCTTCAATAATAACTTCAACGATTCCGCCAAGTGTATCGCCATCTTCCTTGGCTGCATCGATTGCCGCGATCATTTTGGCTTCAGCCTCTTTATCAACCACACGTACCGGAGATTCCTCCGTGATGCGAATAAGTTCATCGACTGGAAGCTCTTGACGCTGCACTTCAACATCACCGATACGAATGACTTGCCCTGCCACTTTAATGCCGAATTCAGCCAACAATTGGCGTGCTACAGCGCCTGTAGCTACACGCATTGTTGTTTCACGTGCGCTTGAGCGCTCCAAGATGTTGCGCATATCTCTTTGATTATATTTAAGGCCGCCATTTAAATCCGCATGTCCAGGACGCGGACGGTTTAAACGACGCTTGCCTTCATTATCCTCTTCAACCGGCTCAATCCCCATTACCGTTGTCCAATGCTTCCAGTCGTTATTAACAACAACAAGCGCTATTGGAGCTCCTGTGGTTTTGCCATGGCGTACACCGCCTGCAATGGTTGCAGTATCTTTCTCAATCTGCATCCGACGACCGCGGCCGTAGCCTTTTTGACGTCTATGTAATTGGAAGTTCAAATCTTCAAAGTTTAGTGTTACATTACTTGGAAACCCTTCAATAATCGCAGTGAGCTGCGGGCCGTGCGTTTCACCTGCTGTTAAATATCTCACAATCTGTTACCCCCTATGAGTTTTGCGAAGCTTCACTAGCTTCGTAAGCATACACTTTTGAGTTATTTCTCTCGTTAAACACTTTAGCGCTTTGACGCGCGATTATCTTTTGTCATTATAGTATAGGTACTCGGGTTTGGCAACAGCACAAACGCAAAAACACGCTTCGCACGTAAGGGAGAATCCCCTTAGCGAGAGCGTGTCTACATCTAGTCATGAGCAAAGATTACCCGTGCATAGGCTGCTTTTGGACGACTCTTGGGAGTTCGGAGAGCTGTGGATCATTCATAAGACCCACGATTTGAGACGTATCGACTCCCAATATCTGCGCACATTCCTGAATGGAGATCATTCCCCTGCGATAAGCGGTAATCACTTTGCGTTTGTCCATAATTGCCTCCTAAGAGTTATTGCCTTAGCAATAACTTGCATCGTAAGCGTTACTAAGATTCCGTAGCGTGAAATCTTGCATAATAAGCATAAGTTTCTGCTACATCTTAGTATTGGAATATATGGAAGATCTTATACACCCTTTTTGCGATAAAAGAAAGTATCCGCCGGTTCTAGATCATACTGCCCTGGGGAGAAAATTTGCTCTGTAGAACCAACGAACAACAACCCACCTGGTTTCAGCGCTTTAGAAAACTTCTGGTACAAGACATGTTTTGCTTCTTCCGTAAAATAAATGATCACATTGCGGCAAACGATCAGATCATATCCCGTATCAAATGTATCGACAAGCAGGTTTTGCTTTTGAAATTTAATGGATTTTTTCAGATCGTCCGTAATGTGATACATCATTTGTTCTTGTCGGAAATATTTCTTCGCGTACTTTTCAGGCACATCCCGTAATGAACGATCGAGGTAGATCGCTTTACGCGCTTTTTCCAGGGCGCCATCATCAATATCCGTCGCATGTAAATGAGCTTCATTCAGCGCTCCCTGTTCTGCCAAAATCATCGCTAGCGTATAAGGCTCTTCGCCTGTTGAACAAGCTGCACTCCATACTTTTAAGCGTCTGTTCTTCTTCAACATCTCGGGTACAAATTTCTGCTCAACGAGCTCCCAACGATTCGGATTCCTCCAAAACTCAGAGACATTAATTGTCATACGATCCAAAAATTCATAGAACAGCTCTTTATCCTTCATCATCGCATCAAAAAAAGCGACAAACGTATTATAACCACGCTTCATCCGTAGAGTTGTTAGACGTCTTTTCATTTGCGCTTCTTTATAAAGAGCAAGATCAATGGACGTGTGGTCTTTTACTTTTTTTATGAATAACAAAAAATCTTGGTCTTCCATGCTGTCCACCCACCTTGGTCAATTTCTGTTGATAAGAAAGTATACATTTATACTTTTGCTTCGCATCAACCTCGACAAACGAGCTTGTCCCTAGTGACGACGCAGTCGTTTATCCTGGAGTAACATACATTCTGTAAGCAAATAACAAAATCCTTTATAATACGACAAAAAAAGAACCCGCATCCGTTATAGATGTCAGGTTCTTTGATTTTTGTGAACTAGATCCATTGTTGAATGACTTTATTGTATTCAAAAAGCTCGTCCGATTTAAAGAAATTGCTAATTTCGCGCTCAGCGCTTTCAGGTAAATCCGAACCATGAATGAGATTTAAATGCGTATGTACCGCAAAGTCACCTCGTATTGTTCCCGGAGCGGCTTCAAGAGAATTCGTTTTCCCAATCATTGTTCGGGATAGGGCAATGACTTGTTCCCCTTGCCACACCATCGCGAATACGGGTCCGGACGTAATAAACGTCACAAGTCTTTCGAAAAAATCTTTGCCTTTATGCTCCGCATAGTGAAGTTCGGCTTGCTCCCTCGAGATAACAGTTAGCTTGCTGCCGATTAATTGAAAGCCCTTCTGTTCAAAGCGTTTTACAATTTCACCTACAAGGCCGCGTTGTACGCCATCCGGTTTAACCATCAAGAATGTTTTTTCCATGTAAGGACTTCCTCCTTATAGTTTTCGCAAGAAAACTTGTGCATAAACTTATTCAACTTCAATCTATGTATTCTCCACTAGTTTACACTTTTTGGCAGCTTTTCTCAAATCGAAGAAACAATACATTAATAAGAACGATTTCCAATAAAATGTGCAATTTCAATGAGATCTTTCTTGGCTTGTACATTTGGCAGCTTGTCCAGAGAGGCTATAGCCTTATCGAGATACTTCTGAGAAAGTATTTCTGCTTTATCTATGCCTTCACTGCCACGGATCATATCCAAGAATCGACTGACATCGGTTTGTCCATCCAGCTTATGTATACGGTCTAATTCAGACAAAATGAGCGGCTTCAAGGATGGATCCTGCATTGCAAGCAGGACAGGCAGTGTTATGTTTCCTTGTTTGACGTCGCTGCCTGGCGGTTTACCGATTTGCTTCTCCGTACCGATTAAATCCAGAATATCATCTCGTATTTGAAACACCATACCTACGTTATAGCCAAAAGCATACAGCTTGCTGCTTATCCAGTCAGGTGCATCCGCCGCCATAGCCCCTAATTGGCATGAAATAGCAATTAACAGTGCCGTTTTACGTCTAATCCGTAATAAGTAATCTCGAATTGTTTGCTCTGATTGGAAAAAGAAACGAATTTGTTCCATTTCCCCAATTGACATCTCTACGATGGCTTTAGACATAATTTGATGGACTGCCGGCTTATGAATTTGAGTAATGACACCTAAAGCTTTGGCAAAAATATAATCCCCCGTGAACATAGCAATCCGATTATCCCATTTGGATCGGACCGTCAATTGTCCTCGTCTTGTGTTTGCATCGTCAATCACATCATCATGAACAAGCGATGCCATATGAATGAGCTCGAGCGGTACCGCGACATGCTTCATCGTTTGGAGCTGGTAGCTCCCAAACTCGCCTGAAAGCAGAACAAAGACGGGGCGAATCCGCTTCCCTCCCGCTTTCAGTAAGTGCATAGAAGTTTCTCGAAGCATCGCATGATCTGTATACACGCTTTCTTCGAGCTCTTTTTCGATTGCCGCTATATCCTTTTTCTTTCTTGTATAGATTTCCATTAGATTTTTCATTCTGTCACCCGTGCGTTCTTTTTCTCTGTCCATAACCCAATGCTTACCGGCTTCGGCAGGAAACCAAGCTCATAACAGTACTTGTAATACGTAGCTAGTCCTTCCCATTGTTCCGATGCAAAATCATAACATAGCGTATGAAAATAATGATGCCAATATTGAGATGTCCCACCTACTGTACTTTGTGCTTCGAGTATCATCTCTTCCGGATTTTGGTGTGCCTGGGCTTTACTCGCCATGAAGGCTTCAAAAGCTGCAGCAACTAGTTCCGGATACTTCTCAGTTGTCTCTTTACGAATCGCCCATACAGCAAATGACATCCATTGTCCTGTCCATTTGGCCCATTCTTGCCCAAGATCCGTAATCATATACGTTTTATTGCGCCAACTCTCTTTAATCGCATCGTCTCCGATCAATAAAGCCCCGTCTGCTTTTTCCATCATCTCTTCTAAATTGGGTTTCGCGTATTCATAAGTCGGATTCCCATTATAGAATTTTTGGAGAATGATTTTAAGTAAATTCACCGACGTAGCTGAGGTTGTTGGCAACACAATATGACCATTCGCAATTTCGCGTAACGGCTTTTCATGGAACAATAGAATGGAATTCACTTCTCCATAGGCGCTAACTGAAAGATCCGGGTAAAGCACGTAATTTTCAAAGGATTCTCCATAAGCAAAGGAAGAAATGGGCCCCATATCGATATTCCCAGCAGCCATTTCTTGATTAAGTGAAGTTGGTACTTGTTCAATAATGTCGACCTCTGAGCTATTCATAAGTTCAGGAAAGTAATAGTAGATCGGCCAAACGTTTGTATAATTAATCCGGCCAATTCGTATTTTAGGGTCTAGGTTGCTCATTGTTATCTCCCCATCTTCGGTACAAGGAATGTTCAATGTCCATGCTATCCAGTACTTTACCCACCAAAAAATCGACCATCTCATCGATTGAGCGCGGACGATTATAAAAGGCCGGCATAGCCGGAAGCATGCGTACGCCCATTCTCGACAAGGTTAACATGTTCTCCAAATGTATGGCGTGTAATGGCGTTTCCCTTGGAACCAGGATTAATTTTCTTCCTTCTTTGAGCATCACATCCGCTGTTCGCTCCAATAAATTATCAGATGAACCATGAGCGATCCCTGATAAAGTTCCCATTGAGCAAGGAATAACAACCATGCCCTTGGTCCGAAAAGATCCACTAGCCACGGTTGCCCCAATATCAGCAATTGGATGATAGTCAAAGGAACCTGCGCGTCCGCCGAAATGTTCCTGCAGCATTTCCTGGCGTTTGCTTGCATTCCAATCCAATTCATCATGCAGTACTCTCCAACCCGCATCCGTAACGATGAGATGCACGTTTAAACCTTGATCCAGCAGCACTTGGCTAAGCCTCACGCCATAGATAGCACCACTAGCACCAGTGATTCCTACTACCCAGTTGCCGCTCATGAATGCTGACTCACTAACACATCAAGTAACGTGAAGGCAAACATCACTAAGCTCAGTACACCGTTCATTGTGAAAAACGCTGTGTTTAGTTTGGACAAGTCCTGCGGTGAAACAAGCCGATGTTCTTTATACAAAATAAAATAAGCGATAACGAGGCCAATTAAATAGAACCAACTCAAATGTGTAATGAAAAACAAAGTGACTAAACCAACAGCTGTGAGTACATGCAGGACACGAGCCGTATTCAAGGCTGCCTTGATCCCAAATCGGCTTGGCAAGGAATGCAGACCTTCATTCCGATCAAACTCGGCATCTTGGCAAGCATAAATCAGATCGAAACCAGCGCTCCAACATACTACCGTCAAGTAAAAAATAATAGAAGACCATGTAAATTGACCGGTTACGGCAACCCAGCCCCCAAGCGGAGCTAACCCTAATGTCAAACCTAAGACAAAGTGGCAAGTCCATGTAAATCTTTTGGTGTACGAGTAAAAGACAAGAAAAAACACTGCAATAGGCAGCAGTTTCATGGATAAAGAGCTTAAATTAGAGGTTGCCCAGAAAAGCATTGCAAACGAAATAATAATATAAATAATAACCTGCTGAATGGAGATAAGCCCCGCGGGAATGGCTCGATTCTCCGTCCTTGGATTTCTTTTGTCAATGGCTTTATCAATCACACGATTCAAGGCCATCGCTGCCGTTCTCGCTCCAACCATAGCTAGTGTTATCCAACCGATCTGGGCCCAACTAGGCAGATGTCCATTTAATACGACTGACCCTAGAATTGCTCCCATGAAAGCAAATGGCAATGCAAACACACTGTGCTCAAATTTAATCATTTCCAAAAAGATTTTTAATTTAGTAAACATATGCTGACTACACTCCTGATTTCGTTTTCCCCTTGGTACCTATATGCAAGGCAGCAACCCCGCCTGTTAATGGGTAAGCCTGTACATGTTCCAATCCTTGGTTCGTAAAAATAGCGGCTAACTGTTTATGGTCCGGAAAATGGATTAATGACTCCGGCAGCCACTTGTACTGCTCGTACTTCTTTACAATTAGCTTGCCCAAAAAAGGCAGAACACGTTGAAAATAAAAATAATAAATGGACTTAAATGGCTGCCAAGTTGGCTTAGAGAGCTCTAAAGACACAACTAGCCCTCCTGGCTTAACGACACGCTGCATTTCACGGATGACCTGCTCCAAATCGGGAACATTACGAAGAGCAAATCCGATGGTTGCGTAATCAAACGAATTGTCGTCAAACGGAAGACTCATCGCATTACCTTGAATTAGCTCAATCTGCTGATCCAAGTGAAGCTGCTTGATTTTCTCAGCACCGTAATCCAGCATGTTTTGGCTAAAATCCAGACCAACCATCTTACCGCTTCCACTCGCCTGAGCAAGACTGATCGTCCAGTCGCATGTACCACAGCACAGGTCAATAGCAGTCTCTCCAGGCTTCACGTTCATCTTCTTCATTGTGAATTTACGCCATGCTTTATGCCTACGAAAGCTTAGGATACTGTTCATAAGATCATATTTGGGTGCAATACTTTCAAAGACAGAGTGCACGAACTCTTCTTTGGTTTTGGTTGTATTCGTTTTGCTGTTTGTTTTTGTCATATTCATCTTGGCTGTCACCTCAAATTTCTTCTAGCACTTTGGGCTGCTTCGCTGAGAATCGAAGAAACGGCTCCCCAATGTGAAACAGTTCACTTATTAGTTTATCTGATTCAAGTTGCTGTACTTTAGACTGTAATTGCTTGGTATGGGATTCCAGCATCTGATAAAGCTGCGAAGTAATATTATATTTATGAATGAGTGTACGAAGTCTGGCTTGATCGGATTCTTCCGCATGCAGCTGCTTCCGTTCTTCTTTCGTACCATGCTGCAGAATGTGCCAGAATCCCCAGCTGTCTTTGAAATTCGCCGCAGATTCAACGCGGAAAATTTCTTCAAATATAACCTCACACTTTGCATAGCTTCTCAGGATATCAGGCCATGCTTGATCATACACCTCAGTCATAAATTCAGAGAAAGACAAAAACAGCTGAGATTTAATTTCCACGGTTAGGTGGATGTAATCTTCTGCCGTCAATTTCAATTGCTTCATTTTCATGTAGATATTCATCTTAAGACGGTTGACTTCACAGATTGCATTCGATAACTGTTTAATCATATCGATCTGGCCTGCCTGAGCAAGGAGATTGTAAAAGCGGGAACTGAAATAATCTCCTGCAAGAACTTTTAGCTGCCTTGATCTTGCTGCTTTTTTCTCTTTGATATCGTTGGAAGCCGTAACCAAATCGTGGGTATCGAGCGCTAGTTGAACAAGCGACGTAGCTAGCGTATACAACTCGCTTGAAGAACTAAACTTACTGTTTCCGTTCAAGAATGCAAACAACAGACGTGTGCGAAGCTCCGGAAAATCGGGCAAGTCTGTGTGATTTTGAATCATATCATACTCTGTGTATTGCTTAGCGATCTCTGGGATCCGATAAGAATTCATGCAAAAGCCTCCGTAACCGTGTGCCAAATCATTTATGTTCAAACATGCTCAATTCAAGTCATTATATCATAACACGTACATAGAAGCACATTTAATTATAAGGGATATCTTTGCTGCCATTTAGAGGTGTATGTGATACGAAAACGGTTTTGTAATTGCTGCTCAAGTTGAATAAGGCTGAGTTCATTCGCATTCTTCTCCATATCCTTCCCATATTCGCGCTCTGCAACCATTGCTAGCACAAGCTGTGTTGAGGTTGAATCTGTAACACCTGAATAATCGATGACACGAACCCATATTTGATTGACATTTTTCGTTTTGGTGATCATGGTTTGTGCGATTGTGTATAAATCTCGATAGACAGCTGCTGAATCCGCGTTTTTCGGTAAGCTCAAATCAAGAGACATGCGGGAGCTGCTCAGCTCGACTTTGCGAATTCGCAATTGAAGTGGGACTTGCACGAGTAAATCTACCATATTATTATTTGTGAGTTCCCCTGCACGATTGCTTGACCAATTATAAGGCGAGCCTAACCCTGTAGAACGATCCATCTTTGGAAGTACAGATAGACAGACGACCATAATAATGGATAGACCTAACGTCATCATAATACGCATCGACCATTTCATGAACAAGCACCTCCTACACTTTGCAAGCACAAAACGAAACAACTAAGGATTCTAAAGTTCCAAGCCCTATACACCATTGTACAAAGAAAAAAAGCAGGCTATGCCTGCTTTAACAATTATAAATTATTCTTCTGTGTCAATCGTACCGTACTTGGTCATAATAATTGCCTTGCCTCTAACCTTTACTGCGGATGTATGCTCCGTGAACTGAGCTATCATGACTTCGCCCTTGTCCAGCTTTTCTGTATGATGAAACCGAGTATCTTGACCACGAGTTAAACCAATGACATGTACACCATTATCCTTAGCTTTAATAACGAAATATTCATTGCCATTCGTATTCGGATTATTCGATTTATTCGATTGTTCCATTTCCATCCTCCGTTCTTGCCCTTAACTACAATCCTATACATCATGATGCCAAAAAAAGCATCGGGAAGTCAACCAACCTTAAACAGTAAGTTCATTTGAAGCTGATTTCGTTCCTTTTTGGTAAAATTTCTTAAATGCGGTTGATAACACATTTTTGGATCCTAAGCGAATGAGAAAATCAGAAAGCTTGACCGTGCCGTAAGCAAATAGCATACCAGCGAATACATCAATCAGCCAATGAATTTGTAGGTACAAGGTTGAGAAAATGATTGCCGCGCAGTATGTGACCATCATCGTTTTGAATATACGGTCCTTTTCTCGTAGGGCGAGAAGAAGCATAGCAAAAGAAATAGATGTGTGCATACTAGGGAAACAGTTCATCGTAGCCACTAGTAATGAGTTTTCATCTGCAAAAACTCGGTGTAATAAATCAGGCTGCTTATTAACATACCAGACTTCATGCAATAAAATTAAATTGTAAAAGGGCAAAATAAGCGGGAATTGCAGCATGTGGCCGGATAATGCGTAAGAAAGCATTTTTTTAATACTGCGTGTCCAGAAGCTCCGCACAATGCAGATCCACAAAGATAAGACAAAGCCGTAATTATAAATCCAAACCATCGCTTTATCTAGAAAAGGGGATGCAATCCATCTCGCCCATCCTCCCGTATTCAACGGAATTGCGTTCATATACGCATCCCAATGCCACGGATGGCGGTTATTCTCAAACATCCAATTGGCGATTCTCCACCAGAAACCATTCCCTGTTCCGTAGAAGTAATAAAATACGCCAAGTAATGGAATACCAAAAAGGAAGAATCGTGTCCAATCCACGTCAACTTGGTCTTTACGGACACCTAGTAAACAAATTAACAGCAGGATCCAACATTCCTTACTCCAATTCCCGACCGTACCGATGCGCCAAACCAAGTAAATAGAAGCGATAATGCCAAACATCGTCCAATCTTGCGATTTCACGAGCGTGTTCAATTTCAACTTATTCAAGACCGTTCCCCCTAAATCTTCTAAGAAGTTCTATCTGTTATGGAACAAGCCTCTTCATGAGAAAAAGACATCGGACATTCGATGTCTTTTTCATAATCGGAGTAACACGATTCGAACGTGCGACCTCACCCACCCCAAGGGTGCGCGCTACCAGGCTGCGCCATACCCCGTTTGTAGCTTAGGCTTACTTATTCACTTTTGTAATTATAGTAGGAGATTTTGGAATTGTAAAGGCATTTTCTATTAGCAATAAAGAAAGCCGCGACAGCTATTAGCGGTCACGGCTTTGTTGTTATATAACGTTCAATAGTTATGTAAAACGCGATTATTGAATGCCATCTTTAAGTGCTTTACCAGGTTTGAAAGCTGGAATTTTGCTTGCTGGAATTTCGATTTCATCACCAGTCTGTGGATTACGTCCTTTACGAGCAGAACGTTCACGAACTTCAAAGTTACCGAATCCAACTAGTTGTACTTTATCTCCGCCTTGCAGCGCTTCGGAAATTGCATCAAAAACAGCATCAACTGCTTTAGTTGCATCTTTCTTGGAAAGCTCAGAGGTTTCAGCAACCTTGTTAATCAATTCAGATTTATTCATGCCATTCACCTCCCCCCAAGATTTCTCACTTCCGTTACTTCCTGTTTTCACCGTTTTTTCAGAAAATATACATTATCCAATGAAAAATCGTTGATTTTCTTAGTAAAAATGAACTTCGAAAGCAGACGAATAAATTTATAGTAATACACTCCGACAGCAATTTCAAGTATCGCTTTCCAATTTATGTGCATATTTCGGCTATTAAACGACAAAAAACACTCTTTTGAGTGTTTTTTTGTCTACATATTTACAAAATTATAGCAATCAAACCGCCAGATCCTTCGTTAATTATTCGGCCAAGCGTCTCTTGCAGTTTATAACGTGCATTGTCCGGCATCTGGGCAAGTTTCCCCTGAATCCCCTCACGAACAATCGAATGAAGCGATCTTCCGAATATATCGGACTCCCATATTTTAAGCGGATTATCTTCGAAATCCTGCATGAGATAGCGGACAAGCTCTTCACTTTGCTTCTCCGTACCGATAATTGGTGAAAACTCCGACTCTACATCCACACGAATCATATGAATAGACGGCGCTGTTGCCCGTAAACGGACTCCGAACCTAGATCCTTGACGGATTAGCTCCGGCTCATCCAAAGCCATCTCAGCGAGCGTCGGAGGCGCTATGCCATAGCCTGTTGTTTTCACCATTTCGAGCGCTTCGGCGAATTGATCATATTCTCGTTTCGCATGCGTGAAATCCTGCATCAACTGAAGCAGATGATCTTTGCCGCGAATTTCAACCCCGACAACTTCGACCAGTATGCGGTCGTATAACTCATCAGGCGCAAACAGGTCAATCTCCGCTACACCTTGCCCCATATTAAGTCCAGCCAAAGCGGCTTTATCAATGAACTCATATTCGGCGAATTGGCTGACAACACGATCAACGTCGCGCAAGCGTCTAATATCTTGAACCGTATCTCGTACGGAAGCTTCGAATTGAGTCCGCAGCCAATGATTCTCGTCCAGAACCATCACCCAGCTTGGTAAGTTCACGTTCACTTCATGAACAGGGAACTCGTAGAGCACTTCGCGCAGCACAGAGACCATTTCCTCTTCGCCTGCACTTGCTACACTCATTGTCACAACAGGGACGTCGTAGCGGCTTTGCAACTCGCTGCGCAGTTCAAGCGCAGGCTCACTATTCGGTTTCTGTGAATTAATGATGACAATGAACGGTTTGCCTACTTCTTTCAGCTCATTAATGACTCTTTCCTCTGCCAACACGTACGAAGACCTCGGAATATCAGAAATCGTACCATCGGTAGTTACAACAACTCCGAGTGTCGAATGCTCCTGAATGACCTTGCGTGTTCCAATTTCAGCTGCTTCCTGGAATGGAATCGGTTCATCGAACCAAGGTGTATTAATCATCCGCGGTCCATTCTCGTCTTCATAGCCTTTGGCGCCATCGACTGCGTAACCTACACAATCAACAAGGCGAACATTCACATTCAGCCCTTCGGCCACCGAAATTTGGACCGCCGTATTCGGTACGAATTTCGGCTCCGTTGTCATAATCGTGCGGCCAGCAGCGCTCTGCGGGAGTTCATCGGTAGCCCGGATCCTATCCGCTTCACTTTGAATGTTAGGAAGCACTACAGATTCCACAAAACGCTTAATAAAGGTTGATTTTCCTGTCCGGACCGCTCCGACAACCCCCAGGTAAATGTCCCCTCCCGTTCGTTCTGCAATGTCCTTAAAGATATCCACTTTCTCCAAGAGAATCCCTCCTACAGTTTGGTCGTCAACTGACTCTTGTGACGGTAACAATTGACTACTCGTACATTCATTTGGACTAGTAAGAAATATATGTACTTTCGATAGAAATATGATAGATGCGTATAATCTTTTTTTTGCCGCTCATATTTTATGAAGCACATACGGCTTTCCTTATAGAACCATATTTAGCGGACCTTTGAACCAAGATCAAAGTCTCACCACATTGAAAAAATATATGATTGACTTGTATTGGTTATTCTGAAAATCTAAAAAAACCTCTTACAGATTTCTGTAAGAGGTCGCGTCTATTCTTTAGTCTGAGGCAATGGCTGATTCTTTTGCCATAAATACGGGTTGCTGCGAATAGGCACGAAATATGATTTACTCACGAGAATCTCTCGCAAATCCCGATCTGACTTCAAGGAGCTTTCTAACGAATTGCTTTGGATAAGCTGCATAATATCCATCGCATAATCAATCGTTATATCTCCTGTTTGCTTGTTCACCAAATAGGTTATGAAATTTTCACGATTATAAACGGACTTGATCTCGGGAGATTTCATGCCAAGCTTATCAAAATCAACATAATCAAATTCTTCATTAATAGCAATGCCCTGAGGCAGGTTACCATCATGCTTCACCTTATAATCATTAATCTTCTTTTGGACATCCTCCACACTTTGATAAGCAGATAAATCCATCAGCTTAACCAATGGCTTTGTTTCCACATCAACCAGCACGTAAATAAAAATGCCGCCGCTTTCGAACGCGTTTGCTGGAACCGTACTTAACAGATTCGTTTTTTTCAATTTGCCAAAATCGATCACATATTTCTCATAGAGGGGTGTTGTCATATCACTATTCTTGATCGGAAGAACGCCGTTCTTTTCGTGGTAAAGATCAATGGCCTGCTGAACAACGGTTATGAACTCAGCTGGATTAATTTGATTCTCTTTACGCATTTCCTTAGGGTAAGCACAACCACTGAGAAGAAGGACTAAACAAAGAGTGATACCTACCCATCTACCATGTAAAAGGCTTCGAGCTATTTTCACGACATAATCATCCTATCTTTTTTTCTAAAATAAGTCGTCTTCCTCCGCCTGCCTCGCAAGTTGGGCACGTATGGCAGCCTTAAGAGGGTCTTCTGGCACCGTTACCTGCACCGAGCCAATCACACGGGCTTGACAAGCAAGTCGATAGCCCTCCTCAGCTTGAGTGCCTAGTTTTAACCGTTCATTCACATTCATAGGTGCGAGGCCCCTTAAATCACTAACCTTGACCTTACACATCAGGCAAGCCGCCTTGCCATCACAACGGGTACGTATGTGAACTTTAGCTTTGCGCCCTGCATCCAGCAAGGTCGTTCCCGCTCGAACACTTATTTTTTTGTCATCGGGCCAAAAATGCACTTCTGATCCATTCATCGCGTCCACCTTCTGTTAGGCTATCCTCCTGCTATTTGCTTGAATCTATCAACCGTTCCAGCTTCCGCTCAAACTCACTTCCCCAGCGATTTCTTTGTATTAAATCACTTAACGCCTGCATATGCAGCTCTGGAAAAGCTTTCATGGTTTTCGCAATAGCTTCATAGCGATCAGGCCGATTACGAAGTAAATTAAAGAGGAGTTCATGGGCTAACGGCATCATTTTAACTTCCTGTTCGTTGATTCTGACCGAATGGCTATGGTTTTCCCAAAGATATGTAGCTTCCACCTGGTAAGAAGAATGCAGGGCATTGACCTTAAAATCACCAACGACTTCCACAGCATTTCCATCGATCAGATAATGACTTAGGATTGAAGCATAAATAGGAGTTTTACTATAAATCGGTGTATCCACCGAATAATCTAATAAGGAAGAATGTATAGCAGTTACATCGTTGTCATCTACATAGATGTCCAGATCTCTTGGACTTCTCCCAATATCTACTTTTTGTAAAAGCAGTCCGCAGCTTCCACCGATGAGCCATCGTACGTCTGGAACTTGCAATAATTGTGTATGGATGGTTGTAATCGTTGGTAGTAACGGCTCCAGCAGGACCAAAATGCCCACACCTTTCAGGCAGAAATTTTAGAAATAAGGCTTATGTGTTACGGAAATATGACCGGATTGCTTCACTATACACTGGCAAGCTAACCGATAGCCCTGCTCGATCTCCTCAGGCTCCAAACGGCTCTCTTCTTCATCCGAAGGTAATGATAACAGTTCCCGGCCTGAAGCTACATAACAACGGCATCTGGCGCAAGTACCCCGTGTACATGAAAATCCCCAGTCCAAATCTTCTTTGAGCACGTGGTCCAGAATCGTTAATCCGGTAACCGGCTCTATCGTTTTCTGCGTTTTGCGTGTTTTCAATTCTAACATCGATATCTCGCCTCCAGGTTGCTAAAACAAAGATAGCAGCATGTAAAGTAAAATTGGAATAAATAGAAAAAAAGCAATCACGGATAATACAACACGAAGAGCTCCTGTGGTTCGAGTTCTTGCGTAAGAGATTAATAATGACGCGACTACCATGAGTCCGATCGCCACGAATGATGCCCACATTTTGTCTAAACTTGACATAATCTTAACTCCTTATGTATAAATCATTCAAATTGATCACCAGTAAGTATAGCATAGGATGAGAAAAAAAGCATAAAGGGGAACTTTTCTCCCCTTCATGCTTTTTATTTTTTACCCATCATCATGTTCATTAATTGCTGCATATTATTGGAATCCAGTTTACTGCTTTTGACTGCCTGAATGATATCATTGATGGTTTCTTCAGATACCTTCACGTTCACTAAACCAGAAACTTGTTTGATGAGTTGGCGAAGTTGAGTTTCGCTTTGCAGGGTAGAAGGTTTCACACCGTTGGCGATCTTCTCGATATCTTTCGCTGTAACGGATTTACCCGTCTTCTTTTTCACCACATTTAATACGTCTTTCGAGATATCCTTATTCGACAAATGTGCCGCCTCCCTATACCTTTGGATGACTGGATCTTCTAAGGTATAGTATGAATGCGGAGAGAATGTGGTGTAGGCTACTTCAACACATTTGTTACTGAGCCGGTGGCAACTTCTTCAATCTCATGGGTTCTGACGCGCCCCATCAGATCTTGTGCAGCTAGCTGAGGCGACTTCCCATCGAAAAGAACGTTGTATAACTCATCTGTAATCGGCATAGTTACGTCAAATCTACGGGACAACTCATAGGCAGCTTTCGTTGTCTTCACGCCTTCTACGACCATTCCCATCTCTTTGAGAACCTCGCTCAGGGGGATACCATTTGCTAATTTGTTGCCGGCACGCCAATTCCTGCTATGTTGGCTCGTACAAGTCACGATCAAATCGCCAATCCCTGCTAAGCCGGAAAATGTAAGTGGATTGGCTCCCATAGCCGTACCTAGACGTGCAATCTCAGCCAAGCCCCTCGTCATTAAAGCAGCCTTTGCATTATCACCAAAGCCTAGGCCATCAGTCAGACCTGCGCCTAGAGCAATAATGTTCTTAAGCGCCCCTCCAACCTCCACTCCGGCAACATCCGGATTCGTGTAGACGCGGAAGTAGGAATTAATCAGCAAATCCTGTGCCGCTTCTGCCGCTTTAAGGTCCTGGGCAGCAACCACGACAGTCGTCGGACATTTACGAATAACTTCCTCGGCATGACTTGGACCGGAAAGTACGACAAGCCGCTTGGCATCTATCTCTGGAAGCTCATCGGCAAGAACCTCGGTCATACGCTTTAACGTTCCCGTTTCAAAGCCTTTGGTTGCATGAACCACTAAAGTATCCTTCTTCAAAAAAGGGCGCATCCGTGATGCTACTTCGCGCATGCCTGATGAAGGTACGACCATAATGATCGCATCAGCATCCTCTACAGCTTCCTGCAGCGAGTTGGTCGCTACGATTAGTGGCGATAGCTCCACATCTTGAAGAAAGCGGCTGTTGCGATGTTTCTCATTTATTTCTTTAACCTGATCCTCATTACGAGACCATAAAAGCACTTGTTTCCCATTATCCGCCAGTACCGAGGCAAGTGCCGTCCCCCAACTTCCAGCTACTAGGACCGATACTTTGTTTGACAAGGTTACTCCTCCTAAAAGTTTTGCTTTAGCAAAACTGGCATCGTAAGCATTAACTGAGTTTTCGTATAAAACTTGCTTCGTAAGCATTGCTGAGTTTTCGTAGAAAACTGGCATCTTTCGCATAGCTAAGCCCTTTTCTGACCCAGCTTGTTCTCTTTACCTTGAATGAGCTTCACAATATTCGTACGATGGCGCATAAAGGCAAACGCACATAGCAAGATACTAATCCACAAAATTGGTAAAGGTCGGTCCATTCCCCAAATAAGAAAAGGTAAAAGTGCAGTTAGAATAAGGGAACCGAGCGATACGAATCTAGTGACCGCAATAATGACGACAGCAGTTAAACCAGCAATTAATGTCGGAATGAAGCAAAGGGTCGCCATAACACCGATAGTCGTTGCGATACCTTTTCCACCTCGGAAGCCGAAGTATACGGGCCAATTATGTCCGACGATGGCTGCTAGCCCACATAATACACGAATCCAGATGTCATCGGGTCCGGGAGCTGCCCATGTTCCAATCCACACGGCAGCAACTCCCTTTAAAGCATCAAGCAAGAGAACTAAGATGGCAGGTCCCTTACCCAGAACACGAAGCGTATTTGTCGCCCCCGCATTGCCACTCCCATGTTTGCGGATATCAATGCCTTTGAACCATTTTCCGAATAAATAACTAAAGCTTATGGAGCCTAACAAATAACCCACTACAATTGTTATTATCGAAAGCAATGCACAACATCTCCTATTCTTTGTCCGATGATTTCCTACGGCTTAAGATACGAATCGGGGTTCCTTCAAATCCGAAGGCAGCACGAATCTTGTTATCCAAGTACCGTTCATATGAAAAGTGCATGAGCTCAGGCTCATTCACGAAGAGCACAAAGACAGGAGGCTTAACAGCAACTTGTGTCACATAGTTAATACGCAGTCTTTTACCTTTATCCGTAGGAGGCGGATTGTAGGCTACTGCATCCGAAACAACATCATTGAGAAGATGTGTTTGTACACGAAGAGAATGATTCTCAGCAACTTGAATAATGACAGGCAACAGCTTGTGCAAGCGTTGAGTCGTTTTGGCCGAGACAAATACAATTGGCGCGTAACTTAAAAACAAGAAGTGATCGCGAATGGTTTGTGTAAAATGCTGCATCGTTTTATCGTCTTTATCGACGATATCCCATTTATTTACGACAATCACGATCGCTTTTCCTGCTTCATGCGCATAACCGGCAATATGCTTGTCCTGATCGATAATGCCCTCTTGACCGTCGATAACGACGAGCACAACATCAGCACGTTCAATCGCTTTCATGGCACGCATGACGCTATATTTCTCCGTGTTCTCGTAGACTTTACCTCTTTTACGCATTCCCGCCGTATCAATAATGACAAACTTTTGTCCATCCCGTTCAAATGGCGTATCGATCGCATCACGCGTCGTTCCTGCCACTTCACTAACGATTACCCGTTCTTCGCCAAGAATGGCATTCGTCATCGAAGATTTCCCAACATTCGGGCGACCGATCAGGGCAAATTTAATAACCTCTTCGCCGTATTCATCGTCTTTTTTATCGGGAAACAAGTTGCAAACAACTTCAAGTAAATCACCGATTCCGATACCGTGAGAACCTGAAATCCCTACTGGATCACCGAAGCCTAATGAGTAAAATTCATAAATATCATCTTGACGCGCAAGGTTATCTACTTTGTTAACAGCAAGTACGATCGGTTTTTTAGAGCGGAATAACAATTGGGCAACTTCTTCATCTGAAGGTGTTACGCCCGCTTTGGCATCGACCATAAAAACAATGACATCCGCCTCTTCAATAGCAAGCTCAGCTTGAATACGAACTGATTTGAGGATCGCATCCTCCCCATCAATTTCAATACCGCCTGTGTCAATGACACTGAATGATGTATTGAGCCATTCTCCTACGCCATATAATCGATCACGTGTAACCCCCGGTTTATCTTCCACAATCGCAAGACGATCGCCTACGATCCGATTGAAAATGGTGGACTTACCGACATTCGGTCGGCCTACAATTGCAAGTACAGGTCTAGCCACTATTCATTCACTCCTTCGAATTCCATGATCAGCCATGGAAAAATACGCAACTTACATCATAACAAAAAAGACACGACTTGGCTAATCTCATTTGAGACTCCGCATGATAACAAGCGGGCACACCAGCTATTTCAGGTATGCTTGACCAAAATCATTGTGCCATTTTTCAAATCGTGGGCATTAGCATCCAAAATCTTTTCAAGAGTAAAAGAGACTCTTTCGAGCTCATCTTCCTTATCCACAACGAAGATTGGAGCACCGCCACCTATTCGTTCCTTCGTCAAGGTTACAACAGCAAGGATTTGCGACATCCCGATTTAGGCCTCCTTCTTTTTGTTTACACCCGCTTCAGACGGCATTCGAACAGCACTTTCCAACACGGGTACCCGATGAAGAGCAGTATACGTTTTCTCTACATCTTTCTCCTGTAGAAGGAGCAGTATGGCTATCGTGCCTGTATTCATATCCAGCTTTGCCATCGGACGCAAGGAAGGCTCTCCTTCATCTCGGTAAGCACCAAACAGGGTTGAAATATCATGAAGAATAGCTTGTCTTTGGCCTAAATGAGCTAGCGTTACGCGGGCATTGCGATTTTTGGGTTTAATTAAGAAACCAAGCCCGTGTTCAAGTATTTTTTCGCGGCTGTCTGCGAGTCCAACATTCATGATATAAACCGATCCGACGAACAAATCCGGTCCATCCATCCGAATATCGACGTGTTCAATGTCTGCAATTTTCGCTAGTTTGTTACCTGCTTTGAAATAGTTAGCAATCCAAATGGACACAACACCGGCAACGATTCCCCAATACCAAGCAAATAGAATACTGAATAACGAAGCAAGAAATGCTGAGAAAATAACGAGGTAATTTCTTCCTTCAAATACCATCGCTATTCCTTCAATATATGCCGCTCCCCGTGGAACTAACTCTAACTCATCAACTTTGGATAGACTTTGTCTTTCCATATTTCGCACATCTCGAAACTGTTGAGCGGCTAGCGATAAGAAAGTAACAGCCGTATAATTTTTGTCCAGTAAAGCAGGAACAGCTACTGCTCCTAGTCCTGCTGCGATGACACCAAGGGAAATATGTATAATCTTACCATGAGGATAGGTCGGATATTGCCTGTAGTCCGTTCTTAGCATATTCAAACGCGCCAGAATCCCAAAAATAACCCCTACGACGATACCAATCGTATAACGATGCGAATAGAACCAATCCATTACTTCTTCCAGCCTCCTCTTCGGTCCATCCAGCTGCGAATGATACTCCGACAGCCGTTATAAGCAGATTGAAGGATGATGGTCATCGTTCTTGCCGCAAAAACAGATAGCCACCATTGGTCTTGAAAAGTCGACTTACCGACACGATAGTAGCCATCTACCGGATGAATTCCCGCCTGATACATATCTCCAAGTAAGTAGCCAATCGAGAGTGCCGCGATCTGCTCCCATGCACTACGTTGTAACACAAGAGCAACAACAGCAAGCAATAAAGCCGTATCCCACTCCGAGTTACGAACGATAAGGATGGGGTCCATCTCAAGAAGCTGCTGCAGCAAGAAATGAAGGGAACCTAATAAAAGGCCGATCGACAGTAAATGAAGCTTATGTATGAATCCTTTTGTCTTATAGAGAATACCCAGGCTGATGAGCAGAACCCAGACATAAACGAGTCCCACTTGAACATGTTGGATCGTTACGGTAAACCTGGAAAAGACAATCCATGAGACAAAAAAAAGAAGCATGCCCTTGTGCGATATACTTCTGATGTACAGTTCCTTCCATCCGCTGGCGAATAAGATCAACGTGATACAAAGGAGAATTAGAGACAAATAGCCGGAGTTCATAATCGTACCACCCTACCATGCATAGGCGATCAGGTGGCAATGGCCACCGACCTGCCTGCGGATCTTCAGGCTTCCACTCCAACTTAACGAGGGAAGCACCGCCTGATCTATAGTATGGCAATATTTCGATTATTTACTCCGGCTGGCTCTTTCTGCATATGAAGTTAAATTAATACCTCTAGCCCTGCACCATTCTGCCGTTTCGCCGATAATGACAACTGGACAATTTCCCAATGCCTGAATCGTATTAGCGCCTAGCGCTGTCATAATTAGAATAAGTCCTTGATGAAGCTCATCAGCAAAATGGTGGAGCGCATCGACTCCCTCACTGCGTAAAACCCTCAAAAATGCGCCAGCCATGCCAACCCCTGAAGCACCAAGGGATAACGCTTTGGCCGCTTCCAAAGCGTTCGTTATACCGCCAGAGGCAATAACTCCGCCTCGCGGATAAACCGAGAGTGCCTCTAACAGGGCAATGCTGGTTGGTGTGCCCCAATCGTTCAGCCACTCCAAAGCCGATGGACGTCTGGCATTCTCAATGGCGGCGAAATTCGTGCCGCCCGAGCCGCCAACATCCAAAAAGCGGACACCGATGTCCTGCAATTGTTTGGCGTTATCCTTCAAGATACCAAAGCCAACTTCTTTTACGATGACGGGTACCTGTACATGCCGAACAATAGCTTCAATGCGGCTGAGCATGCCCACAAAGCTGCGATCCCCTTCCGGCATAATGAGCTCCTGCATGACATTCAAATGAATTTGAAGCGCATTCGCTTCAATCATATCGACGGCGCGGACCGCTTGCTCCGTAGTTGCCTCGCTGCCCAAATTCGCGAACACGATCCCTTTGGGATTTTCGCGGCGAACAACTTGATAGCTCGATGCAACCTCACTGTTTTTAATTGCTGACATCTGGGAACCAACGGCCATAGCCATGCCCTTTTCCCTTGCCAAGATGGCCAAATCGCGATTAATGCTTTCCGTCTCCTGAGCGCCGCCCGTCATTGCATTAATTAAAATCGGCGAACTCATAATGAGATCGCCGATTTCCGTAGTTAATGCTATTTGATCCGTCGAAGTCTCAGGTAGACAGTTATGCACAAGCTTGATATCCGACAGCCCTTGCTGCCGTGATTGGCCAAGCTCCAGCGCGTAATGGACATGCTCCATTTTGCGTGAGATGCGCATTCTTATGGTCCTCCTAAGCGTCGTATCATTTACTTTTTGAATTTGGAAAGTTTATCGCCAAAACGCTCGCCAAGTGTCATGGACAGACCTTGATTGCTCAAGGATACATTCTCATTACCAGCAATCTCTTTTTGGTGACTTGCGCTGTTCCCGCGGTCACGATCGCCTCTTGGTTGTCTTTCTCTGTCTGGTTTAGAAGCAGACGGAGACGCTGCACCAGCCGGAGCTTCTGGAGCTTCCTCTGTATCTTTAATGCTTAAGCTAACGCGTTTCTCAGCTGTATTGATTTCCAAGATTTTCACTTGAACTTCTTGGCCTTCTTTCAATACTTCATGCGGAGTACCAATGTGACGGTGTGCAATTTGGGAAATATGCACAAGACCTTCAACACCAGGAGCCACTTCAACGAATGCGCCGAAAGCTGCAAGACGTTTCACTGTACCTGTTACGATATCGCCTGCTTTGAATTCACGATCAACATTGGACCAAGGACCTTCTTGAGTTGCTTTGATGCTCAAGCTGATTTTATCATTGGAAGGATCAAGCTTAAGGATTTGCACTTTCACTTTATCGCCTTCTTTGACTACGTCAGAAGCTTGTTCTACATGGTGCCAAGCAAGCTCGGAGATGTGTACAAGTCCGTCGATACCACCGATATCAATAAACGCACCGAATTGTGTCAAGCGTTGAACAGTACCATCTAGTACTTGACCAACTTGAAGACCTTCGATGATTTTCTTTTTGTTAGCTTCGAATTCTTCATCTAGAACATCTTTTTGAGACAAGATCACTTTGTTTTTCTCGCGATCGATTTCTTTCACACGAAGACGCAATGTGCGGCCTTTGTAAGAGGAGAAATCTTCAACGAATTGACGCTCAACCATGGAAGCAGGTACGAAACCACGTACGCCAATATCCACAACTAGTCCGCCTTTTACAACTTCAGATACAGCAGCTTCAATGATTTCTTTGCTATCCAGCTGACCTTGCAGTGACTCCCATACTTTGCTGTTGTCAACAACACGTTTGGAAAGAACCAATGTTTCTTTCGCATCATTGATTGAAACAACTTTCAATTCAACTTCTTGTCCAAGCAATGTTGCTTCTGCGTCGGAAGAAAGCTCACGAACTGGGATAACACCATCGTATTTGTAACCGATATCCACGAAGGCTTGATCTGCGTCTACCTTAACAATTTTACCTTTAACGGTAGCGCCTTTCTTCAGCACAGCAACGTTGTTAAGAGCGTGCTCAGCTTCTGCTTGCGATACGGCTGTTTCTTGTGTTTCTTGTACTTCTTGCGTTTGATCTTCAACTTTTACTTCATCTGACATGGGATTACCCTCCTCTAATTACAACCAACAATAAATAATTTATAAGTCACAAAGCAGTATTGTAAGCTTCTACTCTGTTTCAAACAAAACAATAACTTCCATTCGCTTTAAAGATAGTATAATTCCAAGCTTTCGATTCCATACATTCTTGTTAACCTTTGCTATAAGTAGTATGTAATCGGCGAATTTCTTTCATAATAGCTTCCGTTGCCTGCTCCAAATCTTCGGAACTTGCAGCTGCATATGCACTTAGGTCAAGCGGTTTTCCATATACAATCGTCATGCTGCGGAATAAGGAATAATTGCCTATAATAGCCACCGGAACTACGGTAGCTCCAGATTTGAGTGCAAGACTGGCTGCGCCCTTCTTGCCCATACCTCCGGCGTTGTTCCGCGAACCTTCTGGGAAAACGCCCAACATGTTACCATCGCGAAGCAATTGCACCGCAAGTCGGATCGATTCTCTGCTAACGCCACCGCGTTTCACAGGGAAAGCACCGACTCTAGAAATGATTGAACCCAACACAGGGATATCAAACAGCTCGGCCTTCGCCATGAAATGAACCATACGCTTAAGCGGAGTTCCTAACAATGGCGGATCCAACAAACTTGTATGATTTCCGCAAAGCACGACTGCTCCATGTGTAGGGACATTCTCCATCCCTAATGCCCGCATACGGAAAAACAAGGTAAAAATAAAACGAAATAAGGCCCTGCCGATGCGATAAAGCATCTTATTTGCCACCTCCGACTTTGTCTTTGCAAAGCCCAAGTATTTCGTCCACAACTTCCTCAATGGTCATTGAAGTACTGTCCATTAAAACAGCATCATGAGCTCGTCTAAGCGGTGAAATCTCTCTATCTTGGTCCAGTTGATCGCGACGAGCAATGTCCTGTTCCAGTTCGGAGAGCGTTAGGGTACAAGTTCCGCTGTTTTGCATCTCTTTGAATCGACGCTCTGCTCTTTCCTTTACGCTAGCTGTCAGAAAAACTTTAATTTCAGCGTCAGGCATAACATGAGTACCGATGTCGCGGCCATCCATGACTACGCCTTTGGATATAGCCATTTGCTTCTGAAGTGTGACCAGGAGCTGGCGTATAGCTCCATAGCTAGCGATTTGGGAGACATGATCCGTTATGGCTGTCGTACGAATTTCTTTGGTCACATCGACGCCATCTACGAAAACTTGTTGTCCTTCTTCGCGAGGAATGAGCTCAATCTGCATGCGATTCGCCAAAGCAGCCACTTCTTGTTCTTGATCAGGTAGCAGCCCTTCTTGCTGTACTTTCCACGTTACTGCCCGATACATGGCGCCTGTATCCACGTAAACGAAACCAAGTGCCCCAGCAACTAGCCGCGCAATGGTACTTTTACCGGCTCCAGCAGGACCATCTATGGCAATATTGAACTTTTCCAAGCTGCTGTTCCTCCTAACAATACCTCACAGTACCTTACGAACAAAAAAGCAGGCACTGCCTGCTAATTAATTGAAATTATAGCACATTAAATAGGCATATGCAAAACTTGGACGTATATTAGATTACATTTAGATGTGCCTAAGAGCGCTCTTCCTTCCCTTTTTGAGGCCATACATAGGGCTTTCCCTCTAGTGGTTCAACACGGGTAAAATGCTTACGTATGTAAGGAATTTGCAGCATCGCTTGAACACATATAAGTAAAACGAAAAATACGAGCGTTGTCCGAATGATCACCTTCTCTACCTTCGCAGAAAAGAGGATAAACAGCTGCTCGTATGACTTATTCTCCTCATCCCTTGACATGAGATGCCCCACCTGCTCACATTGACATATTGTTTGGTAGTATGCCCATGCAGGTGAAATCTCATGCGTTTAGCGCTTACGGAAATCCATCTGTCTCTCGAAGCAAAAACGAATTAGTTTCTGACGTTCACGATCGGCTATATCCGTAAATCTAATCATAGCCAATTGCTTGCCAGACTCGAGCTGTTTAACGCGGACAACCTCGCCAGTAAACGGAATATGCTCAATATTACCATTCTTAAAGGGTGCAAGAACCCAACATGAAATAATAGCATTCATTCCGATAGGAATATGCGCCTCACAGATAAACGAGATCCCGCCACCACCGACGTCATCTGTCACGCCAATGAATTGAATTTGGTCTGACAATTTAACGGCAATTTCAAGTTCCGCTAGAACCCTAAGGAAGCTTCTGCGTTGAACTTGCGTTATGGCTTCAGGCTCGGGTTTACGCAGTTCCACTAAGCGAATCACATCTTCTCTGAAGCCTGTAACCGAAGTTGTGAAATAGTGCTTTACTCCGCCCTGACCTAAAAAGAATGTGCTTAATTCATCACCTTGATACAGCTTCTTGAGTCGGCCTGTTTTCTCATTCAGTGGGATCTCTATGGCGATCACACTATCCGTCACGTCAGCAATTCTTGACTTGTACTCAATTTTGGACTCTTCATCGTCGATGCTATTCACTTGCATATGTAATATCTGGTTGACTTTAGGAAGCAATCTCTGCACCTCCGAGACGTAATATGTCTTAATTATACCAATGACCTATTAATTATGATAGCAAAAAAAAGAAGCTAGGATTGAACCTGCTTCTTCTCAATGATTATTTCTTTGCGTCAGCTGCTGCTTCAGCCTGTTCAGGGCGAATAGTCTCAATTTTCTCTTCCATCCCATTATCACTATTCATATAAACACGATAAATATTGTTGTTCATCTTCCCGATAAATTCATGGCAAAGCACTTCTTCATCTAATTCATTTTTGATAATCGCCAAAGACTCGCCAGTCACTTCCATTTTCGGGCTAAGCTGCTTACGTGCTTCGGCTGCAGTTATTTTTGGCTGACCAACCGTTCGCTGTTTTTGACCAAATATATAGTCTGTTGCCTGCACACCTATAACTTCGAGAGTATCTAAAGCTACTTTAACACTAATTTGCTGAGGATAAATCGTGACATCCTTTTCTCGCTTAGCGAAAATAATGTTAGCGATATTCTGATACTGATCATAGCTAACTGCACTCATATCTTTGTATTCATGTTGATCCAAGAACTCATTCGCAATATCTCGCGCATGTCTTAGATCAAATTTAGATTCTTTTACGGTTCGCGGCTTCATAAAATAAATGAGCTGACCGCCTTTTTTGGTGAAATCCATCTGAATATCATTTTCACTGCCGTTTCCGCCTGGAACTACAACGCTAAAACTTTGGTATTCTGGCGCATTACTACCATTCTCAACGACTTTCATAGCGTTTGTATCACTCTGTCCCAGAAATTGCGCCGCTTTTTGTTTAATTTGATCAGCCGTCATGTCATTCCCGGACAAAGTGCTAACATCATTTTTGGAAAAAATGGTTAAATTCCCAGGTCCCCAGTTTAATTCCTCATAGGCCCCAACTTTTTTGTCAACGGTAGAAAAGCCATCAATGATCGCATTATCATGTGTTTCATTTTCAGAAGCTAAGGCGACCTCAACGTCCATCCAACGCAAGTTTTTGGACAAAACCTTCTCCTGAACACCGCGTATTTCCTTCGTTATCTCAGAGGAATGATCGTAGAGCGCGTTCAATGTTTTTATTTCTTGCTCATTTAGTGGCTGCTTCGTCATATCACGTACGGACATTCGGTATGAGAAATTAGCCATATTAGCTAAGAAATCTTCCGTTTTGTTGAATGGCAGCAGTGTTAGCGGTAGCTGCGTAATATCACTTTGCGCTTGGCTAGTCAGCCGCCATACATTCACCAGTCCCTTTCGGTAAGAAGGCTCCGAGGTTGCGTTAACAGCCAACGTATTCCCAAGCTCTGTATGGAGCTTATCCACATGGAAGGAAAGATCATGGAACGCACGTTGATATTGATTCTCTGCTTTGATCAAAATCGTATTCTTCTCCTGGTGTTCCAAATATCCCCACACTGAAGCACCAATCAAGGCAATCAAGAGGAATGGAAACATGACAATACTTAATCTTTTATACACGCGACTGCTCCTTTCGTACCCAAACTTGCGCTTAGTTTTTACGTGGGGAGACAGGTTTATACAGGAATGACAACAAAAAGAGGCCAATTCTTAAAAGAATGGCCTCACGCTAATCTTCCGTCTCTACTTCAAAGTCTTGCTCATTGCTGCAAATGCACTGACGGAATCCCGTTTCAATTTTCCCTTTTTCTTTCTTGCCTTTCAGCACAAACTTTTCGCCGCATAACCGGCAGCGGATCTTTACTTTGACTCTTGTCGTGGACATGTACACCCTCCCGGTAGTTCCGGGCTTACAGCCAGGAATTGCCATCTATACTGTCCATTATGACCTATTTTAGCTCACTTTAATCTTCTCATCTGCTGTCGCAATGCGTAACGGGGAATGAGCATTGGCACGGTCAACCCGCCAAATCGTGCGAATCCATAGAAAAGACATGACTGGAATCATGATCCAAACCCAGTTCGTTTTAAAAATAAGCAAAATATAATCAAACAATCCATGCCACAAAATAGGCAGCAGCAAGGAAATCCAAAGATACCTTTGCGCTTTGTGCGGAATGAATTTAGCCTTACCCAAATAGTACCCCATCATGACACCGAACAATGCATGCGCAGAAACTGGCAGCAGAGCGCGAATCATCAGAGCAGAGAAAGACGAGGCATTAAGGAAAGCATAAATGATATTTTCCAAAGTCGCATAACCTAAGCTTACGGCCACCGCATACACAATTCCGTCATAGGGTTCATCGAAGGCTTCATGCCTAAAGATCAAATGATAGAGGATGAACCATTTCAGAAACTCTTCAATGCCACCAGATAGGAAAAAGGCCGAGATAAACGTCCCCTTTCCAAACTCTTCAATCAACGCATTCTGCAGTACCATCGTAGGGTATACAAGCAGAACACCAAACAAGAACATTCGAATAACTAAATGAATCGGTTCCGTTTCGTATCGGTCCTTCAAATAAAAGTACGTTAGCAATGAGAGACCTGGTGCTATGGCTGCCATAATAACCGGCAGAATTTGCAAATGCAGCTCCCCCTTTTCGTTCAATACCATGTAGAACCATTAAGCGATTCCTTGCGTAATATGAACATTATAGCATTTTTAAATGACTTTTCTATGTCTTATTCAGTGAACAACGCACGATCATTATGGAAAATGAGTGGGATATTCCCTGTTGTCCCATTTCGATTCTTCTTCAAAACAAGCGATATGGACTGCTGTTGATCCTCTTCTGTTTCATTTGGCTGCATAATCATGACCACATCCGCTGAAGCTTGCACATTGTCAGGCACGTTATCTTGACCAAGTTCTAAAGCGGTAGCAGCGATAATAGGACAATTCCATTCTCTGGACCATTGTTTAAGCGTATAAGCGATAGCTGCTTGCTGCTGCTCCCAAGTTAGAGGAGTTACCCCTTTAGCTGCTGGAATACGCTGCAAATGGTCAATGAAAATCACAGGCTCTTTGCCAACAACAACCGCAATCCGTTCAATGGAAGCAGCTACTTGATCAAGCGTTGTATCCATCGTACACTCAAGCATCCAGAGCATTTTACTTATTTTCACATACTGCTTGTTAGCTTCCGCTACCTGTTCGGGGTCAACTTTGCCCCCGAGCACTTTCTGTGGTGCTATCCCAATAATCCTTGCAATACTGCGTGCCCATAATTCGAAGTTCGTCATATCCCATGATACAAAAATGACCGGATTCTGCTGAAAAGCAAGTTCATCAGCTATTTGTTTAAGCAGCATGCTCTTGCCAATGGAGCCTGAACCTGCGAATAATACAAGCCATTCCCGAAGCCGCCGAAAAGTAAATGGTCCAGCTTAGCAAAGCCAGTGCGGATACTAGCCACTTGACCGCGGAACCGCTTCATATATTCTTCTAAATAAACGGTGCTATTTTTGATATCTGGGGCTACAGGGACGAGCCTTGTTTCATCAACGGTTTGATTCACTAGTGCAAGAAAAGTTTCAATCGGATTCTGAGCTCTAATAAACAAATCGTTAATATCTCGAATGGTTTCAGGTAAATTTATAATGTACGTCTCATTGCCCTGTTCCCTTAATAATGCCTCTATTCGAGTAGAATCCCTTCTTCCGGTCTCATCATTCCCCATGCAAATATAAACCCGTTTACCAGCAAATAATGACATATGTTGTTCTTTAAACATACCGTTATCAGGTACGCAAACAGCTGGCATTTTGGCTTGAGATAACGTTAGGACATCGAAAATCCCATTGCAAAGAACAACCTCATCCGAATCTTCAAGCGCTGAGTAATTAAATAGATACTGATCTAAACCATACAAGGGTTTATATTTCGGTTCCCTATTATCTATCGAGCGTCCGATTAAGTCGACAATTTCGCCGTCGTAGTTCCGAATAGGAACAATAACTCTATGCTCGAAGTAATCACCTAGCTGGTTCTGATTAACATAGAATCCTATCTTGCCAATTTCAAAACCGATACGGTACTGTATAACCGTTTCTTCTGTTATCCCTCTTTTTTGTAAATAGAAATAAGCCTCCTCGCGGAGCTGTTTTTGGTAGTAGGCCAATAACCCGTCCAAATCAACAGCAGCCAGAGTAGGTGCCAGTCGTTTGCGATCTATGCTAGTCATCCAGGTCTCCCCCATTATCTCTTCTCTACGTTGATAAATGATCACGATTAACTAACAAAACAAGCATCCACAAAAACGATCGTTTTTGAAAATGCTTGTTTCATTCTTCATCAAAAAGTAAGGAATGGCCTTATTTGAAATGGCGGCAGAGAACTTTAACTGCATCATCTGCAATGATTGTCTTCCCATACTCTTCAAGCACAGCTTGTGTAACGGAAGCGGCTTCACCGAATTCAGATAAGACAGCAATTAAAGCCTGGTATTTCGTCTCTTCGAGGTCAACAGGCTCGAGTTGTAAAATATATTTCCCTTTGTATGAATAAAGGGTACCGCCTTCCATGAGAAGGGGATTAATTACTTTGGATACACGCACTAGGTCTTCAAAATCACGGAAAGCATAGGAGACTAAATCGCTTTGTTCAAGCGTTACTTCCATTTCATACACTTCTTCAGCTTCGTGATCGTCATATGCATCTGAGTTTGCATACAAATCAAGCTTACCTCTGGTCACAATAACAACCATTCCTTGTGCCGGAAGTGCAAACACCTCAACAGCAAGCGGGCCGGACGGGTCAAATCCGAGCTCTGAATAGGCTTGATCCATCATTTCACTAAATAATTCGTGTACTTTGGGAATTTCTCTCCACATGTCGTCCTTTTGAATACCGCGTTCAGTTAAGTCATCGAATGTTAGGAAAATCCGTATCTTATCCTGACTTAAGCGTTCTATTTTCATGATAGGATCCTCCTTTGAGCTTTCCGACAGGAAAGCTTGCATCGAAAGCATGGTCATCTTATTAAAACAGAATATGATAAAAAAACAAAAAGGTGAACCTTTGAGAACGAAAATGGACATGCATCTTGCTTTCGTTTTCACCTATCATGTTAACATTAATTGCGTGCAATTGCACGCGCAAGTTATGTATAAAAAGAAAAGCACAGCCGGCGCCTTGGGTAGGCCAGACTGTGCTTAACACTTACGTTCATTGGATAGTCGAAGAGCTTTCTTTATTTTCACGCATGATTTCATTGACAGTTGCTTTCAAATGAGGATCTTCTTTCACAATTTTTTCAACTTGATTCAGGCCATTCGAGTTTGAAGTCGAGAAGTTTTTGGCTGCCGAATTTCCAAATGATTTGTTCACAAACGAGTCCTTTGCTTTATCAACAACTTTACCCATCGATTCACTGGACGAGCTGAATGCTGAGAACAACATTGACTTACTCTTACGATTGAGATATATGACCGCCGCCGCACCGGCAATACCGCCGAGCAAAAATGTACCTATTTTCATTGGGTCTCCCTCCATGTCAAGTAGTATGAATCCTTCATAGGTTGTGCGAGTTTCTAAGAGGGCATACGTTAAGACGAGAGGAAAACAAAGGAGATATGTTATCTGTGAAATGTGGTACTATAGGAAATGACCTACAAGTATAAAGACCTGAGGAGAACGAAGGAGAACGAAGGATAATGAACAAAAAAGCCAGTGTACTAATGATGAGTGTCATGATCTTATTAGCTGCCTGCAGTGCGAACCAAACAAAAATAAGTCCAATCGAAACAACGAGCTCTACACCGGCGGCTGTCGCCACAATTACACCGAGTCCTGTACCTTCGGCAACACCGGTTCCAACTCTTGTCCCAGCAGTGACAACGCCTGCTCCAGAAGTCGTCAAAAAAGAATATCATATGAACAAAAACTATGATATTGTCCCAAACGATCCCAATGGAAATAAAAAGATCGTCCTTTTAACCTTCGATGACGGTCCTAAAGAACAAGCCATGAATCAGGCGTTAATCGACATTCTAAAAAAACATAATGCCAAGGCCATTTTCTTCTTGAACGGATACCGAATCAAACAAAAGCCCGAACTTGTCAAACTCATTCATGACAGCGGTAATCCCATTGGAAATCATGCTTGGGACCACGATAACATGAAAAGCATGACAAATGAAAAGATTGACCAGCAAGTGGATGATGTCCAAAAAATAGTAAAAGAATTAACAGGCAAATCGCCTGAATTTTTCCGACCTCCATTTGGTTCGGGCAATGATTATTTGAAAGCTAAAGTGAAAGACAATAAGATGCTGTATATGACATGGTCTAATGGTTCTTTAGACTGGGATATGACCAATAAAAATAACGATTCCGGTAAAGTGATCGAAAATGTGATGAAACAATTGCATGGCGGTAGTAATATTTTGATGCACGAGCTGCCTTGGACAATTAAAGCCTTAGACACACTTCTTACCCAACTTGAGGAAAAAGGATATTCTTTCGTAGATCCGAATGCCATTGAGCTGGAAATGAAATGATTAAAGAGCCTTGCAGTTCTACACATCAGGTGTCGATCTGCAAGGCTCTATTTTATTAATAACTAATATTCACTGTTCTTGTACTTTCCTCATAGGTCACTTTCGCTCCAAGAGTTTCAGCTAGCAGCCGGACAGGAATCATCGTTGTTTCATGAATGAGCTTAGCAGCTGATTCTGTCATATGCTCTACACCATTCAAACTATACGCATTTCGGTTCGTATAAAAAATAATCGTCTTGTCTCTCTTTTTGTAAACAGCAGCTTTCTGGTTATCGTCCCATTCAACTGTTGCACCTAATGCCGCGGCTAGGTCTCTAATGTAAAGGTATGAAGTCCCATCTTGAATATAAGGCTTTTGCTTCATTGGATAAGGAATTAAATCAAGCAGATACTTGTCCTCGTTTAATCCAAATGAAACTAAATGATTACGGTTTAGCCCGAAATTAGCCATTTGTAGCGAGTAAGCAACAGCATCCTTATGAAGTTTAATCACACCAACACCAACCCGAGGTTCTGTTCGGAATGTCCATTCTTTCGAATAAGGTCTTGTACTTCCATCTTCCATGATTGCTGTCAATTTGATTTTGGCTTTATAGGTTGTATCTAATTCCAACGGTTTCGAAGGCATCACGATTACTTCCGTATCCAGATGATCATCTTTACCCGGCTCGTTCTTCAGTAGTGACACGGAGATTCCGCTCTCGTCTTTTAACTCTGCTTCATCCAAACTTACCTTCTTTACTCCGGGACCGTTTAAGGAAGCCATGATCGGATAGCCAACCGGATATTCAACTCCTGCATGCAGGCGAATTGGATCAGGAGTCTCATGGCCATCAAAAAGGGTTGGCACATACACATCACTATTTCCTGGAGAAACGACTAATTCTGGTGCAATCCCGTCTGAGAAACCAAATTCAATAACATGATAATCGCCATCTCGAAACACACCGATTTCCACGAGTCCTGGCACCATGAATGGCGAACGATGATAGGGAGCATCAAAAAGACTATCTATAGCTTCAACTAAGGAAACCCGATTATAAGCTACATCCTCACTGCTTGAACGCGAGTAACCGATAAATTGTACCCGTTCTCTTAATGACTTGCCGATATATCCAGGTAATGCTGGGTCCTCATCATGCAAAGAAACAGATGTCCGAATAGGATCGATTTTATTGCTGGATAAATACTGCGCATGCTTCTGGGCCGCTGTATTCAAAGCATTACTGAATTTGACCTTTGACAGCCCCAATTTCGTCCGATAATCATTGATCGCCCGAAGACCGTCCTCCTGCTCTTTGCTCGTTTCAGACGTTAACGAAACCGCACCTTTAATAACTGTAAATTTCCAATTAATTGAAATAGGTTGATAGCCATTAAAAGACAGCACTAAACGAGCATTATAGTTCCCAGGCAGTAAATCAGCCGTAGGACGATATACAAATTTAACGGAAACGGGATCGTAGCTAACATTTAATTCCTTATCGTTTAAATAAAAATGATAGCTTTCCGGCGTTTTTCCTTCACTAAGCTCAAGCGTTACTCCAATGTCTGGACGCAAGAGTCCAACATCGCCTTGCGGATAAGACAAGCTTCCATAAGATAGAGCATAGGATGGTTTCGCTGACCAAAAGATACTTGAAAATAATACAAATATAATAGCAATTAATTTCACATGAAACATCCATCTAGATTCGTGGTTCGTCAACATAATCGCTGCATCCTCCTGTTAAAAAAAAATGTGGTAAAAAATGAAAGAAACTATGAATCTATCATAGCTTCTTCACTTCTTTCACACAACTTAGGTATATTGGATATTTTAGTCGTCTACGAATAATATTTAATTCCCCAAACCGTTAAACTACCCACAAGAATAATGAATAGCCACAGTAAAGTTAGATAGAAAATACGCGTCCACTTTCCTCGTTCAGAGGGATGCACAGCATTACGCGGCGGTAAATACGTATCGTCTTCCTTTACCTCTATTGGCCTCCGATCAGACCTTAAAGGTGATCTTCCCCCTACACTCATGTGCCCTGTTCTTCCTCCTTGCTGTATCGAAGTATGCAGCCCATTACAAAATCAATGATAAAATGAGCGATTATCGGAGTCCATAGACTCCCAGTTTGAAGGTAAATCCATCCCAGACCATAGCTTATACTGAAAACCAATCCTGTCATTAACCAATGCTGCAAATACCGAATATGGATCGCTGCAAACAAGATACTAGTCCAATAAGGCCCCCATGCATACTGAATCGCTCCTCGAAACAGCACTTCTTCACAGATTGCAACGATGAGAGATATCAAAGCGATATGCCATACAGGGCGATTCCCGAATAACATTTGATTAATTCCGCCGTCGTCTGACACTTCCTTGGGCACCCACCTTGAAATCAAAACATCGACCCCGAGAACAAGTAGAGCAAACAAACTTCCCCAAATGAGAATCTTCCAGCCCCCATGAATGGTAAACATCGAAAGAATCTTGTGATTGCTCTGAAAAAACAAGATGATAATACCGATAATAAGCGTAAGCAGTTGCGTTATGTAAAGATTAAGCAATAGTGTCCGGTCATTCAATTCATTCAAATCAACTTTCCCGAAGCGAATGTTCTTAAAATCAAATTTTTTCAAGGAAGCAGCCTCATTTCCCTCACATATTCCCTTTTATAGCTATTTCCCCTATACTAAGTTAAAAGAAAAAGAGAGAATAAGGAGCTTTAATTATGGATAAACGTCTTACCCGCACTGATTATTTATTCGCCCTCATGTTTATCTTTATGCTTGTTTGTATACTTGGCGCCTTTTTCTACGGATTAAGAGTCGGCCAAGAGAAATCAGATCAAAAATACGATAAAATCTTACACGCCGATAAGGCTGTCGTTCCGGAAATTGGAGCCTACGACCAACAAGTACTCGTTTCATATTACCATACCATCTTTTTGCCCTTTAGGGAATTTCAGAATAAATGGTTCGAATTGATGAGTCAAATCGAACTAGGCAACTCTACCGTCGATGCTTCTGCCGTACTTAAGGAGTTGTACAAGCTAGCGGATGAGAAGTATAATGAGCTGCAAAAAAAGAGCATGCCAGCTTCATCACCTCTGCTTGTGCAGTCTCATCAAGGTTATCTCAAAAGCCTGAAGCTTTTTGCTGATACGTTAAAAAGTTATCAGAACAAGGCAAACGGACTTACTAGCTCACAACTGCTCGATGGCATTCAGAAGGATGCCTACTTCCTAGAAGCGAAAACACAGGCATTGACGGCTCAGAAAAATTATTTCGATTCCATCGTTGCTTGGAACGGAACGATCGATCACGATATTGAAAATTTCGATCCAAACAATGATGCCAATTTGGATCAATGGCGTGCAATGAACATTAATGTCAAAAATCATTACATAACAGCCAAATTACTTAAAAATAAAGCTTTTGCTCCTTTTTACCCACAGGATTTGACGATACGTATTGATGAATTCATTGCCTCAGGTCAAGCTAAGAAAATGAACGTGAACGATGTCAATCAAACGATGGATCTGCTGTTAAGTACAAATGCCGTTCGGCCTGGAGACTTTGTCAAAGGGAAATCAAAGTGGTATGCCAACGAGCTGCTTCCACAGCTTCCCTTTTTCTCAGATGTGAATTGAATCAAAAGCCGGGCGCAGATGCGCTCGGCTTTTCTCATTTAATCATATTGGAAACCGCGAAGCATGGCGACCGCTGCCATCCCTCCATCTACATTAATGACCCGGTCAAATCCGTTCGCAAGCAAATACTCAGCAACGCGATAGCTGCGTACACCATGTGCGCAAACGAGATAAATATCACGATCCTCTGGCAGTTCACCTAGCCGATGAGGGATTTGCTGCATCGGAATAAGCTGTGCTTCTTCGATATGATAATACTCCCACTCCTGAAGTTCCCTTACGTCGATAATGAGGCTATCTTTCAGTTCCTGTTGATCCAATGCTTCTAGAAATTTATTGGGATGAATACTCGTTATGTCGATGTTGGCACTTCCTTCCTTACTTGCTGCAAGAGCAATATCTATTTAACGAGTACAATAGCGAAAATCAGGCTAAAATACAAGTGAAATGGCATTGCTTTCTAAGCGTGCTTGCTTTAAAATAAACGAAAAGCTTTGGAAAATCAGTCGTTCAAATAACAATTATGACTTTCATGTGAAATTGATTCGACATGTATTGACACGATTTCAAACGCATGTTAATCTAATGAAAATTCTATATCACAGTACAGCGTTGACGGAGCCAAGCAAGTAAAGTAGCTTTCAGAGAACCGATGGTAGGTGCGAATCGGTAGCGAACATTTTGCGGAGCACTCCAGAGTTATTGCATTGAATGAAGTAGATGCAATCGGGATAGGAACACGTTACAGTTCCAGGTCGCAAGACCAATTGAGGCTTCCCGTGCGAATGGGCAGCGAACTAGGGTGGTACCACGAAAGCAATCTCTCGTCCCTTTGGCTACAGACATACGTGTCTGTACCTGAGGGTTGGGAGTTTTTTTTATGTTCATATTCTAAGGAGGGTTCGAATTATGTACAAAGTTCTAGTATCCGATCCAATTAGTGACATGGGAATTCAAATGCTTTACGATGCAGCCGATGTTGAAGTGGTTAAGCAATCTGGTTTATCCGAAGATGAGCTCATTGCCATCATCGGTGAGTATGATGCGCTTCTAGTTCGCAGCCAAACGAAAGTTACAGAGAAAATCATGAATGCCGCAACGAAGCTAAAGGTTATCGGCCGCGCTGGTGTTGGTGTAGATAATATTGATTTGGAAGCAGCAACAAAACGCGGTATTATCGTCATCAACGCACCGGACGGAAATACGATTGCAACTTGTGAGCTTACATTTGCCATGATGATGTCAACAGCACGTATGATCCCGCAAGCCTACAAGAAAACAGTCGGCGGCGAATGGGATCGGAAATTTATCGGTGTTGAGCTTCGCAACAAAACGCTCGGTATTCTCGGTATGGGACGTATCGGCAGCGAAGTAGCCAAACGGGCTAAAGTATTCGGCATGGAAGTCATCGGGTATGACCCTTTCTTGACAGAAGAACGCGCTGAGAAAATTGGCGTTAAGCTTGGTACCGTCAATGAAATTGTTGCAAAAGCAGATTTTATCACGGTTCATACACCTCTCACGCCAGAAACGCGTCACCTTATCTCCAAACCGCAATTCGATATTATGAAAAAAGGTATGCGCCTTATCAACTGTGCACGCGGCGGTATTATTGATGAAATGGCGATGGTTGAAGCGATTGATCAAGGAATTGTAGCCGGAGCTGCTTTCGACGTATTCGAAGTAGAGCCACCGCAAAAGGATCACCCATTCTTGAACAACCCAAAAATCATAGTAACCCCTCATCTTGGTGCGTCTACAATTGAAGCTCAAGAAAACGTAGCGATTGACGTTTCTGAGGAAGTCCTTCATATCCTGCGTAATGAACCATTCAAAAATGCTGTTAACTTACCGCCTGTGCCAGCTAATGTATTGAATAAACTTCAACCATACTTTGGGCTCGGCGAAAAAATTGGTTCCATTCTTGGTCAAATCGCACAAGGCGCTGTTTATGAAATCGTTGTAAACTATGCAGGTGATTTGATTGATGTGGATACAAGTCAATTAACACGCTATATCGTAAAAGGTGTGTTCGAGAACCAACTAGAATCTATTAATATCGTGAATGCCATGCACTTAGCTAAATCACGTGATGTGAATATCGTTGTTCAAACGTCAAACACATCCAACAGCTTTACAAATCTTGTTACAGTTACAGTAAAAACGAAGCAAGAAGAGAAAACACTTGCCGGTACTTTACTAGCTGGCTACGGAGAACGAATTGTTCGTATCGATCAATATCCAGTTGATTTCGCTGCAGAAGGTAACCTGTTGTTGATTTCCCACAACGACAAACCAGGTATTATTGGCCGTGTTGGTACGCTTCTAGGAAGCAATAATGTGAACATTGCAACGATGCAAGTAGGGCGTAAAGTTATTGGCGGCTCGGCAATCATGGTTCTAACCATTGATAAATCTGCTCCTGCAGAAGTACTGGTAGACCTTGCCACACAAGCCGAAATCGTGAATGTTCGTGCACTTACGGTATAACCTAATAGCGATTAGGTAACAAAGTGTTTCACGAACAACAAGATTTTGTCTGAATATTCTACAAATTTAAAGGCGTTTGCTGTGAGTTTTCTCAGCAAACGCCTCTTTTTATGTCGAAATTCGTTATTTTAAACCTTATTTAGGGCTCACAAGGTAAAAGCAAAGTAAAGGTAGTTCCCTGTCCCAAAGCACTCTGTACATTCACACTACCGTGATGTGCATCTATGATGTTTTTCACGATGGCGAGTCCAAGCCCTGTACCACCTGAAGAACCGCGCGTTCGAGCCTTATCCGCCTTGTAGAAGCGTTCAAATATGAACGGCAGGTCGTCGGCAGGAATCCCCTGCCCCTCGTCGGAGATCTCAATGCGGATCGCCGGCCGATCTTTGTAGACGGCGGTTTCTGCCTTAATGGCAATACGTGCCCCAGAGGCCGTATGCCGAAATGCATTGTCGAGCAGATTCGTCAACACCTGCTCAAGCCGATCCTCATCCCCCCGTCCAAGGATGAGGGGCTCCTCAGGCAGCGCAGCGCTTAGCGTGATGCCGCGCTCTTTGGCCAGCACCGCGAATTTGCGGTGCATGCGTCTTACCAGGGAGTCGAATTCGACCTCCCTGAAGACCAGCTCGAGATGGCCGGCTTCCATCCGCGCCAGATCTAGCAGGTCACGGACGAGACGCCCCATGCGGAGCGACTCGTCGTGAATGACCTGCACCAGCTCCACGCGCTCCTCCGGCGTGGAGGGGATGTCATCCAGCAGGGCTTCGCTATAGCCCTGCAGCATCGAGAGCGGCGTGCGCAGCTCGTGCGACACGTTCGCAACGAAGTCCTTGCGCAGCTTATCGAGACGTTCCTCCTCCGTGACATCACGGAGGACGGCCACAGCGCCGCGCACTTGATCGCTCGTGTATAACGGTGTCATCGCGACGGACCACACACCGTTTTGCACATGAAGCTTCGTAGCAGCTTCCGACGATTCGTCCACGACCGCTTCAAACAGCGGAATCAGCGGCACAGGAATCGGACTCGAGTAAGGATTGCTGTAGCTCATTAATCCCCAATCTCCGAGCGCTGTATCCGGTTTGCGGAAGCGTCTCGTCTCCTCATCATCCTCTGACCATTCAATCGTGCTCCACTCCTGCACAATCTTCTCACCTTGCGGATTGGTCAGCATGACAGATCCATTCGCATCGAGCGTGATGACCGCATCGGTCATGCTTCGCAAAATACTGGATAAATGCTCTTTTTCCTGGCTAAGGGCTCTGATGCTTTCCTGCATCTTCTCGCCCATGTGGTTAAACGTTTTGGCGAGCTCGCCTATTTCATCCTTGGACTGAATAGGAACACGGGTACCATATTCCCCCATGGTGATTAAATCTGCTGCTTTCTTCAACTGCTGAAGCGGTCTAGTAATTCGGGAGAACAAGAAGAACGCGAAGAAAGTCGTCATAAGGAAGCCCACTATGGACACATAGATAAACAATCTCAACATGTAAGACTGAGTTGCTTCTAACGATTGTAGAGATTGATACAGCAGCGTAGCACCAACAGTGGTACCTTGAAGATTTCTTAGCGGTACGACAACAACGAGGTACTCAGCCCCTGCTTTAAACCGACCTGTAGCCGACTGATTGACTTGTTTCCATATTGTCTGACCTGCGAATACTTGTCGAAGCTCCGCTTCCTTATAAAAGTCAGTCACATGGAAACTGGCTAATTCGCTCCCTTGTGTTGATGGAATAACCATTTCCTTCATATCGGTGGAGATTACCAGCATTCTTGCATCTTGGAAGCTTAGCAGTTCATTACTCAATTGATAAAACTGCTCATCAAACATGTGATGCGAAGCTTCTTCCGAGAATTTAACAGCGATATTCTTCAGGGTTTTCGTTTGATCATTCGCTTGAGCGAAATAATTTTCCATGTAATTGACAAGAAAAAGACCTAGTATGAGCAGTACAACCCCAACTAGGCCGATAATTGTTAACCAGAGCTTACCTACGACACTTCTGAAAATAAACACGTTATTTGGGCACCTCTAGCTTATAGCCTACTCCCCATACGGTCGTGATCATTGCCGCTGCATCCGGGGATACTTTGTTTAATTTTTCACGGAGTCTTTTTACATGGGTATCTACGGTTCGTAGGTCTCCAAAAAATTCATAATTCCAAACATCCTTAAGTAATTCTTCACGAGAGAACACTTTATCCGGAGATACTGCCAAATAGTGCAGCAGCTCATATTCTTTCGGAGTCAAAGCTACTTCCTGTCCACCAGCGGTTACCCGATGTGCATCATGTTCGATGATAAGGTTAGGAAATACAATATTGTTGCTCGAACTCGCATCCTTGGACAAGTAAGCTGTCGCCGAAGAACGACGAAGAATCGCTTTAACCCGGTAGATGACCTCGCGAGGTGAGAAAGGTTTGACGACGTAGTCATCTGCACCAACTTCAAATCCGCTAACTCGGTTCGTCTCTTCGCCTTTGGCTGTCAGCATAATGACAGGCGTGGACTTCACTTGACGAAGTCTTGCGCAAACTTCTATCCCATCAATACCTGGCAGCATCACATCGAGCAGCACTAAGTCATAGTCCGTTTCTGTAGCCATCCGCAGCGCTGTTTCACCGTCTTCTGCTTCTTCAATGATATAGCCCTCTTTTTCCAAATACATTCTGAGAAGTCGACGAATGCGTTCTTCATCATCAACTACGAGTATGCTAGCTTTCATTTCCATGGAGCTTCACATCCTTATCTAATTAAGTTCGAATGATTTATACACCTGCATAGGAGTGAAGACCTGCAATGACAAGGTTCACACCCACTAATGTAAACATAACAACAATAAATCCAATAACAGTCAACCAAGCTGATTTCTTACCTTGCCAGCCCTTAGAGAGACGAAGATGTAAAAACACCGCATAGAACAACCAAGTAATTAAGGCCCAAACTTCTTTGGGATCCCAACCCCAGAAACGGCCCCATGCTTCTTGAGCCCAAATCATCGCAAAAATCAATGCGCCTAATGTGAAAATCGGATAGCCGATCGCAATGGCACGATAGCTGATTTCATCCAAATCTTCCGGGTCCATTCCTTTGACGATGGGTCCAATAGCTGCTCCAATTGGCTTACGCGCAACAACACGTGCGAGTCCATAGAGCAGAAGACCTCCGAGTATCGACCAAATGACCGTATTCAACTTACGCCCTGCACTTGCGCCTTCCATCCAAGATGGAGCTGTGAATAAAGGTTCCGACATGCCCAAGAACGACTTCATTTCTACAAGCTTCGTATCATATGGCTTCACAATTGGAGGCAATACATAAGTTTCGTTTTGAATGTTCGTTTCTTGTTGGCCTTGTGCATTGGTCGTGATGACTTCTTTGGAGAATACGGCTTTATAGCCCGAACCATTAAATGTAAAGATGGAAGCAATGAAGGCGATTAACATCAGAATGAAAAAGATCGTAAGTTCCACACCTCTTTGTTCACGCTTATCCACTTTGGATGTGCCTTTGTAGTCGACTGCTCGAAGCAAATACATCAGTCCACCGGCAAAGCCGACTCCGAAGAAAGCTTCTCCCGTAGCAGCGGTTGTTACGTGGATCTTGAGCCAGTAACTTTGCAACGCTGGAATTAAGGGTTGTACTTCACTTGGGAAAACTGAAGCATAAGCAATGATGATAAAGCCAATGGGTAATGCGAATACGCCAAGGACTGGTGTGCGATAAATGAGATACACGATCAAGAAAGCAAACATGATCATCATACCTAGAAAGGTCATGAATTCGTACATATTCGATGTCGGGATATGATTACCTTCCGCCCATCTGGTAAAAAAGAAAGTCACGTGACACGCAAATCCAACTAATGAAGCAATGAAAGCAACAAAACCCCAACGCTTCGTATGTTGTTCGGGGTCACGGTTACTCCATTTCCTACCGGTTATCGAGAGGACAAACAATAGAAATGCAACGAGGTAAACGAAAAAAGCTATAAGTAAAAAGGTGCTGCTCAGTGAGTTAACATTCACCCCTGGTCTCCTCCAATATCTAATGATTTCGGTAAAACTTCTATACCGTTCTTCTTGAGTGCTGCTGCTACTTCATTCCGAAGTCCAAACCAATTCTTGTTCGTATGACCGCCTAACGTTAGCTTACCGTTATCAATTCGAATCCAGATACGGCGATGCTGCCAATAGAAGCCCATAATCACACCAATCATGAATATAGCAGATCCTACCCAAATATACGGCATAGCCTTGTCTACGCGAATGTTCAGATAGGTTGTATAATTGGCAAATTGAACACCTTCCATAGAGCCGACTGCAAGTTTCAGCTTCTGGCTAATTGGGCCGTTAATTGTATCTTGTGAGAACGTTTCTTTATCTATTTGTCTTGGGAAGTACAAGTAAGGTACACCGTTAGCTGCTAGATCTGGACCTGTGATGCTAAATATAAATGCAGGTGCCTTGGGCTCATTCGACTTGCTAATGGGTTGTCCCTTTTCCAGACCAAACTCGGGGAAATACCCTTTCAGCGTCAGCTTATAGGGACCTACTTGATATTCATCCTTAGGATTATTCATCGGCAATTCAAAGCTTCCATAAGACTCACCTGTTGCAGGATTGCTAAGTGTGGGCTTCACGGAGATGAGCATTGGCGTAGATTTATAATCGAATTGATAAGCTTGAAGACCTTTGTAATCAAGTGGATGATTCACGATGATGTTCTCTTTGTGCACTTCAGTAAGTACCGGTTCTTTGGATGAATCGTCACAATTCGCTGAACAATGATACAAAACTGCCTGGGTTTCATAGGTTTTCGGGACAATTTGTCCTTTAGCCTTAATACTTTCTGGCAAATCTTTCTCGTCATACAGCTCCAACGTGAACTTTTCATTTTTGATGAAATAGGAAGTGTGAGGGATTGCCTTGGTTTCCCCTTCCAGAATACCCATGTACTCATCCATATGCCAGCCTGGAATGCTTCTCATTAACACACCGATCAGAAAAATAATAAGACCAATATGATTGATATAAGGGCCCCAGCGGCTAAAACGGTATTTCTCAGCTAATAGCGCTGTTCCATCTGTATGTACACGATAATTTTTTTTACGCAAAAGCGCACCAAGCTTATTTGTCCATGCTTCCTCATCCGTTCCCGGCGGCAGTTCGGTGACAAGTGTCACTTTCTGTCTCGTGAGAAAATTCAAGTGTTTGCGAATCTGCTGCTTAGATAGCGCGCGATATAATGGTAACACCCGATCTAAACTACAAATGACTAGGGATGTTCCTATCATAAATAGCAGCGTAATGAACCACCACGAACTAAACGTGTGGGAGAAGCCAAGAAAGTGATAAATGGTCCCGAGTGTACCATAGTTTTGCGAATAATACTGAGCAGGATCCATATCTAAGAACGTATTTTCTTGTGGAAAAATAGTGCCGACGGCAGATGCGACGACCGTCCAAATAATGATCCATACAGCTATTTTAACCGAGGAAAAGAAATTCCAGACTTTATCCAGCAAAGAAGGGTTAGATTTCTGAGAGCGACGGGCCATACCGTCGTATCGCATTTCCAGTATATCTCTGCCCTCCGTGTCAATCAGCGGATTACCACAAGATTCACAAAGCGTAGTGCCTGTGGGATTCTGATGCCCGCAATCGCATTTGGTGTTGTAGAACATGATGACCTCCTGAAAACTTTAAGCGTTCATTCATTTTAAGACTTGTCAACCAACTTAGCGATCGATTCATCGATAAAAGACTCCGTCATCTGACCAATTTTCTTCACGGCCACTTTACCGTCTGCACCAATAAAGAAGGTTGTCGGATAATCCATGACGCCATACTGCTTACGTACGACTTCTTTGGCATCCAGGAGTACAGGCATATTCAACTTATACTGATCCATAAAGCTTTGCACCGTTACTTTATTCTTATCAACATTGACCTCTAAGAAAACCACGCCTTCTTTGCTCCATTTATCATATTGCTTTTGGAGAGCAGGCATTTCTTCTTTGCACGGCGGGCAAAAGGTTCCCCAGAAATTAACCAAAACCGGTTTGCCTTTATACTCCGATAATTCATGTGTTTTACCATCTAATCCGACTAAGGAGAAATTCGTCGCTTTGTCGCCTGTTTGGGGATACTTCTTGCTGTCAGAAGCCGACAAATTGGTAATAATGGTAAACACGCCAATAATAAGCACGACCGCAAAAATCCCAATCTGTACCCATTTCTTATTTGGACCCACGTATAATCACCTTCGCTTTTTTTAACAATGTTAGTTTTTTCACATAGGTTTATTCTTTTATTATAACGAAAAGAAGGCCAATTCTTATTGGCCTTTTTGAACGTTATGTGTCTTGAGAGCTTCGTTCCTAAGCTCCTCAACCTCTTTAGGCGTCAAGTGACGATACTTAGCTCTTGGCAGGCCAGTTAAAAAGATTGGACCGAATTTAATTCGTTTTAATTTGATCACAGGGAAAGAAATTGCCTCGAACATACGTCTGACTTGTCGATTCCTGCCCTCGTAGATCGTAATTTGAATAATGGACTCATTCTTCTCCATATTCACATCCGCATATTCAACCTCAGCCGGAGCCGTCATGCCATCCTCTAACTGTATACCCGTTTTTAGCTTGTCTAATAACGTTCCGTGCGGTACCCCTTTTACAGTAGCTTGATAGGTTTTGGGAACATGATGTTTAGGATGCGTGAGTAAATGGGCAAATTCACCGTCATTTGTCAAAAGGAGTAACCCTTCTGTATCATAATCCAATCGTCCGACCGGATAAACGCGTTCTCTAATCCCAGGCAAGAAGTCCGTTACTACTTTACGTCCCTCTGGGTCCGTAGCACTTGTAATAACACCTTTGGGCTTATTCAAAATCACATAGATCTTCTTTTGTTGACCAATAGCACGTCCATCAACTCTAATTTCATCTTCTTCCGAGTTCACTTTCACGCCAAGCGTGGTGACGACTTCACCATTCACTTGAACACGTCCTGCTGTGATAATTTCCTCACATTTCCGACGGGATGCGATCCCCGCTTCGGCTAATACTTTTTGCAGTCTTTCCATGATCCGCTTTCACCTCAAGCTAATGATAACGGAGTTCCATGTAAATCTCAAGAGCAAGACATATTGAGTCCGTTATTCGGATGCAAGGCACGATGGAATAATCATTTTAAGTGAATACCAAAAAGCAGATGATGATGGAAGCAATAAAGCCGACTAAGTCAGAAATAAGCCCTACTTTTAGCGCATAACCAGCCTTCCGAATGCCGATAGCGCCAAAATATACCGTAATCACATATAAAGTCGTATCTGTGCTCCCTTGAACCGTCGAAGCAATGCGGCCAATCATGGAATCTGGGCCAAACTGCTCGATAAGATCCGTTGTAAAAGCTAGCGAACCCGCTCCAGTAATCGGACGCAGGATGGCCAAAGGCAGCACTTCGGTTGGAACTCCGATGCTTTCAAAGAATGGACGCATCCAGCCGATTAATAAATCCATCGCACCTGAGGCACGGAAGACAGATATCGCTACCATCATACCTACTAGATGAGGGATGATTTTGATAGCTGTATCAAAGCCCTCTTTAGCTCCGTCAACAAACGATTCGTAAACAGGCACCTTTCGATACGCCGCGTATAAAGGAATGAAGACGATCATGATAGGGATTGCCCATGCTGAGATGAGCGAAACGAAGGCATACATTCGTAATCATCCTTTCAAAGGAGGGATGGGTGAGCGTGACCTTCGATACCATCGATCCACAAAAATAGCCGCGGCCGTCGAAATGACAGTGGCAATTAGCGTTGTGCCAACGATTTCCGCAGGATTCAAAGAATTGTAATTCATTCGAATGGCAATTAACGTCGTAGGAATAAGTGTAATGCTTGAAGTGTTAAGTGCTAAAAGTGTACACATAGCTGTGCTAGCCGTGTCTTTATCGGGATTCAGCTTCTGCAGCTCCTGCATCGCCTTAATTCCCATAGGTGTAGCCGCGTTCCCAAGACCAAGAATATTGGCACTCATGTTGGACATGATGTAGCCGATGGCTGGGTGATTCTTAGGAACACTAGGGAATAAGAAACGAACCGCCGGCTGCAATAATCTCGCAAGTTTGCTAAGAAGACCAGCATCTTCGGCTATCCGCATCATTCCCATCCAAAAGACTAGCACGCTAATGAGTCCAAAGCAGACCGTAACTCCGCTCTTAGCACCATCAAAAGCTGCTTGTGTGACTGTTTCCACATTCCCATTCAATGCCGCCACGCCGAACCCAACGACAATAAAAAACAACCAGATCCAATTCACCATATCGAATGGCCTCCTTAGAGTTTTGCTTTAGCAAAACTGGCATCGTGAGATTAACCTTGAGTTTTGCTTCAGCAGAACTAGCATCGTAAGCATAAGCTTAATCTAATCAGCCCATTGTGGTTCCGAGACTGTAAACAGGCTCTGTATTAATAATCTACAAATATATCCGTAGTGTGAAAGCCATGTATCTTGATACGCATTACTTTCTTTAAAGGAGAAAGTGGACTGACTGGTCGCTTGCAGTAATGGACTTGTTGAATCATAGATGGGTACGGTTTGAATTAATTTCTGGTTGAGTGAAAATTGCAGCGTCCCTCGTTCTGCTAACCGGTATTCCATAGAAGCTGGATCGACTAGTGCCACTTTGCGAGTCAACTGTGCAGCTTCACCTTCAGCTAATGGATAAAAGAACGTCCTCCCCGCAACCCAAGGAGTGCCCTCAACGGCATCGCCCTTCTTGACAATCGTTTGTAACGGATAATATTTAAAACCATATTGAAGTAACCGAGCATGATCCCCCCAATCATCCGGATCATTAAGCGTAACAACGGCAAGATGCTGGCCGTCTCTTGTGGCTGATGAGACCAAGCAGCGCTTGGCAAGCTTCGTATAACCTGTTTTCACACCGTCAGCGCCTTCAAAGAGAGACAGCATCTTATTCTTATTAAGCCATGAGTAGTCCCAGGCTTCATTTGGGTTCGGTACTTTCTTGATTTTCGTGGAAACAATGTCTTGAAATACGGGATTTTTTAGCGCATAAGCCGTCAGCTTAGCCATATCGTTCGGACTGGAGCGATGACCTTCTCCCTCATCGAGGCCCGAGGGATTGGTGAAATGCGAGTGTTCCATACCGAGCATCTTGGCCTTCTCATTCATCAAATAGACGAAGCCTTCCACACTTCCTCCAATATGCTCGGCGATTGCGGTTGCTGCATCATTTCCGGAGCGCATCATAAGACCATACAGCATGTCGTGCAGACGCATTTCTTCGCCAAGCTTTAGATAAATGGAAGAACCTTCTTTGCCGAACGCATTTTTACTAACCTTGACTTTATCCGTCAATTTGCCTTGTTCAATCGCAATGATTGCTGTCATAATTTTGGTCAAGCTGGCTATTCGCATAGGCGTGTCCCCTTTTTCACTATAGAGGATACGGCCTGACTCCACATCAATAAGGGAAGCACCCACTGCATTCGTATGGATGCCAGGCGGTGCTGCCTCCACTTGTCCAAATGGCGCCAAAAGCAAACTAATGATCGCGCCCCATAATAGGATAAACCTGACTCTTATCTTCATCGTTTTCCCCCTACACAAAAGAACTTGTACCTTATTTGACTAGACAAAACTTTGTACAAGTATATGCTTATGGAATGGGGATATGTCCAAGTCTTCTTATTTACAAAACAGAAATCAGTCCGTATAATGAGAAATAATTCAATACGGAGATCACCGGAGGAGCCTGTCACAGCAGGCTTCTTTTTGCGTTTTTTGGGGTTCTCCTGGAATATGGACATACTTAAACTTACAAAGTCAGTCAAGCTAAAGCTTACTGCGAGGAGGAAAATATGCTAACTTGGATTGCCTTGATTATTTTTATTGTGACTTATGCGCTCATTATTTCTGAGAAAGTGAATCGCGCGGTCATTGCCTTACTTGGCGCTGTGATCATGGTATTTGCCGGTATCCTAGATGTGCACAAAGTGTTTCAACAGTATATTGAATGGGAGACCATCACTCTTCTTATTGGCATGATGATTCTCGTAGGAATTACGAATCAAACGGGTGTATTTCAATTCATCGCCATCCGCGCCGCGAAAGCTGTGAAGGGGGATCCCTTGCGAATTTTACTTGTGCTTTCTGTATTAACTGCAGTTGGCTCAGCCCTCTTAGATAACGTGACAACGGTTTTATTGGTCGTTCCTGTCACAATTGCGATTACTCGGATACTAGAAATTAACCCCACCCCTTTCTTAATGTCTGAAATCATAGCTTCCAATATAGGAGGTACAGCTACACTCATTGGTGATCCTCCCAACATAATGATTGGATCTGCTAACCCGCATTTAACCTTTAATGCCTTTCTGCTCAATTTAGCGCCTATTACGATCCTTATTTTCGTTGTTTCCCTATTCATTCTTTATATGATGTATAGAAAGCAATTGAGGCCAAATCCTGCACTGCAAACTAAACTCTTAGAGCTAAATGAGCGCGAATATATCAAGGATAAGCTGCTCATGAAAAAATCTTTACTTATTTTATCACTGACTATTATCGGATTTATGCTTCATGCGATTATTCATGTTGATGCCGCAGTTATCGCTATAACTGGTGCTATTTTGCTCATGCTTTTCGGTCTCAAGGAACACGATGTGGAACAAGCTTTTGATTCTATTGAATGGGTAACGATTTTCTTCTTTGCAGGTCTTTTTAGCTTAGTGGGAGGTTTACAAGAGGTTGGATTAATTAAAGCTCTAGCCATGAAAGCTCTAGCTGTGACGGAAGGAGACATCACTACTGCTTCCTTATTAATTCTCTGGGGTTCTGGTATTGCATCCGCAACAATTGATAATATTCCATTCGTTGCTACGATGATCCCCTTAATTAAAGATATGGCTGAGGGGCTTGGACTTGCCGTTGATTCGGAGCCTATCAATATCCTATGGTGGTCGCTTGCTTTAGGGGCTTGTTTAGGAGGAAATGGCACAATTATCGGCGCTTCGGCCAATGTTATTGTTGCCGGACTCGCTGCCAAAGAAGGCAAGGGTTTCAGTTATATAGAATTTCTGAAGGTGGGTGCCCCTATAACCCTTGTGTCTCTGGCGTTGGCGCATGTTTATGTATACCTTCGTTATCTACATTAGGAGAATATGCATTTGTCAAGAAAAGTCGGTTTCCGAGCAGCGTCTATTACATGTAAATGAGCAGCTGTCGTTACCAATGTTGTATATTCTGCAACAATCACACTCCTAAATGCTATCCAATTTCCTTCTATATTAAGTTGTCTTAAATCGGAGTCTTTCTATGCTCACTAGAAGTTGCCAGATGTACGGAACCATATTCGCGGTTGAATGATGTTGTAAAAAGTGCAACAATTTCTCCCTAAATCTCGCCTTTCCCCCTGCGTTGTTGCATAATGTACAACAATTCTATAAAGCCCCCTAATTAAGTTGGACACTTTTAGGCTAAGAAAATACAATGAAATTAGCCGGAGGTTGTTCGTATGAGGGTAAAGCATAGCAAGTTTGACGAAC